>DATCYW010000013.1:0-162374 GCA_036526255.1 Malonomonas sp. | reverse complement strand
TCAGATCGACCCATTTTTACCCCGGTGGAAATGCCGCAGATAGAAACGCTAAATCCACAATTGCCGTTACAGCAGGATCAGCCGCCGAGTATTGACGGCGTTAAGACGGTAGATCCCTGAGTCGACCGGAAATGGGAGCTTGATAGAATATGCGATGTTTGATCTGGAGATGGTCATTGCGTTTCAGTTGTTATTTGCTGGTTGCCCTGCTGTTGTCAGCTTGCGCGGCCGGTCGGGCCGATTTTAGGGCTGGGGAAAAATACGCGCTGGCTGAAGATTATGAAAAAGCGGTCGATCATTACACCGCGGCTCTGAAAGACGCCCCGGAAAATCGTGAATATCGCATGAAATGGGTTCAGGCCAGAACCAAGTCTGCGCGGTCGCATAGTTTGCGTGGTGACTCGTACATGAAGCAGGCCAATTATGCAGCCGCAGTTGATGAGTATCAGAAAGCGGTTGATCTGGATGGTTCATTGTTTGTGGTCGTCGATGCCCTTGAGAATGCTAAGAAGTATCTGCAGGCAACGAAACATGTCGCAGAGGCTGACAGGTTACTGCAAGCACGTCGTCAATTGCCTGCTAAAGAGGCGGTAAGGCAAGCACTGCTTCTGGTTCCAGATTATCAGCCCGCACTACAGTTAAAAGCACAGATAGACAGAAACAAATACACGATCATCGATGGCGTCGAGCTGGAAGTCACTTCAGATCAGCCGATCAATCTGAATTTCAGAGACGCCAAGCTGCCTGATGTTTTTGATATTCTGAGCAAACTGTCCGGGATCAACTTTATCCTTGATGAGGATGTGCGTGGCAGCAACACGACGTTGTTCCTCGAGCAGGCGACCTTTGCCCAGGCATTAGAATTACTGCTGCAGATGAACAAGCTGGATAAAAAGATTCTCAACAGCAAGACCATCATCCTGTTTCCCAAAACCCGTGATAAGCAGAAGCAGTTTGAAGATCAGATTATCCAGACATTTTATCTGTCGAGCATCGACGCGAAAAAAGCTGTCAACCTGTTAAGGACCATGCTGCAGGTTCGAAAGATTTATGTACATGAAGAGTTGAATGCCATCATTATCCGCGATAAACCCGAAGTCGTCAGGCTGGCACAGAAAATCATTGAGGCCAATGATCGCGGAGACGCCGAAGTTGTTTTTGATCTTGAATTGATCGAGGTTCTGCACACCGAAGGTTTGAATTTTGGCCCAAGGTTGGGAGCGTACAATATAAATGTTGGTGTCGATGCAGAGGCTTTAAACACAGTAGCTCAACCTACAGTCACATCAAAAATCGGCAGTGTCGTTGTAGATTCTTTAGATGGTCTGCAATTTCTCTATGGGTTGCCATCCGCTTCTTTTGATCTGATGAAGGAATCCGGTGGTACAGAGGTTCTTGCCAACCCTAAGATTAGGGTAAAGAATAAAGAAAAAGCGAAAGTACATATAGGTAGTCGCGAGCCAGTTATTACAGTGACTAAAAACGGTGATGATTTTACCGATAGCGTTCAGTATGTTGATGTCGGCGTTAAACTGGATGTGGAGCCGATCATACAGCTCGATAATACCGTAGTGACTAAACTCGGTCTTGAAGTAAGTAATGTCTCTGGGCGAAGTACAACAACAAGCGGCACCTCTGTTCTAACAATTTCTACGACCAATGCAACAACCGCTTTGACTTTAAAAGACGGAGAAAGAACAATTATTGGTGGATTGTTACGGGATTCAAAATCTAAGAATAAGAAAACAGTACCGATCTTAGGTGATATCCCACTATTGGGATCTTTATTCTCATCTCATGACAATTCGAAATCGAAAAGCGAAATTCTTCTTTCAATAACCCCGCACATCGTCAAGCTGGTCAATCTGCCGGAAACCAACCTCTCCAGCATCTGGTCGGGCGGTGAGGATGATATGAAGGTCGGGCGTAATTTCGGCACTTTTGCCGACGATTACGTTGCTGAGCAGCAGGGGCTGCTGCCGAAAGTCGATTACCAGCCACTCACAGACCCCGCTCCGCAGCCGGTAGAGAAAGCCCCTGCCGGGTCTGCGCCTGAGCAACCGTCCGGGCCTGAGCCGGTAGCGGTTAAGCCACCCGCACTCGATGCGCCGGCGCCGGTGGTGCCAGTTGAGCTAGCCACAGATTCACCGGCTATTGATGAGGGGCAACTGCAGGAGCTCGAAACTGGCGAAGTGACCGACGAAACCGAAGCTGTTGAGCCACAGGAGCTGGTCGCAGAGGTGCAGATCCCGCAGCCGCAACAACCGGTCGAGATTGTCAAGCCGAAGGTTTATGCCCAAGGTCCGCAGCTGGTCAAGGTTGGCGAGAATTTCAGCGTGACCTTCTTTGTCGATGAAGTTGTCGATCTGTTCAGTGCGCCCCTTTATGTGCAGTACGATACGCAACTTTTTGAATTTATCAACGCCGAAGAGGGCGGTTTTTTGAAACAAGGCCCTAGTCCAACGGTGTTCACGCACACCGCCCTGAACGGCAGCGGCCGGATTATTGTTGGCCTGAAACAGGGGGCCGGTGGTAAAGGACTCTCTGGCGGCGGAGATCTTTTCGTGATGAATTTCAAGGCGATCACAGCAGGTCAGGGGGATGTCAGCCCGACCCGGACTAATTTCCGTAACCCCGGTGGCGAGCGGCTGAGAGTCGATACCACTGGATTGACGATCGAGGTCGGTGAGTAATTATCAGGATGCGCCCTTTGCGTTTTTTAAACAGTTCCGGTCTGTCGCTGATCGAGCTGGTCATTGCGATGGCGATCATGGCAGTGCTTGCCGCCGTGGTTCTACCGATGGCCGAAGTCACTGTGACCCGTACCAAAGAACTGGAACTGCGGCGTGCCTTGCGGGAAATCCGCACCGCGATCGATGAATACAAAGTCGATTACGACAAGGCGGTAGAGCAGAAGAAAATATTTGCCACCATCGATGCTTCAGGCTATCCGGAATCTCTCGAAGCCTTGCTCGAAGGGAGCGACTGGGGGGGGATGTACGCGTACAAAAAGCGATATTTACGGCGCCTGCCTAAAGATCCCTTCGACAGGTACGACGATGGCTGGGGGGAATGCTCTTATGAGGAAGAACCACCCTGTACTTCGACTGGCGGGCGCGATCTCTATGATGTTTCCACGAAGAGTAATGCCATTGCACTGGATGGCTCCTCCTATAACGAATGGTAGCTGAATGAGCTTTCCACCTAAGCATATCTGGAAAAATTCCAAGGGTTTCACTTTGTTTGAACTGTTGGCGGTGATGGTGATCCTTGGAATTCTCGCCTCCATCGCAATCCCCAGCTATCAACGCAGCCAGATTAAAGCCCGAGAGTCGGTGTTGGCAGAGGATCTCTACCAGATGCGTCGCTCGATCGATGCGTATTTCGCCGATAACGGTGTTTATCCCGATGGTTTGGAGCAGTTGGTCTCGAGCAAATACCTGCGTGGCATCCCGCTCGATCCTCTGACACATCGCAATGACACCTGGCGCTGTATTCCGCCGGAGCCAGCAGATAACGGCCAGCTGGCGGAGGGTGGTTGCTTCGACATCAATAGCGGCAGCGATCTGGTCGGTTTAAACGGGGTGCCTTATGCCGACTGGTAACAACCGATGATCCAGCTGTTTAATGTCAGTAAAAGTTTTGGTGGCGAAGCCGCAGCGGTAAAAGACCTGACCCTGCAGATCCCCAAAGGGGATTTTGTCTACGTCACCGGCGCCTCGGGTGCCGGGAAGACAACCTTCCTGCGTATGCTCTATCTGGCAGAAAAACCGACCCGTGGCCAGATTCTGATTAACAATCAGAACATCACTCGCTTTCGCAGTCACCAGATCCCATATCTCCGGCGAAAAATCGGCGTGGTTTTTCAAGATTTCAAACTGCTGCAGAGCAGGACAGTGTTTGAAAACGTCGCTTTTGCCCTCGAAGCGCAAGGGAAAAAGCGCTACGAGGTCAGTAAAAAAGTCTATCAGGCGCTCAAAGAGGTGGGGCTTGAACATCGCATGCAGCGTAAACCCCTGGAGCTTTCCGGCGGTGAGCAGCAGCGGATTGCCATTGCCCGGGCGCTGGTCGTCGATCCCCTGATTCTGCTTGCCGATGAGCCGAGCGGCAATCTCGATCAGGATGTCACCCAGGATATTATGGAGCTGTTCAAGACGGCCAATGCACGGGGCACGACGGTGTTGTTGGCGACCCATGATCACAGCTTGAACCGCCGATTCCCGCGGCGGGTGATTACCCTTGATAAAGGGCAGCTGGTCGCTGACCAGCAACCACATCAAAGTTGATTTTTTGTCATCAGTCCTTTTTTTCGGAGGCCAGCAGTGCTGGATAATGTCCGTTATTTCATCCGTCGTGCCCTTCGCAATATGCGGCAATGGCCACTGCTCTGCACGGCAGCGATTTTAACTATGGCGGTCGCCCTGGCTACGGTGGCGACCTTTTTTCTGGTCGTGGTTAATATCGAACAACTCGCGCAGAGCTGGACCAAGGAAATTCAGGTCATCGCCTATCTTGAGACCGCCCTGCCGCAGCGCGACATTGCCGAAACGGTTAAAAAACTCAAGCTGATCCCCGAAGTGGCAACTGTCGATTATGTCTCTCAAGAAGACGCATTGCAGCGCTTCCGTCAGCGCCTCGGTGAAGACGCCAGCCTGCTGGAAGGGATCAGCCGTGATCTGTTGCCGGCTTCTTTCGAATTAGGGCTGAGACCGGAGTTCCGTCATCAGCAAGGGGTCGAAAAGGTCGTCAGGCAGCTGGAAAGCAGTATTGATATTGAGGACATGCGCTACGGTCAATCCTGGCTGGAGCGTTTTAACGCTTTTGTCGATATGCTGCGCTTTGTCGGCATGGTCTTGGGCGGATTTCTGCTCTTCGCGGCACTGTTCATTGTTTCGAATACCATCAAGCTGACCCTTTACGCGCGTCGCGATGAACTGGAGATTATGGCGCTGGTCGGTGCGACCATGCGTTTTATCAAAGTTCCGTTTTTGCTCGAAGGAGCGATTCAGGGGGTTCTGGGCGGACTGCTGTCGCTGGTCTTTCTATCTATCGTTTTTAAGCTGGTTATCGAACGCAGCCTGCAATCGTTCTGGTTGACGCCTACCGACTTTCAATTGCTTTTTCTCACCTCAAGCCAGCAGCTTGCCCTGGTCGCGGGCGGAATGCTGCTCGGCCTGCTCGGCAGCTTGACGTCACTGCGTAAATTTGTCCGTATCTAGAACTATGCGAGTGCGCTTTCTCTTATTTATCCTCGTCTTGTCGCTTGTCAGCTTTCCATTGGCTGCGGACCAGCAGGATACTCGCGCCCAGCTGAACCGTATCCGGCAGCAGATTGACAAAGCTCAGAGTGATCTGTCGAAAAAAAAACAGACAGAAGTGAAATTGAACCACGAGCTGGCGTTGCTGCAACAAACCCTGAAGCGGATTGACGCCCGGATTGGTGGTTTGCGTTTGGAACAGCGGCAATTTCAACGACAGATCGAGCAGCAACAAAAAAACATACAGGCTGGAAAAGGGACGATGCAGGCGACTGGGAACCGGTTAAGGCGGCGACTGGTAGCCCTTTATAAAGAGGGGGAGGTCGGTCCGCTGAAGATTCTCTTCAGTGCTGAGTCGCCGACTGAACTGGTGCAGCAATTTCACTATTTGACGCGGATTCTCCATTACGACAAGGGGCTGCTTGAAGAGTATCGCACCATCCTTGCCGAGCAGCAGAGTAAACTGGACGAACTTGAAAGGCTGCGGCAGAAGAAACAGCAATTGCTGGCTCTCGAAGAATCGCACCACAAGGATGCTCAGGAAGGGCGGCTGCTGCAGACCCGGCTGCTGAAACAGGTACAACGCGATAAAGAGAAGCTAGGTGAAAATCTGGCCGAACTGCAGGAAAAAGCCAAACGTCTGCAGCAACTTATCGCTGAACTTGAAAAGCAGGCGCAACAGCGGTCTCAACAGCAGACGCAACCGCAATCAACACCTGGGGCTTCCGATTTCAAGGCAGGCAAGGGTAAACTGAACTGGCCGGTCAGCGGGCAGGTGCTGATCGGGTTTGGCACCAAAAAAGATCCGGAACTCGGCACCCTGTATGAAAGCAACGGTTTTGAAATCGCAACAGGTGACAATGAACCGATTCTTGCGGTGGCTGATGGCAGGGTGGCGTTTGCGGACTGGTTCAAAGGCTATGGTAATCTGCTGATTCTCAGTCATCCCGGCGGATATCATACCCTTTATGCGCAGGCGGCAAAGCTTGAGCATTCAATCGGTACGCAAATCAAGGCCGGTCAACGGCTCGGTTTCTCAGGTCTGGATGGTCGAAAAAGCATTTATTTTGAAATCCGCCAGAACGGTGCGGCAGTTGATCCGAATGTCTGGCTGAAAAGGAGATGAGCATGCGGCAGATCAAGCGAAAAATTTACCTGTTGGTCGCTCTGGTGCTTCTGCTTTGTACGGTGGGAACCTTTAACCTGGCGGTCGCCAATCAGGAATCCGACTATCAGGCACTGGAGTTGTTTACCGATGTCCTGTCGATTGTACGCAAAAGTTATGTTGAAAATGTCGACACGACCGAGCTGATTTATGGTGCTTTGCGCGGCATGTTGGCGACTCTCGATCCGCACAGCAGTTTTTTGACGCCGGACATGTATCAGGACATGAAGGATGACACTCAGGGCGAGTTTGGCGGCTTGGGGATCGACATCATGCTGCTCGACGGGGTGCTGCTGGTGGTTACGCCGATCGAAGACACGCCGGCCTTCAAGGCAGGGATTCTGGCTGGCGATAAAATTATCCGTATCGATGATCAGTCGACCAAGGACATGGAACTGATGGAGGCGGTTCGGTTGATGCGCGGTCCCAAGGGGGAGTCGATCCGTCTGACCATTCAGCGTGAAGGGCTGTCCGAGCCGAAGGAGTTTGTCATCACCCGCGATCTGATCAAACTGCAGAGTGTCAAGAGCCGACTACTGGAGGATGGCTATGGCTATGTACGCCTTTCGCAGTTTCAGGAGCGCACTGCTGCAGATCTGAAAGCTCAGCTGCAGGGTTTACGCGAAGCGAGCGCGCCGCAACTAAAAGGATTGATTCTTGACTTGCGTAACAATCCGGGTGGACTGCTCGATCAGGCGGTTTCGGTTTCCGATCTGTTTTTATCTTCTGGCCTGATTGTTTACACCGAAGGGCGCGAAGCGGAGAGTCGGTTGAAATTTCAGGCACAGAAAGATGGGACCGAGCCCGATTATCCGTTGGTCGTGCTGATTAACGGCGGTAGCGCCAGCGCCGCAGAAATTGTCGCCGGTGCGCTGCACGATCATGATCGTGCGGTCATTCTTGGCGAGCAAAGTTTCGGCAAGGGGTCGGTGCAGTCGGTTATCCCGCTGGGAGACCATTCAGCGCTGCGTTTGACCACCGCCCGTTACTTTACTCCGGCCGGCATTTCGATCCAGGCGCGGGGGATCACCCCCGACATCCTGGTGCCGCAGCTGACCCCTGAGGCGCAGGAGGATGCACAGCGGCTTCGCGAGCAGGATATGCAGAACCACTTCGCACCGCAAAAACGAACCCCTGTCGAAGCCGCGGGCGAAAAAATGGAAATAAGTGCCGAAGATCGCAAGGATTATCAACTTATGCGCGCCCTTGATCTGTTGAAAGGGGTAAATATCCTGAGTCGTCAGCACAGCGCAGCTTGAAAATTCCTGCTGACCAGTCAGCGATAAGTGACCCTTTGTGAAAAGAACTGAGTAAATGAGCGCAGAAAAAAAACGCACCCCAACCAAAAAGAAGCCGGCAACAGGTAGAAAGTCTGGCGCTGACCAGCAGAAAGTCCGGGTCTTACTGGCGTCGGTTTTTCTGCTGGCCTTTGTTGGCCTCTGTCTGCTGCTGTTGGTGACTCTGCGTAAGAGTTATCAACCGGAATCCCAGGTCGAAGTCGAAATGCCTCCTGCTGTTGTGGAAATACGACAGCAGTACAGTTATGAGCAGATCTACGCGATGCTCGAAGCTGAGCTGTTGTCAGCATCCCAGTCGAAGGGCTGGCAGAAGCTGCCGGCAGAAGGCGCATTGCAACGTTTGAAAATTTTCGACGATTATCCGCACCACGAACAGCTCGAGGAACTTTCTACCCGCATAGCGCAGACCACTGCGCCCGCCGCGCTCGACCTGCTGCCGCGCAAGGGGCTTGTTCATCTTTATTGGCAGGGTGAACTGCGCCTTGAACTGCGCTATCGCGTGCCTTTTGAAGTGCATGGAACGCGCCCGAAAATTGCCATCATTATGGACGATATGGGGCGTCGGGTCAGCACCTTCGACCGGCTGCTGGCTATCGACCTGATGGTGACTCCGGCGATTTTGCCTGAGAGTGAAAATGCCACCAAGGCCGCGCTGCTGCTGCAGAAAGCTCGGCGCGAATACATGATTCATCTGCCGATGCAGCCGAAACAGTATCCGCAGATGAGCCCGGGCCCCAACGCTCTGTTGCTGGGACAGTCGGAGGAAAAGACCCGTCAGTTGGTGAGGCGCTATATGGAACTGGTGCCTGGCGCCGTTGGTGGAAACAACCATATGGGTTCGCGTTATACTGAAGAGGCTGGGCCGATGCGGGTGTTGCTGGATGAGTTACAGCAGAATGGTCTGTTTTTTATCGACAGTAAGACGATCGGCAGTTCCGTCGCCTATAAAGAGGCACGCAAGCTGGGGATGCCGACGGCGCAACGCCATATCTTTCTTGATAACGAAGAGGATGTCAGCTATATCCGGCAGCAGATCCGCAAAATGGTGCGACTGGCCGATTCCAAAGGGGAGCTGGTTGCCATCTGTCACCCCTATCCGGAAACCCTCGAAGCCTTCCGGCAGGAGTTGTCCTGGTTGAAACAGCAGTCGGTCGATTTTGTTCCCTCGTCTGCCATCGTACGCACGAATTAAGGGTCAGCTTGAGGGGGGCATCCCTGCCTCAGTCGCATCGACTTCAGCGGCCAGGTCGACACGGATCCGGCTGAAGACCGTCTGCCATTTCAGGTAGGCGTGGTGCTCGATAATGTCGAGTGGGCGGGGGCCGGTGCGGTGGGCGAGTAGCAGTTGTTGCTCGGCGGGTTGATTGCTGCCACTGTTTTTTTGAAAGAGTTGCAGCAGGCGGGAGCCATGTTGCCGGTTGAACAGGCCGCGCTCTTTGACCAGCAGGGTCCGTCCAGAGATCTTCTCGCCAGACTGATCCAGGCGGAAAAAATCGATCTGTGACTGATCGTTGTTAATCAGCTTGCGTTGTAACAGTAGATATGACCGCTCGGCCGACTCGACAAAGAGTTCGCGCAGCGACTCCTCAATCCCTCTCCCTTTCTGCTCTCCGTAACAATCCTTGAGGATCAGATCAAGAAAGCAGCTCTCTTCAATGAATCCACTCAAGCTGCCCTGGTTGTCTTCCAGAAAGTAGGCGCCCGGCCAGATGCCGGCTTCGGGAAAAGGCTGTTCGCAACAAAGGCAACCCGGATGCAGCCTGGCAGTGCGCTGGCGGCGTTCACGGTCGAACAGGTTTTCCTGGCTGTACAGGTGGTTGGCGACAACATTCATCCGCAGCGGCCCCTGCTGCAGGTAGTCGAGATAGACCTGTCTTGCCAGGTGCATGAACTGCAGGTGCACGTCAGTGCTGCGGCCGTGGGTCAGGATCGGATAGACTTTCCCCTCCGGATTGGTCGCGAGTGATTCGACCTTAGGGCTTTTGGCGATAAACCCCTCGAAGCATTTATAGCCACGGTTGATGGCGTAGGCTTTGAGCAGCTGATAGGAGTTTTTGAACGGACCCTCAAAGTGGATCCGGGTATCGATCAGGCAGGGGAGCAACCGCAGCGTTGATTTCGGCAAATCCTGCTCGCGCATGAAGCGGGCCAGGTTCTGGCAATTCTCTAACGACGGCGCATCCTTGATCGGTACAATCACCCGGTCTGCGGCATAAAGAGCGTTGCGAGTGTAGATGTCAAGGATCGGGCTGGTGTCGATTATCACCAGCCCGTGCAGCTTCGAACGACTGAGAATCTCGGCCAGCTGATTAACCCCTTTAATGTGGCTCTGCAGCTCGAAAAGCTGCCGGCATGAGGGGATGTACTGAACGCCATACTGGCCGTCTGAGGTCAGCTCGCGCGGGTCGCTGCCGAGAAAAATCTGCCCGACATGACTGCTGTTGGTTTTTCGGTTGAGAGCGAACAGTTGGTCGACGGTAAAGTGATTATCAAAGCTGAACAGCGTGACCGGCAAGTCTTCAGCTAACCCCTTCAGGTAGATGGCCAGATTGGTCGCAAGGGTGGTTTTACCGACGCCACCTTTCTCGCTGGCGATAGTAATCACATAGGGGCGTGCCATTGCTGCTCCTTCATGTTGCAATCCTCAGAAAAACCTGACTCTTTATAGGGGATCAGCCGGGGGCTGTCAATCCTTGCAGAAGCTGGCTATAATGCCAGTTCAGTGCCTGAAATGCGGGCCCGAAAGGTGGTTGAATGCAGTTGTCTCAAGTGGTTCCGGTTTCCTCTCTTGTGCAGTTACTTCAGGAACTGGTCGAAGAAAATTTTGTAGATGTGCTGGTGCAGGGCGAGTTGGCCAATTTTTCCAGACCCGCATCGGGTCACAGTTACTTTACGCTGAAAGACCAGAAGTCTCAGCTGCGCTGTGCCATGTTTCGCCCCCAGTTGCGGGCACTGCGTTTTCAGCCGCAAAACGGCATGGAAGTCATCTGCCGTGGGCGGGTTTCAATCTATCCGCAGCGCGGCGATCTGCAGCTGATTGTCGATGGGATCGAGCCGGTCGGTGTCGGCGATCTGCAGCTGGCTTTTCTGCAATTACAGGAAAAACTCGACAAAGAAGGATTGTTCAGTGCCGCGCGCAAGCGTCCGCTGCCCGCCTATCCGCAAACGATCGGCATTGTCACTTCGGCAACCGGTGCCGCTATTCACGATATTCTAAATGTACTGCGTCGCCGCTCAGCTGGGGTGAAAATCCTCCTGCGTTCGGTGCGGGTGCAGGGGCTTGGTGCGGCCGAGGAGATTGCCGAGGCGATCGCCGATTTAAACGCGGATGGTCGGGCAGAAGTGCTGATTGTCGGTCGCGGCGGTGGTTCGCGTGAGGATCTCTGGGCGTTTAACGAAGAGCTGGTCGCTCGTGCGATTGCTGCCTCAAAGTTGCCGGTTATCTCCGCAGTCGGGCACGAGGTCGATATATCGATTGCCGATCTGGTTGCCGATCTGCGCGCGCCGACGCCGAGTGCGGCTGCCGAACTGGTCGTGAAGAACCGTCAGGATCTGGAGCGGCACCTCGATCAGTTGGAACAGCGGCTGGCGCAACAGGTTCGTAACCGGCTGGAACTGATGCAGCTTCGTCTGCAGGCCTTGCAGCGCCGATTGAAAGGCCCTGATGAACGGATCCGGCTTCAGCAGCAGGAGCTGCAGCGTCTTGTTTCGCGATTGCGTCAGGCGTTGCAGCTGCGGTTGGGTGAAAAATCACAGCGGTTGGCGTTTTTATCAGGCCGACTGGATGCACTGTCGCCGCTGAAGGTGCTGGGGCGTGGTTATGCAATTGCCAAGTTGCAAAAAACCGGGGAGATTCTGCGCGATTCAGCACAGGTTCAGCTGGGTGATCTGATTGGATTGCGACTGGAAAAGGGGACAGTCGCAGCGGTCGTTGCAAAAAAGAACCGCAACTGATGGCTAAAACCCCCTCTACCCCTTGACGTCAACAGCCGTCGCTGGCGATAATCACCGTTTTATTATTCTTACTCTGTGGAAGAGATATGGCAGCTAAAAAAGGTTTCGAAGATGCATTGCAGCAACTGGAAAGTGCAGTAGATCAGTTGGAAGCGGGTGATTTGACGCTGGAACAGTCGCTAAAAGTGTTTGCCGATGGGGTGAAGCAAGCGGAGTATTGCCGCAAATCGCTGAGTCAGGTTGAGCTGCAGGTTGAGCAATTGTTGAAACAGGCCGACGGCAGTATGAAGAAAGGGACGTTTGATGAGCAGCAGTGACTTTCAGCTGAAACCATATCTACAGGAACGTATTCAGCTGGTCGCGACGGCTCTTGATCGTTATCTGCCGAAAAGCGATACTTTGCCGGCCAGTCTGCACGATTCGATGCGCTATTCGGTGTTCGCCGGCGGTAAACGCATTCGTCCGATCCTGATGATGGCCGCTTGTGAGGCGGTTGGGGGCAACCCGCAGCAGGTGTTGCCGGCAGCCTGCGCGATTGAGATGATCCACAGCTATTCGTTGATTCATGATGATCTGCCGGCCATGGATGATGACGACTTCCGCCGCGGCCAGCCGACCAACCATAAAGTTTACGGCGAAGCGACGGCCATTCTGGCCGGAGATGGTCTGTTGACCGAGGCCTTTATCCTGCTTTCCAGCCCTGACGTCTGGCAGGACGTCCCGGCTGAAGACCGCCGTGAGGTGATCCATCTGCTGGCGCGCAGTGCCGGTTCCCGTGGTATGGTCGGAGGTCAGGTGGTGGATATGGAATCGGAAGGTAAACCGATCGACCTGCCGACGCTCGAATACATCCACACGCACAAAACCGGCGCACTTATTCTGGCTGCCATTGAATCGGGAGCGATCCTGGGGGGCGCAGATGCTGTTCAGCGCCGGGCTCTCTGCCGTTACGGCGAAGCGGCCGGGCTGGCGTTTCAGGTGGCAGATGACATTCTCGATATCGTTGCCGACCAGAAAGAACTGGGTAAAGATGTCGGCAGCGATCAGGCGCGAGGCAAAGCAACCTATCCCGCTTTGCTCGGTCTCGATGGCGCGCGGCAGCGGGCACGCGAACTCCGCGAGCTGGCATTTTCATCGTTGGAAATATTTGGTGAGTCGGCACGGCCACTACGGGAAATCGCTAGTTATATCGTTGATCGTTCTTTTTAAATCGCGAAAAAGATATATGACCTTTCCAGAGGGTAACAGCGCAGGTCATTTATGCTGTTTTTGAAATGGGGCAGATTATGGGTAACATCTTAGGACAATTAAAGTCACCGGCAGAATTAAAGCAGATGTCGCTGGATCAGTTGAAGCAGCTGGCTGGCGAGTTGCGTGAGGAAATTATCTCGACAGTCGCGGTCAATGGCGGGCATCTTGGCAGTTCACTCGGGGTTATCGAGCTGACCATTGCCCTGCACCGGGTATTTAACTCTCCGGCAGATCGTATTATCTGGGATGTCGGTCATCAAGCCTATGCACACAAACTTTTGACTGGTCGGCTGGAGAACTTTCACACCCTGCGCCAGTTGGACGGGGTGAGCGGATTCCCCAAGCGGAGCGAGAGTGAGCACGATGCCTTTGATGTTGGTCATGCCAGTACTTCGATCTCTGCAGCCCTGGGGATGGCCTCTGCAATCGACCTGGCCGGTGGCGATGAAAAGGTGATCGCTGTTATCGGCGACGGTTCTTTGACTGCCGGGATGGCGTTTGAGGGGCTCAATCATGCCGGGCACCTGAAGAAGAATCTGATCGTTATTTTGAATGACAACGAGATGTCGATCTCGCCGAATGTCGGCGCGCTTTCCTCCTTTCTCAGCCGCAAGCTCTCTTCGGACACCTTTATCCGTTTCAAAAAAGAGACTGAAAACATCCTCAGCCACGTCCCCGGCTTCGGCCGTGAACTGGTCAGCATTGCGAAAAAAGCCGAAGAATCCTTTAAGAGCTTCATGACACCGGGGATGCTTTTTGAAGGATTTGGCTTTGATTACTTCGGCCCGCTCAATGGTCACAATCTGCCTGAACTGATGGAAACCTTGAGAAATGTTTCGCACATCAAGGGGCCGGTACTGCTGCATGTGTTGACAAAAAAAGGCAAAGGTTACCAGCCTGCTGAATTGAATCCGCCGAAGTATCATGGTGTTGGCCCGTTCGATCCAGAAACAGGCGAGATCAAGGGGGGCAAGTCTGGTGGTGCTGCTTCTTACACGCAGATATTCGGTGAAACTCTGGTCGAACTGGCAGCAGAGGATGAGCGGATTGTCGCGATAACTGCGGCAATGTCGGAAGGAACCGGGCTGAAAAAATTTGCCGACCAATTTCCGAAGCGATTTTTTGATGTCGGGATTGCCGAACAGCACGCCGTCACCTTCGCTGCCGGGATGGCCTGTCGTGGCTTGCGGCCGGTCGTCACCATCTATTCGACTTTTATGCAGCGCGCCTATGACAATGTGCTGCATGATGTCTGCTTGCAGAATCTGCCGGTGACTTTTGCCATGGATCGCGGCGGCCTGGTCGGCGCAGACGGACCGACCCATCATGGGGTGTTCGATATCTCGTTCATGCGGCATATCCCGAACCTGACCTTTGTTATCCCGCGCAATGAAGTAGAACTGCGTCGCGCGATGAAGACCGCGTCACTGGCCGATGGCCCATTCGCTTATCGCTATCCGCGTGGTAACGGCGTTGGGTTGCCCATTGATGGCGCTATTGAGCCTCTGGAAGTAGGCAAGGGCGAACTGCTGCGCAAGGGGAATGATGCCTTGATTATAGCCGTCGGCGTGATGGTCAATGAAGCGCTTGAGGCGGCAAGGCTGCTTGCTGATCAAGGGCTGTCGATTGCCGTTGTCGATGCCCGGTTCATCAAGCCGCTGGATACAGAACTGTTGCTTGAGCAGGCGGCAAAAGTGCCCTTGGTCGTGACTGCCGAAGAGAATGCCCTGCAGGGTGGTTTCGGTAGTGCGGTGCTTGAACTGTTAGCTGAAGCAGGACTTGCCGTAAAAACCTTGCATATCGGGATTCCTGATCAGTTTGTCGAACAGGGCACACAGGCCGAATTGCGCCGGCAGCTTGGTATCGACGCTGAAGGAATTGTCGAGAAGGTCATGCGGTCAATCGCACCTGCTGCGGTTTCGGCTGAAGCCGGGTAGGTAAACTTCCTCTCAGAGATACAGAAAGAGGGCTGTTCCATTGTGGGGCAGCCCTCTTGCTGTTTCATTCTGTTCTTTGCGAATGGCTACTGAGTGATGATTTTTAGCGATTCCAGCAGTTGCTCAGAGCGTGCTTGATCCGCTGGGTCCTGCAGGTAATCGGTGTAGTAAAAAAAGAACCAATGGGGAGCAGAGAAACCGATAATCCCTGCGAAGGCCATTTTTTCGTCATGGTGCTGATAGTTTGCATCGTAGCGATACGCGTACCAAGCCCCATCGATCTTAGTTTCCTTACTCGTACCAGTCAGCAGGCTGACACCCTCTTCCTGTTCCAGCGACTCACCGGCGTATTTTGCGGAGAGTTTGATCGATTTTTTCGACGGTGAACGTTCTCCCTGTTTCAGCGCGCTGAAGTCCAGTGTCATAAAGGCGAGGGTGTTCGGGTTGTAGAGCAGGGCTTCATTTGCCGACAAGCGATTCTTCGCCGCAGCAAGTAACTGCTCCTGGGTTGGATGCTGGCCTTTTTCGGCCGCTTCATGACTGATATGTTCGGCCATCTCTTCCAGAAGTTTCTGTGGTGGTTCGTCGGCCAGCAACCATCCAGATGGAATCGTCAACTGCAGGCTGGTTGTTGGAGAGATTTTTATTGTCTCAGCTGATGCACTTAAGCAGAGCAGAAACGACAGGGTTACCAGAACCAAAGTTTTCTTCATGACGACTCCTCTGCTGATGGGAAGTTTAAATTGTTAATTCAGCGCCTGTAAGCACCTATCTAGTAATGCAATTTTTGAATTTTAATTATAGGGCTCGCAGTTGAAGGCTGTCAAATGTCGATGTTTTTTACGGCTGCAACATAAACTTGTAAACAGTGTAATTAGGATGAATAGTTATTAACAAAAATCTCAAGTTCTGCTACGTTCTGGCCGATTTACAGGTAAGGGTGATTTCTGTTGGTCTGCTCGGCAAAATGCGTTAACGCTGCTGCCGGCATGCTCTGAAAGAATTCATACTTGAGAAGTTAAGTTTCGTTCAGCGATTGCGCTGAGAATGTTTACATGTCATCTTTACAGACGAAGTTTTAAAGATCTGGCCACTGCTGCACGAGGAGATATCATGGCCCGCAAAGTTTTTATTGCCGCAACCGGAATGAACAGCGGTAAAACGACAACCAGTCTTTCGCTGATGCACATGGCGAAGAAAAAATATGCACGAGTCGGTTTCATCAAGCCGATAGGACCTAAACCCGCTATCTATGATGGTCGAGTCGCCGACAAGGACGCCATCCTGATGGCTCGTGTCTTTGGCTTAGAGGATGACCTGCACCTGATGTCGCCATTTGTGCTGCAGCAGGGGGATACGCGCCGGATCATGGACGGCGAGTTGCCTCGTGAGCAGATTGCCCGACAGGTTTTTTCTGCCATCGCGGAACTGGAAGAAAAGAATGATTTTCTGATTATTGAAGGTGCCGGGCACACCGGCGTCGGCAGTGTTTTCGATTGTAATAATGCCCGGATTGCCAGTGAAACAAGCACTCCAGTCGTCATGGTTACCGGCGGTGGTTTGGGGAATGTGGTTGATTCGGTCCACATGAATCTGGCGCTGTTTGAAAAAAAACAGGCGACGATAAAGGCCATTCTGGTTAACAAGATTATCCCGCAGAAGCGCGAACAGACCTTGACTTACCTTTCCCAGGCTTTTGTTGAGGAGGGGATAAAAGTCATCGGTGGCTTCAATTACCAGCGGATTCTGGCCAACCCGACCTTGCGCCGCCTGGCTAACGTCATGAACATTGAATTGTTCGGCAGCGAAGCCGACGCGCAGCGTATTGTTCATAACGTTCAGATCGGTGCGGCCTCAGCGCAACGCGTTGCCGAGTTGCTGAAGGATTCATCACTGGTTATCGTCAACAGCAGTCGCGACGAACTGCTGGTAACTTTGGCGAACCTGTATCAGATCGACAGTTATCGGGAAAAGATCGCTGGTATCATTATCCCTGGTGTTGGTAAAATCAGTAAAATAACGCAGAAAATTATTGATAACAGCGGCATTCCCTATATGCTGGCTGGCAGGACAACCTCATCCGTTTTTGAAATTATCCGTGAAGACGTTTCAAAGCTGATTGCAGAGGATACCCATAAAATCCAGTTGATTACCGAACTGGCGGAAAAACGTTTTGATTTCGACGCGATAGATGCCCTGCTTGATTAAGACAGACTGGAGAGATGATGCTTATTCGAGTTCGCTACAAAGACGGCAGGATCGATCTGGTCCCTTCGAAAAAGCTTGATGAGCTGATAGTGATGAGCGAAATCGAAGAGTTCGAGCGTGCAACCGGCTGGGTCACTTTGGGGCGAGATCCCATTCGCAGCTCATTGCGTGGTGCGTATCGCGGACCAGAGCGTCGCTGGTTTGCGAACAACAAGGGGAAAAAAGAATTGCTGGGATAGCTTCGATCTCTGCTATTGTAGCCAACGCTTAAGTGTTGGCTACTGACAGTCTATGGTTGTTTCAGACTGTGAAGGAAGGAGTTAGATCTATGTTGTTAAGTGTTCGTCACAGCACAGGCAAAATCGAGTTGGTTTCACCGCGTAAGTTACAAAAATTAATCGATAACAGAAAAATTGTTCAGTTTATGCGTTCTGACAAATGGGTGACTGTCGGCTATGATCCGATCCGTACCAAGCCTTCTGGAAACTATCCCGGGCCGGAAAGAAGAACCTGAATAAGCGAAAAATTTTTTGATTTCATTAGGGACGCTAAATCAACCACTTGATTTAGCGTTCTTTTTTTCTGCCAGGGTTTGCTTCAGCCCGATATGCTGCTAAGCTGAATTACTTTTCAGTGGAGGCAGACGATGAAAGAAGTCACCGTAGTGTATCAAGATGGCATGATGGATATGGTCGCGCAGAATGCGTTGCAGAGCCTGATAGAAACGGACGAAATTGTCAAATTCCAACGAACTGATGGCTGGGTCTACCCAGGGGTTGACCAGACACGTTGCATGACCAGTTCTGATTATCAGGGCCCTGAGCGCCGGACGCTGTAACACCGAAGAGACGTATAGACAAAAAAATCCCCTCCGCAAACGGAGGGGATTTTTTATTACTGACTGACAAGCAACTGTCGATATCTGGCAAGGACCTTGAGCGTCCTCTGCCGATTGTCCGGCCCCATCCGTAACAGAATCTTCTGTCCAGAGGATAACTTTTCCAGCGACGGATCAGCAAAGGTATAGAGCACCGCAGGTTGACTTAACGTCAGGGGTTCCGTCGGGTTTGGTGTTTCCTGCAGGTGGTCGAGAACCTGAATCAGTCGATCATTGAAATATGCATTTCGATAGCCCAACTGTTTATAGGCCTCCTGAAACAGCGGATAGTAGTACCTGTAGACGGTTATAATCAGCTCCGGCTCCAGCGACTCAAGCAGTTTGACGTACGCTACATAGCGTTTTTGATTTTGTCTGCTGGTCTGTGGTGCTTCGAGGGTGCCGGACACCTGAAAACGCCCTTTTGGGGTTTTTAACGGCAGGTGGGCCTGCGGCAGCTTCTTCGACGGTAGGTTGTCAATTGTCACGACCAGTTTGGGGATAAAATGGTCCATGACCAGCAGATGCATAAAAGGTTTTGTCTCACTCAGCGACTGTAATGTTTCCTGCAAGCTTGCATCGCTGTGATCAATAGACGGCAGGGCTGTCGGCAGCTTCAGTTTGACCGCCTCTTTGAGCGGCTCCTGCGGTTGCTCGGTCGATACATCCTTTGGCAGGTTCGGTTCGGCAACCGGGTAATGGACGATCGGCACCTTCACCGGTTCGGCTGGAGCGCTCGGTACCGGCGGTTCCTGTGTAACCACTTCAGTCTGCGTACTTTTCTGTTTATAGATGGCAACGCCCACAAGTATTAACAGGACAATCAAACCGGCGATCAGCAGGTTGGTTTTGTTCATCAGGACTGCTCCAAGTGATTGAGTATTCAACATTATGCTCACATTTTTTTCATAATTTCCACTGGATACTCCTGATTTCCCTCTACTTTGTGTTCAAGCCCCATTTTTCTTGTGCTATAAGGGCGCAGGCAAACCCTGCAAATAAATTGACTGAACTGGATTAACGATGCAGATCATCATCGATGAAATTTCTAAACGTTTGCCGTTGGGCGAAGATTCCCGGCGGCTTTTTCATGGGCGAGGCCAATGCTTCAGCGGGTATGATGATGTGGTGATCGACTGGTTCCAACCGGTGGTGCTGGTTATGCTCTATCGTCCGCGCGAAGCGGACTGGCTGAAACAGCTGTGTGGGTTGTTGTGCGACCTGCTCCCCGCCGTAACGGCGATCGTGTTGCAGGAGAGATTTCTGCCGAATGCTCCGAGTCGGTTACTCTGTGGGCAACTGCCGGAACAGGTGGACGCCGTAGAAGCGGGACTGCGCTATCGACTGCGACTGACCGACGCGCAGAATGTCGGTTTCTTCCCTGACGTTGCAACAGGTCGACAGCTGATCCGGAGAATTGCCAAAGGCAAAAAGATTCTCAACCTGTTTGCTTACAGCTGTAGTTTTTCGGTCGCTGCCTTAGCCGGAGGTGCAGAGCAGGTGGTAAATCTGGATATGAATCGCGGTGCTCTGGAACTGGGACGTTTGAATCATCAACTGAATCAACTCGATCTTCGTAGCGCGAGTTTTCTACCGGTGGAGCTGTTTCGCAGTTTCGGCAAGCTGAAAAAGCTGTCCCGCTTCGATCTGGTCATCTGTGACCCGCCCGCCTATCAGGGGAAAAGCTTCAAAGCTGAACGGGATTGGCCGAAGCTGTTGAGCAAACTGCCACAGATCCTTGCTCCACGTGCAGAGATTCTGGCTTGCCTGAATGCACCCCATCTGCCGCCAGAATTTCTACGGCAGTTGTTCGCGGAACTGCTGCCGCAGGCGCAGTTGTTGGAAACCCTGCAACCAGGTGAAGATTTCCCTGAGGCGACCGCGGCTTGTGGCGTCTGGATGCTTCATTACCGGATGCCGTAACCTGTCAGGCGATGTCCGGCCGGTCCAGGGTTTTGCGCTTTCGGTAGAAGGAGAAGAGCGCCAGCAGCACACCGATGGTCATCAACCCGCTGCCGACCGCGGCCAACGAGGCACCCGGATCGTAGTTGACAGTCAGGGCGCTGTAATTTTGCAGCACCGGCGAGAGCGGGCGCAGTTTGACACCTTGCGCGGCTAAATCTGCCGGCAGTCGTTCGCGAACAAAGTACCAGCCTCGCCAGCTCTGCCCGTTTGTTGACTGATAGCTCAACTCAAAGGCCGGATTGCCGAGCTGGTCGCTGCGGTAGAAAATCTCCCCGTTTCGTTGCCGGCGGGCATCCGGCAGAAAACGTAACACATCCAGCCGGCTGCCATCGGTCAGGATGATTTGTCGGCCAGGAATTAATTCCGTCGGTTGACTCCCCTGAATCAGCACCTTAAAACCGACCGGTTGCTGGCCGAAGGAAACCGGGGTTACCACCAGCCCTTTATGCCGCAGTGGTTGATTAATCTGAACCGTGCCACGGAGTACAACCTCATCCCCTTGTAATAGACTGACCTGGCTGATCATGTCACGTGGCGGGCCGTTGCCGCTTAACAGCGGCTTGAAACTGTCAACCCGCAGATAATGACCAGGCCAATCCGGTAGCGGCGTCAAGCCGCCGATCTGACAGCGCAGACCATTGTTTCGCCAGCCCGCTGCACTCCCCCAGGCATAAGCAATCAGTACCAGTACAACCCCCAGATGCAGCAGATATTCTCCGCTTTTCCGCCAGCGCGAGCGGATGTTCCCGAGCCAGTCGAGAAAGCAACAGAGGGTGTTGATGCCAAACAGCAGCATTGTCAGCGCGGCCAGATAGAGCCACCAGGTTTTTTGTGGCGCATGTACCGCGACCTGACTAAACCAGTCGCCGAGCGCCAGCTGGTCCATTCCACCGAAAATTCGCCAGTTGGCGGGGACCAGCAGCGAGCCACCCATCAGCAGCAGGGTCGTTGCCGAAGCAAGGTAGATGGCCAGCTTCAGCGAACAGCAGAAATTCCAGATTCGGTTCAGCATCGGCATTTACTCCAGCGGGTGGTTGCTTTCGAGCAGCAGCCCGATGCCGAGATAGGTGAATAGAACTACGCCGAAACCGGCAATCGACAGCAGGGCATAGCCGGTTCCCTGCCAACGGCGGATGAATTTGGCGTGACACATGCCGGCATAAAACAACCAGACCAGAAACGACCAGATCCCTTTGATATTCCAGGAGAAATAATAACCCCAAGCCCAGTAGGCCCAGATGCCGCCGACCACCAGGCAGAGCGTAAACAGGGCAAAGCCGAGAAAAATTGCTTCTTCATTCAGTTTGCGCAGGGTGGCCAGAGTCGGCAACTGCTGATTCGGCAGGTAGCGCTGCAGCAGATAAAGTGCGCCGAGCGAAAAGGCCATGGCGAAAAAGGCGTAGCCGAGAAAGGAAAAGACGATGTGCAGGCTGAAAAAAGGCGTATCCAGGCTGGGAATCAGCATCGGCAGCGATGCGTCCCGTCGCAGCGCCGAGGCGAGCAGCAACAAGTTGAGAAACATCACGAACAGACCGCTGGCAGCAATCCGATAACGGATCTCAAAGTAGAGGTAGCAGGCTGCCAGTGCCCAGCTGAAAAAAAACAGGGTCGAGAACAGGTTGGTGACGGGCAGAAATCCGGCTAATTGCCAGCGCCAGGCAAGGCAGGCGGTCTGCAGCAGAAAGCCGCCGGCAATGCAGCCAAAGGCCAGCTTTTTTAGCCATGGTTTTTTCAGCACGAGCTGTAGCAGATAACCTGTAACAGCGAGGCTGTAGGCAACGGCTGCAAGTTGCAGCAGGTGGAGATTGTTCATTGTCACATCCTTCACAGGTTTAAGGCAGTGCAAGCTAGCATGCAGCTGGTAAAAAGTGAAGTCGATCCGGCTGTCAACTTGTGCTCTAGTGTGAGTTGACAGCCTTGGCGGGAAAATGCTAATTTCGCCGCCATGTTGACGCAATTAAACAGTTTACGGATGCGTGCTGAGCGCGCTGGGCGACACATCTCAGGCGCCGAACGGTTGCTCGCTTTAAACGAGCTGGAGATCGCTGCTGCTGACATGCTGCAGCGGGCCTTGCAGCATCCGCGTGGCACGGCGCAGAAAATCGTTTTTCATATCGAGGCGGTTTCTTCCGGTTCGATAAGCACCGGACAGCTGCTTGATTTCACAAATAATCGTGCCATCAATTGGCAACAGGGACGGCTATTGGCCTGCCAACTGTTGCAGTCCGCTGGAATCTCACGATCTGTTGCAGAACGTTCGATTGAGGTTCTCGCTTCAGGCGCGGCGCCGGGTGGGCAGAGCATGCGCGGCGCCATGCTGATCGATGCCGACAGTGGCGAACGTTTGGAGTCCGATCAGGCGCGTGGCGTCCGGGCCTGTCGCATGGACCTGACGGTCACCGTCAGGCAGGAGCTTTGTTATTTGCTGGAGCAGATCAAACTGAACAATCCGCACGTGGTTGAAGCTCTGACCCTGGCGACCAAGGTCTGCTCGGCACCGGGGGTTGTCGCCGAACTCTGCTGGTCGGATGATCCCGATTATCAGGCCGGATATGTCGCATCGCAGGCGTTAGGTTATCAGCGCATCAGCCTGATGAAACCTGCCGGTAGTGACCGAGGTGGCAGGGCTTTTTTTGTGCGTCGCAGCAGCGCTGAATTGCCGGAGCTGATTGAGTTGCTGGAAAAGGCGCCACTGCTGATCGACCGGATTGGACAGATCACTGACCCTGAACCGCAAAGTGGAAAAGCATGAATAATCTGCAGGATTACTTAAGCGATTTAGCGGACCGCGGCATGTTACGCGCTTTGCGTGAAATCGAATCGGCGCAAGGTCCTAGAGTGACCATCGCCGGTCAAAACTACCTGTTGCTCTGTTCGAATAATTACCTGGGTCTGGCGAATCATCCGGCACTGATTGAGGCTTCATGTCGTGCGACGCGAGATTTCGGGGTCGGTTCGGGCGCCAGTCGGCTGATTTCCGGCAGCATGTCACTGCATCATCGTCTGGAAGAGCGGATCGCTGCTTTCAAGGGGGCGGAAGCCGCGCTGGTTTTCAACACCGGTTATGCCGCCAACAACGGCATCATTCAGGGCTTGCTGGGGCCGGAAGATACGATCTTTTCCGACAGCTTCAACCATGCCTCAATTATTGATGGTTGCCGTCTGTCAGGTGCGCGCACGCTGGTCTATCCGCATAACGACATGCAGGCGCTGGAAGCAATCCTGTTGCGAGAAACTCCGCAGCGGCGTGGCCGGTGGTTAATCGTTACCGATGGCGTATTCAGTATGGATGGCGACCTTGCGCCACTTGATCAACTGGCCGACCTGAAGGAGCGGTTCGATGCCTGGCTGATGGTTGATGATGCGCACGGCGGTGGCGTGCTCGGCGCTGGTGGCCGTGGCACTGCCGAGCACTTTAACTGTCTGTCGCGAATCGATTTGCAGATGGGCACTTTCGGTAAGGCGTTCGGCAGCTTCGGCGCCTATCTGGCCGCCCGGCAGGAGGTTGTCAATACGCTGATCAACCGTTCGCGCAGCTTTATCTTTTCGACCAGCCTGCCGCCGGGAGTGCTTGCAGCCAACCTGGCTGCTATCGATCTGGTCGACAGTGAAGAGGGGCTGCGGCGCCGAATGCAACTGGAGGCCAACCGGCAGTTGTTCAGCGGGATGTTGACGGCAGCCGGACTCGATCTCTGCGGCAGCACAACACAGATCATTCCGAGCCTGATCGGCGAACCACAGCCGACCATGCGCGCCGCCGCTCAGTTGTTCTCGCAGGGGATCTATCTCAGCGGCATAAGACCGCCAACGGTGCCGGCTGGAACCTGTCGCCTGCGGGCAACTCTGATGACCGATCACACCCCGGTCGAATTGCGTCAGGCGGCTCAACTGTTGATTGCGACTGTCCGGCAGGAGCTCGATGGATGAGTGAATTACCGCAGCTGCAGACATGTCAGCTCGCGCCGGGTCGTAAACTTGCCTGGCGTGAGTGGGGGAGTGGCCCACCCTTGATCATGTTGCACGGCTGGTCGATGTCTTCGGCGGTTTTTGCCGAAGTTGCTCCACCACTGGGGCGACATTTTCGGGTGCTTTGTCCTGATCTGCCGGGGCATGGCGGCTCAGATCCGGCGTTGGCAACCAGTTTGAGGGCCTTTGCCGAAATGCTATCCACATGGAGCCATTTACTGAAATTAGCTCCTGCGGCACTGCTCGGCTGGTCTCTCGGTGGGCAGGTCGCGCTGCAGATGGCCACGGAAAGAAACCTTCAGCTGCGCAAGTTATTGCTGGTCGCAACCACTCCTCGCTTCTGTCAGACCGATGGCTGGACTCACGCGTTGCCGGCAACGCAAATAAAAGCTCTCGACCGGAATCTGGGTCGCGCCTTTGAAAAGACCATGGGTGATTTTTTTAATCTACAGTTTGCCGGAGAAGATTTGCCGAAAGAGCGTTATCGGCAAATTCTGCAGTTTGCCGTGCGTACCTCGCAATTGCCGGATATTGATTTCTGCCGCAAAGTTCTGCAGGTTCTTGGTACCAGCGATCAGCGTCAGCAGTTGGCGACGCTCGATTTGCCAACCCAGGTCGTGCATGGCGAACGTGATCAAATCATCCCGTCAGGGGCGGGTTGTTTCCTGGCGGAACAAATACCGGGTGCAACCCTGGAGCTTTTGCCAGGGGTTGGCCATGCGCCCTTTTTCAGCCGTCCGGATGACTGTGTTGCCCGCTGGTTTGATTTTTTACAGTGAGATTCATGACGCCCTGCATCGATAAAAATCAGGTACGCAAGCACTTTTCCAGTCACGCGCAAGATTATGATCGCTACGCGCAGATTCAGTTGAAAGTTGCCAAGCAGCTAGCGGGTCAATTGCCTGCCTCTTTACCGCTCTGTCGTCGTGCTTTGGAAATTGGTTGCGGAACGGGCATGCTCAGTCGGCAGGTGCTGAACCGGCAACCTGATTTGCCGCTGGTCTTGACCGATCTGGCCCACGGTATGAGTCGGCATGTTCAGCAGCAATTTCCTGTATGCCCGGTTTGTGATACGGATGCCATTGCGCTGCCATTTCTTGCCGGGAGCTTCGATCTGGTTCTGTCCAGTTCTGTCTATCAGTGGCTCAATGATCTGCCTGGGGCTTTTGCCGAGGTCGCGCGGGTTCTGGCGCCAAAGGGAAGGTTTGTCGTCGCCCTGTTCGGCGAAAAAACCCTCTACGAGTTACGCCATGCACATCAGCAGGCGCTCGGTAACCGCCATTCACATGGCCAGAGTTTTCCCGGACTGGAACGGGTGGCCGATGCGGCCGCTGGGTTATTTGAAATTGAGGTTCTGCGCGCAGAGTTCGAAATGGAATGGCATGCGACAGTGCCGGATTTACTCCGGAACCTGAAGCGGATCGGGGCGCAGAATGCCAGTCAGGATCGACCGCAGGGGCTGGCATCGCGACAAGTCATGCAGCGAATGTTTGCCTGCTATCAGCAGCAGTTCGGCACGGACAACGGAATCCCGGCGACCTACGAAGTAATTTATCTGTCAGGGCAGCGCAAATAGGGTATCTGCTGTAATTGACTATTGATTCTTTTACTCTGCTGGCTATACTGGTTCTCTCATTATCGAGCATATTGAAAGGAGATCGTCAGATGCCGGTCGTAACTGTACGAGTTTTGGAAGGGGTCAGCGCTGAAAAAAAAGAAGAATTGATGGAGCGGATTACCCTCGCTTTAAAAGAGGTTCTTGGTAAGAATCCGGAAGCGACCCATGTTGTTATCGAAGAGATTCCCGCCGAAAACTGGGGAATCCGTGGGAAGGCAGTTTCGGCGATTCGAGCTGGAAAATAGATAGACTGATAAATTTGATCGACGACAAAAGAAAGGCTACCTTCTCAGGTAGCCTTTCTTTTGTCGTCAGTTCTGAAGTTATCCAAATGACTCTAACTGCAGTTACCGCCAGGGTTCTCAAAAATCGCCCCGACAATCCGCCGGGCTTCTTCAGACGTCACCTGGTAGAAAACTTCTACGCCTTCGCGGCGACCGGAAATAATATTCTTGTTTTTCAGTAAGGCCAGATGCTGTGAGACGGTTGCCTGCGGCAGTCCCAGGCATTCCCAGATTTTTTTGACGTTGCAGGACTGTGACATCAGCCCCGCCACAATCTTCAAGCGGATCGGGTGCCCCAGCACTTTGAGAATCTCCGATTCACGATCGAAATCCTGATCTTTTTCAAATGGCAACATTTCAGCAGAATCATTCATACGAACACCTTTTATTAGATTTTGAATATATGGATATTAATTGCGTGGCATGGATTCGTCAAGATAAGTTTGCGGTTGCTGCAGATATCCCGGAAATCAGGGATGGGAATTGCATATAGCTTTAGCACAGAGAGCGAAACGGCGTCGTTTCTGGTTTTAAGCGCCTGTTAGCCCATGGCATTTGAATTTCGTTCCTGCTGTTTACTTAGGGTTTTAGGGTTTTCGTTTGCGCTTGAAGGTAAATCCTAGCTCCGGTTCAGTTGATGTTGTTTGAACACAGTGTGTTTATCTCGGCACGTTTTCCAGGGATTTGATTGATGAAAAGGTTAATTTTCTTAGGCATCCTCGTGATGTTCAGTTTTTATGCAGGTAACGCAGCGGCTTCGACTGCTGCCGAGCAAGAGGTGTTAACTTCACATCCGATCAGTTCTCTGGTTGGTGAAGATTTGTCTTACGACGTTTCGTTTCTCACCTTCGACCGGCTTGCGGTCGGAACCATCCAGTTGACCAAAGGGACGGTTCCAAATACCTATCTCGCAGTACTGGAAGTAGAGACTCGTGGCTTTGCCGCTTTTGTCACCAAGGACAGGGTCGAGAGGTTTCAAACCCTGATGGAGGTTGGCCCCGATGGGCTGTTACGTCCCTTGGTACACAGTTCACATTCGCTGAAAGGTAAGGGGAGCTCTCAACGGGAGAAAATTACCAACTACAGTTTCGATTACGCCGCCAAGCAGGTCAGATTTCAGAAAATCAAGGATCATATCATCCATGATGAAGTCAGCTTTCCGCTGGAAACCGCCGGCCCGGTTTTTGACATTCTGAGCGCATTTTATAATCTGCGCTCAGGTTCTCTGGGGCCTCTGGATGGTGAGCAGATTACCTTGCCGACCTTTCATCGCAAGGGGGTTGAGCAGATAGTTATTGCACCAGTGGACAGAGATGATTTAAAAGATGACGGGTTTTTTGCACTGAACACCATTCTGCGCAAAGTTCTTGTCGATCCCGAAATTTTCAAGACCGGTGGTCGTGACCTGCTGATCAGTTTTGATACTGCGGGGCGTCCGCAGAGGGCAGTCGTCAGAAATGTCATCGGACTTGGTGATGTCAGGGGGGTTTTGCGACAGGTCCGACCAGTATTGAACGCCAGCAATTGAATTGTCACAATTTTACCGGTAAAGTGCCTGCGGTAATCCACCGCAGGCTTTTTGCGTTTTATACAGTCTATTTCAACGTAGGCTATGGTCAGATCTGGCCATATTGTTGCTGTTTATAGGGGAAGGTTGAAAAATGAATCACGAAAAAATCTATGTTGTTGGGCATCGCAATCCGGATACTGATTCGATCTGCAGCGCTGTTGCATATGCAGAGCTTAGGCGCCTTCAAGGGTTGCCAGCGGTGACTGCCGCCCGTGCCGGAAATATCAATTATCAGACAGAATTTGTGTTGGATAGAATCGGTGTTGCGGTTCCTGAACTGCTGTCTGATGTGCACCCGCGGATCAAGGATGTTGTCACTGATGCGGTGATAACAATTGAAGAATCAACTCCGATGTCCAAGGCCATCGAGCTTTATCATAAGCACCACATCAGGATGTTGCCGGTTATTGACAAGCAACAGCGCCCAAAGGGGCTGCTGTTATTGAAAAAAGCCTCGGAAGCTTTTCTAGTGCCGAGCGACCCGGACAAATTGCGTCGGGTTTATGCGTCAATTGAATCAATCTGCAGCTGCCTGGGGGCGTCAGCGTACCATTTGGTTGCTCCCGAGCAGGTCGAAAGTCTGGCCATGTATGTTGGTGCTCGCTGCGAATCAAGCTTCAGCGCCTGGGTCGAGGAGATTGCGCCTGAACAGACAATTTTGATTACGGGTGACCGTGTCGGTATTCAAAGAATGGCGGTCGAGGCCGGGGTGCGTTTGTTGATTGTTACCGGGAAGTCTGCGGTCAGCGATGAGCTGGTTGCACTGGCTCGTGAGAAGGGTGTTTCAATTCTAGTCAGTCCCTATGATACGGCTAACAGTGTCTGGTTGACCCGGCTGGCGACTCCGGTCGGTTCATTGATTGAGGATGATTTTCTGGTCGTAACACCGGCTGATCTTATGGAAGATTTGCGATTGAAGCTTCAGCACAGCAAATATCCGGGTGCTATCGTTGTAAATGCCGCAGGGAAGGTCATCGGCGTTGCGACCAAGAGTCATCTGATCAAGAGTTCACCGAAAAAGCTCATCCTGGTTGATCATAATGAGCTGTCTCAAGCGGTACCAGGTGCCGAAAAAGTCGAAATTCTTGAGGTTATTGATCACCACCGTTTGGGGAACTTTCATACCGACACACCAATCCGGTTTATTAACCAGCCACTTGGCAGCACCTGTTCCTTGGTGGCAACCCTTTATCAGCAGGCCGGTGTTGAGCCTGAACAGAAAATTGCCGGGCTTTTACTCGCCGGGCTTTTATCTGATACGGTCATCCTGAAATCCCCGACGACCACTGAGATTGATCGCCAACTCGTGCCCTGGCTGGAAAGAATCTCTGGGTTGGATTATGAGAAGTTTGGTGGGGAACTTTTTGCAGCAGGCAGCCCGATGGCGAGTGGCGCTGCTGCAAAAGATCTGTTACTGACTGACTTTAAAGAATATAAAGTCGGTGATCATCTTCTCGGTTTGGGACAAGTTGAGGTGGTTAATTTTCACTCTTTTTACCAGCGTCGTGAGGAGTTGAAGCTAGAAATTGAAAGGCTACGTGAGCAGAAAGGCTATGAATTAGCGGCGCTGCTAGTGACTGATATTGTCATGGAGACAAGTCTACTGCTTACTGCCGGGCCGAATGAACTGCCCTATATCATAGGTTATCCGCAGGAGGGGGAGGGGTTGTATCGTTTAAAGGGAGTGCTTTCCAGAAAAAAGCAGTTAGTGCCGCATCTGCTGAAAGTTTTTAAGGGAATATCATTGATGAAGGAGTGAAATTTTCCGGCAGGACACTGCGCAAAAAAAATAGCCCCGCGTCAGGAGGGAGAACACGGGGCAAAAAGTTTTTTGTTTTGGCTTGCTGTTGATACTTATTATAGTCTGCAAATAATTAAAGTCAACTAAAAATTAGTAATAATTTATAAAAATTTGTTATTTTATTTCCCATGTTTTTGTTAGAATTCTAACTTCCTGAATCTGTTGCCTAATTTCTTCGATCGAGCCGGTTGATGTTGAAGATCAATTTTTTGCGGAACCTCCTGTTTCTGACCATCGCGCTTGCCGCCGGTTTCCCTCTCTACGACTACTTCTATACTTACCCTGCCTACAGTGAGCTATTAATTAAACAAACAGAATCAGAAGCCAGCCGTTTCGTCCGTTATCTGGTTGCTTTCAAAGGTTTAGAACGTTTTGATTTGGATAACGAGCCATTTTTTTCGGAAATAACTAAAGAAATCGAACAGCTGAAGGATGATGAGTTGCTGGTTAAATTGCGCATCTTCAGTTCAACGGGCCGTATTGTTTATTCAACTCAGCATGAAGAATACGGCATTCTGAACACGAATGATTATTTTACCCAACAGGTCGCTAAAGGAAAAATCTACTCAAAGGTGGTGAAGAAAAATCATTCTACCGCTGATGGTGATCTGTTGGTCAGTGATGTTGCGGAAACCTACGTTCCGATAATGGTTGCTGGTCGGTTTCATGGCGCTGTCGAAGTTTATTATGACATCACTGCGGAACAGGCACGCCTGCAACAGCTAAATAAACAGGCAGCTATTTTGTTGGTTATTTTCTCCGCTGTGTTTGTTTTGTTGATGTTTATCGGGCTCACTCGTGCCAAGCGCAGTTTTTTGGCACTGCAAAGGGCAGAAAGATCCTTGCAGGTTGCAAACGAAACCCTTGAGACCAGGGTGGTGCAACGGACTGAGCAACTGCAGTTACTTAACGATAAATTGAGCGAGGAGATACAGGTACGACAGCGCGCCGAGATAGCTTTACAGGCTGCTTTGTCAAATGTCTCAGACGCCAGGGATAAAATTGATACGATACTTTCTTCAGTCGCTGATGCCTTGATTGTAACTGACAGCGATAATCGAGTGGTTCATATGAATCAGCTTGCTGAACGTTTTTTTCAGGTTGATTCATGGCAGGTCGGAGCGCCATTTCAGCAGGTGATGAACACGCCTGAGTTATTGAGGAAAGTAACTGAGGCAAGGCAGAGCCTGACAGGTGATCAGGTTGCCGAATTTGATCTGACTCTTTTTACCGCAGAAACGTCTCAGTCGCAGATTCTGGCCGCACGCGCAACTCGATTGTTAACCGAACAGGGCGAAGAGCGTGGGATGGTGATTTTACTGCAGGATGCAACCCGAATCCGTAATGTCGAACGGATGAAAAGTGAGTTTGTTTCGATAGCTGCACATGAACTGCGCACGCCGCTAACGATTATTCTCGGATATTCAGAACTGCTGTTAGAAAACCGGACTTTCAGTGATGTTGAGGAGCAGGAGTTTCTCGGGGTCATTAACCGAAAAGCTGTCGACCTGTCGTTGATCGTCGACGACCTGCTTGATGTCTCGCGTATTGAAGAAGGGCGTCAGCTTGACCTACATCTGGTAAAGGTTGATTTCGGCCAATTGATTGAGCGTACGGTCTCGGAAGCGAAGCTGCTTGATAAGCAGATCTATCGCTTTATTGTGAATCTCCCTGATGCTCCTTGTTTTGTCTCAGCAGATCGGGTCCGCATGCAGCAGGTTTTGGATAATCTGCTCAGTAATGCCATGAAATATTCTCCGCAAGGTGGAGAGATTTCAATAGATCTCATATTAAAGAATCAATCTCTTCTCTTGACCGTCGCTGATCAGGGTATTGGTATGACAGATGCGCAGATCGAGCGTGCTTTTGATCGATTTTATCGTGCGGAATTTTCTGATGCCGCGATCAGAGGGGTGGGACTTGGTCTGAGCATAGTCAAATATATCGTTGAAGCACATGGCGGATCAGTCTCAATAAAAAGCCGCATCGGCCAGGGAACCAGTATCACTCTGGCGCTGCCCGATTTGTTGAAGGTTTGATAATTAAAAAACGGCGAGCTGCAATTGCAGCTCGCCGTTTTTTTGGAACCGTCATTCGTGATGTTTTACTTATTTAACGTGACAACCAGTACACTTGGTTGGGCCGTTGTTCGTTTTGTGGCAATCCTTGCAAAGCTTGTGGAAAACAGTCTTTGCTTTGGGTGCTTCCGGCTTGGCGTCGTGACAGCTAGTACAGGCGCCAGCAGCGACACCTTCGTGGTGGCAGGTCTTGCAGTCGGCAACGCGTCCCTGGTGGGCAGCGTGCTTGAAGGTAACAGTCCCCATGCTGGCTTCCAGTTTGACTTCTTCCGGACCTTTGTTATCTGCAGCAATAACAGTAAAGGCACCAATGGTGACAAGTGACAGGGCAACAAACAGGGTCATGAGTTTTTTCATCGTAATCTCCTTAATGCAAAATATGGTGAGCGGTTCCTGCGGTTGTGGAGATAATTCCACGTTTTTATGTCTGGATCATTAGACATCGACAGAAATATCGTATGATGTCGGGTCTAAATCATGTGATTACAGTGGGATAGGGCTTTGAATATCGGGTTAAGAATCTCGCCGATATAATCTTGTAGAACACTGTTTACATAAAAAGCCCCTCTCTGGTAAACTCACGCCCAGTCCAGTCATCTTTTTCTTTGGGAATTAATATGGAATTAAGACATGCACCGTCAGTGGCTATCGACGGCGCGGCCATTCGACGGATCCGTGAAGAGAAGCGACTGACGCAATTCTACGTTGCAAAGGTGGTTGCGGTCACCACCGATACGGTCTCTCGTTGGGAGAACAATCGTTATCCGACGATTCGTCGAGATAACGCTCTAAAGCTGGCCGAAGCGCTGGAAGTTGATATCGATGATATTCTCAAACAGGAGGATGTCATTGAAGAGGAGATTTTCGCGGCAGAGGAGACTCCAGCTACAAAGCGTTGGCCGTATCTGTTGCTTTTAGCTGTTCTGGTTGGTGCCGCGATTACATACTTTGCCCAAGAAAACCGCTACCATCCGCCCGTAATCGAAGCAAAACGCTACCTTCCCCCTTATGCCGCACCCGGCAGCCGGATTCTGGTACGGGTAAAACTTTCCTCAGAGAAACCCTTGAAAGGGATGATTCTGCGCGAAGAATTTCCCAAGGGCTGGAAATTGGTTGAAGCCGATCCGTTACCTTCAAGTCTGGATAATCTGGAGGGGATGGCGCGCTGGATCTTTCGCAGCCCGACGACTCAGACGTCTGTTTCCTATAAGCTAGAAGTCGAAAAAAATGCGTTACTCGGTGAGTTTGTCAAGCTCAGTGGCGAACTGATCGCCAACCCTGACGGACGACGTTTCGAAGTCGCCCTGCAGGATGTCGGAACCATGAAAGTCGAAGCACTACACTGGGCCGATACCAACGGCAATCAGATTATTGAAGATCTTGAAATTCTTGAAGTTTCTGATCTGGTTGCTGCCGCAGGCAAGTTGCATCTGGAATGGGACCTGATCGAAAAAATCTGGGATACCGGCGGTTATCAGTGGGATGAATCGAAGAACCAGTTTGTCCCGGTCCGACCGAAAAACAGCCTGGAAACTCAATAAGCCGACAGCGTTAAAACAGCATGCGGATGTGACGGAACAGATTAAAGCAGCCCATCAGCGCCACCATGATTCCGGCTGCTTTGAACATCCAGCTGCGTTGTGAACTGAACCATGCTGCCGCCCCACCAACCAGCAGCAGGGAAGGCGCGGTTCCCAATCCGAAGGCTGCCATGACGATCGCGCCACTCAGGCTGTCGGCACTTTGCGCCGCGGTCAGAGCCATCGCGTAAAGTAGCCCGCAAGGCAGAAAACCGAACAGCAGTCCGAGCGGTAGCGCGGCCAACCCCGGTGGCAGCTGGCGTAAACCTTTCACCGCCTGGGTCAGACTTCTGATCGGTCCGGCAAACTCAATCGTCATCAGGTTCAAGCGGCTGAAAAGACCGGCGGTGCCAAGTCCAATCAGAATGACCAGCACGTCGCTGCCCAGCAGCAAGGGTCTGGTCACTGCCAGCAACGACCCTTTCAATGCCAATGCCGAACCCAGCCACCCCACCAGCAGGCCGATCAGGCTATAGGTCAGCGTCCGTCCAAGATTATAGAGCAGATGAAAGCTCATACCGCTGTTGCGTCCATCCGGAGTCAGGGAAAGTGCACTGACAATCCCGCCGCACATGCCGATACAATGGGCCGAGCCAAGCAGGCCGGTCATGAAGGCCATGCTGTACAGTGGTTCCATCTCAATCTCCTTATAGCAATAAAATACTCTACGCTGATATGCTAGGGTGCTTTTTCGTTGTCATCGTCATCATCATCCAGCATGCGATACTTGGCACCTTCAATATCATCGAATTCTCCCTTTTTGACCGCATAGATAAAAAACAGCCAGACACCAGTGCCGATGCAGAACGAAAGAAAGATCAGAAGCAGAATTGATTTAAGCATCGTTCAATTTTACCCTCTTTAAGCGCAGTGAATTCGCCACAACACAGACTGAACTGAACGCCATCGCCGCCGCTCCGTAAACCGGCGCCAGCTGACCGCTGGCCGCCAGCGGCAGAGCCAGTAGATTATAGCTGAATGCCCAGCATAAATTCTGGCGGATAATCCGCATGCTTCGTTTCGATAAATTTAACGCTTGCAGTAAATTCGACAGATTCGCCCGGGTCAGCAGCAGATCGGCATTTTCCACGGCGATGTCCATACTGCCGGCGAGACTGCAGCCGATGCCTGCCGCAGCGAGCGCTGGTGCGTCATTGATTCCATCACCGACCATCATCGAGCGATGATCGGTCAGGTTCTCTAGAATGTCGGCTTTTTCTTTTGGCGACAAACCGGCCGTGTAGCTTTCAATACCCAGCTTTTCTGTCAGTGCTTTCGCGACCGATTCAAGATCACCCGTAAGCAACAGCGTTCTGATGCGTCGTTTATGCAAGGCCTCGATCAACTCTTTTGCCTCAGGGCGGGTCTGATCCGCCAGCCTGAGGTAGCCGAGATAGCGCTCGTCCTGAGCGATATGGACTTCACTGGCGGAATGGTCTCCCGACGGTTCCGGCAGAGTCAGTCCCTGACTTTCCAGAAACAGGCGACTGCCGGCAATCAGGTTTCCCTGCTCGGTTTCTGCCAGAAGGCCGCGCCCCGGGATGGTTTTTACCTGTCGCGGCTGCTGGTAAGCGATACTGCGTTGTCGGGCATAGCTCAGAATCCCCTTTGCCAGCGGATGATGACTGCCTGCCTCGGCGGTTGCCAGAGCCTCCAGCAACTTAATCTCGCTACAATCGGCCGGGTGGCAGGAGATAACTTCCGGTCGGCCGGTAGTCAGGGTGCCGGTTTTGTCGAAGGCGATTGTTTTAAGATCGGCAGCGGCTTCAAGGATGTCGCCACCACGATAGAGGATGCCCAACTCAGCAGCGCGGCCAGTCGCTACCATCACCGCCGTTGGCGTTGCCAGGCCGAGCGCACAGGGGCAGGCCACGACCAGTACGGTGATCGCATGTAGCAGTCCGGTTTTGCCGCCGCCCCAATAAAAAAAAGTCGCTATAGCCAGCAGCAGCACCAGCGGGATGAACAGGGTAGCGACCCGGTCCGCCAGTCGTTGCAGCGGTGCTTTTCGTGCCTGGGCCTGTTCCACCAGCCCGGCAACTCTGGCGATGAACGAATCGGCCGCAGCTGCGGTGACTTCAATTTCCAGCCGCCCGCTTAAATTCAGGGTGCCGGAGATGATGTTATCCCCGGCTCGGCGCAGTACAGGGATTGATTCGCCGGTGGCCGCGGCTTCGTCTATCTCAGCTTCGCCACTGCGGATGATGCCGTCGGTCGGCAGGCTTTCGCCTGCGTGTATCTGGATAATATCGCCGGGCTGAAGCTGCTGACTGTCGACAGAGATCCATTCCCCGCCAGTCAGCCTGCTGGCTCGCGACGGAACCAGTTTCAGTAGCCGGTCGATTCCAGCGGAGGCTTTACGGCGTGCGCCACTTTCAAATAGGCGACCGGCCAGGATCAACGTGATGATCATGGCCGCCGTATCGAAATACACCTCTAAATCATTGAAGAGGGCGTAGAGGCTGTAGCTGTAAGCCGACACCGAGCCGAGGGCGATCAGCAGGTCCATATTCGGTTGTCGGTTGCGCAGGCTGAACCAGGCGCCGCGAATAAAGGGGAACCCGGAATAGAGGATGACCGGGGTTGTCACCAGCGCTGCCAGCACTTGTAGCAGTTGTCTGGTCTGCGGGTTTATTCCCTGAAAATATCCGGCATAGAGGGCGATTGAAAAACCCATTAACTGCATCGACAAAAAAACGGCGGTGCCGAACCGGAACATCAGATCACGCCGTTCCCGATCAGCTGATTTCTGTAATTCATCGGGTGAATAGGGGCGACAGTGATAACCGAGGCGCGCCAGGTATTCGCAGATTTCAGCCGCCGAGATGCTGCTGTCAGAAAATTCAATCAACAGTCGATGGGTGCCGAAATTAACTCTGGCGCTCTGGATGCCGGGGCGTTGTTGCAGGGCTTTTTCAATCAACCAGATGCAGCTGGCACAGCGGATGCCATCAACGATCAGATTGATATGCGAAGAGTCGCCAGCTCTGACGACAAATTGATTGAGATATTCTGGATCAAAGTGCGATCCGGTCGGGTCACCGACCGTTGCCGCCTGACGGTCCGGGCGGCGGTAATAACTGTCCAGCCCTGCGCCATGGATGATCAGGTAGGCGCCATGGCAGCCGTGACAGCAGAATGACAGTTCACGGCCATCCATCTTTGCACTGACCAGATCGGAGGTTGGAAATTCAATCCCGCAATGACTGCAGACTGGCAAAGGCAGAGATTCAGCAAGCATCTAGATACTGAGCAACAGCTGGCGATTGAGTCTGGCACCCTGATGCTCGAAGTCAATTCGAACCGCCAGTTCGCCATGCAGGCTGTCGGGTAGTTGCACCAGATAGAGTCCCGGTTTGCTTTCGGCAAGCAGCAAGGCATTGCTTGTCATGTTGGCCTGTTGCGGGAAAAGCAGCCTGCCATTGGCCCCCTCGACCGGAACCCCTTTGCCGTCGGTCAAGCTGATCTGCAGCTGCTTATCAATAAGAACAGTCGACAGCTGCCAGCCCAGCACGCTGGCGGCGCGTTTTTCGACCATGGTGGAATTGTATCTGAGGCCTTTGCTGTAATAATCGCGATCCGTGACCAGTGTTCCATGGGTCGAGGCCCGATAGGCCGACCAGCCGGAGAAGAGCAGAAAGGCGCCGAGCAGGCAGAAAATAAATGTTTTATAAAAGTTTTTAGGCATCTGTTTCCCTAGTGAGTCACTGGTGAAATCTGCGCTTTGGCGGTTGCCAGAATCTGCTGGGCGCTGTTCATGAGCACGAATTCTATCATGAATGGCTGCTGCACAGGAGGTGAGACCAGCACATAATCGAGCTGCCGATTGCTGCCTCCGGCAAGTTCCGGCAAATCCGTTTGCCCCTTAATTGACAAGGGCAGTTGGTTTTCGTTGCGGACAGACAAGCTGTAGGTCATTTTTTCTGTGCCGCGATTGTTGATCCAGGCGTTAAAGAAAGTCGCCTGTTGGCCGTCTGGCAAAATCCGGCTGCTGACCTGATGTGAAACAGAAACTTTCAGCGAGGCCTCGGCGCGGTTAAAAACAGCAATGCCGAGAATTGTCAGCAGAACCAGCAGGGCAATGCTGAGCAGTAGGGATCTCGGGTTCATTAATGCACCGATTCCCCGGTTCTCTGTGCCAAAGGTGTAGTAGATTAGCCCCGGCTGCTGACGCTTGTGCATGATCTGACGGCAGGCATCGAGGCAGCGGCCGCAGTTGATACATTCAACCTGATAACCGGCGCGGATATCGATTTCCATCGGGCAACAGCGAACGCAGGAGTTGCACTTGATGCAGCGCTCCTTTTCACTGGCCGGAAGCTGCAGGGTCAGGGTGCCGGGGTCAACCAGCGCGGTCTGGATTCTGCCGTAGGGGCAAAATTCTTTGCACATCAGTCGGCGGATCAGAGCCAGATCAAGGTAGATCAGCAGCGTGCAGGCGGCAAAGGTCATCCAGACTCCGAACCGCATCTGACCGCTCAGCAGGCTGCTGAGAAATCGTTGCGGCTCAATGAAATACCAAAGCAGGTTCGCCGCAACCAGCATGGCCAGCAGCAGGTAGAAAAATTGTGCGATTGTTTTACGCCAAACCGGCCCTTGCAGGCGGTTGTTGACGACCTTCAGTGACAGGCTCCGGGCAAACCATTCCGCCAAGTCATTCAGGGTGGTCTGAGGGCAGACCCAGCCACACCAGACCCTCCCAGAAACCAGCGTGATCAGTAGAAACGCAACGGTCAGGACCAGACAGAACAGCAGAAAAACAAACAGATCTTCGATGCGCAGAACCTGCCCGAACAGATACAGGCTCAAGCTGGGGATGTCGATCCGCAACAGGCTGTTGCCGCCTGGTTGCACCCAGGGTAGCAGCAGAATCAGCAGGCTGACCAGCCACTGAAAGCGGCGCCGCCATGGGCCGAGAAGCACAAGTTCTTTTGAGGATAGGCAGGACTGTGGCATTAGATGGCTCCTGCCGGGACAGAACGTCTGCCCCGGCAGGAAAAGTGGTTAGAGGTTGAGTGAAAAGTCGACCAGCGCGTCAACCTCTTCACTGCTGAGTTGGCTGCCGAAGGCCGGCATTTTTCCGCCGCGACCATCGGCAATACTGGCCCTGACTGAAGCCGCATCCTTGCCGTAATCATAACTGCTGCGACTTAAGTCGCTGCCGAAGCCGCCCTTGCCGTCAGCGCCGTGACAGCCGGCGCAGTTATCAGCAAACAGCGCCGAGGCGTCAATTGCACCGCCGGTGGCAGGTTTGGCAGCAGCAGGCGCTGCGGCCGGTACCGGCGTGCCAGTGTGAGCCGCCATTTTCTCTTCAAACTCCTGACTTGAACTCCAACCACTGAACAGGTAGTAAGCCATGAAAATGACTCCCCAAATGATCAGGCCGAAGTAGAGGATATAGAAATATCCCGGCGCCTTTTTGCCGGCTTCAAGTATTCCGTCTGCGTGTTCGCCGTTGTGATTATCTGAACTCATAGAGTTGTCCTTTCCCTGTAAGCTTAATCTTCATCCAGCATATTGTACTTGGCTGCCTCGTTCTGTTCTTTGTTCTTGCGACTGTAGGTGCGTTTGACGATCACCACAAAGAGCACGAAGAGACCGAAGGTGATTCCCAGGTAGAGAATTGACGCCAAATCCATCCGCTATTCCTTTGCCTGGATAAAATTCACCAGTTGCCAGACTTTTTGAGAACCCAGATACGAGAAGCCCGGCATGCCGCCGTCAGGGATGCCGTTGTAGATCACCTCATAGAGGTCGGCGTCATCCATGCCCATGCCGGCCAGTTCAGGTCCGATATCGCCTTCCAGGTTGGCGCCGTGACAGGCCCCGCAGTTGCTCTGATAAACCTGCTCGCCAGCGGTAATTGCAGCCTGGTCGCCAGGGAAAGGATTGACCAGTTCGCCGACGATCTCGGTCCTTGCCGCTTCACGCCAGGGGATATCGCTGCCCAGTTTCTGCATGTAGGCGACAATCGCGTCCATCTCGTTTTTTGCTGCCAGATCGCTGATCTGTGCTTCGGTGTAGGGAAAATCAAGCACCTTCATCTTGCGCCGGATCATGTCAGGATCGAGCGGGTTGTCGCGCAGCCACTTGTAATCCGGCATGTTGGTTCTTGGAACCATCGAACGGGGCGAGTCCATGTGTTTGTAGTGCCATGAATCCGGATATTTGCCGCCTAGGCGCGCCAGATCAGGGCCGGTCCGTTTTGAGCCCCAGAGGAATGGGCGGTCGTAGACGAATTCTCCCGATTTCGAATAATCACCGTAACGCAGCACTTCGGCGACCAGCGGTCGCACCGTCTGGGTGTGACAGTTGTTGCAGCCTTCGCGGATATAGACGTCGCGTCCTTCCTGCTGCAGCGGGGTGTAGGGGGTAACCGTTTCAATCCGGTCGCCGTCGGTATTGACCCATAAAAAAGGCATGACCATGGTGACGATTGTGCCGACAAGAATCGCTGCGGTTGCCAGCAGCATGAAAAGTACCGGTTTTTTCTCTAACATAATCAGGCCCTCCCTTCAGCTTCAAGAATTGCCGGTGAAGGGGCTTTGCCTTTTTTTACAGTCATATACAGATTGTAGATAAAGACCAGCACGCCGATCAGGTAGATAATGCCGCCTACGGCACGCGCCCACCAGTAGGGGTACATTTCGACCATGGTTTCCATGAAGGTATAGGTGAGGCTGCCGTCCGAATTCATGGCATTCCACATGCCAGCCTGCAATACGCCGGCAACCCAGAGGCTGATCGACCAGATCAGCTGTCCGATCAGGATCAGCCAGAATTGCAGGTTCGCCAGCGGGATGCTGTACAGCTCTTTGCCGTAAATCCGTGGCACCAGATAGTAGATACTGGCAAAGCCAACCATCGAAACCCAGCCCATGGTGCCCATGTGGATGTGCGCCGGAACCCAGTCAGTGTAATGGATAAAGGCTGAAAAGGTCCGGATTGCCTGCATAGGCCCCTGCAGGGTCTGCAGGCCGTAGAAGGTAATACCGATGATCAGGAACTTGACCAGATAATTTTCCTTCATCTGATGCCATTGGCCGTTCATCGACAGATAGCCGTTGATGACCGAACCCCAGGAGGGAGCGATCAGCATCACCGAAAAGGCCATTGCCAGGGTCTGGATCCAGTCGGGTACCGGGGTCCAGAGCAGGTGGTGAGCGCCGGTCCAGAGATACATGAAGATCAGTGACCAGAAGGAGATGATTGACAGCCGATGACTGTAGATCGGTACCCCGGTCGATTTCGGCAGAAAGTAGTAGAACATCGCCAGTGGTGGCGCGGTCAGGGCCATGGCAACCGCATTATGGCCGAACCACCAGTGAACGTTGGCATCGTTGGTGCCGGCGTAGGCCGAATAGGATTTGAATAATGACACCGGAAAGGCTGCCGAGTTGACCAGAAACAGAATCGCGACACCGATGATCGCCGCCATCATGTACCAGAGAGAGATGTACATCTGCTCTTCTTTGCGCTTCATGATGGTCATGATGATATTGATGGCAAAAGCGACCCAGAGGATGACGATCATCACGTCAATCGGCCACTCCATTTCGTGGTATTCCTTGGACGTGGTATAACCCATCAGCAAGGTAACCGCCGAGGCGATTATGGTCGCGTTGAAAAACCAAAGCTGGAAGGTCGCCAGCTTGTCGCTCCAGATGCGGATTTTACAGAGTCGCTGGACAATATAGTAGAAAGTCGCGAAGATAAACCCGACGCCCCAACCGTAAATCCCAGCGTTGGTGTGAATCGGACGCAGCCGGCCGAAGGTCAGGTAGGGGGGGAAGTTCAGGTCCGGATTTACCATCTGCAGCGAGACGATGACTCCGACCAGAACCGCCACCAGACCCCACAGGACACTCCAGTGAACGAAGCTCCTGACGATGTCGGTGTTGTACTTCGGTTTTTCCATGTTGCCTCCTGTGAAATAAATAATATGCTCTGTCGTGGTGCAATTCTAAGAGAGCTGAGAGAGTTGTCAACTCGATTTCAAAAGGTTACGAAAGCGGTAACATATTAGGAGCCGGGACACTGCCTGTCAACATGAAATGGTAGAAAATTTCAATCTTGACAGTATTCCCCCTAATAAAATATTGATGCTGGAAAATTCACAAAGATAACAGGTGATTATGAAATTTACGCTGGGGCGCAAGCTCTTTCTCTATACGGGTGGCCTGCTCATCGCTGTCCTGCTGATCGCCTTTGCCGTACTGGAACATAATCAGGAGCGGCAATGGAGCGAATATCTGCATGTTCAGCAAATCGCCTTCGCCCGCTTTGCCACCCCTGAACTGCTGAAACATTTCCGCGGAAACTTCAGTGAAGCCACTGGTCCGGAGCATCGTGAACAATTAGCCGGCCTGCTCAGTTTTAACCCCGATCTGGTCAAATTCAGTCTTTACTCGATCAGTGGCCGGCTGCTTTTCGACCCGCCGTCGCAGGGTAGCAATCAACTGTTGCCTGAGCACTCAACCGATATTTCCTGGGCGGCAGCTGCACTGGGTCCGGTTTCCAGAACCCTGCAGCTTGCCGATGGTTCACAGATGCTCGAAATCGTCGCTCCGGCGTTTGGGCCTTCTGGGGGCAAGGTGCTGAATGTCCGCTACCTGTTCTCTTTTGCCTCGGTGGAGCAGCGTCTGCTTGAAATGCGTAACACCTTTGTGACCATCGCCCTGGCTGCGGTCAGTTGCGCATTGCTGCTGGTGGCATTGGTGGCGCGCAGCTTCACCCGGCCGATTCAGAGGTTGACCGCCGGCGTCAAGGCCGTCTCCCGCGGTGAGTTGCAGACCAGTATTGCCAGTCGGGGGCGGGACGAGCTAGCCACGCTGGCGCTCGCATTTAACGAAATGGCGTCCAGTCTGGAGCAGAATCACACCGATCTGGAAGCAAAAAACCTTGAACTGCAACAGGTCAATGCAGAGCTGCAGCAGATTCATGAACGTTTGATCCGTACTGAACGCCTGGCTGCTGTCGGTCAACTGGCTGCCGGCGTTTCCCATGAAATCGACAATCCGGTCGGTATCATTCTCGGTTACGCAGAACTGCTGCTGGAGGATTGTCGTGACGATCAACAGAAGGCGGATGATCTGCGGGCAATTATCGCCGAGTGCCAGCGCTGTCGCAAAATAACTGGCGGACTGCTGGGGCTGGTGAGGGTCAGCGAACAGCAGCGCGAACTGATCGACATAGAGTCGTTGGTGAAAGAGACTATCAATTCACTCCTCCCGCAAAAAATGTTTCAGAATATCGTGATTGAATTACGTGAGACACAGCCATTGCCACCATTTTACGGTGACGCTGATCGCATCCGTCAGGTTCTGGTCAACCTGCTGCTGAACTCAGCGCAGGCATTGCAGGGCAGTGGGGCAATCTGGGTGCAGTTTGCCCAGGATGGTGACCGGCTGCTGCTTGAAATCCACGACAATGGGCCGGGTATCGCGACAGAACACTACGAGCAGATTTTTGAACCCTTCTTCTCGACCAAAGGGCGCAGTGAGGGGACCGGACTCGGCCTGTCCATCTGTCGCAAGCTGGTCGAAGAGCACGGGGGAGAAATTCTGGCGGAAAAATCTCCTCATGGCGGCGCACTGTTACGGGTGAGTCTGTCGACGGCCAACAGCAGCTGATTATTTACCCGGCTCTTTTCGCTCTTTCCAGAAAAAGGTTTTGACAACAATGGGTGTGATTTCTAGAATAGGCCGATTCTGTTGGCAGGCGGTTGTTGGGGGCTGCTGACCCCCTGGCAGGCAGGGAGCCTGACACTCAATAATTTGGTAACTCAAGGACAACCTTAATTTTATGGATACTGTAATTGCACTGCTGAAAAATGAGATGGCTGCCGTTGAAGAACAGATTAAAAAGAATCTGACTTCAAACGTGCAGCTGGTCAGCAAGGTCGGAGAATATATCCTCTCCAGCGGCGGCAAGCGGATTCGGCCGATGTTGCTGCTGCTGTCCGCCCGTCTGTGCAACTATCAGGGGAGCAGGCACCTCGAACTGGCAAGTGTTGTCGAATTTCTGCATACGGCAACCCTGTTGCACGATGATGTCGTTGACAGTGCCGACCTGCGTCGCGGTAACCGTTCGGCAAATTCGGTCTGGGGCAACCAGGCTTCGGTTCTGGTCGGTGATTTCCTGTTCGCCAAGTCCTTTTCGGTGATGGTCGATACCGGCAGCCTGAAAATCCTCAAGCTTTTTTCTGAAACCACTAAGCAACTGGCTGAAGGAGAAATACTGCAACTGCTCAACACCTGCGATCTTGAAGTCGATGAACAGCGTTACCTGCAGGTGGTGCGCGATAAAACAGCAATCCTGATTGCCGCGGCCTGTCAGGTCGGTGGCGTGCTGGTTGATGTCGATGAACAAAAAGAACTGGCGTTGCGCGAATTCGGTCTGGAGATCGGCACCGCTTTTCAATTGATGGATGACGCTCTCGATTATGTCGCGGACGAGGCCGATTTTGGTAAAGAGCGCGGTCACGATCTTTACGAAGGGAAAATGACCCTGCCGCTGATTCACGCCTACGCCAATTCCAACGCTGAAGAGCGTAGCGAGGTCGCCCGGATTATCGAAGCCGAAGAGCTGTCGGCAGAAGATCTTGACTACGTCTGTACGCTGATTGATCGCAATCAGGGCATCGACTATACCCGGCAGAAGGCCGTTGAACGGATTGAGGCCGCCAAGAATCAGCTGCTGATTTTCCCTGACTGCGAAGCTCGCCAGGCCCTGTTTGATCTGGCTGATTACGTCGTTTCGAGGAAAAAATAGTTCATCGGTTTTGTCTGTCCCCTGGATAAGTTTTAAAAGAGCCCGCCTTTGGCGGGCTCTTTTCGTCACTCCTGAGAATAGAAAACTTGTACCCCTGATCTGGATGCTCCTATACTTCGGCCTATGTTTCGAGTCAATCTGCATAAAAAAGTTCTGGGCGCTTTTCTCCTGTTAGCAGTGATCCCGCTGATTTTTCTGCTGATCAGTTCGCACCACAGCCTGCGCTTGGTCGAAGATCTGCTGCGTCAGCGCACCACCGAGGCGCTTGACAATCAGGCCGCCAAAGCGCTGGCCTTGCGTTCCGAGATGGTCGCTAACGAAGTCAGCGTCTTCCTGCAGCAGGTCGAAGGGGATCTGCGTGATCTGGCGTTGCTGCCGGTTACAGAGAAGTCCTTTCTGGATTTCAGCTGGAGCCATCAGCGCACTCTCTGGTACCGTCGTGGCACCAACGAAGTGCCGATCGAAGTGCGTGAGAAGGTGCTGCTTTACAGCGAACTTGCTTATGTTGACAGCCAGGGGCAGGAGCAGTTGCGGATTGTCTCCGGTCGACCTTCGGTCAATTTGCGCAACGTCGCCGATCCGCAACAGACGACCTATAAAAATGAAGACTATTATCACCAGGCGCTGAAGCTGCGTGAAGGTGAAGTCTGGGTGTCCCACCTCAACGGCTGGTATGTCAGCCGTCAGGAACAGCTGCAGGGCGCAGAGACGCCGCTGGAGGCCGTGCAGGGAACTCCCTATCGCGGCGTGATCCGTTTTGTTACGCCGCGCTACGAGGATGGGAAATTTCAGGGGGCCGTGGTTCTCTCACTGGACCATCGCCACCTGATGGAGTTTACCCAGCATATCTCGCCGACCGATGAGAAATATGTTGTCTTTCCGTCCTATGCCAGCGGCAACTACGCGTTTATGTTCGATAACCAGGGATGGACCATTGCGCACCCCAAGTATTGGAATATCCGTGGCTACGATCCCGACGGCAACCTGATTGCCCCCTACACAGAAAACTCTACCGAAGAGGTTATCCGGAGTGGCCGGATCCCCTTTAATCTGTTGAATGCTGAGTTCATCCATCCGAATTATCCGCGGGCCGCAGCTGCCGTGCAGCGTGGCGAGGCGGGGGTGGTCGATACGACCAATATCGGTGGCTCGCGCAAAATCATGGCCTATGCGCCAATCCATTACGCCCAGGGAGTGTACAAAGACGGTGGCGTCTTTGGCGGTATTACCATCGGTGCTGAAGTCAGATCCTTTCATGAACCAGCGGTTGCGACCTCGAAGCTTATCCGTGAAGAGATTACCCGATACCTGAGTGAATCCTGGCTGGTGATCTCCATCACCGTCATGCTGGTGATCATGGCGGCCTACTCGCTGTCAAACAGTATCGTCCGCCCCCTGTTGTCCCTGACCGAGGGGACCAAGGAGATGATTCGCGGCAACATGTCTGCCCAGGTCAAGGTCAATAGTCACGATGAGGTCGGGGTGCTGGCGGATTCATTCAACACCATGGTCGAAGAGCTGAACAGTCGTCGGAGACGTCTGCTGTTGACTCTGCAGGCGCTACGTCGTTCGCGCCGGGAAATTCTTCGTGAACGTAATTTCAAGGACACTGTTTTCGAAAATATCGAAACCGGAATACTGACATTTGACCACCGCTGTAATGTGACCTCGGTCAACAGTCCGGCTTGCGCGATCCTCGGCATTATGCGGCCGAAAACTGACTGTGAATGGCAGCAACTGCTCGCGGACTGGCCAGAACTGGGCGCGGTGCTGGGAGGCTGGTTTGAGGCCCCGGATCTTGCGGACAGTGATCCCTTGCGCACCTATGTTCCTGTAGAGCGGGGCGGGCGCAAGCTGACTTATCGGATGGTGCTGTTTCCGTTGCGTTTTCGCCAGCAACCCGGCTGGTTGTTGACGATTGAGGATCTAACCGAGCGGGTTGACATGCGTCAGCAGATGGCTCGCATGGACCGTCTGGCTTCTCTGGGGCGCATGTCGGCAGGTATCGCCCATGAAGTGCGCAATCCGCTGACCGGTGTCAGTCTGCTGCTTGACGATCTGCACGACCGGCTGATCGGCAAGGAGGTCGATCAGCAGCTGATAAGGCGCGCCCTGGGAGAGATTGAACGGCTGGAGAGTCTGGTCAACGAAATGCTGCGTTTCGCATCGATGCCTGCGCCGCAGCTGGCGACCGGCTCAGTAATCAAAGTGCTCGAAGACTCGCTGTTTCTGGTCCGCAAGCTGTGTCAGCGCGACGGTATAAAAATTATCGAGCAGATCAGCCCCGATCTGCCTGATATTCAACTGGACACTGACCGCCTGAAGCAGGTTTTTCTGAATCTGTTTAACAATGCCATCGATGCCATGCCCGACGGAGGAGAGCTTCTGGTCGGGGCCGCGGTTATTGATGGTCATATTCAGGTGCAGATCAAGGATTGCGGGATAGGTATCAGCGCGGAGCAGCTGCCGTTAATTTTTGAACCATTTTTTACGACCAAAGGGCAGGGCACCGGATTGGGTCTGGCGATCAGTTACAATATCATTTCCGATCATGGCGGCGAGATCGATATCGAGAGCGCCCCAGGCAAAGGCACTCTGATCAGCCTGCAGTTACCGCTGCACAGAGACGCCTGACCTTATAATCGTCGATCGGTGGAAAAAAGCCGTTCAGCGCCGATCTTTTCATATCAGTTTTCCAAATTAAAACCTTTCAGCAGGAGGGTGGTTAAAAATAGCCATCTTTCTTGCTGGGAGGTTTTTTTTCGGCTATGCTTGGCCATATTTGGTTTGTGGAGGTATTTATGGAAAAGATTCTGATTGTCGATGACGAAGCTTTTATTCGCGAAAATCTAGAACGGATTCTCGCTGAAGATGGTTATCGTCCCATATCGACGGAGTCGCCGGAAGACGCAGTGCGGATTGTTGCTGAAGAGGAGATCAGCCTGGTGCTGCTTGACTTGAATCTGGGCAGCAGAAGCGGGCTTGATGTGTTGCGGGCGATGAAAGAGGTCGATCCTGACATCCTGGTTATCATCATTACTGGTTACGGAACGGTTGAGAGTGCTGTCGAAGCGCTGAAAATTGGCGCTTACGATTACATCAAAAAACCATTCAAGGCTGATGCCATCCACCTGATAGTTAAACTGGCGCTCGAGACGCAACAGTTGCGGCGCAAGGTGAAAAGGTTGTCGAAGGATGGTAGCGGCATCAATATGGTCGGCAACAGCCCGGAGCTGCTGCAGATATTCCGTCAGATCCGCGAAGTGGCCAAGCACGAAACTGCGACTGTGCTGATAACCGGCGAGAGCGGCACCGGCAAAGAATTGGTGGCTCAGGCCATCCATAATCTGTCGCCGCGCAGCGAGCGCCCCTTTGTTGAAATCAACTGCGGTTCTCTGCCGTTCAACCTGCTGGAGACTGAACTATTCGGCCACGAACGGGGCGCTTTTACCGATGCAAAAGTCAGAAAAATCGGTCTGTTTGAGGAGTCGAACAGCGGTTCGATTTTTCTCGATGAAATCGGCGAGATGGATATGAACCTGCAAGTGAAGTTGCTGCGGGTGCTCGAAGATCGTAAGATCCGCCGCCTTGGTGGTAATCGCAATATTGACATCAATGTTCGGATTATTGCCGCTACCAACGCCGACATCAAGGGAGCTCTCGACCGCAAGGAGTTTCGTGAAGATCTGTATTATCGGCTGAATGTCTTCCCGATTCATCTGCCGCCGCTGCGCGAGCGGCGTGAAGATGTGCCGGTGCTGCTGGAGTATTTTTTGCAGCGCTTCAGTAAGGAATTCAACAAGTCGATGAAGGGCTTCTCTCGCGATTCTCTCGATCTGATGATGCGCTACCACTGGCCGGGCAACGTGCGGGAATTACGTAACGTGGTCGAACGGATCTGCATTATGCACAACGTCGAACAGATCAAGGCTGAGCATCTGCCGCGCGAAATCTGGGGCGAGGCACCACAAAGCGAGGTGTCGTTCAATTTCGAAATCCCGCCAGAGGGGATTGTACTGGACGATGTGGTCGGTCAGGTCGAAAAGGAGCTGGTCGAAAAAGCCTATAAAATCACCGGCGGCAATGTGGCTAAAACCGCCCGTATCCTGAATGTGCCGCGTGGCACCCTGCGCTACAAGCTGGAAAAATATGAACTGACTTGCGAGTAAACTCTTTTCTCGTCAAATAAATGAACCGTCCATGCTGGCTGATTTTGGCCAGTATGGACGGTTTTTTTCATTTTTTTATGCCGTATTTGTCTTTCTGGTCGTAACGTAAACGTCTGGTTGTAGTTTCAAGTCACTGAAAATATGATAAAAACTTTTATTGTATACGGATTTTTCGGTTTGGCATCGGCATTGCTCATTAGTTCAGCGAACAAAATCAGATAACCCTCAAGCTGTGACAGGAGCGAGAAATGATAGCCAACGTATGGGATCGTCTCTGGACGATGCATGATGATACCAAGCAGTTGTTCGCTTTCACGCCAAAAGCGATGCAAAGACTGCTGACCCGTAAGCAGGGGATGTTTTCAGTAAATAACCACGAGCATGATGTCGATCTGGCGGAGGAATTGTCCGAAGCGCCTGCCGAACACAGCAACCGTTTAAAGTCCAGCCCCGGTGGCATCGACGAAGGTGAGCCGCGCGAATACACCAATCGGCAGAAGATCGGACTGTTGCTCGGCCCCACACTGTTTGTCCTGATGCTGCTGATTCCGACTCCGGCCGGAATGGAGTCTTCAGCGCAGAAGATGGCCGCTATCGCGTTGCTGATGGCGACTTGGTGGATGTGCGAGTCGATTCCGATCCCAGCGACCAGCCTCCTGCCGATCGCTATGTTTCCGATGATGGGGATCATGAAAACCCAAGCGGCGACGGCTCCCTATGCCAGCCATCTGATTTTTCTGTTTATGGGCGGCTTTATCATCGCTCTGGCGATGCAGCGCTGGAATCTGCACCGTCGGATCGCCATGAACATCGTCAAGGCGGTCGGTTTTTCGCCGGGCCGCTTGATCTTCGGCTTTATGGTCGCAACGGCGGTTCTTTCGGCTTTTGTTTCCAACACCGCCACCACCGTCATGATGATGCCAATCGGCCTGGCGATTATTGCCCACGTGATCGAGGAGGGTAAAAAAGAGGGGCTGGATAAAACCATCGACTTCTCGCAGGGCAACTTCAATTTCGGTCTCAACCTGATGCTTGGCATCGCCTATGCTGCCTCAATCGGTGGTATCGCGACCCTGATCGGCACTCCACCGAACACCGTGCTGGCCGGTTATCTGATGAAAACCTACGGTTATGAAATTACCTTTGTCGACTGGATGAAGGTCGGGGTGCCGCTGGTTGCCGTTTTTCTGCCACTCTGCTGGTTGTGGCTGACCAAGATCGCCAATCCGATGAAACTGAAGAAGGTCCCCGGCGGCCGTGACCTGATCAGGCAAGAACTTAAAGAGATGGGTGCGATGAGCGCCGGTGAGCGCTGGACGGCGCTGGTCTTCGGCCTGACGGCCCTCGGCTGGATTTTCCGCTCCAACCTTGGCTTCATCTTTCCAGATCCAAAACTGGTCACCGACGCGGCAATCGCCATGACCGGCGCTCTGGTGCTGTTTCTGATTCCGATCAATATGAAGAAAAACATCTTCGTCATGGATTGGCACTGGGCGAGCAAGATGCCCTGGGGCGTGCTGATTCTGTTCGGTGGCGGTCTGTCGATGGCCGACGGCTTTAAAGTGACCAAATTGGCTGAATGGATCGGTTTGCAGGTCGGCCTACTCGACAATGCACCGATTCTTGTGCTGATCATCGCCGTGACCACCCTGATTATCTTCCTGACCGAGCTGACTTCGAACACGGCAACCGCCGCGATGGTCATGCCGATCCTTTCCGCAGTCGCGATCGGCTTGGGGCAGAGCCCGCTGCTGCTGGTCATCCCAGCCGCGATTGCCGCGTCCTGTGCTTTTATGTTGCCGGTCGCGACACCGCCGAATGCTATCGTTTTCGGCTCCGGTTACGTCTCGATCCCGCAGATGGCCCGCAGCGGCTTCGGTCTGAATCTGATCGGTGTCGCGCTGGTCGTTGTCATCACCTACGTTCTGGTGTTCCCGGTCTTCAACGTCGTTATCGGCGACATCCCGGCCTGGGCGCAGGTCATCAGCAAGTAACAAGTTCTCCATCTCTCTCTGGTCCCTGACCGGACTATTTCGCCCCGTTTCAACCTGAGTTGAAACGGGGTGTTTTTTTTGTTTCAGAGACAACATCCGGACGCTTGATTTGCTATTGTAGACATGCAAAAAATAACAACATCGTCGGGGGGGGGGGCAGTGAACTCAGCAATGCGCCAGTTGTCGGTTCGTCATATCATCAGCATCCTGCTGCTTGGGCTGTGCCTGGTTTCGATAAGGCCGCAGTTAACCCAGGCGCAGGACTCTCAGGTTGAACTTTCAAGCTGGATGGACGCTCTGCAGCAGGATGCTCTGGCTGCCGGCATCAGGCAGGAAACTCTTGACCGGGCATTGTCTTCTGTCCAGCTGCTCGACTGGATTATCAAGGCGGACAGGAATCAGCCTGAATTCAAAAAATCCCTCGACAGCTATCTGGCTGGGGTTCTCAGTGACGAGCGAATCAGCCGGGGGCGACAGCTGCTGGCTGAGAACGACAAGCTGTTAGGAAAAATCGCCCTCAGGTATAAGGTTCAGCCGCGTTTTATCGTCGCGCTGTGGGGGATTGAGACTTACTACGGCAAGCACACCGGAAAGGTGCCGATCATCGATGCGCTGGTTACTCTGGCGTATGATGGTCGCCGCAGCGCCTATTTTCGCACAGAGCTGCTGAACGCACTGAAAATCATCGATGCCGGGCATATTAATTACGAGCAGATGCTCGGCTCCTGGGCCGGGGCGATGGGGCAGGTGCAGTTCATGCCCTCATCCTTTTTGCGTTACGCGGTCGATGGCAACGCCGACGGGCGGATCGATCTCTGGAAGACGCCTGAGGATTATCTCTCTTCGGCAGCAAACTATCTGGCTCAGATGGGCTGGCACGGCAACCAGACCTGGGGGCGCGAGGTCATCCCCCTGGCGCGGGTTGATGGCAAACTGATCGGCTTGAATAAAACGGCACCGTTACGTCATTGGCAGGAGGCGGGTGTCCGTCTGGTCGATGGTGCTGATCTGCCAAAGTCAAGAATGAGAGCATCGGTACTGCAGCCGGAAGGGCCGGCTGGCCGCACTTTTCTGGTCTACGAGAATTACCAGGCGCTGTTGAAATGGAACCGCGCGCACAGTTTTGCCATCGCGGTCGGCATGCTGGCTGATCGGCTTAGAGTTGAGTAAACAAACTAACAGAGCGATTGGAGTCTCGATGAACATGTTCCAGAGGGTGTTGCTGGTCGATCCGTCGACCGGGTTTTATAAGCTGAAAAAGTACAGTTTTGAACGCTATTTCGGACCGGTCGACCTCGGTGTTCATCTGACCGAGGAATACCGCAGCCTGAACTTCGGCGTCGGCGTGTTTGCCGGCTCAATCTTTCCCGGTTCGAACCGCTTGATGGTGACAGGATTTTCCCCCTGCTGGCAGGGGCATTACGTCAGTTCCATGGGCGGTGCGGGGCTGGTCTTTGACAACCTGGGGATCAACATGCTCAGCCTGGTTGGCAAAGCCCCGGTGCCTTCGGTGCTGTACTTAAACCGTAGCCACGGTGAAGAGATTGAGGTCGAAGTCGTCCCGGTTGATGCTGCGGGAATCTGGAAGAACGGCCGCAGCGGTGTCTATTCGCTCACTGACCACGTTAACCAGATGTTTAGTGAGCGTTATGAAAATGATCCGCGCATTCTGGTCACCGGACCATCGGCGCAACACACAGACATGGGCGGAATCATGTCGGTGCCGATCACCAAAGGAAAGATCAGTCACGTCGACACCTGGGCCGGGCGCGGCGGCTTTGGCAGCGCCATGCTGCAGAACCATGGCATCGTCGCGATCATCTATGGCGGCACGCTGGTCGATGAGGACTTTCGCGACAGAAAGGTCGCTGACGACTGGTTCCAGAACAAGTACAGCCTGCGGTTGCTGCAGAAAGATCTGGAGGTCACAACCAAATACCGTTACGACGAAAAGCTGAAAACTGGCGGCACCCTCGGCGTTAACTATGCCGGTGTTGGTGGGAAAATTCTGGCTTTCAACTACCGCAGCATCTTCTGGACTGAAGCCGAACGGCAATCATTGCACAAGAAATTTGTCGTCGATCACTACCTGAAACAGTTCAACGAAGAGACCATCCAGAAAAAACAGCAGGCGACCTGTGGCGAACCCTGCGTCGCTGTCTGCAAAAAGATGAACGGCGAATTCAAGAAGGATTACGAGCCCTACCAGACCATGGGACCGCTGTGCGGCATCTTTGATCAGCGGGCGGCGGAAAAGCTCAATCATTATTGCGACGCCATGGGCTTTGACGCCATCTCCGCCGGCGGCGTGCTGGCCTGGCTGATGGATCTGCTTGACGGCAAGCTGCTGAGTCCCGAAGAGCTGGGCGTCAGTCGTCTGCCGCGCTGGGACTTTGGCAGTTTTGATCTGGTCAGCGACTCAATGCACAACGCCGAACTTGGCTGCGAACTGATCGACGCCATTCTGGAACGCCGCGGGATTCTCGATCTGCGCGAAGGGGTGCGCAAATGGAGCCGCATCCATTCGCGGCAGAAGGGCACGGCGCTGCACGATCGGCTGGTTTACATCGCCTTCAACCGGCGTGGCTGGATGGTGCCCAACCAGTACTGGGTGTCAGGCGTCTTGTCTCCCATGGCGATCATGGGCAAGTACTATATGATCTACAGCTACGATTTTATCCCGCCGCGCACCCTGGGCCGGATGTGCGCAGAACGTATGAAGAAAGAGCTGATCCTCGACAACCTCGGCACCTGTCGCTTCCATCGCGGCTGGGCCGAAGAGATGTTGCCCGAGGTAATGGGTTCGCTCTACGACCGCAAAGAGAACTATCTGCAGGCCGTCGCCGTGCTTGCCAGCCGTATCAACAGCCGCAACAGCCCAATCTTCTGGGAGTCGGAACGCAACATCGATTTTCTGCAGACCTTTCTGCAGCGGAAAAAGGATGTCGATAACGAAACCGATCCGCGTCTTGCGGAATGGCTGGATAAATTTGCTCAGGATAAGGTCGAAGCGGCGCGGGAGTTCTGGTACGAAACCCTGATGGGGATTGATGAAAGCCTGCGTGAGTTTTTCTGAATTCTACGGAATGCTCAGGGATAAATCAAAAGGGGCTGCCATTGGCAACCCCTTTTGATTTCAGTCTTTATTCTGCGGACGCTTAGTCGAGCAGATCGACAATCTGTGGCGCCATGCCGATGTAACTGGCCGGAGTCATCTCAAGCAGTCGCTGCTTGTCTTCGGCAGCCAGATCAAGCCCCGCAACAAAGTTGCGGATGGTCTCGCGGTCGATCTGCTGGCCACGGGTCAACTCCTTGAGCTTCTCATACGGCTTTTCGATGCCTGCTTTGCGCATCACTGTCTGGATCGGTTCGGCCATCACTTCCCAGGCGTTGTCGAGATCCTTGGCCAGATTCTGCTCGTTCAGTTTCAGTTTGCTTAAGCCCTTCAGGGTCGAGCGGTAGGCGATCATGCTGTAGCCGAAACCGACCCCCATGTTGCGCAGTACGGTAGAATCGGTCAGGTCGCGTTGCAGTCGCGAGATCGGCAGCTTGCTCGACAGGTGCTGGAAGATCGCATTAGCCAGTCCGCAGTTGCCTTCCGAATTTTCGAAATCGATCGGATTGACCTTGTGCGGCATGGTCGAGGAACCGATCTCGCCTTTGACGGTCTTCTGGCCGAAATAGGCCATCGAGACATAGGTCCAGATGTCGCGATTGAGGTCGTTGAGGATGGTGTTCCAGCGCGCCATGGCGTCGAACAGCTCGGCCATGTAGTCGTGTGGTTCGATCTGGGTGGTGAACAGGTTCTGCCTCAGCCCCAGTTCTTCCTCGATCATCCTTTTGGTCAGGGTAATCCAGTCGACCTGTGGATACGCCGACAGGTGGGCGTTGAAGTGACCGACGGCACCGTTGAGTTTGCCAAGCAGTTCTACCCCGGCGATCTTTTCGCTCTGCTTTTTCAGCCGTGCGGCGAACACCGCCAACTCCTTGCCGATGGTGGTCGGCGAGGCGGTCTGGCCATGGGTGCGGGCCAGCATCGGCACGTTTTTGAACTCCTGCGCCAGTTTGCTGACGAAAGTGATGATCTCCTGCTGCAGCGGCGTCAGTGCGGCCAGGCCGTCTTTCAGCATCAGCGCATGCGAGAGGTTGTTGATGTCCTCCGAGGTGCAGGCAAAGTGGATGAACTCGGACAGGTCCGCCATGCTGGTGCCTTCAATCTGCTCTTTCAGGTAGTACTCGACCGCTTTGACGTCATGATTGGTGACCGATTCGATCTTTTTGATTTTCTCCGCCTCGGCCGGGGTGAAGTCGGCAACGATCTGGCGCAGCGCCTGCTCTTCGGCGGCCGTCAGCGAGCGGCACTCAGGAATTGCCGTTTCACCGCAGAGCGCGATCAGCCACATGACCTCGACTTTGACGCGGTTTTTCAGCAGCGCGTATTCTGAAAAACACTCAGTCAGCTCGGAAACTTTAGAACCATAACGCCCATCGATCGGGCTGATAGCAGTAATCATGTCGAATCTCCTTGGTTAGTTTTGCGAGACGGCACTATAGCCGCGTAGGCCGTTTGCTGCAACCCCATGCGTCGTAAAAAGCACCATAAAGCAGCTGCTTCACTGTTTTAGTGGTGAACTTTGTCTCTACCGGATCGCTTCGGAACGTATACGTGATTGTCTGCCCGGCAAGAAGATGCAAGAATATCTGTCTTAAACAGGAGTTGTGCTGCGCTGATGGAATATTACAAAAGACAGAAGATCCGTGTTGAGGGGATTGTGCAGGGGGTCGGCTTTCGCCCCTTTGTTTATCGACTGGCCAAGCAGCGCAACCTGTCCGGATTGGTCTTTAACGACAGCCACGGTGTGCAGATCGAGATTGAAGGCAGTGAAGCGCTGCTGAGCGATTTTCTGCAGGCGTTGCAACTCGAGTTGCCAGCGCTGGCATCGATCAGCGCCCTAGATGTCACCGAACAACCTCTGCAGGCGGGGCAGGGGTTCAGTATTATCGAGAGCGCCACATCGGGCGGGCGCACCGCGCAGATCGCTCCTGATTCCTACGTCTGCGACGACTGCCTGAAAGAGCTGTTCGATCCGCAGGACCGCCGCTATCGTTACCCCTTTATCAACTGCACCAATTGCGGCCCGCGTTACACCATCGTCACCGACATCCCTTACGATCGACCGAAAACCACCATGGCCGATTTCCCTATGTGCCCAACTTGCCATGCTGAATATACTGATCCCGCGTCGCGGCGCTTTCACGCGCAGCCCAATGCCTGTGCAGATTGCGGTCCGCAGGTCTCGTTCGTTGCAGATGGGCAGAATCTGTTTGGAAGCGCAGCCATTGCGGAGACCATCGCCCGCCTGAAACAGGGGCAGGTTGTCGCTATCAAAGGCGTTGGCGGCTATCACCTGGCGGTGGATGCGACGAACGACGTCGCCGTGGCGCGCTTGCGGCTGCGCAAGCAGCGGGATGAAAAGCCCTTCGCAGTGATGAGCTTCGATCTGCCGCGCATCAGAGAGTTTGCGCAGGTTTCTGTGTTGGAAGAACGCTTGCTCAGCGGGGTGGAACGGCCGATTGTACTGCTGGCGAAAAATGACTACGACCGGCTTTCACCGTACGTTGCCCCGAACAACAAATATGTCGGAGTTATGCTCCCTTACGCACCACTTCATTACCTTCTGCTCAAAGAGTTTTCTGCGCTGGTGATGACCAGCGGCAACCAGAGTGACGAGCCGATCGCCTTTGAAAACAACGAAGCGCAGGTGCGGTTGCAGACGATCGCCGACTGCTACCTGCTGCATGACCGGCGGATCCATATCCGCACTGACGATTCAATCGTCCGGCTGCTCGATGGTCAACCGGTCCTCTATCGACGTTCGCGCGGTTATGTGCCGCGTGCAGTGAAATTGCCAGCTGCGCAACCGGCAGTGCTGGCGCTGGGCGCCGAGCTGAAAAGCTGTATCTGCCTGACCCGAAGTGACCAGGCGTTTATGAGCCAGCACATCGGTGATCTGAAAAATCAGCAGGTCGTCGATTCGCTGCGCCAGACGATCAGGCATCAGCAGAATTTACTTGAAGTCACCCCCCAGCTGATCGCCCACGATCTGCATCCGGATTACCTGTCGACTCAGGTGGCCAAGGAAATAGCCGGCGAATTGCCGCTGGTTGCCGTACAGCATCATCATGCCCATCTGGCCAGCTGTCTGGTCGATAATGGTCGCAGCGGACCAGCTATTGGGGTGATCTTTGACGGGATCGGCTACGGCAGTGACGGTCATATCTGGGGCGGCGAGTTTCTGATTGGTGATCTGCAAGGCTTCGAGCGGGTCGCACAGTTAAAGTATCTGCCGATGCCGGGCGGTGACGCCGCCACCAAAGAACCCTGGCGGATGGCGCTGAGTTATCTGCATGCTGCTTTTGGTGATGATATTCCAGAGCTGCCGTTTCTGCAGGAAATCAACCTACGGGATCGCAACCTGCTGCTGCAGATGATGCAGAAGAACATCAATTCGCCGCTGACCAGCAGTGCTGGTCGCCTGTTTGACGCGGTCGCAGCGCTGCTCGGGTTACGCAATCGGGTCAGTTACGAAGGGCAGGCAGCATTAGAATTGGAAATGCAAATCGACGCGCAGGGAGTGGTGGAGGCAGGCTACAGGTTTTCGCTGCTCGAATCTGCAGGCCCGCTGCAGATCGATGCCGCGCCGCTGATAAAATCTATTGTCAGCGATCTGCATCAGGGTGTCGCGGTCGCCAGAATCAGCGCAAGGTTCCACAACGGTTTGGCAGAAATGATCGTTGCTCTTTGCCGACGATTTACAGCCAATAAAAATACTCTGCCGGTAGTACTCTCCGGCGGAGTATTTCAGAATCGGTATCTCACCGAGCGCACAGCAAAGCTCTTGCGGGACGCGGGATTTGAGGTGCTACTTCACCGCCAGGTGCCCCCGAATGACGGCGGTCTGGCGCTGGGGCAGGCGGCGGTTGCGGGCGCTAACTCTGCCTAGACCGACAGCTGATTCGCCAGCAACGGCAGCATCGGATCGATCGGGCGACTGCCGGAACTGATGACCTTCTCCAGGTCGGTGAGGATGATTTCAGAGGCCCGCAACCCGACCATCTTGCCATGATTACCTTTCAACAGATTTTCTACCGCAGACTGACCGAAACGCGCTGCGAGCAAACGATCAAAAACTGAGGGTGAGCCGCCGCGCTGGTAGTGGCCGAGAACGGTGACGCGTGTTTCAAAGCCGATGCGGTCCTTGATCTGATCGGCAATGTCCTGGGCTTTACCGGCACCTTCGGCGACCATAATGATCGAGTTGCTGCGCCCTTCACGAAACCTACGCCGCAGATCGGCACAGATCAGGTCCAGGTCGTAGGGCTCTTCGGGGATCAAGCTGTATTCAGCACCGGCGGCAATGGTGGCGACCACCGCCAGGTAGCCACAACCGCGCCCCATGGTTTCAACGACAAAGGCGCGGTCGTGAGAAGAAGCGGTATCTTTGAGGTTGTCGACGGCCTTGATGATGTTGTTCAGTGCGGTATCGACGCCAAGGGCCATGTCGGTAAAGGGGATGTCGTTGTCGATTGATGCCGGGATGCCGATGACCGGAATGCCCTGTTTGTGGATAGCATAACCGCCGTTGAGTGATCCATCGCCGCCGATTACGATCAGTCCTCCGGCGCCCAGTCCTCTGAGGGTCTCGGTGGCCAGTTGCAAGCCAGCGTCGGTACGCATTTCTTTGCAGCGGGCGCTCTGCAGAAACGTCCCGCCGCGCTGCAGCACATTACTGACCGACTTGGTCGAGAGGATTTCATACTGTCGATCAATCAGCCCCTGATAGCCCTTCTTGATCCCGACAATTTCGATCCCTGAAGCAAGACCTGCACGAACGACGGCCCTGACCGTTGCGTTCATCCCGGAACAGTCGCCACCGCTGGTTAAGACTGCGATACGTTTCATTGGCTTTTTGACTCCATATATGTTGATGTTGCAATTATGTGTTTTTGAAAACGACTTGATCGGGAAGTTGGTGGGAATTTAAACAGTCGCTTCATCGTTTGTCAAAACTATAATGGAGCCGCTTGACGCATGCAGAATAAGTGCTAGCTTCTTTGTATGTAACCATCTGGAATGTTTGTGTAGTTTTGTTTTGCCACCAGCGTTACGCTTTCTGAGGGGACTGTATTATGGTTAATAATCCAGCAATTCCGACTATCCTGCCAGTCTATCCGATCAAAGAGCAGATTGTTTTTCCCTATATGGTTTTACCGATTTTTTTCACCAGCGAAACAACGCCGATCATTGAAGAAGCGATGCGCAATGATCAGTTGCTTGGGACTATCTATTGTCCGGGTGAGGCCGGAATCTGCAGTTTCGATGAACATCCGCGTATCGGTACGGTCTGCAAAATAAACCAGTTGATTAAGTTTCCCAATGGTGGTGGCAAAGCAACTATCGAAGGATTGCATCGTTTTGTCATGAAGGCACCGGTAACAACCGACCCTTGTCTGAAGGTGGCAATAGAACTGCTTCCGGAGGAGGCGGGCAAGGGGTTGGTGTCTGATGCGCTGATCCAGAGCGTTAACGCGCTGCTGAAAATAGCCATGGTTTATGGCCGCCCGCTGCCGGAAGATGTGCTGAAGATGATTGACAGGATTGATGATCCGGGTCGGCTTGCCGACATGGTCAGCGTTTATATGGGGGTCTCTATCGAGGTTCAACAGCAATTGCTCGCAACCATCGACCCGATTGAGCGTCTGAAATCGGTCTATCTGCATCTTGCCGGCGAAGTTCAGAAGTTGCAGATCAAGGGCGAAATTCAGTCCGAGGTTGGCAAGCGGCTGGGGAAAACCAGTAAGGAACAACAGCTGCGCGAACAGCTGAAACATATTCAGCAGGAACTTGGCGAACAGGACCCGCGTCAGGCCGAAATCAACGAATTGCGCAACAGTTTGCGCATCTCACAGATGCCGGATGATATTTTGAAAGTTGCAGAAAAAGAGCTGCGCCGACTTGAACAGATCAATCCCGCTTCACCTGAGTACACGGTTTCCAGGACCTATCTCGATTACCTCTGTTCGACCCCCTGGCAAAAGGGGACGATAGATAATCTGGATATCAGTGAAGCTGAGCAGGTCCTCAACGAAGACCATTACAGCCTGAAAGAGGTCAAGCAGCGGATTCTTGAATATCTGGCGGTGCGTTCTTTGCGTGACACTACCAAGGGACCGATCCTCTGTTTTGTCGGCCCGCCCGGTGTAGGCAAAACCTCGCTGGGACGGTCCATCGCACGGGCGATGGGGCGTAAATTTATCCGCTTTTCGCTGGGCGGGATGAAGGATGAAGCTGAAATCCGCGGTCATCGGCGAACTTATATCGGTGCGCTGCCGGGGCGGGTGATTCAGGAAATCTGTCGCGTCGAGTCGAACAACCCGGTTTTCATGCTAGATGAAGTGGATAAGATCGGCCAGGATTTTCGTGGCGATCCGGCTTCGGCACTGCTTGAAGTGCTGGACCCCGAACAGAATGACAGCTTCAAAGATCATTATCTGGATGTGCCTTTCGATCTGTCGAAGGTGATGTTTATTACCACCGCCAACATCCTTGATCCCATTCCGCATGCCCTGAAAGACCGGATGGAAGTCATCCGCCTAAGTGGATACAGCGACGAGGATAAGCTGCAGATCGCCTATAAATACTTGATCCCGAAAGAGATTGAAGAGAACGGCCTGACTGACTATCCGCTGACCTTCACCCGTAACGCGATGGCGAAAATCATTCACGACTATACGCGTGAAGCCGGGGTGCGCAACATGGAGCGGAAAATCGCTGCCGTATGCCGCAAGGTGGCTAAAGAGATTACTCAGGGGGATGTGCCGCGTAAGGAGATTTGTTCGGCGGATATTGAGGAGCTGCTTGGCCCCTGCGCCTATTTTGTCGATGTCGCCAGCGAAGAGGATCGGGTCGGTGTTGTGACCGGACTAGCATGGACTGAATCAGGTGGCGACATTCTGTTTATCGAAGCGGCGAAAATGCCAGGGCGCAAAGAGCTGATCCTGACCGGAAGTCTTGGCGACGTGATGCAGGAATCGGCGCGCGCGGCATTAACTTATGTGCGTGGTCGGGCGGAACATTTCGGCATCGACAAGCAGTTCTACGAATCCAACGACCTGCATATCCACGTGCCCTCCGGGGCAATTCCCAAAGACGGCCCCTCGGCCGGGGTGACCATGGCGCTGGCGATGATTTCGTTGCTGACTGATCGTGCGGCCCGCCGCGATGTGGCGATGACCGGTGAGCTGACCTTGTCCGGGCGCATTCTGCCGATCGGTGGGGTGAAGGAAAAGGTGTTGGCCGCGCGCCGCGCCGGAGTCCGCAAGATTTTACTGCCGGAGAGAAATCGCGAGCACCTTGCCGACCTTGAAGCAGAGGTTGTTAAAGGTATCGAAGTTGTGCTGGTCGATTCGATTGATAAGATTGTCGAACTGGCGCTGCTGCCAGTCTAAAACTGCTACATGGCAACCGGACTGGCCAGATGTCAGTCCGGTTTTTCGTTTATTCCCCCGACGATAAAAAACCCTTCCCGGTAGTTATTTCAGGGCCTTTACGCTAATATGGGCGGCAGTATCTGTCGTTCTTGCTGAATGTGAATTTATTATTGAGGTGCTTGTATGTGGCGTAAATTTGTTTTTCTGTTTCTGACCCTGATCCTGCTTGTGCCCGGCAACGCGTCGGCCCAGACACTGGCGGAAAAGGTTCAGGAATATACTCTGGATAACGGCCTGAAGCTGCTGATGGTTGAACGCCACAATTCGCCGACGGTGGCAGCTTATATCAGTTTCCGGGTCGGCGGTGTTGATGAAGATAGCCAGCATCAGGGGGTCGCGCATCTGCTGGAACATATGCTGTTCAAGGGGACCGAAACTCTCGGCACCAGAGATTATCAACAGGAGAAGCCGCAACTGGTCGCCATTGAAGAGGTCGGGCATCGGATCGATGTTTTGAAAAACCGCCCTGATACCGATCCGCAAGAGTTGGCTAAGCTGCGGAACAAGCTGAAGAACCTGCAGGATGAGCACCGCAAGTTGCTGGTCAAGGATGAGTTTTCAAAAATTTACGCTGAGAACGGCGGAGTCGGATACAACGCCTTTACCAGTAAGGATCAAACCAGCTATCTGATCAACCTGCCGGCAAACAAGCTAGAACTCTGGGCCGCGATCGAGTCGGATCGGTTGAAAAATGCGGTGCTGCGTGAATTTTACACCGAGCGCGACGTGGTTCGCGAAGAACGGCGCAGGTCTTACGAAAGCAATCCAGACGGGATGCTTTATGAAACTTTACTGGCCACCGCTTACAAGGTACACCCCTATCGCAATCCGGTCATCGGTTGGCAGTCGGATATCGAAAATCTGACTCTGGTTGAAACCCGTGATTTTCTGCGCAAGTATTATTCGCCAGCCAACATGATCATTACCCTGGTCGGAGATTTTAACGGCGCTGAAACCTTAGAACTGGTTCGCCGTTATTTCGGTCCGCTGCAGCCCGGTGTCCCAGTGCCGCCGGTGGTCAAGCGTGAGCCGCCGCAGAACGGTGAACGTCGCGTGCATATCAATTACGACACCAAGCCGCAGCTGGCGATCGCTTACCACAAGCCGACCATGCCGAATCGAGACGACTATGTTTTTGATCTGCTGATGCAGATTCTTGCTGAAGGGCGCACCTCGCGTCTCTACCAGAGCTTGCTGGTGGACAAGAATCTTGTCACCGGTCTCAGCGTGTTTGGAGCGCCCGGTTCGCGTTATGACAACCTGATGGTGCTGAATATTACGCCGCGACAATCGTGCAGCTGCGGCAGCGTTGAAGACGTTATTTATGCTGAGATCGAGCGTTTGAAGAGCGAACCGGTCAGCGCGGCCGAACTGGACAAGGCGCGCAAGCAGATTCTGACCTCGATGTTGCGACGGCTAAAAGGCAATAGCGGCCTGGCGCGGATGCTTTCTGCTTACGAGGTGCTGGGTGGTTGGCAGTATCTGCTTGATTATGAACAGCATTTGAATTCAATCACCAGCGAAGAAGTGATGGCGGTTGCCAATCGCTATCTCTCGGCTGAAAACCGCACCGTCGCAACGATCGGTCAGGAGGGTGCAGAATGATCCGTACCGCATTATGGATGATTGTCTTCAGCCTGTTAGCCGGTTGTACGTTAACCGGCGTTACGCCACAACCGGTGCGCCCTGATCAGCTTGAATTTGCGCCCTTGAGCTTTCATTTTCCGCAACTTGAGCAGCAGCGGTTGAACAACGGTTTAAAGTTTTACCTGCAGGAGGATCATGAATTGCCGCTGGTCGAATTGACGCTGATGATTGGTGGCGGCAGTATTCAGGATCCGCCCGAAAAAACCGGTCTTTCGCACGTCTTTGCTGCCGCGCTGGAAACAGGTGGTGCCGGTGATGCCTCTGCGGCAGAGCTTGAAGCAGAGCTCGAAGCGATGGCTGCAGAGCTTTCCGTCACCAGTTCATCCTACGCTTATCAGCTCGACCTTTCACTGCATCGCCGCGATCTGCAGCGTGGCATCGAAATTCTTGCTGACCTGCTGCGCCGTCCCGGCTTTGCTGCCGATAGGTTTGAACTTGCGCGCAGCCAGATGTTGGAAACCATCCGGCGGAAAAACGATGATCCTGATTCTATCGCCCGCCGTCTGTTGTCCGAAGCGGTTTTTCCGGGTCACCCGTTTGGCAGTTCACCGCAGCGGGCGGCCGTGGAAAGCTTTAGTCGCGACGATCTGATCCAGCTGCATCAGGCCTATTTTCGGCCGGATAATGTCTGGTTGGCTGCTTCTGGAGATCTCGCTCGCGCCGAGCTGCTCGTCCTGCTACAGGAAAACTTTGGTGACTGGACTGCGCCGGCAGTGTCGGGCTTGAGCCTGCCGGAACTGCCGCAACCGCCCCAGGGGCGGGTGTTGATCGCAGACAAGAACATTCCGCAGACCAGCATCATGCTGGGGCATATCGGGATCAACAAAGACAACCCCGACTATTTTCCGCTGCGGGTGGCCAATTATATTCTCGGTGGTGGCGGCTTTAACTCGCGGATGATGCGCGAGGTGCGCTCAAACCGCGGCTTGGCCTATTCGGTCTATTCCAGTTTTGAGCAGGGGCGCAGGTTGCCGGAGCTGTTTTATGTCAGCAGCGAAACCAAGACCGCATCGACCGTCGAGGTTGTTACGTTGTTGCGGCAGCTGATGCAGCAGATGATTGATGAACCGGTTGCAGAAAAAGAGCTGCAGTTGGCCAAACAGAGCCTGATTAACTCCTTTGTGTTTGCCTTTACCGACAGTCATTCGGTGGTCAGCCGCAAGGTTCGGCTTGATTTCTATGCCTACCCGACCAATTATCTGGAATCCTACCAGGAGAAAATCGCCGCTGTGACAATCGCCGATGTTCAGCGGGTGGCGGCGGCTTATCTGAAGCCTGATCTGCTGCAAATTGTACTGGTCGGCGACAGCAGCGAATTTGCGCCGCAGGCACAGAGTTTCGGTCTGCCGGTAGAGAGCGTTGAGCTGGAAGTAGAGCTATAATTGATTTTTGCAGGAGTTTTGATGGCTGACGGCAAGCAATCACCACCAACGTGGCAGCAGCGACTGAAGTCGCTGCTCTGGGAACAGAACCCGGCAGAACTCAGCCTGCTGCAGCGTATAGCTCTGCGGCAGATTCAGACGGTGGTGCTGGTCGCGCGTGACTTTACTGTTAATCAGTGTTTGCTGCGGGCGGCCGCTCTGACCTATTACAGCATGCTCTCGATCGTTCCTCTGTTGGCGTTGACCTTCGCCCTGCTCAAGGCGTTCGGTGTGCAGAATATGCTGCAGCCGCTGATCATGGAAAAACTGACGGTCGGAGACGGTGAAGCGGTCACTATGCTGATGGGGTATATCAATAATACTCAGGTTGGCAAGATGGGCGCTTTCGGTCTGCTCTTTCTGCTGATCGCGGTCATTTCCCTGCTGACCAACGTAGAAAAAAGCTTCAATTATATCTGGGGGGTCAGGGGGGTCCGTCCGCTGCTGCGCCGCTTTGCCGATTACCTGTCGGTGATTCTGGTCGGCCCGGTATTGATCATCTCGGCGATTTCGATGACCTCCAGTCTGGCCAGTCATGCGCTGGTGCAGAAGCTGATAGAGATGCAACTGGTCGGCAGTGTTCTGCTGCTGCTGTTCAAGGTTGTTCCCTTTGTCTTTATGTGGCTGGCCTTTACCGTTCTTTACGTCTTCATGTCGAACATCAAGGTGGAATGGCGAGCGGCTTTCATCGGCGGCGTTATTGGCGGCACCCTCTGGCAGTTGGCCCAGTGGGCATATGTGAACTTTCAAGTCGGGGTCGCTAAATATAATGCCATCTACGGCACCATGGCGGCACTGCCGATTTTCATGATCTGGCTCTATCTGTCCTGGGTGATTGTATTGTTCGGGCTTGAAGTGACCTACGCCAAGCAGAACTTGCGTACCAGCGGTCGCGACCTGCGCGGCTCGGAGGTCAGTCGCAACAGTTACGAGCAGGTTGCGATGGCGATTCTGGTAACTCTGGCAGAGCGCTTTGCCACCGGCCAGCCGCCGCTGAGTCAGGAACAATTGGCAAAGCAATTGTTTGTTCCTCCACGCCTCTGCCGCAGTATTCTGCAACTGCTGGTTTCGATCGGTTTTGTTTCTGAAACCAGCAGCAGGCTGGGGCGCAGCAGCTATCAGCTCGGTCGTTCCGCGGATAACCTGTCCCTGGCCGAACTGCTGAAAACCATGCGCAACAAAGGTGAACAGGTGCTGCATCTGCGGCCGCATCCGCAGACGCTTGTCGCCTTGGATACCTGCCGCGATATGGATGAACTGATCAAAGAGGGTTTAAAGGGGCGCACACTGAAAGATCTGGTTCAGCAGTGTGGCGATAGTTCGTTGGAGTCTGCGACGGATCAGAATGTCGATCTGCTCGAAAAGGGTGTTCAGTCTGAATAGGTTTTCAGGCTGAGCTTGCCGTCGATCATTTCGGCATAGGAAAACTGCTGAATCCAGTCGCCGACGATAATGGCCTGTCGGTCGCCGATCTGCTTATTGGTCGGCTGGTGGAAATGGCCACAGATAACCGCATCGGCCCCGGCGTTGAATTCTTTTTCCGCAAAAGGAACCAGCAGGTGACTCGGGTCCCAACTGCAGGTTTTTGGCCGTTTCTTTCGACTAAGGTTGCTCAGCCAGATGCCGAACGCCCAGACCGGATCGGGGTGGACAATTTTTGCCAGAAACCGTACCAGTCCGCTACGCCAGAAAGAGCGCAGTCGCTGATAGTTGGGGTTGGGGTTGAGCAGGTCGCCGTGACAGAGCAGCAGTTGCTTGCCATCCCACGCGACCAGCTTCTGGTCCGGGATAACCGTACAATCGAGGGTTTCAGTGAAATAGGGCCCAAGATGGAAATCGTGGTTGCCTTCGACAAAAAAGATTTTTGTTCCGGCGGCCTTCAACTGGTGTAGTTTCTCCAGCAGCGGCAGGTAGGCGGTGAAGACGACGTGTTGGTAGCCGAGCCAGAATTCGAAAATATCGCCGAGCAGAAACAGCCCGTCAAGGTCCCGTTGCTGATCGAGAAAATCGAGCAGCTTCCGGTAATTCGGGTCTTCCGGGTGGCGCAGATGCGCATCTGCTAAAAATATTGCTTTCATGCCCGGCACTATAAAGAGCCTGATTGGTGATGTCAATCAGCGCAAATTTACTTTTATAAGGAGATAACTATGGAATATCCGATGATTCATATCTGTTATCGCGTCATGAATCTGGAAGCCAGTGAAAATTTCTACCGTAACGCCTTCGGTTTTGAAATCTCACGCAAGAAAGATTTCCCCGAGGGACGATTCACCCTCAGTTATATGACCGCTGCCGGGCTGCCGTTTGAATTGGAACTGACCTATAACTATGATCAGCAGGAGCCCTACGTTATCGGCAACGGCTATTCACACCTTGCCGTTGCGACCACCGACCTTGAAGCCTCGCATAAGCGTCACACAGAAATGGGCCTTGAAGTTACACCGTTAAAAGGGCTGGTCGACGGTCAGACGAAGTTCTATTTTGTTACCGATCCGGACGGTTTCCGGGTAGAAGTTGTGCGCCGTAACGCGCTGTAGAAGGAGAGACGAATGTCATACGCTGATCTGCTGGAAAAGGGCCGCCTCTGCCTCGATGACGGCGATAACAAAGGCGCGTTGCAGTCGCTGCAGCAGGCGCTGCAGCTTGATGCTTCAGCGGAAGCCTGGTTGCTGTTGGCCGAAGCGGAAATGAACGCCGATCAGCCGGCCAAGGCGCGCAAGAGCATCAACAAGGGATTACAGCTTGAACCGGAGAATATCGAGTTGCTATACGCCCACGGTGATCTCTGTCTTGAAGAAGGGGATGAAACCGCAGCGCTGCAGGCTTTTCAGAAAATCATCGCGCTTGACAGCACCGAATCGGATGCCTGGGTCAGCAAGGCGATGGTGCATTTCAACGTCGATGATCTTGCCGCGGCAGAGCAGAGTTGTCGGCAGGCGCTGAACATTGATCCCGAATCGGTTTTTGCCCTGACCACTCTCGGCAGCATCTGTGTCGCCGGCGAACGTGAAGATGAGGCCTGCGAATGCTACGAGAAAGCAATCGCCCTCGATGCTGAAGAGGCGCAGCCGTATTTGAGCCTTGGTGAACTCTACTATGATCGCGGTCAACTGGAAGAGGCCGAGCAGGTTTGTCTGAAAGGACTGGAGTTGGACGCCAGCCTGCCGATGGGGTATCTGACGCTTGGTTATATCTATTTAGATATGGATCGCAACCAGGAGTCGATCGACAATTTTCAGCAGTTTCTGCGCATCGAAAAGAGTCCTGCTGCCAAGCAGATCCGTGAGGAAGTTGCTGCGGTAATAGATGGTTTGAAATAGTCTTTTAGTTGAATTATTCAGGGGGAAATGCCTGCTTTGGTTTTCCCCCGTTTGTTTTTGGGGAGGGTTTTATGCTGCAGGGATTCGTCCTGCTTTTGTTGTTTCAACTTATCGGGGAGGGGTTGTCGAGCTGGCTTAAGCTACCGATGCCGGGGAATGTGATCGGCATGGCACTGTTGTTGATTGCCATGTCCTCTGGCCTGGTGAAGCTGGATTGGCTGCAAGAGGCGGCCGATCTGCTGTTGCGTTACATGGCGATGTTTTTTGTGCCCGCCGGAGTCGGCGTGATGCTTTACTTCGACCTGATTGGACGGGAATGGTTACCGATTATCGCCGCAACCCTTATCAGCACCTTTGTGGTCATGGCGGTCACCGGCTGGACCGTGAAACTGCTCGACAAGCATGACGAGTCGCAGTCATGAATGAACTGCTCAGCTCGCCGCTGTTCGGCATAACCCTGACTCTGGTTGCTTTCCGTCTGGCGGAATTGCTCTATCAGCGCACGCGTTTCATTCTCTTTAACCCGGTCGCAGTGTCTATTCTCAGTATCATTCTGTTGTTGAAACTCTGCAATATCCCCTATGCCGATTACAATAATGGCGGTCGGATGATCCTCTTTCTGCTCGGCCCTGCGGTGGTTGCACTGGCGGTGCCGCTGTATCAGCGTCGTGATCAGATTCTGAAGCGCAAGTTGCCGATTCTGCTGGGGATTGTCGCCGGCGCCGTTTCGTCAATTATCTCTGCTGCCGGTATCGCCTGGCTGCTCGGTGGCAGCGACGCTGTTGTTTTATCGCTGGTGCCGAAGTCAGTGACGACACCGATCGCGATCGGTATTGTCGAGAAGATCGGTGGGATCGTTCCTTTGACTGCAGCCTTGGTGGTACTCACCGGCTGCCTGGGTGCGATTTGCGGTCCTGAATTCTGCCGGTTGATTGGTGTACGTTCGAAAGCTGCCATGGGTTTGGCGATAGGGACGGCGGCGCATGGGATAGGGACGGCGCGCTTGCTCGGCGAGGATCGATTTTCCGGGGCGATCGCCGGCCTGGCCATCGGCTTGAACGGTCTGGCAACCGCCCTGATCGTCCCGCTATTGTGGTACTTTTTCGGTTAGTCCGGCACTTTACGGAGAGCGGTCTTTCGTTGTAAGAAAAATCAACGCGCCTTTTTTAGCTTCCTGTCGATAACTGCTATCGATCTGTGACAGCAGCAGCTCAGTCGAGAGTTCAGTCAGACTTTTTCCGTCCTCGGTCAACAGGTAGCCTGATTTCGCGTTCTCCGGCAGAACCCAGAGCTTATAGCCAGTTTCGTCATTCGTCAGCGCCAGATAAACGGTAAACCCCTTGGCGATCGATTCGGCCTGATAATCGGTGTCGAAGAAATACTCGCCGTTGTCGAAATCCTGCATCGATTGAGGCCAGCGCCGATAAAACGATTTATACCCCTCAATGACCCGCGGAAGACTCTTGATGGCCGCGAAGGCCAGCTGTTTTTCAGCGATAGTCTTTTGCTGAATGGGTTGTTCTGGTGTTTTCTGGGTTGTTTCTTCGCCATTACTGCAGGCGAGAAGCGCTGATATCAAGCCGATTGTGAATAGAAACTGCAATCTGTTTTTCACGCGTGTTCCTCTTATTTTTGCGAGTAAGCGATCTGGATAGATGATCATTTAGTTTGTTACCATAGGTTAATATTTTGTGATTGAAAAGTAATTTAATGGTATTTTGAGCAGCTGATGATACTGCCGCAGTCACTGGCGCGGCTTATAGAAAATGGATGGATAGTTAATTATGGAAATGGGAATTGCTGGTGACATCGTCATAATCGTCGTAGCTGCGCTGTTCGGCGGCCTGATCGCCCAGAAGCTGCGTCAGCCTTTGATTCTGGGCTACATCATTGCGGGGGTGGCGATCGGCCCCTTTACCGGCGGAGTGACTGTCTCAGATGTTCACGAAGTAGAAAAGCTGGCCGAGATCGGCGTCGCCTTGCTGTTGTTCGCGTTGGGTCTCGAATTTTCACTGAAAGAACTGAAGCCGGTCAGGTATGTTGCTCTGATCGGTACCCCGCTGCAGATTCTGCTGACCATCGGTTATGGCTACCTGATTGGCCGCTGGCTCGGTTGGGAGACGGGGCCATCCCTGTGGTTGGGCGGTCTAGCGTCCTTGTCGAGCACGATGGTGATTCTCAAAACCCTGATGACTCAGGGGATGATGGGCACACTTTCCAGTCGGGTCATGGTCGGTATCCTGATTGTGCAGGATCTGGCAGTTGTTCCGTTGATTATTCTTTTGCCGCAACTGTCCAATCCGTCGGCAGGACTGCCGATTCTTGGCGTTGCGGTTGTTAAATCGGCAATCTTTCTGCTGCTGATGTTTTTTCTCGGAACCCGCATTCTGCCCTGGTTATTAACCATCGTGGCACGCTGGAATTCGCGCGAGCTGTTTATTCTGTCGATCACGGCCATCGGTTTAGGGATCGGTTATCTGACCTATCTGGTCGGACTCTCCTTTGCCTTCGGCGCTTTCGTCGCCGGAATGGTGCTCAGCGAATCCGACTATGGACATCAAGCGCTCAGTGACATCATCCCTTTACGCGATCTGTTTGGACTGCTCTTCTTTACATCGGTCGGGATGCTGCTTGATCCGCAGTTCTTATACAATTACTGGGCAAGCGTGCTGGTACTGGTGCTGTTGATATCGGTCGGAAAAGGTCTGATGCTGGCCATCATCGCCCGTGCCTTTGGCTATGGCAACGTTGTGCCGCTGGCGGTCGGTCTGGGGATGTTTCAGATCGGAGAATTTTCGTTCGTTCTGGGGCAGCTTGGCGCTGCCGGAGGTTTTCTCAACTCAGAACAGCATTCCCATATTCTCGCCGCGACAATTCTGAGTATGTTGATCACTCCGTTGGTTTCAGGATTGACAGCTCCTCTGTATGGTTTAAAGCGTCGCTATGTCAAGCAGCAGGCACTGGAAACGGTCAACCTGCCGAAAGGCGGGTTGCACGATCACATCATTATCGCCGGTGGTGGCCGGGTTGGGCGGCATATCGCCCAGGTTCTGACCCTGCTTGAAGTGCAGTTCGTCATCATCGAGATGAGCCATCGCCTGATTGAAACCTGTAAGAATCTGGGTTATACAGCTATTTATGGAGATGCCAGTCAAGAGGTCGTTATGGAGGCGGCCAATCTGGAGGAAGCGCAGCAACTTCTCATAACAATTCCAAATATTGCCAGCACTGAATCCATCGTGCGTTATGTCCATCGGCGTAAACCTGAATTGAATATAGTTGTCCGTGCTGAAGGGGTCGAGCAGATGAAGGCGCTCTATGCCGACGGGGTCTATATGGCGATTCTGCCGGAACTGGAGGCGGGGCTGGAGATCGCCCGGCAGGCACTGCTGAACCTGAAAATGCCAATTCCTGTGATTCAGCGCTATACGGATTCCGTCCGCCGCGACCACTATCACTCCGACAGCGGCAGCGATGCTGAGACGCGTGAAATCCGTTTGTTGAAGAATGCCCGTGAATTGCTCGAATTGACTTGGGAACGTTTGACAGCGGAAAGCCTGCTGGTTGGCAGAAGTCTGCGTGACCTGGATATCCGTAGTCAGACCGGCGCTTCGATTGTCGGCGTCTTGCGAAAGGGTGACTTCACTTTAAATCCGTCGGCTGATTTCATTTTTCAACCCGACGATCTGGTCGCGGTCATCGGCAGTCAGGCCGAGTGCTCAGCACTGAAAACCATGAGTGACTAACAGAAAAAGGCCGTCGGAATAACCGACGGCCTTTTTCTGTGGTAATTTTTTGCTGTTCTTGCTTACTTCTTCTTGCCGGCAGCAGCCCGCTTGGCAGCTTTGAGCGGATTGACGCGAATGTCAACCTTGGTCAGGTCGATCTTCTTGTGCGTCGCGAAGTTGCACAGACCAGCAGCCCATTTTGCTTTCGGGTTTGGGAAAGAGACGCAAACATCGCCGATGGTTCCTTTGGCGACGCGCTCACAACCCTGACATTCTGCAACGATGACTTGACAGCTGCCGCCTTCAGCGATACAGCCTGCTTTTTTCCAGAAAGTACACTCGGTACCTGGGAGTACGGTTTGGCACTGCATGTTTCTATTCCTCCTAGCTTTATTGCTTTGGTTTGTCCAGTTTTAGAACGCCAACTAATAGCGAATTTCCTCTGGCGAGTCAACGCTTTTTTCATCTTTTTTAAGAGAATGTTTTTTGGATGATTGACCCACGGTCACTGCATCCTGTAGTTTGTTGCCATGAAAAAAAGCCCGTTAAATACGAACCCAGGTTCCTCGGACTGGGAGGCTGTCTGTCAGCGCTGCGGCCGCTGCTGCTACGAAAAAATCGAGCATCGCGGCCGGATCTATCATATCGATCAGCCCTGTAAATATCTGAATACAGAAACAAAACTCTGTCGTGTTTATGACCGACGGGACAAGCAGCAGGTGGATTGTGTCCGGCTGACACCCGAACTGGTTGTGGCTGGTTTTTTGCCGCAGGATTGCCCCTACGTTGCCGGATTAAAATCGCACCAGTTGCAGGACGCTGTCGAAGACTGATCTTGGTCACAATTAACTCTTGTCGGTTATTCTTTATCCGGTTCTGAATTACAACTCCGTCAGATCCGTATGGTAAAATCAAAAATCAATCCATTTTCTCTTTCAGGGAGGGTTTAATGTCTCAGATAAAATTCGGTACCTCGGGGTGGCGGGGTATTTTATGCGAAGATTTCACACTGGACAATGTGCGGGTTGTTACCCAGGCAATCGCTGACCATCTGCGCGCGGAAGGTCTCGCTAATAAAGGTGTTCTGATCGGTTACGACGCACGTTTCATGGGGGCTGACTTTGCCCGCGAAACCGCGCGGGTGCTAGCCGGAGCCGGGATCAAGGCTTATCTGTGTAACCGCGACACGCCGACACCGGTTATTGCTCATGAGCTGCTGCGGCGTGGACTTGCCGGGGCGATTAATTTCACTGCCAGCCACAATCCCTACAACTATAACGGCATCAAGTTTTCTCCCGCCTGGGGTGGGCCGGCGCTACCGGAAACCACCGGTGATATTGAAAAACGTGCCAATGAGATGTTGGGTGAGCTGGTGTTCAAGGATCTGAGTCTGGATAAGGCCGCAGCGCAGGGGCTTTTTGAACTGGTCGATCCGCGCCCGGCCTATTTTGCCACCTTGCGTAAGCTGATCGACTTTGACGCCATTGCCGCCTCAGGGATGAAGCTCGCGGTCAATCCGCTCTACGGTTCTGGTCGTGATTACCTCGATACCCTGCTTGAAGAGGCCGGGGTGGCGATCGTAAAAATTAATCAGCACCTCGATCCGTATTTTGGTGGCGAGCCGCCTGAACCGGCCGAAGCGCATATCGCTGATTTTATCGATTTGATCAAGTCGGATAATTCAATTGCACTCGGCGTTGCCACTGACGGTGATGCCGATCGCTTCGGTATCGTCGATGCGGACGGCAGCTACATTGAGCCGAACTACATTCTGGCGCTGTTGTTCGATTACATGATCCGGCGTAAGGGGATGCGCGGCAACGCCGCCCGCAGTGTCGCCACATCCGCTTTGATCGACGCGGTTGCCAAGTATCACGGGGTCGAAGTGCTGGAAACTCCGGTTGGATTCAAATATATCGGCGAGTACATCAGTGAAAACAAAATTCTCATCGGTGGCGAAGAGAGTGCCGGATTGAGTATTCGTGGACATGTGCCGGAGAAGGATGGAATCCTCGCCTGTCTGCTGGTGGCGGAAATGGTTGCGGTGGAAAAACGCAGCCTGCGTGAACTGTTGAACGATCTTTACTCCCGTGTCGGTGAGATTTACACCCGGCGGATCAATATCAGTCTCTCACCCGAATTGGAGGCCGCGTTGCCGGGCAAATTGCAGAATCCGCCTGAAGAAATCGGTGGCCGTAAAATCACCGAAATTATCCGCATCGATGGCAACAAGTACCTGTTTGACGATGGCTCCTGGATGCTGTTCCGCAAGTCAGGAACCGAGCCGGTGGTCAGACTTTATGGCGAAGCAGGAACCGCTGAGTCGTTGACAGAACTGATCAAGGCTGGTGAAGCCTTTATTCTTGGGTAGTTAAAAAGGGTTTCGCAGTTGTAGTTTAGTCAGTTGGTTGTGCGAAAAAGGGAGTTGCTGTTGGCAACTCCCTTTTTCGTTTGTCAGTTCTGTTTTGCCAGTTCCTGCGCCAGCTTGAAGCTGAAATCATTCAATGCTTCGTTCAGCCCTCGCACCAGCTGCGAGTAACCTGTTCCGAGCGGCGCATCAAGGGTAAAGCGGCCCTGCCGGACTTCCTTCACTGGTTTTTCTGCCGTAATTTTCCAGCGAATATCGACACTAATCTGTTTGTCGATGATTCCATCAAAACTGTTGACGATCAAGCTGAGGGTAAGGTTGTTGTTGCCCGCTGCGTTCAGAGAGGAATCAACCCGGCTTGGTTGCAGGTGCCGGGAGAGGTTTTCGTGCAGAATGCGACTGAAATTTTCTTCCAGCGGTTCTGCCCAGCGGTCAAGCGGGGCGATAATGACCTGATTCTGATTGTTGTGGGTTGTCAACTGCGGACGGTCAAGGTAGGCCGGCAGTCGGATTGGTTCAATCAAAACCGCTGCGTCCGATTGCAGGGCGACCGGTTGTGCCGCTTCATTCGGTTGCAGAAGATAGTAACGCAAGGGCTGAGTATCACCGCCCAACTGCACACAGGAGCTACAGAGCAACAGCAGCAGAACTGACAGTAACATCTTCATTGTTTTTCTCCAGTCACACGGCCGCGCAGCAGCAGTTGCGGGTCACGTTCAAGTTCAGACGTCAGATAACGCACCGAACGGGCAGCTTTACTGATCTCCTGCAGGGTCTGCGACACTTGTTGCTGAACATTGGAATCGGTGCTGGCCAAACCTTCCCAGCGTTCCATGGTTGCCTTAGTCTGATCTGAGGCTTCACTGAATTTTTTCAATGAATCATCCAATGCCTGTTGTGCGTTGTGAACATCATCGGCAAGCGGATCGATTCGGCTGTCGAGATGTTTTATCACTGCTTGCGTCTGTAGCAGGGTCGCTTGCAATGACTCGGTTAATGGCAGCACCTGTCCGTCCAGGTGTGTCAGCAGGTTGTTTAGTTGCATCATGGTCTCATCGAATCTGGCAAGTCCGTCGTGCAGGCTGGTTGAATTGATCATCTTTTCAAAACCGTCTGCAGCGCGAACCATTTTTTCTGCCAGCTGTCGTAAGGGCAGTTCTTCAAAGGTTTTTGCGATTTCTCCCATGCTTGATGGGATGGTCGGCAGCTCCTGATGATCGGTCGGGTAGCCCGCCAGAACGGCAGGCGTATTCTGAAACATGTCAAAGTTGACGTAGAGCTGTCCGGTGACCAGGCTGTCAAGTTCCAGCCGTGCGCGCAGACCATTATCGACCAATGCCTGAATCGGGTTTTCTCCCTTAAGGCTGGTTTTCATCGTATCAAGAAAGTTCTTGTTCGATCCGTCTGCGCCGATCCGCGAAGGCTCTATTTCTATCAGCACAGGAATGCGGAAATCGAAATCTGCCGGCCTGACGCGTACATTGATGTCCTTGACCTGGCCGATCTTTACCCCGCGGAATCGCACTGGCGAACCAACATTGAGTCCTTTCACCGAGCTGTCGAAGTGCAGGACGTAGCGCTCGGTTTTCGACAGCAGCCCGCCAGGACCAAAAAAGACCAGTCCAGAAACGCCGAGAATAATGGCACCGATGACGAAGATGCCAATGACACGTGGGTCAACTCTTTTACGTTTATACATGCAGGCCTCGATAGCTGGTTAAAGCAGTGGTGTATTACACCGCTGAGCGGGTCAAAAACTGTTTGACGCGCGGATCTGTGCTGTTCTGTAAAAGTTCTTTCGGCGGACCGCTGGCGATGATGGTCTTGCTGTCGGTATCCAGAAAGATTGAATTGTCGCCAACGGCAAAAATGCTTGCAAGTTCATGGCTTACAATCACCACTGTTGAACCGAGACTGTCCCGCAGCTCGATAATCAGATCATCCAGCAGTCGGGAGCTGATCGGATCGAGACCCGCTGAAGGTTCATCGAAAAAGATGATTTCCGGATCGAGCGCCATGGCCCGCGCCAATCCAGCGCGTTTCTGCATGCCACCGCTCAATTCCGAAGGAAAGTAATCCTCAAATCCGGCTAAACCGACTAACGATAGTTTGTAGGAGACGACTTCGCTGATCTGTCTTGGCGAAAGACTGGTGTATTCAGACAGTGGGATAGCGATGTTTTCTGCCAGTGTCATGGTGCTCCAGAGCGCGCCCCTCTGATAGAGGATACCGAACTGGCGGATGATTTCGGTCCGCTGGGTTGGTGGCAGTTTCCACAGGTTGGTGCCGTTGATGAAAACATCGCCCTTGGTTGGTTCCATCAGGCCGATCAGGTGGCGCAACAGGGTGCTTTTGCCGCAGCCGCTGCCACCCATGATGATGAATATCTCGCCACGGGTGACACTGAAATTCAGATTCTCTTGAATCACAATGTCGCCGTAGGCCAGGGTCAGGTCGCGTATTTCCAGATGTGTTCTGTCGTCCATACTACAAACCCAGCATCTGGCAGACAATGGTCACGGCGGCATCCGCGACCACAATCAGCACGATTGAGGTGACCACTGCACCGGTTGCTGCAAAGCCAACCGCCGAGGCGCTGCGGCCGCACTGAATGCCGCGAAAGCAACCGGCTGTTGCGACCAGGACACCGAATATCCCGGCTTTGACAATACCAATCAGGAAATGTTTCAGCGCCACCGCGTTCTGCACCTGTTGAAAGTACTGAAAAAAGGAGATGTCGAGCATGCTGGCGCTGACAATTGCACCGCCGACAATACCCATGAAATCTGCATAGATACAAAGCAGCGGCATGGTAAAGCAGAGTGCCAGCAGGCGGGGTAAAACCAGAAATTCAATCGGTGAGATGCCCATGGTTCGCAGGGCGTCGATCTCTTCGTTATCCTGCATGGTGCCAAGTTGTGCGGCATAGGCGGCACCGGTTCGACCCGCCATGATGATTGCGGTCATCATGGCGCCCATCTCGCGTGCCATGCCAAGGCCGACCAGATCGGCGATGTAGATCTGTGCACCGAACTGGCGCAGCTGCACCGCTCCGACAAAGGCAAGGATCATCCCCACCAGGGTGCTGATCAGAGTGATGATCGCCAGTGCCGAGGGACCGGCGCCTTCGATCTGATAGAGCAGGTCGGATAGGCGAAATCGGGCTTTGCCTTTAAGCAGCTTGAGCAGGGCAAGCATGATTTCACCAATAAAATCGAGCAGGCTGCCCCAGCTCTGGTGCATCTCAATGGTGACGTTGCCGATTTTGGTCAGAAAGGGTTGACCGAGAACTTTGCGGCGGGCGCTTTTGCGTTCCGGAACTGCAAGGGCCAGCTTCAGCAGTTTTTGTACGCCCTGTGGTAATCCCGATTGATCGACAGAAATTTTCTGCTGGTTGCAGTTGTCGATAACCTGCAGCAGAAAAGTCATCAGGCCGCTGTCCCAACCTTCCAGTCGATCGGTCCTGAAGTCCAGCCGGGAGCTCTGTGGCTGGGTGGCCAGCTGTTGCAGGAGGGGTTCTGCCGGAGGGATTCCGTCTGCAAATCGCCAGTTGCCGCTGAGATTCAGGCAGATGGTTGAATCCGTGGCTGTGAACTCGTATTTTTCAACTTCTGTGGCTGTCATTGATGTAAACCAGCGCTCCGGACAGGGTCTATGAATCGATGTGTTTGATATTTTAAGGATATCACGCTGCATGGTTGCTAGCCAGTTTCTGAAAAATTGACCACCGGTAGAGTCGTGCCTTGTACAACTGATAGACTAGTGGAAACTTTCTTTGTAGCGGAGGCCGGTATGGTTGATCACCAGCAGATTCTTAATTATTGGTTCGGGACAGAACAGGATGATTTGGCGGTTATCAAGCAGCAGACCGGGCTCTGGTTCGGTAAAAACGAGCAGACGGATCAGCAGATCAGGCAGCTGTTTGAGCCAATGATTGATGCTGTGGTCTGCGATCGAAGGTTGCCGGTTCAGCAATCGCTGGCGCAGATTATTCTGCTCGATCAGATGACCCGTAACATTTATCGTAATCAGGGCCGGGCCTTCGCTTTTGACCCACTTTCACTGCAGATGGTGCAGGAGGGGTTGGCTCGTGGTGAAGATCGCCAGCTACGCCCGGTTGAGAGGGTTTTTTATTACCTGCCCCTTGAGCATAGTGAAAGGCTGACGAATCAGAATCGTTCGGTCGAATTGTTTCAGGCGCTGGCTGATGAGGTTCCCGAAGCTTGGCAGGAGGCTTTCGAGGGCTTTCTGGATTACGCGATCCGCCACCAGGTGATAATCGAAAGGTTTGGACGGTTTCCGCATCGTAATGTGTTGCTCGGCCGGGATTCAACGCCTGAAGAGCTTGAGTTTCTGACCCAGCCCGGCTCGTCATTTTAGGCTGGTCGCGATTATTGCCCTAACTCAGGCTTGAGGATCGTCACCTGATTGCGACCGTTATTCTTAGACTGGTACAATGCGCGGTCAGCTGTGTCAATCAACATTTCTTTTGTGAATTCAGTATTTTCCGGGCAGCAGGTGACTCCCCCGGAACTGATTGTCACTTTGATCTGCTGTCCACCTGTCGATGTGGCAACCCCCTCGACGCTTCGTCGTAGCCTTTCCGCAAAGACCTTCAGGCCTGCTTCGTTGGTTTCCGGCAGAATAATGGCGAATTCCTCGCCGCCGTAGCGTGCGGCTATATCACTGGGGCGAATGGCACCTTCAATCACCCGGGCAATATTCATCAGAACCAGGTCGCCGGCCGGGTGACCGTAGCCGTCGTTGACCTTCTTGAAAAAATCGATATCGAACATTATCAATGAAACGCAGGATTGGTAGCGCTGCGCCCGCGCCAACTCTTTACTGAAAATTTCCTGAAAATAGCGGTGGTTGAAGAGCCCGGTCAAGCCGTCACGAAACACCAGCTGTTTCAGACGCGAATTGGCATCAATCAGTTCTCTGGTCAGCAGTTCGCTCTTTTCATTGGATTGTTTCAGCTCCATGACCAGCTGTTCATACGACAGATTCAGTTTGCCGAGTTCTTCGTTCGCTTCCTGCAGCATCTGCGAATAGGGCTTCATGTCGCCTGGTTCGATTTCGAAAATTTCGAGAATTTCGATACTTTTGGTGGCAACCATGTCAACCAGTTCGCGCGCAGGTTCAGCCTCAATCGCAAAAATATCAAGCAAGTCATCCTGCAGCCGGCGAACTTTCTCTGCTGCATTAGAATCACAATAGATGGACGAGAACAGGTCTGAAGTCTTAAGGATATTCGTGGTTGTCAGGTGCTCGGCAGGAGCTGCGGCATTGGCGTGGTGGTAATGGATCGGCTCAGAGATGCTTTCTGGTAGCCCCCAGCTGCTGATCAGCGCCGCTCCCAGCTGCTGATGATCGAAGCCGTAAGTTTTCTTTTCCAGGTCAAACAGGTAGGTGCCGCCGGCTTTTCGTTCTTTGAGCAGCAGTCCATAGCTGTCGCCCTGGCTCAGAAAAAGGGTCATTACGCCGATGTCGTGCAGCAGGGCGGTGACAAAAATATCATCATTTCTTATTTGCAGGGTCTTCGTCAGCAGCTCGGCAGCAACCGCAGAGGTGACCGCACGCCGCCAGAAATAATCAAAATCAAAATGATCGTTCTTCTTGTCGCGCATGTTTTTACTGATGACAAACGAGAGGGCAATGTTTTTGATCAGGTTGGTGCCCAGAATTGACAGCGCACGCTCGACACTGGTGATCTCAGTTCGTGCAGCATAAAACCCTGAATTGGCGATACGCAGAACTTTGCCGGTCAGCGCGGGGTCTGCAGAGATGATTTTTGCCAGGTCCTGCAGCGACTTGGATTCGTCCTGTACGGTGTTGAGTATTTGTAGCGCAATCGCCGGAGGGGAAGGCAGCTCAATCTGCTTTTCGATCAGTCGCTGAATGTTTTCGTTCGTCTGGACGGCTGTCATGTCGGTACCATTTATAAAAAGTTGATAAGCAAGTGTTAATAATAGCCCATTTCGACAACAACGCAAAGCTTAAATATTTGAACTTACTTAAGTGGTCAGCTAGCGCTTTTTCAGTTCGGCTTCGACAAGTGCCTGTTGCGCAGGATTCAGGCGACGCCCCGACCTGAGTTGTTTCAAAAGAGGAGTCTGCAGGTTGGGCAACCAAAGGCTGAACCAGACGTTTGGAGTCTGCCGGTTTTTCAGTATTGCCAGTCGCAGGTTCGGGCGTTGTTGCCAGCGGCTGTGTCTGGCGATTAACGAAATCGTTTCGGCAGTTGCTTTTGTGCTGTGCAGAAACTGATAGACCGCTGCTTCCTGCAGGCGAGGGCTGTTCAGGCATGCGCTGACCAGCTGCGTTTCACCTTCTTTGAGGATTTCAGCAACGACCGGCGCCGTCGCCCGGCGCGCGAGGGTTATTCTATTTCCCAGTGGCGTGGTCGGCAGTCGTTGCAGTATGGCACGTTCGGCGGCAAGGCGCTGGTCAGGGGTGACGCCTGGAAGCAAGCAAAGGTCGACAAGTTCAAACAGGCGCAAGCGCGGGAGCAGATTTCGAATCAATCCAGCTGGTGTGCAGGGATTTTTGACGAGCGCCAGAAGAAGCTTGTGGCTGAGCGTCTCGGTGTGCCGCTGGTAAATTTTTTTCAGCAGCTCTTCTTTTAGATCACGGCGCTTCAGCAGTGCCTGCAGGTGTTCTTCGTTCAGTTGGCGGTTTTTCAGGATCGCTTGCAGGACGTCCGGGTGCGGATCGAGCAACAGCTGGAAGAGTTCTTCAGCATTAGCCGTCAATGCATAGCGAAGTCGGTTCGATAAGTTTTCATCCAGATTCGAGTTCATTGCGCATAAGAGACTGTTAAGTCGTAAGAATCTTGTTCTTCAAGATCAATAAGGTAAATGACATTTCAGCTTTTTTGGCCAGGTTCAATAATTCTCCAAAACGTCCTTCCAGCGCCCCTAGATGATCTTGGATGTAAAGCACACTGACAAGTCGGTCGCGAACCGAAAGTGGGATCACCAAAGCATTTTGCGGTGGAGTGGCTTGGAAGAAACGCAGCAGTTTGGTGTTCTGCGGCGTATCGGCAACCGGGCCGAGGTAGTGCTTTTTATTGTTGACGACCAGGCTGAAAACCGAATGCTCCTGCAGCGAAATACTGAACTGGTCGAAACCGCTCGGTTCGACGCCGTTGGTTATTGCCAGCCATCCTGAAACGCTTGTCGGCCGTACCATCAACAGCGCACAGGCAGCAAATTCCTGCCCCAGATAATTGATCATTGCCCGGGCGATGTCATTACGGTCAGATGCGGCGGCAAGTTGCTGGCAGAGGCTGGTATATGACAGTACTATCGCGGGCGTTTCAAAATTGAAGTAAGCGTCACCGCTTGGGTCACCTCCGGAAAAGTCTTCTTCTCCCAAAAGCGGCCAGACTTCTTCTTCGCTGCTGTCATTTTTTTTCTCTACCGGTGGGGTCGGTTTCGTGACTGTGCGGGTGCGCCTGGTCAGGTTTGTCGTAAAAGATTCAAACCGTGGTGAAAGTTCCAGACCGTAGTGTTTTTTTAGGGCCAGCATCAGCCGGACTTCCGGGATGGCCAGTGGTACGATGATGTGATCAAGAAGAAATGACAGCTCGTCAATATCCGCCAGATTCGAAGCGTCGTTCATCGCCAGAAACAACCGGCGCCCTTCTTGATGATAAGGGACGATACGGTATTTAAGGGCCAGTTTTTTTGGTACCAGATTCAGTATGGCGTGCGGAACATTCATCAACAGTTCCGGTTTTATATAGTGCAGTTTTAATTGCTGACTGAGAATCTGGGCCAGATTTTCCTCACTTATGAATCCCAGTTCGACCAGGCTGGTACCGAGGCGGCCACCATAAATACACTGGGCCTCAATCGCTTCGTCCAATTGCTCGTGATTCAGAATTTCTTCCGCCAGCAGGTAGTCACCCAGTCGGCGTTGAAGGGTATTCGCTTTTAATTGATATTCAGGTAAATCCACGGAGCACCTCTTTGGGAGAATAGTCACCGGCAATATTAGCAAAGTTATTTCATAAAAGGAACCTCATTGCTGGTGGTCACTGACGATAAAAGTAGCATTCCTGATTGGATTATTCTTCCACAACTGGAGTAGTATATTTGGTTGTCACTGGGCTTTGATCTCTTACTTTTAATACACCAGCTGATTTTCTCTATTTGTCTGAAAGAAAGTTGAATACATGTCTTTTATTGATCATCCGATTCTGATTTTTGATGGTGCCTGCGGAACCAACCTGCAGCTGATGGATATTCCTGTCGCAGCCTGGGACGGTTGCGAAGGGTGCAATGAAATACTCAACCTGCATGCACCGGAGGTTATCGTCGATTTGCACACCCGTATGCTGGATGCTGGAGCCATGGTGCTTGAAACCAATAGCTTCGGCTCTTCGTCTGTGGTGCTGGCCGAATACGCATTGCAGGATAAAGTCAAGCAGCTCAACCGGTTAGCTGTGCAACACGCGCGAACAGCGATTGGCGGACGAGCTGGGTGTTATGTTGCTGGTTCGGTCGGACCCGGGACAAAACTGCCGTCACTTGGACACATTGAGGTTGCGGAGCTGGCCCGTTCGACCCGTGAGCAGATAGAAGCGTTGCTTGAAGCCGGGGTCGATTGTCTGATGATAGAAACCTGTCAAGATCTTTTGCAGGTGAAAACAGCTCTGGTTGCCGCCTTTGAAGTGTTGCAGTCGGCCGGCCTGAGCCTGCCGGTGCTCGCTTCAGTGACAATTGAACAGCAGGGCACTATGCTGGTTGGTTCGGATATCGCCGCAGTCGTGGCGACTCTTGAGCCGTTTCCACTGTTTTCCCTCGGTCTCAACTGCGCGACCGGTCCGCAGGCGATGAAATCACATATCCATTACTTAAGTCAGCACTGGCCGCAGCGCATCTCCTGCATCCCCAATCAGGGTTTGCCCGAGGTTGTTGACGGACAGACCCATTATCCGCTGGCTCCTGAGCAGTTCGCCGAGCAGATGCACGCGTTTGCGATTGAGGAGGGGGTCAGCATCTTCGGTGGCTGTTGTGGCAGCAGTCCTGAACATATCAGGGCGCTGGCGGACAAGCTGAAAGGCGTGCAACCGAAACGCCGGGAGGTGAGCCAATGAAGCCTTCTGTCTCCAGTCTGTTCCAGTCGGTAGAGCTTGTTCAGGAAATTCCGCCATTACTGATCGGCGAGCGCTGCAACCCGAACGGCTCCAAGGCGTTTCGAGAAGCTCTTTTGGCCGATGATTGGGATGTCTGTCTCAAGCTGGCGCTGGATCAGGAAGCGCGTGGCGCCCAGGTGCTCGACCTCTGCGTTGCCTACGCCGGGCGCGACGAGCTGGCCGATATGGTGCAACTGGTCAAGTTGTGCGCCGGGTCTTGCAAGGCGCCGCTGATGCTCGATTCGACCAGCCCGGATACGCTGGCAACGATTCTGCCGCTTTACCCGGGGCGGGCGATTATCAATTCGATCAACCTTGAAGATGGCGGCGCCAACCTCGACAAAATTTGTCAGTTGGCCAAAAAGTATGGAGCGGCAGTGGTTGCCTTGACGATAACCGAAGCCGGCATGGCCTTGACCTGCGCTGAAAAGGTCGCGACCGCCAAGCAGATTTATGCGCTGGCGGTGGATAAGCACGGACTGCGGCCGCAGGATATCCTTTTTGATCTGCTCACTTTCACCGTCGGCTCCGGCGATGAAAGCATGCGCGATGCGGCGATTCAAACCTTGGCTGCTATCAAACAGGTGAAACATGAATTGCCCGGGGTTGGCTTTACCCTTGGCATCAGCAATATCAGTTTTGGCCTGCGACCGGTCGCGCGCAAAGTTCTCAATTCAGTGTTTCTCCACGAAGCGATCGCTGCCGGTTTGACGACTGCAATCGTCGACGCAGCCAAGGTGCTGCCGTATGCGGCGATCAGCGAAGAGGATCGGACGCTCTGCCTTAACCTGCTCTTCAATCGTTCGGCCGGTGCGTTGATGGAGTTCATCGATCACTTTGAACTGGCGAAAGACGAGGTCGAGGAGGACGATGCAGATACTCTGCTTGAAGAACAGTTACGCCATAAAGTTCTCAAAGGGGACAAGGAAGGGCTGGAAGATCTGCTCATCGAGCTGCGCGGGCGCTGGCAGCCGCTGGATATCATTAACAGCCTGTTAGTGCCGTCAATGCGGGAGGTTGGCGAACTGTTCGGACGTGGAGAACTGTTGTTGCCATTTGTGCTACAGTCTGCTGAGGTTATGAAGAAAAGCGTCGCTTTTCTGGAGCCTTACATGGACAAAATAGAAGATGACGGTCGCACCAGTATTCTGTTGGCAACAGTTGCCGGCGATGTCCATGATATTGGCAAAAACCTGGTCGACATCATTCTGACCAATAACGGTTATCAGGTTCACAATATCGGTATCAAGGTGCCCGCCGAAGAGATCATCAACAAGGCACGTGAGCTCAATGTTGATGTCATCGGCCTGTCCGGATTGCTGGTGAAATCGGCGCTGTTGATGAAAGAGAACATGTCCCAGTTTCAGGCAGTCGGTTTGACTCAGCCGGTGTTGCTTGGCGGTGCAGCATTGACTCCCAAATTTGTCGCCCAGGATTGTGTTCCCAACTATCTGCAACCGGTGGTTTACTGCGCCGATGCCTTTGCCGGCCTGAAAGCGATCCGTGAATTTGAAGCTGGAAAGCTGGTGTCGACCAGTTGGCAGCCGGCGACTGTCACCGCCAATCGGCCCGGCCCACAGCAGGAACTGCTCGACCGCTCGATGCAACCGCCGGCGGTACCGTTTCTTGGCCGACGGTCGGTGCTTGATGTTGATGCAGAGAAGCTGTTCACCTACCTCAATGAAGCCGCGCTGTTTCGCGGGCGCTGGGGCTATCGGCGCGGCAAGCTGTCAAAAGAAGATTACGCTGAGTTGAACGAAAAGACTGTGCAGCCGCTCTTTCAGCGGTTAAAGACTCAGGCTCTTACTGAGGGCTGGTTGCAGCCGAAGGTCAGTTACGGTTATTTCTCCTGTGTCAGTGAGGGTGACAACCTGCTAGTCACGACAGAGGGGCAGCAGTACGATTTCAGCTTCCCCCGGCAGGCCGCATCGCCCGGTCTCTGTATTGCCGATTATTTTCGCACTGCAGCCGAAGGTGGCGATACGGTCGGTTTTTTCGTCGTCAGCATCGGTGCCGAACTGGCTGAGCGTACCAAAGAACTGTACCAATCAGACAATTATCATGATTATCTGATGCTGCATGGTCTTGGTGTCGAACTGACCGATGCGCTGGCTGAATACTGGCACGAGCAGATGCGCATCGAGATGGGCATTCAACAGCCCCAAATAGCCGATATCCAGGCATACGTCGCACAAGGGTATCAGGGTTCAAGATACGGTTTTGGTTATCCATCCTGTCCTGATCTTGAGGCTCATAGGCCGCTGTTCGCCATGCTGAAAGCTGAAGAAATCGGGGTGACTTTGACCGAATCCTGTGAAATGGTGCCGGAGATGAGTACTTCGGCGATTATTGTTCATCATCCACAAGCGAAATATTTCGCGGTCTAATAAAAGGGAGGCGTTGTGCGCTATATCTGTACCTGCTGTGGTTACATCTACGACCCGAAAGAGGGGGACGCAATGAATAAGGTCGCTCCGGGCGTGGCATTTGAAGATTTGCCGCAAGGGTGGGTCTGCCCGCTCTGCTACGCTACCGTCGATAATTTTGATCCACTGGATTGATTTTCTGCAGAAACAACCCTGAACCTTAAAACAAAAAGCATTGCGCTGGTCACGGTCTGTTTTGTCGTTATCTTTGCGGTTTCTTATGGGCTGCTTCAGTTCCTCGGTCGCGACATCATTGCCGGTCTTGCCACGATGTACGAAAAGGAGCAGGTCAACTACAACCGGACCCGTGTTCTGCAGCCACTGCTGCGCGAGCAGACGCAAACGCTGGAAAATAAAGTGACTGAACGGACCTTCGCATTAGCCGAAAAAATGAGCAGCTGACGAAAGCGCTCTCGGAAATCAACGTGTTAAGCGGTCTCCTGCCGATCTGCATGTATTGTAAGGAGATCCGTGATGATAGCGGCGCCTGGGTTCGACTGGAAAATTATATCGAAAAACATTCCGACGCCCAGTTCAGTCACGGCCTCTGCGATAAGTGCAAGGCGGAGAAATTTCCAAGCAGATAGTCTGCTTTGGTCCGCTTGGTATCTATTTATCGCAAATACCTGTATTGTTTAAAAGCTACACTCACCTAGCCACCACTCTCGCACGCGACCACCGCCCTTCAAACCGTATGGAGATGACTTTACGGTAAGAAGTTTACAGCAGGATGAGTCAGTTTTTCCTGGCAAATCAATTGTTCACCTGTCCCGTAGAATCCAGCACTCTCCCTGGTTTTTATATGTCGTACCTTGGTTTCTCCAAGAAAGGGAGTTATCTAATGCAAAGCTCTAAACTTTCAGTCGGTGATGCGATTGAAGCCCGTTGTACTAAATGTCGTCAGAATAATGAGCACGTCATCGTCACCTTTGATGATGATGGACCGGTCAAAGTGCAATGCAATATTTGCAGCCGTCAACACAAGTTTCGGTCGCCTTCAGTCGCTAAAAAAGCTGCAGTCCGACCAGCCACCAGAGCTAAATCAACCGATTGCAAAGAGTGGGAACTTCGGCGGCCGAACATGGATAGCGCTAAGGCGCTAGACTATTCCATGACGGCTGCGTACAAAGTCAATGCCCTGATAAGCCATCCGAGCTTCGGCCTTGGTCTTGTACAGCGGGTGGTCGGTGCGCAAAAGATAGAAATTCTTTTTGAGAACGGTTTGAAAACGATGCGTTGTAAATAACCACTTGAATTGGTGGTTCTTTTCTTTACACGTTTGTTCAATGTTTGGAGGCTGAGGGAATTATTTTGATGAAGATATGTGATCAGTGCGAAGCGCAGTCCAAGAAATCACGCAACAGCAAACCACATGAGCATTTGCTTGAAGTCAATGAGCGCAGGATTTTCTCAGGGCGAAAACCCCGCGGCTTCGAGGAGCAGGATTACCAGTGTCAGTCCTGTCTGGCGAAATTTACCCAGAGTACTGACAAGAACGATCTGGCCTGGACCTTGTGGCAGGGGTGATTGTGCGGCAACTTTACCCAGCGACAAGCTTGTTTGCGGACTAGAGGATGCCATCCAGATAGGCCGCAATGTCGGTCCTGATCGGCATGAAATAGACGTTGTCATTGGTACTGCGGGCAAACTCCAGTGCCTGTTTCGCGAATCGCCGATTCCATTCCAGGGTTGGTTTGAAATCGGGCGGGAAGACGGCGTTGTTCTTGTTCTCCCAATAGTTCTGACTGTTCTCGGTCAGAACCGGAGAAACGCCCCAATAGACCGTACAATCCCGCATGAAATTCTGGTAGATCTCCATCAGGCGCAGATCGAAAAACGGCTGGCTGAAAAAGGCGTCTGCTCCAGCGTCAAGCTTGGCTCGGACGTAGTCGATCTCTTCTTTGATACCGCTGCGGTAAGGGTCGAGTCCGGCGTAGACCTTGAGGGCGGGCAGTTCGCGCTTGAGACGGCGGATCATCTCCAGGCAGTTGGTCCGATAGCACTTGTGTCCCATGTCCTGCGGCAGATCGCCAGTGATGACCAGTACCGCCTCAATGTTCTTTGCGGCCAGGCTTTGCGCGATCGGCAAGGGCGCATTAGGGTCAAAATCGATGGCTCGCAGGTGGGGGATGGTTTTGCTGAAGGTTTCGCCGGCAATCTTACAGCCCTGCCAACTGCGCATGTCGAAACGCAGGATGTCGGGGATGTTGATACGGTCAACGGTTGGAAAATGACTGCGAACCAGCTCTAGTTCTTTGCGCAGCGACGCTTCAGAGCGCGGCACCAGTTCAATCGAAATCTCTGTCATCTTGGTTCAATTCTTTTCTTTAATGATTTGCGCGCTGAAAATGTAAATCTCAGTGTCATCCGCCTGCCAGGCATTCTTCGGCAGTCCGGCTTTCAGGCAGGTCTGTTGCAAAAAGGTGGTGCGGTCCCAGTTATGCTCGGATGCCACCTGTGGCAACAGCACGCCGCGACTGAAATTCTTTTCCAGATAGATGCCGTGTCGGCCAACCACGATCTCTTCAATATCTTCAATCTTGTGCAGTGGCGAGAGGACTGATATCTCAAGGGAGAAATTCTCCAGTTCAGTCTTTTCCATCGGATGAAAGCGCGGGTCTTTGCTGGCCGAAGCTGCCGCCATTTCGGCGACCTCGCGGAACAGCGGCCGCTCCGTTTGAAAGCTGCCGATACAGCCGCGTAATTCGCCAGCCTGCTTGATAGTTACGAAGCAGCCGGAACGTTCATTCAGCGCTTTTTCTTCGCGGGGTTCCGGACTGTATTTCTGTTTCAGAACCAGTTTGACGATACTGTCGCGGGCGATGGACAGCAGTATTTTTGTTTCATTTTCAGAAAGCATCCAGACTCCGTGTTTTATTGCGGAAACGTTGTCAGCTGATAGAGAGTTCATTTATAGTGTTTGCTCAGGATGTAAGCAACCACTATTCGCAAAAAATTCGCTTAACTGTCAGGGGGCAAGAAGGTGATTGAACTGAGAAAATGTTATTTATATCTACTGATGCTGCTCATGTTGGCGGGCTGCGCGATCAATCCGGTGACCGGCCGCAATGAACTGGCGCTGATGGATATTCCGGTCGAAGAAGAAATCAAAATGGGGCAGCAGGCTTACGGACAGGCGCTGCAGACGATGGGAAGCACCTATCCGGATAAAGCGCTAACGGCCTATATAGATAAGGTCGGGCAGCGGGTTGCCGCGCGCAGTCATCGACCAGAACTGAAATACAGTTTCAGCGTGGTCAATGATTCTTCTCCCAACGCCTTTGCCTTGCCGGGCGGATTTATCGCGATTTCGCGCGGCCTCTTGATTAACCTGGAGAACGAGGCGCAGCTGGCGGCGGTTTTAGGGCATGAAGTCGCCCACGTTACCGCCCGCCACAGTGTGCAGGGGATGCAGCGTGGCAGCCTGCTCGGTGCGACGGTTTCGATCCTCGGCGGTATCGCCGGCGGTTACGGTTATGGTGATCTGGCTACGCAGCTCGGTGGGGTGACCGCCAACCTGATCGACAAGAGTTACAGTCGTGAACAGGAGAGTGAGTCGGATCGTATTGGCATCGACTACATGGTGCTGTCCGGTTACGCACCGCAAGGGGCAATCGAGCTGCAGGAGATCTTTTATCGCAAGATCGAAGGGGGCGCAAACCCCGACTGGCTGGGTGGCATGTTCCGCAGCCACCCCTTCTCCAAGGACCGGCTCGATGCGAATCGAGATTACGTTCAGTCAACTTACGCCGGCACTAAATCGAACTACGGATTGGAAAAATCTAGTTATCGAAGAGCGATCGCGCCGCTGTTGAAAACCCAGGAAGCCTACGCTCTCTACGATCAGGCGCGCCAGCTCGAAGCGAAACAGCAGCTCGATACCGCTATCGAAACCTATCATAAGGCGATGCAGCTGGCTCCAGACCAAGGCTTGTTGCTGAGCGGAGTGGGGATGGCTTATCTACGTAAGGACGATCTGATTCCGGCCCGCCGTTATCTGATCAAGGCCGTTCAGGTCGATGATGGCTATTTTATGTCACAGATGGGGCTTGGCTATATTTATCTGAAGAATGAGGATGCCCAAAAGGCCGCCCCTCATCTGGAATCTTCGCTAAAGCTGATGCCGACGCTGCAGTCAGCTTTTCTGCTCGCAGAAGCCGAGGAGTCACTCGGTAATCTGGGCAAAGCACGTGAGCTTTATCAGGCCGTCGCCAAGTCAGATCCGCGCAGTAAACTTGGTCAGGTTGCAGCGGCCCGCCTGCAGAAGCTCGGCCAGTGAGCAGGTTGAGCTGGCAGTGGCCGCTGGCAGAAGGTGAAACGCTGCTCTGGCAGGGGCGGCCAGCACCACGCTGCTATACGTTTCGCAACTGGAAACTTGCGGCGGCCGGAACGGCGTTGTTTTTTGCCTGCAGCTTCTGGATGATGCTTGGTCTGCAGCTCGAAGAGTTCGGTGAGTATCAAAATATCCTGCTGCTGTTGACCGTGCCGTTGGTCGTAGGAACCTTTATGATAGGACCGGGGCAGCTGCTGCTGGCTCGTTGGCGCTGGGAAAATATCTATTATGCGTTGACTGACCAGCGGATTCTCTTGCGTGATGGTCAACCACAGCCACGGATCAGCAGTTATCCCGTAGCAGACATCTCCGGCTGGCAACAGAGACGCTTCGGGGAGCAGTTGGCCAGCATCCGAATCCTGCGTGGCGACGCAGCCCCACTGGTTTTTGCCTGCCTTGAATATCCGCAGAATCTGACCCAGCATTTTTCATCGCGCGAGAGCAGTTCAGCCGCCGGGGATTCTGTTTGACTTGCCCGGAAACCAGCAGTTAAGATGCGCCGAAATTTGCTTGCTACAGGAATAAATTCATAATGAATAAAGCTTTTTACCTGGAAACATTCGGGTGTCAGATGAATGTGGTCGACTCGGAACGGATTGTCGATCTGCTCGAAGGGATCGGTTACGCGCAGGTCGATGCCGCTGACAAGGCCGATCTGGTTTTGCTCAACACCTGTTCGGTACGCGACAAGGCCGAGCGCAAGGTTTACGGTCACCTCGGCCGTTTCAAGCCGATCAAGGATCTGCGCCCCGAATTGATTATCGGTGTCGGCGGCTGCGTCGCCCAGCAGGAAGGGGAGAAGATGCTGGAAAAGATCTCCTACCTCGATCTGGTGTTCGGCACCCACAACGTGCATCGTTTGCCGGAGTTGGTACAGCAGGTCGAAGAGAAGCGCCAGCGCGGCAGCGCCACAGAGTTTCTTGATCGCGAGACGCGCCTGAACCTGTTTCCGCAGCGCAGCGTGCGGGATAATATCACCCGCTTTGTAACCGTTATGCAGGGGTGTGATAATTTCTGCTCTTACTGTATCGTGCCGCACGTGCGCGGTCGTGAAGTCAGCCGTCCAAGTGGCGAGATTGTCGCAGAGGTCGAAAGTCTGGTGGCGCAGGGTGTTCGCGAAGTGACTCTGCTCGGACAGAACGTCAATTCGTACGGCATTAAGGATGAGCATGAGGTTTCCTTCGCGCAGCTGCTGCATAAACTCAACGCGGTTGCAGGGCTTGAGCGGCTGCGTTTTGCCACCTCGCACCCGAAGGATATGACCGACGAACTGATCGATTGTTTCGGTGAATTGGATAAACTCTGCAAACATATCCATCTTCCAGTTCAGAGCGGCTCCGATCGGATTCTCAAACTGATGAACCGTGGCTACACTGCTGCCGAATATCTGCGTAAGGTCGATCGGCTGCAGCAGGTCTGTCCTGAAATCCGCTTAACCACCGATATCATTGTCGGTTTTCCCGGTGAATCAGAGGCCGATTTTCAGGCAACTCTCGATGTGGTTGAACGGGTGGGCTATGCCGATGCTTTTACCTTTCTCTATTCGCCGCGCACCGGTACTGCTGCCGCTGAATTAACCGATGATCAATCGAACGTGCAGAAGCAGCAGCGCTTTGAGCGGCTGGTTGCATTGCAGAACCGACTCAGCGAAGCCGCCTGGCAGTCAGATTTGGACCGCTGTCTGCCGGTGCTGGTTGAAGGGGAGAGCAAGCAGGGGGATGGTCAGATGTTCGGCCGTACCACTTGGAACCGAATCGTCAACTTTGCTGGTGGCGCCGAGTTGGTCGGTAAAATCGTTTCTGTACGGATTGTCAAAGTGTTCCGCAACTCGAATCTGGGTGAACAGATTTGACAGAAAAGGAGAACCGCATGATCGATCTGCATACGCACACTTTTTTCAGTGATGGCGAACTGGGGCCGGCCGAGTTGGTCCGGCGCGCTGCCGTTGCCGGTTATCAGGCCATTGCGATCACCGATCATGCCGATCAGAGCAACATCAAGTGGCTGCTCTCCAAGTTGGTCGGTGTGCTGGATGGAATAGCGGCGGCCAACAATATGCAGGTTCTGGCCGGGGTCGAGCTGACCCACGTGCCGCCGGCCATGATCGCTGATGCCGCGCAGATGGCACGGGACAACGGTGCCGAGTTGATTGTCGTCCATGGTGAAACTATCGTCGAGCCGGTGATGGAAGGGACCAACCGTGCGGCGATCAGCGCTGGGGTCGATATCCTCTCGCATCCGGGCCTGATTTCAGTGACTGATGTGCAGCTGGCCGCCGAAAAAGGTGTCTGTCTGGAGATTACCACCCGTAAGGGCCATTCGCTGACCAACGGTCATGTCGCCAAGCTTGCGCTGCAGTACGGCGCCAAGCTGGTGATCGACAACGATGCCCACGCCCCTGGCGATCTGGTTTCCCTGAGCATGCTGCGGATGGTCGCACTCGGCGCCGGGATGACCGAGGAGCAGTTTCAACTGGCGCGGCAGAATTCGGCAGCGCTCGTCAAAAAGGCCAAGGGCTAAAAAGGGATACAATGAAGAAAACCGATTTTGCATTTCTCAAGGAACTTGTAGAAACCCCCAGCCCATCAGGTTTTGAGCAGCCTGCGCAGCGGGTCGTGCGGCGTCAACTGGATGGGCTTGCCAGTTCGCTGGAAACCGATGTCATGGGCAATCAGATCGCTTATCTGCAGGGGCAGGGCGGCCCGAAGGTTATGCTGGCCGGGCACTGTGACGAAATCGGCTTTATGGTGCAGTTTGTCGATGATAATGGCTTTATTTTCTTTGGTGCCATCGGTGGGGTTGATCCGCACCTTTCGCCGGGGCAGCGGATCAATATTCACACAGCCAAAGGCCCGATCCATGGCGTCATCGGAAAAAAAGCGATTCATCTGATCGAAGCAAAAGACCGCGATACGGTCATCAAGTTGAAGGATCAGTACATCGATATCGGCTGCAGCAGCCGCGCTGAAGTGGAGAAGTTGGTGCAGATCGGTGATCCGGTTACCTTCGCGGTCGGTCTCGAAAGATTGCAGGGGGATCGGGTGACTTCGCGCTCTTTTGACGACAAGATGGGCGCTTTCATCGTGACCCAGGTGTTAAAGCAGGTAAAAGCCAGCGGTGGCGCAGTCGCTGAACTCTATTCTGTGACAACAGTGCAGGAAGAGGTTGGCCTGCGCGGCGCCGCGACCAGCGTCTACGGGGTTAATCCGCAGGTCGGGATTGCGGTCGAGGTGTCGCACGCCACCGACTCTCCCGATGTTGACGCCAAAGGGATAGGCAGGGTCGAAGTCGGCAAGGGGCCGGTGATCGCTCGCGGCGCCAATATCAACCCGATCCTGTTTGACCTGTTGATCGCCACCGCCAAGAAAGAAAAGATTCCGGTCCAGATTATCGGCGTGCCGCGCGCGACCGGGACCGATGCCAACGTGATGCAATTGTCGCGAGGCGGTGTTGCCACCGCTTTGGTTGGAGTGCCATTACGCTACATGCATACGCCGATCGAGGTGTTGGCCTTGTCCGATCTGGAGAACTGCATCAAACTGCTGACGGCGCTGGTGCTGCAGATGGAGAAACAGCAATCATTTATCCCGCAGTAGCTTTGTTCAGTATCTAACAAAAAAGCCCTGTCCATCCGGACGGGGCTTTTTTGTTGATTGATCAAGCTGGCTGTTTACCGCAGATTATTTGCGTTTATCAAAGCCTTTTTTGCCAAACGAGGCTTTCTTTGCGCCAGTCTTGAAGCGGCTTTTGTCGCCAGTTTTACCCGCGCCGAAAACGCGTTTTTTTTCCGGACGCTCAAAAGCCGATTTCTGGCTGCCGGTATCAACACTGATCTGCAGCTGTTCATCACAGACCCAGACAGTTTTCAGTTTGTGCAGCACGTCCTGCGCCAGGGTTTTTGGCAGATCCACCAGGCTGAAGCTGTCAAACAGTTTGATTCGGCCGATATCTTTACTGTTGAGGTTGCCTTCATTGCTGATAGCGCCGACGATGTTCCCTGGCTCGACGCCATGCATGCGGCCGACTTCAATTCGGTAGGTCAGCATGTCGGAATCTGCCGTTTTGGCCGGTCTTGCCGGCCGTGCGGGCCGCTCGGGACGCTGATAGGACTTTTCTTCAATGACAACCTCTTCAGCAAAACCCTCTTCTTTTTGCAGCGGACGATCCTTTTGCAACAGGTAGGCGAGGGTGGCCGCAATTTTGCGGTGACCGATGTCGTACTCGCTCTGATACTGGTCGATCAACTCTTCAAAAAATTCCAGATCCTGCGATTCCATCACTTCGGCGATCTGTTCTTTGAACAGGCTGATACGACGGTTGGTGATGTCTTTTCGGCTTGGCAGTGCCATCGCCTTGATCGGTTGGCGGGTGGTGCGTTCGATAGCGGCAAGCATCCGTTTTTCACGCGGCGCGACAAACAGGATCGCTTTGCCTTCGCGGCCAGCGCGGCCGGTACGGCCGATACGATGGACATAAGATTCGATATCGTTGGGGATGTCGTAGTTGACGACGTGGCTGATCCGTTTTACATCCAGACCGCGGGCTGCAACGTCCGTCGCAACAACGATATCAAGCGAGCCGTCCTTGAGTCGTTCGATGGTTTTTTCGCGCAACATCTGGGTCATGTCGCCGTTGAGCGCCGCGCTTGAAAATCCACGCGCTTCGAGTTTTTCAGCCAGTTCGACAGTGGCGACCTTGGTGCGCACGAAGATGATCATGCCGTCGATCTCTTCCGCTTCCAGAATCCGGGTCAGCGCATCCAGTTTATGTAGTCCTTTGACCTGCCAGAAGTACTGAGAAATCTGTTCTACGGTCGAAGTCTTGCTTTTGATCCGGATTTCGACCGGATCCTTCAGGTGCTTACGAGCGATTTTCATAACCGCTTGCGGCATGGTGGCGGAGAAAAGCGCTGTCTGGCGCTCTTTCGGTGCGAATTCGAGGATCTGTTCGACGTCGTCAACAAAGCCCATCTTCAGCATTTCATCAGCTTCATCAATAACCACGCAGGTTAATTTGTCGAGTTTCAAGGTGCCGCGATTCAAGTGATCCTGAATCCGTCCCGGTGTCCCGACGATGGCCTGCACGCCGCGTTGTAGTTGACGCAGCTGCTGGGTGTAATTCTGCCCACCGTAGACCGGCAAGACTTGAAATCCCTGCAGGTGACGCGCGTAGGTCTGCATTGCCTCGGCGACCTGCAGTGCCAATTCGCGGGTTGGCGTCAGGACCAGAATCTGCGGTGCTCTTAATTTAGGATCCAGGCGGCTGAGCAGCGGCAGGCAAAATGCGGCAGTTTTTCCGGTGCCGGTCTGTGCCTGGCCGAGCAGGTCACGCCCCTCCAACAGAGGGGGGATACTTTGGGCCTGAATGGGTGTTGGGGATTCATAACCGACCTCGTTGATGACCTGATAAATGTCAGGTGCGAGGTTAAGGTCGGCAAAAGTCTGGGGTGTTGTTTCGCTCATAAAGTCTAACCTATTGAGAGTGCGTATTTTTTTACTGCTTCGAAAAAGAGACGAACATTACCCTATATCGAACTTGAGAGCCAGCTTTTTTGTAGATAATGTTTTGCAGATTTTAATTTTCTCATTTATACTGCAGTTTGTGAGTGCAGGCAAATAATTTACGCAGGGGAATCTTATGAGCGAAACAGTAAAACAGGAAATACTCTTGGAGAGTGGCACCAATGAGATGGAAATTATTGAGTTTTATGTTGGCTCGCAACCGATGGGCATCAACGTCCAGAAGTTGAAGGAGATCATCAGTTACGATCCGTCCTCATTGACCATTGTCCCGGATACACCCGCCGCGATGCTTGGCGTGTTGATGATGCGCGGCAACACTCTGCCGCTGATTGATCTTAAGTTGCACCTTAATCAGCGGAATACGACTGAGTTGCCGGGCGGTGGACAGCCTGTGGTGCTGGTCTGTGAATTCAATCATCGGATCAACGGTTTTAAGGTCGATGGGGTCAATCAGATTCACCGGGTTGCCTGGGCTGACCTGCAACCACTTGCGCCCTTTATCGATCAATATCGGCCAAGGTTTACTGGTAGCGTCAATATTGCCGGACGAGAAATACTGATTCTTGATCTCGAATACATCATCGGCGAATTTGATCCCGATTCCGTTCTGACCTCTGAGTCCATTCTCACCTCGTCAGCTGACGAACTGGCAAAAATTGAAAAACGTCGCGACAAGAAAATATTGATGGCGGAGGACTCGTCCGTAATTCGCGGTGGCATCAGAACCATCTTAACTGAGGTTGGTTATGCCAGCCTGGAAGTTTTTGTCGATGGCGCCGATTGCTATAAACGGGTGCTCGCATTAAAAAAACAGGCGGAAGAGGCGGAGGATGATATTCGTAACCACCTGCATCTGGTCATCAGTGATATTGAAATGCCAAAAATGGATGGCTTGACGCTTTGTCGTAAAATCAAGCAGGAGCTCGGCTTCGCTGATCTTCCTGTTCTGCTTTTCTCTTCATTGATCAACCCGCCGATGGAGGTCAAGTGCGATTCTGTCGGAGCTGATGGCTATGCGTCCAAGCCTGAGATTGCCAAGCTGATTGAGATGATGGATAAGTTTCTTGGAATATAGAACGAGAGATTTCACTAACCGGTGATTTCTGCAGGCCTCTACGTCCTTGCAGAGAACAATGCTTGAGTTATAATTCTTAAAAACGTCCAGTCCTGACAAATTGTCCTAGGGGCTGGACGTTTGCGTTGATACGGATTTTCAGCCCACAAGGGTTAAGCGGACAAAGATTGGGGAGAATCGTTATGAAAAGTGCCCGGTTGGTTTTGCTGTTTTTTGCTCTGCAGCTGATTTTAGTCACGAGCCTATCTGCTGAAGAAAAGCGCTTTGTTGCTGACGTTACTGACGGGGTGCAGCATGTTGCGGTGATTGGCAGTGAGTATGCATTTGATCCGAATGTCATTGTGCTGAAAGTTAATGTTCCCGTTGAATTCAAGGCAAAAAAAGAAGGGGGCTTTGTTCCGCACGATCTGATTGTTTCAGCGCCCGAAGCAGGGATGGATTTCAGTCTTGATTTAAAGTCGGATTGGCAGGTCGTAAACTTTACCCCGACAAAAGTAGGTACCTATCAGATGGACTGCCTGAAAAAACTGCTTTGGTTCAAGAGTCACAAAGAGCGTGGCATGCACGGGGTTATAGAGGTGGTTCCGTAATTCGCTTAGATTCTTTGCGTGTAGACACAGAAAAGCCCCGGCCAATGGTCGGGGCTTTTCTGTGTCAGCGGTTATTCTTAAAGGCCAAGCTTCTTGAAGAAGTCGTTACCTTTGTCATCCACCAGGATGAAGGCCGGGAAATCTTCCACTTCAATCTTCCAGACTGCTTCCATTCCCAGTTCCGGGAAGTCGATACATTCGACTTTTTTGATGTTCTCTTCGGCCAGTACGGCGGCCGGACCGCCGATCGAACCGAGGTAGAAGCCGCCATGTTTCTTACAGGCGTCGGTGACCTGCTGGCTGCGGTTCCCTTTGGCAATCATAACCATTGAACCTTCGTTGGCCTGCAGCAGGTCAACATAAGAATCCATCCTCCCTGCGGTGGTCGGACCGAATGAGCCTGAAGCCTTGCCGGTCGGAGTCTTCGCCGGTCCAGCGTAGTAAATCGGATGGTTTTTCAGGTAGTCAGGCAGCGGCTTGCCACTGTCGAGGATCTCTTTGAACTTGGAGTGCGCGATATCCCGACCGACAACAATTGTGCCTTTCAGCAGCAGTGGTGCACCGACTTCAAGTTTGCTCAGATCGGCAAGGATGGCACTCATCGGCCGGTCCAGGTCAAGTTTAGTGCCGTGACTGTGCTTGCCGCGATATTTTTCCGGGATAAGACGGCCCGGATTGCGGTCCATCTCTTCAACGAACAGACCATCGCGAGTGATCTTGGCCTTGATGTTACGGTCGGCTGAGCAGGAAACGGCCATGCCAACCGGGCAGGATGCGCCGTGACGTGGCAGCCGGATAACGCGGACGTCGTGGGCGAAGTATTTGCCGCCGAACTGGGCGCCGATGCCGAGCTTCTGAGCCGCGGTCAACAATCTGGCTTCAAGTTCCAGGTCGCGGAACGCCTGGCCGTGCTCGTTTCCTTCGGTTGGCAGCCCGTCCAGTTCTTTGGCGGTCGCCAGTTTGACGGTCTTCATGCAGGCGTCGGCCGAGGTGCCGCCGATGACAAAGGCCATATGGTAGGGCGGGCAGGCAGCGGTGCCGAGGGTTTTCATTTTGGCAATCAGGTACTCTTCCAGCTTTCCGGGCGTGAGCAGTGCTTTGGTTTCCTGATAAAGCATCGTCTTGTTCGCGCTGCCGCCACCTTTGGCCATGAACAGAAATTTGTAGGCTTCACCTTCGGTGGCCATGATGTCGATCTGTGCCGGCAGGTTGGTGCCGGTATTGATTTCTTTGTACATGTCCAGGGCAACGGTCTGGCTGTAGCGCAGATTTTCTTCAGTGTAGGTTTTGTAAACCCCCTCAGAGATTTTTTCGCAATCGTTACCGCCGGTCCAGACCTGCTGCCCCTTTTTGGCAACAACGGTGGCGGTACCGGTATCCTGACAGGTCGGTAGTTCGTAGTTGGCAGAGATTTCGGCGTTTCGCAAAAAAGCCATGGCAACGCCGCGGTCGTTCTGCGAGGCTTCCGGGTCGCTGAGGATTTTTGCGACCTGCTCATTGTGCTCCGGACGCAGCAGGAAAGAGATGTCGCGCATGGCGGTGTTGGCCAGTACGGTCAGCGCCTGTGGTTCGACCTTGAGAACATCCTTGCCTTCAAATTTAACGACACTGACGAACTCTTCTGAACCTTTGATTTTGTAGTACTTCGTGGTGTCCGCACTCAGCGGCATCGGGTCCTGATACTTGAAATCCGGCATATTCTCGCTCCCTGTGCATAGGATAGGTAGATTGGCCGTGAGGCCGTAACTCAATGTAAACCCAAGCAGTATAGGTGAAGTGTATACAATTGTCGACAGCTAAGAGCGTGACTTAAATAACATTTAACCATAATGGAGCATTTTTAGTTTGCTGCCATCGGCTGATTCAGTGTATCTGTCTGTACGGTATTTAACTGCATTGTCGGCCAATTGGCTGAGTTCTGTTTGGTTGTTCAGCATAATGGTGTTGCGGTCACTCGCAGCCTGGCAATGCAAGTTACTGTTAAAATGTTGATAATTCTGCTGTTGCTGTCTCGCCGGTTAATAAATCCCTTGGTACGCTCGCTGCAGATTAAAAAAATTCTCTGAAATACAACCAATGTTTTGGTGTGTCGGGGTGGGTGGTTATGGTGGCAACGGTTCTAACGGTACAACCTGATTCAGCTTCTGCTGAACAGATAGGAGCCATTCTGCGGGGTGCGGGTCTTTTCTCTTGCTGGTCTGGCAGTGGCGAAGACGCCTGTCGGTTCATTCGCAGCAAGCACCCTGACCTGATTCTGCTCGACGCCAATCTGCACCTGAGTCAGCCCGATCTCTGTCATAAGTTACGGTCTGCACAACCCGATGTTTTCCTGCCAATTATCCTGCTGCTTCCGCACAACGCCACAGAAATAAGTCGTTACCTGCTGAACGCCACAATCGAAGATTACATCTGCCAGCCTTTCTCTTCTTCAGATCTTCTGGCACGGGTCAAGCTTCGGCTTGCGCAGCTGCAGAAGAAAACCGTCCGATCCTTACCAGAGGTTGATTTTACTTACCTCGCCAGTTTGTCGAATCTGGCTTTGGCCGATCTTGATACCAGCGATATCCTGCAGCGTGTCGTGATCTCGATCAGTCAGGTTATCGCTGTGCGGCGTTGTTCGATCACCATGATTCGTGAGAATTCTGAGTTTGGCTATGTGCTGGCATCCAGTGATGATGTCGGTGTCAATGGGTTGCGCATCGACTTGGAAAAGTATCCAGAGATAAAGGAGACAATCCGCACCGGGCGTCCTTTGCTGATTGACGACATTCATCGGCATCCGTTGATGGAGCACGTCCTCCCCTATATTGAAAAGCTCGGTTTTGATTCGCTTATGGTTCTGCCGATGGTGGATCGCCAGCGAACGGTCGGGGTGCTGGTGTTGCGCACCGCTGGCTCTATCGGCGGTTTTACGGAAGAGGAAATATCCTTTTGCCAGATGGTCGCCAATGTGGCAACCAGTGCTCTGAAGATGAAAGAGCTGCGTCAGGTCGAGCAGGAAAAGGGAGTTGTTGTTCTGCCTTCCGGTTGTGATCCTGACAGCCCGGCGGGGCGCGAGCGTTCTGCTTTGCTGGGGATGGCTGCTCACGATCTGCGGGTGCTTGTTTCGGTTGTCGACGGCTACTGTCTGCTGCTGAGCGAAACTGAGGGGGAGAATCTGTCTCTCGAGCAGAACGAAATCATGGGCGGGCTGATGACCGGCAGTCGACGTTTAGTCGATATGGCGAACAACCTGCTCGACTATTCGCGGATTGAAGCGGGTCGTTTTGAACTGAAGATGGCTGAGCAGGATATCTGCAGTATCCTCAAAATCGTTCACAGCGAGATTGTGCCTCTGTTGCGCAAGCGCGCGATCCGCATGGAGGTGAGCTGCATGTGCGACAAGCTGCCTGTTCTGTGCGATGAAGAGGGGATTCGTCGAGTCTTTTACAATATCGTCAGCAATGCACTGAAATTTACGCCGAACGGCGGTACGATCAAACTGTCGTTGACGGATAACGATCTTGAAGCGAGAATTTCGATTGATGACAGTGGACCGGGGATCGAACCCGAGGTGCTGGCGCATCTGTTCGATGAGTATGTCTGCTCTGCCAGTCCAGACGGGCAACCGGGGAACGGTCTGGGTCTGTCTATCTGTAAAAAAATCATTGAAGCTCACCATGGTCGAATCTGGGCTGAAAGCAGCCTTGGGCAGGGGAGTCGCTTTACCTTCTGTCTGCCGAAAACGCTGTAATAACTGACCGAAACCCGCCTTAAAATACCTGACTAAATCACTTCTTAAGTAATTGACAGAAATGCTCAGGTATGATAATTTCTGTCTCGTTGCACCGCAAATGAGAAAAAATCCCATTGTAAATAATATTCGCTGACCGTCGATAGCAACGGTTCATTACAACTATAATTCGGGAGGACGCAGATGTTCATTCATCTCAAGGATGATTTGAAAGCGGTTTTTGAACGTGATCCGGCGGTTCGAAATGTGCTGGAGATAGTTTTCTGCTACCCGGGTTTTCACGCCATGCTGTTTTATCGCCTGGCGCATTGGTTCTGGATCAACCAGTTCTTCTTTCTCGGTCGGTTCACCTCGCATCTGGGGCGTTTTTTTACCGGTATCGAAATCCATCCCGGCGCCAAGATCGGCCGGGGGTTTTTTATTGATCACGGCATGGGCGTCGTCATCGGCGAGACGGCAGAAATCGGTGAGAACTGTACCCTCTACCACGGGGTGACCCTTGGTGGAACCTCCTGGGCCAAAGAGAAACGTCATCCGACATTAGGGAATAACGTCGTTGTTGGCTCCGGTGCCAAGATTCTGGGCCCGTTCAAGGTTGGTGACAACAGCAAGGTCGGTTCCAATTCCGTGGTCGTCAAGGAAGTCCCCGAAAGCGCGACCGTCGTCGGCATCCCTGGTCGGGTCGTCATGTCAGGGGAGAAGCCGGCAGGCTTTGATCTTGAACACGACAAACTGCCCGATCCGGTGGCCAACGCAGTCAAGTGCATGATGGACCAGATTCATTCACTCGAAGACAAAGTGCAGGCGCTCAAATTGGAACAGCAGCAACTGAAAACAGAATTAGCCCGTCGCGAACAGCAAGCCGATCAGGTGGAGACGGCCTGATGCGCATGTCGACCAAAGCGCAATATGCTGTGCGTGCCCTCGTCAGTCTGAGCTTGACCAGTGATGGCGAGCCGGTGTCGATAAAGGAGATCTCTTCGCGAGAGAATATTTCACTGAACTATCTTGAGCAGTTGTTTGTGAAAATGCGTCGTGGCGAGATTGTCAAGAGTGTCCGTGGCCCAGGTGGTGGTTATGTCTTGGCGCGGCCGGCGGCAGAAATTCGGGTTGATGAGATTATCGATACGGTCGAGGAAACGCTGGTGCCGGTCTCTTGTATGGAGGCTGATGGCAGTTGCAAGTGTACCCTGGAGTGTGCGACCCATTCGGTCTGGCAGGGGCTTGGCAATCAGATCCGAACTTTTCTCGCCTCAATAACCCTGGCTGATTTAACCGCAGACGCACGACAGCGATTGGTTACCGAACGTAACGCTGGTGCGTTGGAAAACTGAGCAGATTTAGCATTTTATCGGGAGCTGGAGGCTTTTAAGTGAAACAGATTTATATGGATAATAATGCAACGACGCCGGTCAAGCCGGAAGTGCTTGAGGCGATGTTGCCATTTTATCGTGAACATTTCGGCAATCCATCCAGCGTCCACTGGGCGGGGCGGAAGGTCAGCGGCGCAGTTGAAACCGCCCGCGAAAAGGTCGCGGCCCTGATCAACTGTTCTCCGGCCGAAATCGTTTTTATCTCCTGCGGTAGCGAAGGGGACAACTTTGCCATCAAGGGAACAGCTGATGCCCTCAAAGACAAGGGGAACCACATTATCACCACCACCGTCGAGCATCCGGCGGTTCTCGAAACCTGCGAGCATCTGGAAAAAAACGGTTTCGAGGTAACCTATCTTAAGGTTGACAAGGACGGGATGCTCGACTTGGCGGAACTGGAAGCCGCGATCACCGACAAGACCATCCTGATTTCAGTGATGTGGGCCAATAATGAAACCGGCAACCTGTTCCCGATCGAAGAGATCGGCAAGATCGCCAAAAAATACAAGGTTCGTTTTCATTCTGACGCGGTGCAGGCGGTCGGCAAAGTGCCGGTCGACGTACAACTGGCCAATGTCGACCTTGCAGTCATCTCGGGGCACAAGCTCGGCGCGCCCAAAGGGGTCGGTGCTATCTATATCCGCCGTGGCACCCGCATGACCCGCTTCATGCACGGTGGCCACCAGGAACGCAATCGACGTGCCGGAACGCATAATGTTGCCGGTATCGTCGGGCTGGGTGTTGCCTGTGAGCTGGCACAACAGAATTTAGAGAAAGATTACGCTTACGTGCGTAATTTGCGAGACAAACTCGAAGCCGGCATCAAAGAGCTGGTTCCAGAGATCAAGCTCAATGGTCATCCAAATGCCGACCTGCGCTTGCCGAACACCCTGAATGTCAGCTTCGCTTATATCGAAGGGGAGTCACTGTTACTCAACTTTGATATGAAGGGGATTGCCGCCTCATCCGGTTCGGCTTGCACCTCGGGCTCGCTGGAGCCTTCGCACGTCATGGGCGCCATGTGTGTCGACGTGGTTCTGGCCCATTCCAGTACCCGCTTCAGTCTGGGGGCTGACAACACCGCGGAGGATGTTGATTTCATCCTGCAGGAGTTGCCGCCAATGGTGCAGCGTTTGCGCGAAATGAGTCCTTTGTACAACCGTGAACAACCCCTGAGCTGCGATGAATGTCGTGTGGTTCGCCGGGTCTAAGTGAAAGCAATTAAGGAGATATTATATGTACACAGATAAAGTTATGGATCACTTTTCCAATCCGCGCAATGTTGGAGAAATCACCGACGCAAATGGTGTCGGCGAAGTCGGCAACGCCTCTTGTGGCGACATCATGAAGATCTTTCTCAAGGTCGAAAACAACATTATTCAGGATGTGAAATTCAAGACCTTTGGTTGCGGTGCTGCTATTGCCACCTCGTCGATGGTGACCGAAATGGCCATTGGCAAGACCATTGATGAGGCGCTGGTTCTCACCAATCAGGCGGTTGCTGAAGCTCTGGATGGTCTGCCACCGAACAAGATGCACTGTTCCAATTTGGCCGCAGATGCGTTGCATGAAGCGATCAAGGATTATAAGAAAAACAACAGCTAAGCGATTAAACTTCGAGATTCGGTTTAACTTTTCGGGAGGGCACCAGCGGGATTTCTGGCGCCCTCCTTTCTCTGTTTAAGGGGCCATTGTGAGAAAACAACGGGTCGTTGTCGCCATGAGCGGCGGAGTCGATTCATCAGTCACCGCAGCACTGCTCAAAGAGCAGGGTTATGAGGTGATCGGTATGACCATGCAGATCTGGGATTACTCCAGCTTTACCAATGAGCATGGCGAATCTTTCGGCACCTGTTGTTCGCTGGATGATGTCTACGATGCGCGGCGGGTGGCCGAACAGCTGGAGATTCCGTTTTATGTCCTGAACTTCGAGGATGATTTTCAGCACAGCGTCATTGATCGCTTCTGTGACGAATATTTTGCTGGTCGCACCCCCAATCCCTGTGTCCTCTGCAATCAGATTCTCAAGTTCGAACTGTTACTGCGCAAAGCGCGCGAACTGGAAGCCGATTTTATGGCCACCGGCCATTACGCCTGTATTGCCAAGGAGGGGGGGCGGTATTTCCTGCGCAAGGGGCTGGACAAGGCCAAAGATCAGAGCTACTTCCTCTTCACCCTGACCCAGGAGCAGATGGCACACACCCTGTTTCCCCTGGGGGGGATGACCAAGGAAGAGGTGCGCCAGCACGCCGCCCGTTTCAAGCTGCGTGTCGCGGAAAAGGCCGAAAGTCAGGATATCTGCTTTGTTCCGGATGGCGATTATGTCCGTTTTCTCGAAGAGGAGCGTGGTTCAGGACAGCTGGATGGCGATATCGTCCACGTTTCCGGGCAGGTGCTTGGGCAGCATCAGGGGATTTATCGCTATACCGTCGGACAACGCAAAGGGCTGGGGATCGGTTGGACATCGCCGCTGTTTGTGGTTGGTATCGACGTGGAGAGAAAACAGGTGATTGTCGGCGAAAAGGAGCATTTAAGCCGCACTGAACTTGAAATTGACGGCTGTAACTGGAGCATTCCTGAGCCGAGCGAACAATTCAAGACGCACTGTCGCATCCGCTATCGGCAGCATGAAGTTGCAGCGCTGGTCGAACCACTGCCGGGCGGTCAGGCGAAGATCCGTTTTGACGAAGCGCAAGACGGTATTACCCCAGGTCAGGCTGCGGTATTTTACCAGGGTGACAAGGTCATCGGTGGGGGCTGGATTCAATGAGTCAGACGGTCGCTATCGTCACTCTGGGCTGCAAAACCAATCAGTTCGAGTCCGCCGCAATCAGCGAACAGCTGGTTAGGGCCGGTTATCAGCAAGTCGATTTCGAGGCCGGCGCCGAGTTGGTGATTGTTAACACCTGTACCGTCACCGCTGCGACCGATTCCCAGTCGCGCAACCTGATCCGTCGCGCTCGCCGAATCAATCCGCAGTCACGTGTCGTGGTCACCGGCTGTTATGCACAGGTCGATCCGCAGGCGCTTGCTGCACTGCCGGGTGTGGCGCTGGTGGTCGGTAATCAGGAAAAGACCGATTTTCTCAACCATCTGGCCAATATTGATGAGCCGGGGCAGGTGCTGGTTGCCGATATCCGTCAGGCCGTCAGCGCAGAGACTCTGCCGCTGAACAGCTTCGAGCAGCGCAGTCGCGCCTTCGTGCAGATTCAGAATGGCTGCGACGCTTTCTGTTCTTACTGCATCATCCCCTATGCCCGTGGTCGCAGTCGCTCGGTCGCTCTGGCAGATGTTGTGGCCCAGGTCGAAAATCTGGCTGCCGCAGGTTACCCGGAAGTCGTATTGACTGGAATTCACATCGGCAACTACGGGCAGGACCTGCAGCCCCAGCTTGGTTTGCTGGATCTGCTCAAGGCCATCGAAGCATCAGCTTTTGCCGGCCGTTTGCGACTCGGCTCGATTGAACCGACAGAAATTTCCACAGAGCTGCTCGATTATATTGCTGCCGCAAACTGGATCTGTCCGCACTACCATATTCCACTTCAGGCCGGTGAAGACGCCATTCTGCAGCAGATGAACCGTCATTACACGACCGCATTCTTCAGCGATCTTCTGGCTGATATTCGCCAGCGTCAGCCGGAAGCAGCAATCGGACTGGATATTATCACCGGTTTCCCCGGCGAGACCGAAGCACAGTTTCAAGCTACCTGTCAGTTGCTTGAGCAGCTGCCCTTTACTCATCTGCATGTGTTTCCGTACAGCCGTCGGCCGGGTACGCCAGCAGCGAATCTGCCGAATCAGTTGCCGGGGGACCTGATCAAGCAGCGCGCAGCCATTTTACGTCAGCTCGGTGATCAGAAACTGCGAGATTTTTCGGCCCGTTTTGTCGGATGTCAGCTCGAAGTGGTGTTCGAAGGTGGGGCGGGCAGGCAGCGCAAGGGGCTGTCGGCTAATTATTTAGCCGTTATGGCCGATGCCATCGATTTTTCTCAAGGGGATTGCCGGTCTGTACAGATCGTCGGTCAATCGGACCAAGGGCTTCTCGGAACCGCAGCTACGGCACCGAGAAGATGACCTTAAGTTCTTATGCTTTAGAAAATGGACTCGGATTGCAGAGGTTTTTTGCATATCTGGCGACGGCATTACAGTTAAGGCAGATATGTCCCGGGTCAGACATCAGTTCGGCGACCTTTTCTTTCTCCCCCAGTTTTCTCAGGTTACAGATATGCAGCCAGTGTCCTGCAGGATCTTTACAGTCTTTTTCGGTTGGATCTGACATCTGAGCTCCTATCTTAGAGTGGGGTGGAGGCAATCGCTTTATCCAACCATTCGATAAAACGATTTTTGGAACCTTCGGACAGAATCCGTTGGAAGGTTTTCGGGTTAAACAGGTACAGGCAGTGTCTTATCGCGGTGTAAGGGCTGAAGGTGCTGCCCGGATTGGTGGCGAGAAAGTCGGTCTGATAGTCCCGGACCGTTTTAAAGTTTTCTATCAGGCAGTCATGCAGGTCCGACCTTTTAAACTGTGGGGCGGATTTCAGAATATCTTGAACGAAACCATCGACCTTGTAGTCCTCAAAATCAAAATCCTGGAAAAAATGCCCAGCGACGCGTAAAAAGTTAAATGCATTGATGATTTTATCATTTGCGAGCGGCTCAACCTCAACGCGATCTTTGGATGTCTGCTCGTTGACCGGGACATCCGTGGCCTGTTGCAGCAGGACGTCGGTTGCATTGCGGATCTCTTTAAACTCACGATCGGCTAGCTCAAAGAGCGCTGAGAGTAGGTTGATGCGCCGCTTGAGGTCACTCGGGATCGATTTCTTGTATTTGATTTTATGGTCAAGCACGCTCCAGGCGTCCTGAATCAATGATCTGATCTGCACTTCAAATGAAAACTGCAGGTAGGGTCGATACTTCGGCAGGGCATCCAGCTCATCCTGCAGGGCCAGGTCCATGTGCAGCCCTTTGTAGCCGAACGAGTCCTCGGTCCCTTCAACTTCTGAAATCTTGTCTGTGACATCGATTATTTTGAAATGCTGCTGCAGCAGACTTGCCACGGCAGCGATCTGATCTTCGTAGAGGCAGACGATGCGGATGCCGATCAGGTCAGTAATATAGTCTTTAATTTCGTAAGGCTGCTCTTCTGATTCGAGCCGGTTCTGGTATTTGCGGTGGAACTTCTTGATACATTCAAACTTGTCTTTGACCCGCCCTTCAATTTTTGTCACTTCGCCGATATCTGATTGCTTGATCAAAAAGTTGATGCGGCTGATGTAGGCATTTTTTGCCCCTTCAAACAGCTGGCGGTTGTTGTCGTAATATTTACGGAAAGCAATTTTCTCTTTATCAAAATCGAGGGAGGCCAATACCAGCTCCTGTGCGTTCGTGGTGGGTGCAGAGTCACAGTATAGCAGTTCAGATTGCTGCCGTGTTGCTTAGTTCTGCCCCGCAGCCAAATCTCGCCCCCGCTGCACATTCACCAACATCAGCAGCAATCCGCCAAGAATAAAGAAGATTCCCAGCGCCAGAATCGAATTGCGCGAACTCCCAGTCAGATCGGCTATCAGGGCAAACAGCAGCGGTCCGAAAATAGAGGAAAATCGTGAACTGATCGTAAAGAAACCGAAGAACTCAGCACTTTTCTCCAGCGGAACCATACTGGCAAACAGCGAACGGCTGAGTGCCTGACTGCCGCCAAGGACAATCGCGATCACGGCACCGATCAACCAGAATTCTAAAGGTGAATTCATCCGGTAAGCAAAAAAGCACACCAGGGTGAAGATGATCAGGCTCAGAAGAATGGCTCGCTTGGTGCCGATTTTTTCTGCCAGCCTGCCGAACAGCAGTGCTCCGGGCATGGCCAGAAACTGGATCATCAGAAAACAGCCGATGATGGTGCCGTGATCCAACTGCAACTCTTCTCTGGCAAAAACCGCAGAGACACTGATCACCGTCTGGATGCCGTCGTTGTAGCAGAGAAACGCGAACAGAAAGAGACAGAGGTCGCGATAGTTGACCAGTTGGCGGAACAGCTCGAAATAGCCTTTCAGGCTGAACGTTTTACTGGTGACCGGTTTTTTTTCGGTTTTCGGCAGATAGCGGAAGGTCGGCACAGAAAACAGCAGCCACCAGGCGCTGGTCAGCAGAAATCCGAAACGGGTCGCTGCGCCGCGATCGGCAAAACCGAACAGATCAGCTTTTAAGATCAGCAGAAAAACGATGGCCAGCAGCAGTCCGCCGCCGATATAGCCGTAGGCATAACCACGTGCCGAGAGGCGGTCGATGCCATTCGCTGGAACCAGCAGGGGAAGGTAGGCGTTGTAGAAAATATTGCTGGCGGCAAAGCCGATGTTGCCGAGGATAAACAGGCCGGCAGCCGGCAGATAGTCGCCGGTCGTGGTCAAGCTTAACAGCGCTGTGGCACCGCAGCCGAGCAGGCAGAAAAGCAGCATCAGCCGCTTGTGCCAGCCGTGCCGGTCCGCAACCGAACCCAACAGCGGCGCCGAGACTGCGAGCACCAGCATCGACAGGGAGACGCTGTATCCCCACAGGCTGCTGGCTGAAAACTGGTGGCTGCCGAAAAGGGGAAGGCTGGCGCCCCCTTCAGGGACCAGAGAAACAAAGTAAACCGGCAGCACGGCCGCCAGAATAACTGTGGCAAACGCTGAATTGGCCCAGTCGTAGAGGCACCAGCTGAAGCGGGCGCGGCGCAGTTGCTTGTCCATGTGGATTCAGTACTCCCCTGTAGTGTTCAGAAGTGCAGGGTAACCGATTCTGTTGTTGGTGCAAGTTTAATGTGTTGCGGTGAGCTGAGAAAAAATTACCCCGAACCTAGGAGGGGGGGAAGGTCCGGGGTCATTATAGCAATGCAGTATTGATACGCTATTTTTTGCCTGGATGTCCAGCGGTTTAATGGAAAAAAATGCAATTGCCTGAAATGTCTATGTACTTGAAATGGATAGGATATTTCGTCTATTTTTGGGTGGCGATGGTTGGCCGTTAGTGGCGAAAATCAGCTCTTTTTTAGGTCTGAAAAGGCGGTTCGGTAGGCACAGTTCTCCGGCATCCAGTCGAGTTCAGGCAGATTCTCAGGGGTCAGCTGGATGCAGTCCTCTTCGGCCTGCAGGCGCTGATGGTAGATGCGGCAACGGCGGGTGTGGATATCCAGAAAACGACAGGGGATCGCCAGTGTATGGACGACCCCCCGTTCGTCGATGGTTTTTTCAAAACAGCAGTCACCGCAGCGCTGGCAGATAGCCTCCCAGCGCGCGGTGTCTTCTTCACTATTTATGCACACTCAGAGTAGCCGCAGGAATGGCAGACGCAGCAGCCGCCCTCGTGCTCGACCGGACCGCCACATTCAGGGCAGGCGCCACCGGCATTGACGTGTCGGATCGGCGAATCCTCTTCGTTGAGCATGTGCAGTTCGATCGCTTTTGCCACCGCGTCGGCACAGGAGGTGATTCTGTTCGCGCCGAAGCCCGCCGGTTTGTGGCAGGTGATACCGATCATCTGCTTGACTGCCTGTCGGGCCTGAACGCCGCTGCGCCAGGCAAGAGAAACCAGCCGGCCGATCGCTTCGCACTGGGACGCCGCACAGCCGCCGGCTTTACCCATGGTGGTGAAGAGTTCAAACAGGCCGTTTTCATCTTCGTTGACGGTGATATACAGCGGACCGCAGCCGGTTTCCATCTGATAGGTCGAGCCTTTCAGCGCGCGTGGCCGCTCGCGTTTACGCGAAGCTTTTTTACTCTCCATCGGCACGTTGTCTTCTTTTTTGGCCGTATCTTCCTTGGTTCCAACCGAGAGCACCTGCATGTCGCGGGAACCGTCGCGGTAGATGGTGACACCCTTACAGCCCTGCTGGTAAGAGAGTCGGTAAACGTTTGACACATCTTCGCGGGTGGCGGTGTTGCAGAAGTTGACCGTCTTCGACACGGCATTGTCAGTATGCCGCTGGAAGGCGGCCTGCATCATGACATGATCTTCCGGGGTGATGTCGTGAGAGGTGACAAAAATGCGTCGGACATCTTCTGGGATCGCGGTAATCCCCTGCACAGTGCCTTTTTCAGCGATCTCCTGCATCAACTCTTTGCTGTAAAAGCCTCGTTCTTTCGCGATTTTTTCAAAAATCGGATGAACTTCGATCAGCTTGTTGTTGTCGAGCACCTGGCGGACGTAGGAGACTGCGAACAGCGGCTCGACGCCGCTCGAGCTGTTGGCGATGATCGAAATGGTTCCGGTCGGCGCGATCGTGGTGCAGGTCGCGTTGCGGATCGGTTCAGCGCCCGGCTTGTCGTAGGTGCTCCCCTTGTAGTTCGGGAAGGCGCCGCGTTCGGCAGCCAGCTGCCGCGACATGGCATGTGACTTCTCGTTGATGAACTGCATCACCTTTTCGCCAAGAACGATCGCTTCTTTGCTGTTGTAAGGGATGCCGAGCAGGATCAGCATGTCAGCCCAGCCCATGACGCCGAGGCCGATTTTCCGGTTGGCACGGGTCATTTCGTCAATCGCTTTGAGCGGGTATTTGTTGGCTTCAATGACATTGTCGAGGAAGCGGATGGACAGATTTACGGTTTTCTCCAGTTTCTTCCAGTCAACAGCGCCGTCCTTGATCATGTTGGTCAGGTTCAGCGAGCCAAGGTTGCAGGATTCGTAAGGGAGCAGCGGCTGCTCGCCACAGGGGTTGGTGCTCTCGATCTCGCCGATATGCGGGGTCGGATTGTCGCGATTGAGGCGGTCAAGAAAGATAATTCCCGGCTCGCCGTTGCTCCAGGCCATATCGACAATCTGATTGAAAACTTTGCTGGCGTTGAGCTTTCTTGCGACTTTCCCGGTTCGCGGGTTGATAATTTCGTAATCTTCGCCCTTTTCAACCGCCTCCATGAAGGCTTCGGTCATGCCGACCGAAATGTTGAAGTTGGTCAATACGGTCTGATCCCGCTTGGCCATGATGAAATCCATGATATCAGGATGGTCTACGCGCAGAATGCCCATGTTGGCGCCACGGCGGGTGCCGCCTTGCTTGATGGTTTCGGTGGCTGCATCGAACACCTTCATGAAGGAGAGGGGGCCAGAAGAGACACCGCTGGTCGACTGAACTTCATCATTCGCAGGGCGGATGCGGGTGAAGGAGAAGCCGGTGCCGCCGCCACTTTTATGGATCAGCGCGGTATTCTTGATCGCTTCGAAAATGCTCTCCATCGAATCGTCGATCGGCAGTACAAAGCAAGCTGAGAGCTGACCCAGTTCACGACCGGCGTTCATCAGCGTCGGCGAGTTGGGCAGAAAGTCAAGCTCAGTCATCATCTGAAAGTAGCTGTCTTCGTAGCTGGTCTTTTTGCCCTTGACCTTGGGTTCTGCTGCGTCAATGGTTTGAGCGACGCGACGGAACATATCAACCGGAGTCTCAAGCGCGTTGCCATTTTGGTCACGTTTGAGGTAGCGTTTGGTCAAAACGGTCATGGCGTTTTTCGACAGCTTGGTCAGCTCGGCGTACTGCGTATCGGACATTTTAAAACCCTTTCTTTTCAACGTTTTCCTTGACTGTCAAGGTGACAAGAACAGTCAGCGATAGACACAACATTTTGTAGTGACAGAATATAGACCACTAGATATGGTGTCTGTCAAGCGGGCAAAAATTAAAAATATAGTTAAAAATTACCCAGATTGAAGACTCTAAAAGCAACAATTCCGGATGGGCTTGTTGTTGCTTGGTAATTTGGGTATTCTGCCGCAGTTGTCCGGTAGCAGGTCCACTTGAACAAAAAAGGAAACGTGCCGTTATGGCTGGAGAGAAAATCCTGATTGTTGACGATGAAGCAGGCATGCAGCGCCTGCTGTCACGGGTGCTTGAGCGGCAGGAGTACACCGCGGTACCGGTCGGCTCGGCCGCTGAAGCATTGCAGCTGATCGCCAATGAGAATTTCGATCTGGTGGTTACTGATATCCAGATGCCAGAAATGAATGGTCTGGAGCTGTTGCGTGAAATAAAGGAATTCGATCCCTCGCTGCCGATTATCGTTATGACCGCATATGGCACTGTCGAAAGTGCGGTAGAAGCGCTGCGCAACGGCGCCTACGATTTTATCACCAAACCTTTTGAGACCGACGCTATCCGCCTGACGATCGCCAAGGCGCTTGAGCATGAACGGCTGCTGGCCGAAAACCGCTATCTGCATGAAGAACTTGAAGGGCGTTACAGCTTCAGCGGCATTATCGGCAGCTCTGCGGTCATGGCCGATATTTACGATATGGCTGCTTCAGTCGCAGTCAGCAACGCCAGTGTCCTGATCACCGGCGAAAGTGGCACCGGCAAAGAGCTGGTGGCGCGCTCCATCCATCATAATTCTCCCCGTAAAGAGAAACCCTTTATCGTACTGAACTGCGCGGTTTATTCCGAGGGCGTGCTGGAAAGTGAGCTGTTCGGTCATGAGCGCGGCTCATTCTCCGGCGCTGTTGCCCAGAAAAAGGGTCGTTTCGAGCTGGCCGATCAGGGCACTCTTTTCATCGACGAAGTGGCCGAAATGAGCCCCTCCGCGCAGGTCAAGTTGCTGCGGGTGATTCAGGAGCAGGAGTTCGAACGGGTCGGTGGTACCAGAACCATTAAAACAGATGTACGGATTGTCGCTGCGACCAACAAGAATCTGACCGAACAGGTTCGAAATGGTCTGTTCCGGGAGGATCTTTACTACCGGTTGAACGTCGTACATGTCGAGATGCCCCCGTTACGTTCAAGGCGGGAAGATATCGAGCCTTTGGCAAATTTTTTTCTGGAAAAATATACCCGCGAAACCGGCAAGAAAATCGGCCTGATCGCCCCTAAGGCGCTTGCCTGTCTGGTTGCTTACGAGTGGCCGGGCAATGTGCGTGAACTGCAGAATGCCATTGAGCGTGCCGTGGTTCTGTGTCGTGGTGATGTGATTACTCCGCGCGATCTGCCGCAGGATGTGCGCGCGGACAGTGAGATCTGTCTGACACTGCCGCAGCAGGGGGGGAATCTGACCGAAATCCTGGAAGATCTGGAGCGGCAATTGATTATCCAGACCCTACGTAAAGAGGGCGCATCGCAAACCCGCACCGCTGATTCTCTGGGGATCGCCCGGACCACCCTGCGCTACAAAATGGAGAAATACGGCCTGCTTGATCGACTGGAGTGACAGATAACTGTCATTTGTTGGTTGCCACTGCGCCGGTTTTATCCTGCAAACTGCGCTTTCACCATCGGTACGTTCTTTGCTCAATTCTCTGTTTTGTACAATTTCCTGCTGCCTTACATCTAAGGATTATCTTTTGCTGAAAACCTTGGTGTCCACCCTGTTGCTGTTATTTCTCGCCTTGCCTGCTGCGGCCTGTTTCGGCCCCAAGCTGTATTTAGGGACTCCGGCCGGCGAGGAGGGGGAGCTGCTGTTTCATCTGGCGGCTATTTATATCCATGAAAAAACCGGCGTCGAATCGATCCGTTTTGAACTGAATAACGAACAGACGCCTGCCGATGTGTTGCAGAAAGAGCAGGTTGATCTGGTTTTTGCGCCGAGCGCAAGTGATGATCGGCCCGCGCTGTTGCAGATCGGTGCAGAGCTTTGGCTGCTCAGTGGTCCGCGTCCGATCGACGACCTGCAGTTCACCACGGTACCGCGAACCTTGGCCAAGCTGCAGCGGCTGATGACCGCTGAAGACCTTGCGCTGCTGCGGCAGCAGGTTGCACGAGGGGTTCTGCCGGCGGCGGCAGTTCGTCAGTTGTATCGGCAGCGGAGCTGGATATGATCCGGACGCTGGCATTATTACTTGTGATGCTGCTCTCCAGCTGCGCAGCGCCACCGTCGCCGCAGATTGAGGCTGTTGCGCAACGACAGTCGCTTGGCGGCGTGCTGACGGCCGATACGGTGCTGGACGGCGCTTATCTGCTGGAAGCCGACCTGCAGGTGCCGGTCGGAATCACCCTGACCATTCTGCCGGGCAGCGATATTCTGGTGGTCGCTTCGGACAGCACCAAGATCGACCCGGAGTACCTTTCGAAAGAGATCGAAGTTCTGATCCGTGGGCGCTTGCTCGCGCAGGGAACAGCGGCGCGACCGATCCGCTTTGCATTAGATAGCACCGATAATTCAGATAGCCTGTGGGCCGGGCTGCAGTTTGTTGCCAGTGAAGGCAGTCTGCTGGAACATCTGCGGATCGAACAGGCCGAAACCGGGGTGCTCTGCCTCGATTCTTCACCGCAACTGAACTATGTCAGCATCCTGCGCAGTCGTTACGGCATCCTGCTGCAACAGAACAGTCAACCGCTGATCAGTGACAGTCAACTGCTCGACGGCGAAGCCGGCCTGTTCTGTTGGGACCAGAGCGCACCGCTACTTCAGCGGACAGAAATATCCGGCAACCGGGAAGAGGGGATTTATCTCGGTCGTGAGTGCGCGGCCAGTTTGCGACAGAACCTGATCAAGAAGAACGATCGCGGTATCGTGCTGCCAGAAGGTGTTGCGGTTGATTCTTCCAATCTGATTTTCGATAACCGGCAGAATCTGCAGACCTACCCAAGCGAGGTGACAGAATGATCCGCCTGCTGCTGCTGTTGTTGCTCCTGCCGCTGCCCGCACAGGCGCTGCTGCACTATCAGGGGGAGACCTCTCTTTACCAGGACACGGTCTGGGAAGGGGAGGTGCTGATAGACGGAATTCTGACGGTGGCGATGGGGACGACACTCGAAATTCGCCCCGGAACTGTCGTGCGTTTCACCCGCTTTGACAGTAATGCAGACCAGATCGGCGAACACGAAATCTTTATTCAGGGCCGTCTGCTGGCCCGTGGCAGCGCCGCAGCACCAATCCTGTTCACCTCGGCCGAACAGCAGCCGCGCAGCGGAGACTGGGGCGCGTTGAACATGATGATGAGCGAAGAGGGGCAGAATATCTTCGAGCATTGTGTCGTCGAATACGCCTATCGTGGCTTTCATGCGCACTTTTCCAAGGCTGAATTACGCAACAGCCGGTTTCGTTTCAACCAGCGCGGCGCCCAGTTTCAGGAGTCGGATGTGGTCATCGAAGACTGCACCTTCGCAGATAACTTCAACGGCCTGCAGTTTCGCGATTCAACCGTGGTACTGCGCCGCAGCAAGGTGCAGAACAACCAATGGGGGGTGCGGGCGGTGTTCGTTAAATTGCGCCTTGAAGAGTGCCAAATCACCGGTAATCGCACCAATGGCATCAGTTTGCGCGATTCCGAATTCAGCCTGCAGGGCAATCTGCTGCAGGGCAACCGGCGTGGCATCTACCTGCAGCGCAGTCGTGGAAGCGCCAGCGCAAACCGAATTATCGGCAACCTGGAACATGGCATCTATCTTGAAGACAGTATTGCCGAAATCAGCGCGAACCAGATTGTCGATAACGGTCGCTCTGGAGTGAAGGTACAGCACGCTGGTGGCCGGATTTTCGAGAATTCTATCAGTGGCAATCATCAATTCACCTTTGTGACGGATGGGCCGGACGACCTGCGGATCGGTGCAAACTGGTACGCTGGTCAGCCGGTAGCAATACTGGATCAGAAATTACGCCCCGAACTTGGTTCCATTGTGCTGGCACCGGCGCTGCCGTCAACTCCCCTGACGGGGCATTAATCCTGTAATGAGGTCTACTTTGTCTTTGCGAATAACTGTCTGTTGTTTTCTGGTTCTGTTGCTGGCGGGTTGTCAGGGGACTGCCGAACGGCCGGTGATGAAAATCGGTTACATGAACTGCAACAGCGAAGCGGAAACCCTGGCGCGCTTCAGGCCGCTGACCAAATATCTATCTGACAAGCTGGAGATCGACTTTCAGGCGATCCCGGTCGATACCCAGGATTTTCCCGAACGTTTTGCCGCCGGGGAGTTCGACTTCACCCACACCAATTCGTTGGTCTACGTGATCATGCGCGAGAACCAGCAGCTCGAACTCGTGGCGACGGAAATGCGTGGAAACTACGGTTCGCGCACTGCAGGGGCGATTATAGCGAAAAAGGGCAGCGGGATAGAAACGCTGCAGGACATCAAGGGCAAGCGGATGATCTTTGGTCCGCAACTCGCGCCAAGCGGCTTTCTGGCACAGTACGACCTGATGTTACGCGAAGGAATTGACCCGGAGCAGGATATCGCTTACTACGCGATTCCGTCTGGTTCGTTCAAACATGAAAAAGTCGTTTACGCGGTCTATTTCGGCGATTTCGATGTCGCTGCCGCTCCGGCGCTTGACCTTGAATTGATGACCAAGGACGGCAAGATCACCGCCGATGATTTTGTTATTCTCGGTCAGAGTCCAATCTTCCCCTATTGCACCTTCGGCGCCCGCAACGATCTCGATCCGGCGCTGATCAAGCGTTTTCAGCAAGCTCTGGTCGACTTGACCGATGCTGATACGGTGGATTATCAGGGCGAAACCCTCAAGGTGCTGGCTTCGGCCTGGATTGACGGTTTCGAGACGCTGCAGGACAGCGACTACGATTATATCCGCGAGATGGCCAAACGGGCCAATATGCCGCCCTATCAGGAGTTTTAACCTTTGAAGGATCGTTTCGACATACTGCTCGGGGTTCTGTTGCTGGCCTGCGCTGTCGCTGTTGTCGGGCTGTTGGCCGGCACCGGTTCGCAGGCCTCGCAGCGTGATCTGGCAGTGGACAAAGCGCTGGAGCAGGAGATTGCTTATCAGGCAAAGGTCAGCTTTCTTGAGCGGGTCTACGCGCCGGTGCTTGAACTGCGGCAGCAGGGGCAGAACGAATCGGCGCTATTGAAGTTGGACGAGTTGTCACGGAAGTATCCTACTGAAGCACACGGCGAATTATTGCGCGGCGAAATTCTGCTGCAGCTTGGTGCGAAGCAGAAAGCGATTTCACATCTGGCACGTGCGGTGCGGATGAATGGCGATTATGTCGATCGTTACAGCCCACTTTCACGCCGCGAGCTGATTGATCCTCTGCTGGCGCGCGAGCTGGCTGATGTGAAGCGGCAATCGGCTGAAAACCCAGATTCAAGACCATTGAAGGCGACCCTGAAAGACCTTTACTATCTGCAGGGGCGGATGGCCGGCGGGTGTGAGTAATGCGGCTGGCGTTGCGTGATCCGCATACCTGGTTGGTGATGCTGGCCGGGGGACTACTTGGTCTGGCCGGCGTGCTGTTGGCGCTGCTGGGAAATCCGCAGAATTCGGGGATCTGTGTCTCCTGTTTTCTGGAAAACAGCGCAGGAGCGCTCGGTCTGCACGATAACGCACGGATGCAGTACCTGCGTCCGGAGCTGATCGGCTTTGTCCTGGGCTCGACTCTGGCCGCGGTCGGCTTTCGCGAGTTCACCTCAAAAGGGGGTAGCGCGCCGTTGCCGCGGCTGTTGTCGGGGGTTTTTCTTATTATCGGCTGTTCGGTTTTTATCGGTTGTCCGATCAAGCTGTTTCTTCGACTGGCGGCCGGCGATCTGACCACCCTGACTGGTTTACTCGGTCTGGTCGGCGGCGTCTGGTTGGGGTTGAAGGGGCTGGCTGCCGGGGTTGACCTGGGTCGGGCGAAGAAACAGCGTGATGGTTCCGGTCTCTGGACGCCGCTGCTGTTTGTGCTGCTGCTGCTGTTTCTTTTCGTACGACCGGGATTTGTTTTGTTCTCCGAACGTGGCAGCGCTGCCGAGGCTGCGCCGCTGCTGATTGCCCTCGGCATTGGCCTTTTGCTTGGTGCCATCGCGCAACGCACCCGCTTTTGCGTGACCGGCGGTCTTCGCGACCTGATGATTATGGGCCTGCGCGCGCCACTTTTCTGGGGTTTTATGGTTTTCGTCCTGGTCGCTTTCACTGTTGGTTTGGCGACCGGTACTTTTAAGCCGGGTTTTTACGGTCAACCGGGGGCGCACCTCGACCTGCTCTGGAGTTTTTTCGGCATGCTGCTGGTCGGCTCGGTGTCGGTTCTGATTGGTGGTTGTCCGTTTCGACAACTGATTAAGGCCGGTGAAGGGGATGCCGATGCTGGGCTGGTTGTGATCGGTATGTTTTTGGGTGCCGGACTGGTTCAGGCTTGGCAGATTGCCGGCACGGCAGCCGGAGTCCCTGTTTATGGCAAAATTGCCGTGGTGCTCGGTCTGGCATTTATCCTGTTGAATCTGTTGTTTTTTCGTGAGCGTGCTGCCGCATGATTCAGAGCTGAAGGGAAGGTAAGGGTTTGGCGATACTGGAAAGAAATCCACAGATTGTCTGGCGCAATGAAAAACGCCGCGAAGCGCAGGTGCTGCAGAAGCTTGAAGAGGGTGGTGATGCCGATGACCAGGGCACGGTTATTCTGCTGATCTCCGGCATGATGCATCAGCTGAACCTGCTCGGTGGTCGCATCTGGAACCTTTGCGATGGCTCACGCCAGCAGGAGCAGATTGTTGATGCGCTGCTGGAAGAATTCGATGTGGAGCGGGACGAGCTGGCCACAGACGTTGACGAGTTTATTCAGGACCTGACCAAGCGAGGCTGGCTGAGTTATGTCTGATGCCATCACAGAACAATTTTCCGCGCCCTTGACCTTTAACTGGACGCTCTCTTATCGCTGCAACTTTACCTGTAGTCACTGCTACAGTCGCGATGAAGTCGCTGAAGAATTGCCGACCGCACAGATCAAGCAGGTTGTTGACGTGCTGGCCAAGCAGCAGGTGCCCTTTATCAATTTCGGTGGCGGTGAGCCGCTGATCCGAAAAGATCTGCTCGAAGTAACTCGCTACGCCACCGATCAGGGGCTGAATGTTTCGATGAATTCTAACGGCTGGTTGCTGGATCACGCGACTGCGCAGCAGCTTAAAGACGCCGGCTTTAAGAGCGTCGGTATCAGTATCGACAGTGCCGATGGTGCCTCGCACGATGATTTTCGCAACAAGAACGGCTCCTTCGAGCGTGCCACTGCGGCGCTTGATGCGCTGCATGCGGTCGGGGTCAAGACGACCATGAGTTCGGTGATCTCAAAGATCAACTTCAAGGATTTCCGTTCATTGCTCGACCTCGCGCGCAAGCACAAGGTCACCCAGGTCTATCTGCACAATTTTAAGTGCAGCGGTCGTGGTTTCAAAAACCGTGAGGACCTTGATCTGACTCCAGACGAATGGCGCGATTTTTATGTCGAAGCGTTGCAGGTTAAGAATGAAACTGAAGACCTGCTGATCTCCTTTGATGATCCGGTCATTGCATCATTACCCGGATATGCAGAGAATCCGCTGGTGAAGGGGAGCAGTTGCGGCAAACTGTCCCTGCACCTGCGCCCCAATGGCGATATTACGCCCTGCGGGTTCATTCCATTGGTAGTTGGTAATATTTTGTCGGACGATTTTGAGGATCTGTGGTACAATTCACCCGTTTTGAACGGTATGCGCAACAAAGAAGCCAAAGGCAAATGTCAGGGCTGCGGTGCCTACCAGGACTGTCTCGGTGGATGCACGGCACGCGCTTTTGCCACCACCGGCGACTTGAGTGAACCTGATCCTCATTGTTGGAAATAGTGCGCAGAACAGGTAGTTTAACCCTAGACGATGGAGGTGACAGCATGAAGAAGTACATGAAACCCCGGGTGGTTGGGTCTTCCAACGTTCACCCCTGCTAAAACTTTGGGGGGGGGCAGCTACTGCCCCCCCCCAATTTCATTTCAAGAGAATTAAATCATGGCCGTTGATCTTCTTGATGCACCGTTGCGGGTCAGTTGGGATCTTTTATCAGCGACAGATGCGTGCCTCACTTCAACACAATTACTTAAAATCGCGACAGATCTGACCGAATCCGGAGTGTTTTTCGTGACTCTGGATAATCGTCCGCTGAATCATCCGGCAATCCTTCAGGTTGTGCAGGTTCTGTTGGATGGTGGCTGTCAAGTTTCACTGGTAACTGATGGCGATACGCAGCAGTTCAGTCGACTGGACGAGTTGCCCAGGGAAGTGAACCTGTTTTTAGATGGTGCAGGCAGCGTTGCAGGCAACCGCCTGGATCGGCTGAAGCTTTCAGCCCAAATTCAGCAGCTTAGAAGTTTAAGGTTTGCACCATCGCTGTTGTGGCTTCCCCGATCCGGTCAATTGCCTTTGATCCTTGATTTTATTGAATTTTGTGAACAGAACGGGGTGACCCGTTTTAAGTTGCCAAACCAGAAAATCGATGTTAGTTCTGAAGCTTTCGCAGGCAGGTTTTTGCCTGATTGCGGTGACTTGAAGCAGTTTTCTGCACTTCTGACTCAATCGGGATGTCCGCAGAAAAACGCCTTACAGTTGGAAGTACATGACCTGTTTCTCTGGGAACTGCTGCAGCCCTTGTGTGGTGGCGAGAGAATCGAATATGGTGGATGTCAGGCCGCGAACAGCCTTGGGCATATCAATGCTCAAGGTCAGTTATTACCCTGCTCGTCATGGCCGCAACCCCTTGGAAACATGTTAAGCGACAATCTTCTCGATTTATGGCAGACCAGAGCGCGTCTGGACGTCAGGCAGCAGATAGATTTCGTTCCGGTTGGTTGTGACGATTGCCGTGATTACTCTATCTGTTTTGGTGGCTGCCGCGGCCTTGCAACCTTCTGTCGTAACGACGGCCTGGGTCGTGACCTGCTTTGTGCCGACCGACGCTGAAAGATCCCGAAAAGAATGAATAAGCCGATCTACCTTGATAATGCTGCGACCAGCCATCCGAAACCGGAAAGCGTCTATCGTGCCGTAGATGCGGCGTTGCGCTCAGGTGCGAGCCCTGGACGTGGTGGTTATCAGCAGGCTCTTTCGGCTGAACGCCAGGTTTTTGAAACCCGCGAGCTGTTGGCTGATTTTTTCAATGTCGCCGATTCTGAACAGTTCATTTTTACCCCGAACGCGACCGCAGCAATCAATCAGGCACTCTTCGGTCTGCTGGTTTCTGGCGATCGGGTGGTGACAACCAGTCTTGAGCACAATGCCGTGGCCAGACCGCTGCGGGCGTTGCAGGATCGTGGTGTCAAGGTCGAAAAAGTCAGTGCCGACCCACTCACCGGTATTGTTGCCGCCGAGGCGCTGCAGCAAGCCTGCCTGAAAGAACCGACGCGGTTGTTGCTGGTGAATCACTGTTCCAACGTTTATGGGGCTCTGCAACCGATTGATGCGCTCGGTCATTGGTGCCGTGAACAGGGCATCCTGTTTATGGTTGACGGTTCGCAAAGTGTCGGCTGCTTTCCGCTTGATTTTCAGTCTCTGTCGGTCGATCTGTTCGCTGCGCCGGGTCACAAGGGTTTACTCGGGCCACAGGGGACCGGATTTCTTTACAGTCGTAGCGGACTGCAGTTAACGCCGTTGATCTATGGTGGCACCGGGGCCAATTCACATTCAGATCTTCCGCCGCAGGCGTTGCCGGAACGGTTGGAATGTGGCACTCTGAACGCTCCAGCGTTGGCGGGTTTACGTGCTGCCGTGACTTTTCTGCAGGCGACCGGAATCGAGACCGTCAGTCGACGTGAATCCTGCCTGGTTAAAAATCTCGTGCAGGGACTGGTAGCGATCGATCGGGTTCAAGTCTATGGACCCACCGATATCCGCTTGCGGGGTGGGGCGATAGCCTTCAATCTGGATGGTTGCGATCCTGCCGAAGTCGGATTCAAACTCGATCAGCAACACAATATCGCAGTTCGGGTCGGTCTTCACTGCGCGCCGGACGCACATAAAACCATCGGTACTTATCCCATCGGCACCGTCCGGGTCAGTCCCGGTTATTTCACGACCGACGAAGAGATCGAGCTTTTCCTTGCGGCCATAGCTAAGATCGCCGCAAACTGACTCGTATCCTCAGGAGACTCATCATGAAATTGCTGCAGCGATTATCCCTTTTTGTTGTCTTTACTCTGCTGGTCTCCTGTTCGCTCCCGCCGGAAAAAATTGTTACCCGTAAAGTTCTGTTTGGTACGGGCGTTTATCAAAAATTTGTTATCGACGAATCGCCGGAGCAGATTCTGAACGCGCTCAATATGGAAGGCGAGGTCGTCCTCAAAGCCCAGGAAGGTTCACGCCCCGTTTACGTGAAGATTCTGGCAACAGCAGACGGGTTGCTCGTCAGTTCATACGATCGTTAAGTTATTAACTGACCGGTTATCTCACTGAAACCCTTAGATTGAAGGATGCCATGCTATGAAAACATACGTGCTTGATACCAATGTATTACTTCATGATCCCCAAGCTATTTACAAATTTCAGGATAATACCGTCATTGTCCCGCTGACGGTTTTCGAGGAGATCGACCGGTTTAAAAAAGAGCAGAGCGAAACCGGTCGCAACGCCCGACAGATTTCACGTGAGATTGACGGCTTCCGCAACCGATCGAAACTGGTCGAAGGGATTTCGCTTGAGAATGGCGGGACGTTCAAAGTTGCCATTTATCGCGAAGAATTTCTGCAGAAATTACCACCTGAGTTGCAGGTCGATCAGGGGGATAATCGCATTCTGGCGGTGGCGAAAGATCTGCAGGAAACCTTGCCGGAAGGTTCGGTGATTTTTATCACCAAAGACATCAACCTGCGCATCAAGGCCGACACCATCGGTATGATCGCTCAGGATTATCAGAACGACAAGATTTCAGTCGATGATCTCTACACCGGCACCACACAGTTGCAGGTTGGACGTGAAGTGGTTGACAGTTTTTACGAAACCGGCTCCCTGGAACTGCAGGGTGAATTCAACGCTAATCAGGGGATTACCCTGATCGATGAGACCAATCCCTCACATTCGGCGATCGGTCGCTACAATGCGTTAACAAGGCAATTATTACCGCTGATCCGGGTGCCGAAGAACGGCGTCTGGGGTATCCATCCGCGCAACCGTGAGCAGCAGTTTGCTTTTGATCTGCTGCTCAACGATGACATTCAACTGGTTTCGCTGGTCGGTAAGGCCGGCACCGGAAAGACATTGCTGGCGATTGCTGCCGGATTATTGAAAACTGCCGACGAAAGTGTCTACAGCCGTCTGTTGGTCTCTCGTCCGGTCTTTCCGATGGGGCGGGATCTCGGTTTTCTGCCGGGGGATATCGAGGAGAAACTGGCTCCCTGGATGCAGCCGATCTTTGACAACGTTGAACTGCTGCTTTCCAGTTTTGACGAAGGCGGCAAACGTAAGCGCGGCTATCGCGAACTGATCGATCTCGGCCTGATGGAGATTGAGCCCCTGACTTACATCCGTGGTCGCTCCATCCCTCGCCAGTATATGATCGTCGATGAAGCGCAGAATCTGACCCCGCACGAAATCAAGACGATTATCACCCGCGCCGGGGAGGGGACCAAGATTGTCTTGACAGGCGACCCGTACCAGATCGATAACCCCTATGTCGATTCGTCGAGTAATGGTCTGACCTACGCTGTTGAACGTTTAAAAGGGCAGGAGATTGCCGGTCATATGACCCTCAGTAAGGGTGAGCGCTCATCTCTTGCCGAACTGGCTGCTAACCTGTTGTAAGAAGAAACCTTGCCTATGTTATTGCTTGCGCTGGAAAGTTCCTGTGATGAAACGGCCGTCGCAGTTGTACGTGACGGCCGTGAAATTCTCTCCAACCTGATCGCATCGCAGATCGATCTGCACGCGGTTTACGGTGGCGTTGTGCCCGAACTGGCTTCGCGCCGGCACCTTGAAGTCATCAATCCGCTGGTAGCGGAGGCGCTGAAAAAAGCCGGAGTCACAGGCCGCGACTTAGACGGCGTCGTTGTCACTCGTGGCCCGGGTCTGGTCGGTGCGCTGCTGGTCGGGATGTCATTTGCCAAGTCCTACGCTTATGCGCGGCAGATTCCATTGGTCGGGGTGCATCATATCGAAGGGCATATTCTTGCGATCCAGCTGGAAAAACAGGTCGAATATCCGTTTCTGGCGGCGGCGATTTCAGGTGGGCATACCCACCTGTTTCGGGTGGACGGCATCGGTCAGTACCGATTGCTCGGCCGTACGGTCGATGACGCTGCCGGAGAAGCCTTTGACAAGGTAGCAAAGATGCTTGGTCTGCCTTATCCGGGCGGACCGGTCATCGATAAGCTTGCTGCCAAAAGTGACGGTGACGGGATCGTTTTTGCTCGACCGATGCTGAAAAAAAAGAATCTTGATTTCAGCTTCTCAGGGATGAAAACTTCGGTTCTCAATTACCTGAATGGCCTCGATTCTGCCCCGGATGATGAACATATCGCGCAGATCTGCGCAGCTTTTCAAACGGCAGTGGTCGATGTTGTTACCCAGAAAACACTGCGTGCAGCAGAACAGGAAAATCTTCAGCGCATTGTTATCGCCGGCGGTGTTGCCTGTAACAGCGGGCTTCGGCGTCGGTTCGCCGAACTTGCAACGCGACATGGCCTTGAAGTGCATTTTCCGGCGCCGATACTCTGTGCCGATAATGCCGCCATGCTGGCAGTTGCCGGAGATCACTACCTGTCACAGGGGCTGCGTTCAGGCCTTGATCTGAATGCCGTCTCCAGTTGGCCGCTGGAGCAGGCTGCTAACTTTTCCTAGAGTTTTCCTATGTGGCGTCGTTGGAACTTTTTCAGGCAATTCAAATTGCACATGATCCGGCTGGTTCGCCTGCAAGCTGAACCAGATGCCGCCGGTCGTGGAATGGCCCTGGGATTGTTCATCGGCATGACGCCGACTTTTGGCATTCAGATGTTTCTGGCCCTTATTTTTGCCTTTTTATTGCGCCAGAACAAAATTGCTGCGGTGGTCGGGGTCTGGTGTACCAATCCTGTGACTGCCCCGATCATTTACGGGATGGAATACGAAGTCGGTCGACTGGTGATGGGTTTGCCGCATCCGGATGTCAGTGTTCAGTTTAATTATGAGGCCCTTTCCGGGCTTGGTTGGCAGGTTGCTGCGCCACTCTGTGTCGGCAGTCTGTTGCTGGGCATACCGGTGGCCATTATTGGTTATGCACTGACTGTGCGCTTTATTCCGAGTCTTCGCCAATGGCGTGTTCCGCGCTGGCCGAGACGGCGTAACGCAGATAGAGATTAAGTTGTTATGAGTTATCAAACGAAAAAACGTTTCGGACAGCACTTTCTGAACGATCGGAATATCATCGACAAGATTGTTGCTGCAGCACGCCTCGATCCAGCGCAGGAAGTGGTTGAAATAGGGCCTGGCCTCGGGGTTCTGACCGACCAGTTATTGCCCGCGGCGGTTCACGTTCATGTTATGGAGATCGATCGCGATTTGATTGAGCGCCTGGAAGCCCGTCGGGATGACCGATTGACAGTGCACGCTGGAGATGTTCTCAAGCTTGACTGGGATGAATGTCTGCCGCGACCGCCCTACACACTGGTGGCAAATCTGCCCTACAATATCTCCAGTCAAATCGTTTTCAAGTTTCTCGACAATCGTAACCATTTTCAGCGCATGGTCCTGATGTTCCAACGCGAAGTTGGTGAGCGTCTGGTCGCTGAACCTGGCGGTCGTGATTACGGTATCCTCTCGGTTCTTTGTCAGCTCTGGTACGACATCAGCGTTGTTACTCTGGTTAAGCCTGAAGCTTTCACCCCACCCCCCAAAGTCGATTCCATCGTCCTCAATTTCAAGCCCTTAGCGGCTCCGCGTGTCGATCCGATCGACGAGCGTTTTTTTCGTCGGGTCGTCAAAGCAGCCTTTACGCAACGCAGAAAAACGCTGCGAAATAGCCTGCTAGCAGCTAACTTTTCTGCGGCGGAAATTGACTCGGCCCTGCAGTCCGCAGAGATTTCCCCCGGTCGCCGCGGTGAGACCCTGTCGCTCGATGATTTTTCCCGTCTGACTAAATCCTTGTTTGTTCCGCAGAAAAATTAATAGATAACTAATCTGACCTTGCTAACCCCTATACCATGGACTATCATTTAGAACTCTTGCGTCCCGGTCGCTTTTGAGCGGGATGTACGCCTTTTATATTGACTGTACATATCCGAAAAAAAAGGGAGTTTTGGATGAAAGTATTGGTCGCACGTGGTGGCAGTTTGTCCGGGAGTGAAGACCCGACATTGCAGCCAGAAATTCTGGAGCAGGAGCTGCTTAAACAGGGAGTGAGCGAGGCTGTCTCGGCCTATGTCAGTCTCGGAGAAATCTTACGTCAGCAAATCCCGGAAAACTTCATCGCCTCTATTGAAATAGAACAGGTTGTTGCAAACTTGCGTCAGGCAGGAGATTTTCTCTTGCAGCGTGATACAGAGGTAAAGGTTGCCCTGCTGCCGCAACAGAACCCAGGGCACTATTTTCTCTGCTGTAACGCCCCGGACGCAAATCATATCTTTTCTTCTGTTCAGGAATATCTCCATCGTCGCTCGTTACATTTTCGGGTTATCTGCCATCCGATTCTGGCAGTAGAACGTGTCAATGGTCGGGTTCAGCAGATAGCAGAAGGCGTACCGTCACTGCCGCAGGAATCGTTCATCTGGATTGAGCTGGAGCAGTTGCCGAACCGGATGCTGCAGGAAATTATAAAGGGCGTTGAAAAAATCATCAGTGTTGCACTGATAATCAACCGCGATCGCGCGAAGACACTGCAGCGGATTGATAATTTAGGGCGTATTGAAAACCTTGCGAAATATGTCGATCTGTTTGCCTGGTTGCAAAAGGATAATTTTATCCCTGTCGCCAGTCGTTGCTACCGCCATGAGAACGCAGACGCCGAGGGGGTTATCAACGAAGAGACGGATTGCGCCCTCGGGTTAAGCGAGTTTTACGATCAGCTATTTTCTGTCAACGTCGCACCGGTGCCGTTGGAAACTCCGCTGATTGCCGAGATGCTGCGTCACGGTGGGGATGTCGCGCTGGAGAAAACCGAACTGCGTTGCCCATTGCATCGTTTTGAGCGTCTGACCTATCTTGGATTTCGGGAAAATCTTGCCGATGGTGGCTATCGCGAACATGCCTTCTGGGGATTTTACACCCAGCAAAGTGTGGACGAAAACAGCTTCACCATCCCGGCGCTGCGCAAGCGGATTGAAACTGCCCAGCAGCAGTTGAATATCCCGCACGACAGCCATAACTATCGCAAAACGATTCAGATATTTAATACCTTCCCCAAAGTTGAACTGTTCCTGATGGGGGACGACGAGCTGCGGCGAATGATGCGCTCGTTCACCCAGATGCACCGTCAGGCGGGCGTCAAGGTAGTTGTCGCACCGAGCATGTCATCAGCTAACCTGACACTGCTGCTGATTCTGCCGAAAGAATTTTACTCACCAGAACATATCCTGCGCATGGAAACCTATTTGCGTCGGTATTTCAAAGCGACCGCCATTGAATCTAAAATGATTCACCTGTCGACCGATTATTTAAGCCTACATTTCAACCTTCGTTTGAAGACCAAACAGGTCAAAATTGAACTGTTGCAACTTGAACAAGGTCTAACCCGGTTGGCGCTGCCCTGGAAGCTGAAGTTTCGTGATCTGCTCGAAAAGAACTATCTCGCCGATTCCTTCGATGTCTGGGAACGCTACAGCAAAGCCTTCCACAGTGATTATCGTTCACGGAATCATCCGCGTTTTGCAGTGCGTGATGTGCGCAATATTGAAGTCATGTTGCGCGATAAACAGGATCGGTTCGATCTGTGGGGCCCATTTCACGAGCGGGATGATTTCTACCGCCTGCAATACTACAGCTTGAAAAAGAGCTTCCTGAACGACTTGATGCCGTTTCTGGAGAACCTTGATCTTTGTGTGATTGAGGAGGTGGATTTCACTCTCGATATCGCAGAGGGACGGGTTTACATCAAGAGTTTTGCGATCCGTCCGAACTCAAAGGAAAGCCTGCCATTCAAACAGATAAAGTCAGTGCTGTTAGAAACGCTGCAGGTGATGAACAGCAAAGAAGTCGAAAATGATTATTTGCATCGACTGTTGCCGCTGACCGGGCTTTCCTGGCGCCAGATCGATGTTTTCCGAGGTTACCGTAACTATTACTTTCAACTCGGTGCGCCATTTACCAAGCGTCGTGTCGCTTATGCGTTGATTCATAATGCCAAGGTTGCCTCCTTGCTGTATCACTACTTTGAGGGTCGTTTCAAGCCTGCTGAAGAGTGGGCTGATGCGATGACCCGCGAACTGGAGGTCCTGTCACCGGTTCGTCAACAGTTGGCTGAAGCGCTTGAGGAAGTCAGCGATAACAATGAGGATAAGATCCTGCGGACGCTGTTCAATCTGATCGATTCCACAGTGCGTACCAACTTCTTCATTCGCTGTGAGCAGGACGACTATTTCTTCTCTTTCAAGGTCAGTTCTCTCGGTGTTATCGACATGCCGGCGCCTCGGCCTCTGTACGAAGTTTACGTCCATTCGGCAACGATGGAAGGGCTGCATCTGCGCGGCGGCAAAGTCGCTCGTGGTGGCATCCGCTGGTCTGACCGCCCGGATGATTTCCGCACTGAAGTTCTCGGGCTGGTAAAGGCCCAGACCACCAAAAATGCCGTCATCGTGCCGGTCGGTTCCAAGGGCGGTTTCATCACCAAGCGCAGCAGTCCGGATCGCGAGCGGATGGGGGAGATTGTCAAAGCAGCGTATGTGACCCTGATGCGTGGCCTGCTCGATCTGACCGATAACCGGACCGCTGAAGGTGTCGTCCGACCTCAAGGGATCGTCGCCTATGACGATCAGGATTCCTACTTGGTGGTCGCGGCCGACAAAGGGACCGCGCATCTGCCCGACACCGCGAATGCGGTCAGTCAGTCCTACGGATTCTGGCTTGACGACGCTTTTGCCAGCGGTGGTTCGCACGGTTATGACCACAAGAAACTCGGGATTACCGCCCGCGGTGCCTGGGAGAGTGTCAAACGGTTGTTCCGCGAACAGGGGCACGATACCCAGACGCAGCCATTCACAGTGGTCGGTATCGGTGATATGAGCGGTGACGTCTTCGGTAACGGCATGCTGCTGTCACGCAAGATCAAGCTGTTGGCCGCTTTTGACCACCGCCATATCTTCCTCGATCCGAACCCCGACACTGAGGTTTCCTATCAAGAGCGCGAACGTCTATTTAAACTGCCGCGCTCCAGTTGGGAGGATTACAATAAAGAGCTGATTTCAGCAGGTGGCGGTATTTATTCCCGCCAGTTGAAAGAGATCCCGATCTCGCCGCAGGTCGCCGAATGGCTCGGCATCCGTCAGGGGAGCCTTGATGTTCCCGGATTGCTGCGCTTATTGCTTAAGGCCAAGGTTGATCTGCTCTGGAATGGCGGCATCGGCACCTATGTCAAGGCATCGACTGAAAGTAACGACGATGCCGGTGACCGGGCCAATGACGCGCTGCGGCTCGATGCTCTTGAACTGCGTGCCAGGGTGGTTGGCGAAGGAGGCAACTTGGGGATGACCCAATTGGGCCGGATCGAATATGCCCTCAATGGCGGTCTGCTCAACACCGATGCCATCGATAACTCGGCTGGCGTCGACAGCTCGGATCACGAGGTCAATCTGAAAATCCTGCTGCAGCTACTGCGACAGGAAGGTCGGGTCAAGAGCCTGGATGAAGGCTATAAGCTGCTGGAAGAGATCAAAGAGACCGTCTGTCAGGACGTGCTGGCGAATAACTACACGCAGACCCTGTCGATCTCACTCGACGAAATCCGTTGCCAGCGTGATGTGGAACCTTATCTTGAGCAGATGGACCGACTCGGCAACTCAGGCCTGCTTGATCGGCGCGGCGAGTTTTTACCGAGCCGTAAAGAGGTCTCCAACCGTCAACCGAACCGTCTGGTGCGGCCGGAGCTATCTGTCCTTTTGGCCTACAGTAAAATGTTCCTGTATCGTGCGCTGCTCGACAGCGAGCTGCCGGATAATAAAATCGTCAATCAACTGCTCTTCGATTATTTCCCTGAAGAGGTCTACGAGCGCTACGGCGAGCTGCTCAAGCGACATCCGCTGGCAAAAGAGATCGCTGCAACCATGCTGACCAACCGGGTTGTCGATCAGGCCGGCAGCACCTTCTGTCAGACCGTCAGTCGCCTGGCCGGACAATCGCAGGTCGCTGTTGCCAATGCCTACATCGTTTTCGACGGTCTGCTGGGCGGGGCGTCTTTGCGCAAGGCGGTCTTTGCTCTCGATAATAAAATACCGAGCAGCGATCAGTACCAATTGCTGATGAAACTAGAAGAGGTATTGCGTTCTTTCTGTTTGTTTGCCCTAGGTAACGGCATGGCCTTACCTGAAGCTGAAGAGGATCTGCAGCGGATTGAGCAGCAACTTGCGCAATATTCTGCAATGCTGTCCGAGGTCTTGCCCGCCAATAGCTGGCAGAACTGCCAGCAGGAGCGCGATCGCCTGACGGCTTCAGGGCTGCCGGAAGAGTTCGCCCTGAAGTACGCTGCTTTGGATTACTTGGCGGATTTCCTGCCATTGATTTGTATGGTGCAACAATCCGGGCAGAACCTGGAGCAGCTGGCCAAGCTCAAGGTGCTGGTCGATGAGAAGGTTGCGGTCAGCGCAGTTCTCAAACTGCTGCAGCAGGTGCCGATGCGGGACAGTTGGGATCGTCGAGCCCGTGAATCTCTGTTAGGTTCACTGCATTCGGTTGTGGTGCGACTGGTTCAGGCTGTTGCCAGCGAAGCTGCTGACCACCCCCAGAGTTACTTCGCCAAACGGCGGCAGAAACTGCGTACTTTTGAGGATCTGCGGCGTTCATTGTTGGCCGAATCACCCCAGAATTTTCACCCCTTTACCGTGTTGCTGCGTTCTCTGGAAAGTCTTTTGGCTGAATAACCAGCACAGGTGTTTCAAGTAGACGAGGGGCAGATGAGGAGATCATCTGCCCCTTGCCTTTTGGTGATTTTATGACGTACCGTTAAATTAGCTGCCGGCAGCGAACGGCAGAAAGGAAATGGCGATGGACAATTTCCAGTCCACTGTGCTATATCGTAAAACGTTTTTTGATGGATAAAATTTGTAAGGATTTCCATCAGATGCACATGCAGCAGGTGCCCGGAACTTGTGCCGGAGCCAGAAGCTGTGCAGATCGCAGCATTGACATACCGCCTGGATCGCCAGCGACCGGGACGGAAGGGCAAGCCGGATCGGACCACGCTCCGTTGCAATATTTCTACGTGCCTTCCGTTATTCGCGGTGGGCATTTTCGTTTTTTAGGGGACGACAGTGATAAAGCGTAAAACAATACTCGATATCGGCCGGATGAAGGTTGATCAGGAAAAAATCAGCGTCCTGACCGCCTACGATTATCCCTTAGCCAAGCTGATGGACACGGCAGGAATCGACATTATCCTTGTGGGTGATTCGGTGGGAACCGTCGTTTCGGGATATGACAACACTCTGGCGGTGACTCTCGAAGAGATGATTTATCACACCCGCGCGGTGGTGCGCGGCACAGAGGCGGCGCTGGTGGTGACCGACATGCCGTTCATGTCCTATCAGGTCGATATTCGTGACGCGCGGGTCAACGCCGGACGCCTGATCAAAGAAGGTGGCGCTCAGGCGGTCAAACTAGAAGGTGGTGAGCATATCGCGGAGACGATCCGCGCAATTGTCGATATCGACATCCCTGTGTTCGGACACATCGGGTTGACGCCTCAATCGATTCACCGTATGGGCGGCTTTAAAGTGCAGGGTCGTCAGGAAGTGCAGGCGCGTAAAATTCTTGCCGATGCCAAAGCGGTAGAAGAGGCGGGGGCTTTCGCCATGGTCCTCGAAGGGATTCCGCGAGACCTGGCCAGAGAGGTCACCGCGTCCGTCAGTATCCCGACGATCGGAATCGGCGCTGGTGTCGACTGTGATGGACAAGTCCTGGTCATCCACGACATCCTTGGTCTGTGCGATAAGTATTCACCAAAATTTGTTAAACGTTACGCTGACATCTCTGAGACCATCGCGAAAGGGATCGGCGACTATATCCGTGAAGTCAAGGGTGGGGATTTCCCCGGCCCTGAGCATTCCTTCGAATAGCCTATGCAGACCATCACCACAGTTGCGCAGATGCAACAAATCGTTCTGGATGCGCGCGCTGCCGGGCAGCGGATCGCTTTTGTGCCGACCATGGGGTTTTTACACCAGGGGCACCTGTCGCTGCTCGAAGAGGGGCGCAGGCGGGGGGATCTGCTGGTCCTGTCGATCTTTGTCAATCCGACCCAGTTCGGTCAGGGGGAGGATTTTGAGGATTACCCCCGTGACCTGCGCCGCGATTCAGAATTGGCCGAATCGGTCGGTGTCGACCTTGTTTTTGCACCGACCGCTGCCGAAATGTACCCGAAAGGTTACCTGACCTATGTCGACGTCGAAGGGATAACAGCAACACTCTGTGGTGCCAGCCGGCCCGGTCATTTTCGTGGTGTCAGTACCGTGGTCAACAAATTATTCAATATCATTCAGCCGCATGTTGCGCTGTTCGGCAACAAGGATTTTCAGCAGCTTGCCGTTATCAGGCAGATGACGGTCGATCTGAATATGCCGGTCGAGATTGTCGGCATGCCGATTTTTCGCGAAGCCGATGGGTTGGCGATGAGTTCGCGCAACGTTTATCTGTCTGCTGAACATCGGCAACAAGCGCTCGTTCTGTCGCAATCGATTGACGAGGCGCAGAAAATGTTTGCCGCAGGGCAAACTGATGTGTCGAAAATTGTCGAGCAGCTTAAAGAAAACATTTCTGCAAAAACTGCAGCGCGAATTGATTACATCAAGATTTGCCATCAACTGAGCCTGGCCGATCAGGAGATTGCAGATAAGGATTCTGTCCTGCTGCTGGCGGTCTTTTTCGGCAAAACCCGATTGATTGATAACGGTTATCTGCATAAGGCGTAATGAGTTTGGCCACCATTCACACAGCCAGAATAATGTATCCCGGTGACGCCCCGCCCATAGAGGGTGGGGCGTTGCTCGACCTGAATGGTCGGATTGCCGCTGTTGGTACGCTTGCAGAAGTGAAACGACAACATCCGGCAATCACTATTGTCGATCATGGCGATGCGCTGCTGCTGCCGTTGCTGGTTAACGCTCACACCCATCTGGAGTTGACCGATTGTCATCAGTGGGCTACAAAATTCAGCGAAATCGTGAATCCTGCTGAGTTTGTTGATTGGATTCTGCAACTGATCCGTATCAAACGAAACCTGAGTCGGGTTGATTACTGTAACTCGCTTGCCAATGGCATTTCAGCATCAGTCGCTGCCGGGACAGGCGCAGTCGGCGACATTATCTCCCAGTACTTTGCACGTACGGCTTATCAGGGTGCTCCGTTGCTTGGCACCCTGTTTCTTGAAAGTCTCGGTCAGGACCCTACCGTTGTCGGTAAATTGAAAAACAATATAAACGCAGTGCTGGCGGATAAGCGAGCCGGTCTGTTGCAACTTGGTTTGTCACCTCACGCGCCTTACAGCATTAGCGCCAGCTATCTACGCGATATCTACCAGAAGTGCCAACAGGAAAGGCTGGGATGCATGACCCATCTGGCCGAATCACCGGCAGAGGTCGAGTTTATCGAAAAGGGGCGTGGGCCACTGGCCACCAAGCTTTATCCCAAGATAGGGTGGGAGTACCTGGTTCCACCGGCGCAGAACTGTCGTCCCGTTGAATATCTACGGCGTAATGGTGGCTTGTCTGCCGGTAATATTCTGGTTCATGGCGTCCAGCTTGAATCGGCAGAGATCGAGCTGCTTGCCGCCAGCAATTGCTCACTGGTTCTTTGCCCCCGCTCGAATGACCGACTGAAGGTTGGCAAAGCGCCGGTCGCTGAACTGCAGAAATCCGGCATCAGGCTTGCTCTCGGCACCGACAGTATGGCGAGTAATGACAGCCTGTCGGTTTGGGATGAGATCGCATTTGCCCATAAGTGGTTTAAGGGGCAACTGGATGCGCCGGCACTATTTCGCATGGCAACCCTCGGTGGAGCACAAGTGCTCGGTCTGCAGCAGGATCTTGGCAGTTTGACGGCCGGCAAACTGAGCAGTTTTCAGGTATTGAAGCCAAAGACGAAACTTGCCGTGACTGAGCTTCTCGATTATTCTGTTGCGCCAGGCCGTACCGCTGATATTGCACAGGTTTATATGCGGTCGCGCGCACAGTTGAGTAAAAGGAAAGGGCAGGGGTATGATTGAAGAGTATGGCACCATTGTCGAACTGAAGGGGCAGCAGATTGCTGTTGTTCTTTGCGCGAAACACAGCGCCTGCGAGCATTGCCCATCCAGTGGCGCCTGCCAGATCGGTGACGACAGTGAAACCATGCTGGTCGAGGCGTTTAATCAGATCGGTGCGAAGATTAGTGATCGGGTCAAGGTTGTCACCAGCACCAAGCATTTTCTGCAATCCTCCTTTATCCTTTACATTGTACCGATAATCGGGTTATTGATCGGGGCCCTGATCGGCCAGGCCATTGCTGAAATGACCGAAGTCAACCTAGATCCTTCACTGCTTTCGGCCATTCTGGGGGTCGCTTTCCTTGCCGGTACTTTTCTCTGTATCAGGATCGGCACTCGCGCTGTAAAGCGGGAGATTTTCATGCCGCGCATCGTTGAAATACAGGCACGGGCAGCCACACAAGCGGACGCATTGCAACATGAGCATTAAAATCGTCGCCACCAACAAAAAGGCCTATCACGAGTACTATATCGAGGACACTTTCGAGGCTGGTATCATGCTCACCGGAACCGAGGTCAAGTCGATCCGCGCCGGCAAGGTTAATCTCAAAGAGTCGTTTTGCCGTATCAAGGATGGCGAAGTCTTCATCAATAATATGAACATCAGCCCCTACGAATTCGGCAATCGTGAAAACCACGACCCGACCCGGATTCGCAAGCTACTTCTGCACCATGCCGAAATCGACAAGCTGACCCGTCTCACCGAACAGAAGGGGATGACGATGGTGCCGACCAAAATCTATTTCAAGCAAAACTATGTCAAGCTTGAGATCGGTATTGGTCGAGGGAAAAATCTGCATGACAAGCGGCAGAGTTTAAAGAGCAAAGAAGCTGATCGTGAAGTGGCCAAGGCATTAAAAGGTTCTTTTCGTTAACTTGGCAAATGCACTTATTTGTGCGATACTGACTATCGTAGTTAGTTTTCAAGTATCTGAAAAATAGTGATTTTTAAGAAATGGGGGTGTCAAGGTTTCGACGGGGGACGGAAACGAAGTGCCGCATGCCGGAGTGGGCTGGCTCCGTAACAAGCCCAACACAAACAAACGCAGACACTGACGTTCGTTACGCACTAGCAGCTTAATGCTGCTACGTCTCATCATTTATCGCCTGTGTGGGTGCTGAGACGTTAATTTAGCAGGCTAGTTTCAGGGAATGTCTGTGGCCCAGGAGCGAAACTAAAGCGGACTCGCCTGGTGAATATCCTGTCTGTGGGAGCTTCATCCGGTTAAATTAAAATACAGACTACGCATGTAGAAGCCTTACGTGGAAAGCTTTCGGACAGGGGTTCGATTCCCCTCACCTCCACCAATTTGACAATTCGACTAAGTCGGAAAGATAAAGCCTCGCATTTCAGGATGTGGGGCTTTTCTTTTTCTATTTACCGTAAACACTGAAACAATCCCATGCACCAGAGACAGCTGCCGCAGGGTTCGCAGTTAATATGGCAATCCTGCTCAAACTCTTCAGTCTGGACATAGTCGCAGGGTGCGAGGCTGCAGCTTGAGCAGTAGGGATAATCGTAATTGCTGACATTTTCGCGGAAGCTTTTAAACTCCGTCGAATTCCAGATGTCGAGAATGGACTGCTGGTTCAGGTTGCCGAAGATCTTCGGCTTGACCATCTGGTGCCAGCCGCTGGCGAAGCAATGATAGCCGTGCCAGAGAAAATAACAGGGGTGAACATCGCCTTGCCAGGAGATGAAGGCGCTGCCGTCCTCGACAAATTCGCAGCGGCGGTTTTCCTTGAGAACCAGTTCCGGCAGATTCAGCTGCAATCCAACATCTTTGGCGACCTGTTCGGCTCGGGCGAAAATTTCAGTCGCCTGCTGCAGCCAGTTGGTTTGCAGATTGAACAATTTTTTCAGGTCGAGATAAATCTTCTGTTGCTCGGCGTCCCGCTTCATCCCTTCGACGAAATCGACAACCCGCTGCTCTTCGGCATTTTTACTGTAATTCCAGATAATCTTCGGATAGCGGTCGATATCAACATTATCGGCTGAGGCCTTTTTACGCCATTTTTTGAGCAGGGCAATGGCTTCGCCAGAACAGGATTCATAAACTGCTTCTGCGGCATGCGCCGAATCGTAGGGGAGTACATGGGTCACCAGGGCGAAGGTTGCGCCGCGGCTGGCGGCCCATTGCAAGGTGTCAGGCAGTTCGGCCAGGTTGCTGCGCATGACGACGATTTCTACGCCAATCTGGAACTCAGGTCTGCCGGTACTGATTTTTGCTTTTGCCAGCGCCTCAAAGGCATGACTCAGATTCTGGATTTCGGCACCTTCGCGCAGTTGCCGCAGCATTTCAGGGGTCACTGCGTCGACTGAAATACAGATTTTGTCCAGACCCGCCGTGAGCAGTAAATGGGCGCGCTGGTCGTCGATCAGCAGTCCGTTGGATTGGAAGCCGATCCAGCTGTCTTTTGCCATCAGCTTTTTTGCCTGAGTAATGTAGGCTTCGATGTTCGGGTGCAGCAAGGGTTCGCCCACGCCGTTAAGAATTAAGGCTTCGGCTTTTGGCAGGGCAGATTCAAGAGCAGTAAAAGTCGCATCCGAAATTTCACCTTCGGTGATGGCACACTCTGCCGTCTGTTTCACACACATGACACAACCCAGGTTGCAGCTGGTGGTTGTTTCGACAAACAGCTTGGTCGGGTAATCCCGCTTCACCGGGGCAAGTGTTTCGCTACTCAGTTTCGGGGCAGAATTTCTCTTCATGCAGAGGACTTCCTTTTAGCGCTGGTACGATTCTGTGGCGAAACTTCTTGGTGGCTTCTGCCAGAATGCAGTCGAATTATCTCATCACTGACTGCATTCTGGCAAACTGGCCGGTATTTCAGAATGGAAGTTTACCAAAACCCATCAGGCCGACGGCGGGCACAAAAAGGCAGGTGAAGCTCAGCACGAGAAACATATAAGCGGCGAGTTTGGCGCTTAATTTTCCGTAGGTGACTCCAACCACGGTCAGGCAGATAACGACGAAGGTTACGTTCATGAAGCCCAGGTAGGGGGTTACGCCGATAATTGTAGAACCATCGGCTTTCAGACCGCCACCGGTGAAAAACAGATAGGCATACATGCCGCAAACGATGGCGACAACCAGAGCGCCGTTGCCGACGGTGCGCATGTCTTCCAGCCCTGTCCAGAGCGCATGGGCGGTCTGCAGGTAGAGCACACCGAACACGAACAGCAATCCGGCAGTGAAGGGGTCAGCAAAAATGGCAGCCTGAAGAATTGCGCCGATGACAACCAGTACACCGACCACCGCTGTAACAAAGCCGGTGCTTTTGGCTTCACCGTGGCCAAGAAAAAACAGACCGACCGGAACCCACATCATACAGATCAATAAAAGTAATGCTAAAGTCATGGTTTTTCTCCACAACTCACCCGCAAAAATATGGTCACAAGTGAGTGAATTATTCTGCAGTTGTCGGGTCGATGATTGTTTTGACCGCGGCGACACTGTTGGCAGGAAACCCACCTTGCAGCGCGTGTTCTTTTACGGCCGCTTCGTTAGGGGCGATGTAGACACAGTAGATTTTGTCTGCAGTGACGTAGCTCTGAACCCACTGAATCTGTGGTCCCAGGTCACGCAGGACGCCACATGATTTTTGCGAGATGGCTTGCAGGTCTGCAGCAGAGAGGTTTCCGGCCTGAGGTATTTCACGTTCGATAATATATTTCGGCATCGTTTGTCCCTTCCAGGTAAGAGTAGAGATTTCATGAAATTGCTTGGTGCAACTGTCTGGACTTGAAAGCTGTGCAGCATGATTTGCTCTTGGTGACGTCGTCAAATAGTGCAACCTGAATGCCAACCTCGTAGAACGCCGTTATCTTGCGGTTTTGACAATTCATCAAGGTGAATTCTCTTGTAAAAGAAGATTCTATGTGGAGAAATTGGATACCCACTTCATTAGAATGCGTGTCTATTGGTACGATTATGCGCTACCATTGTTGAAGTGAAATTGTGAGGCTGAATCGACGGCAGTAACTCAAGTTAATAATTTCAGGGTGTTGCCCTGGTAGTCGTTGTTCAGGTAGGCGTCTTTAATTTTTAAAAAGAAGCGATTCGCAGTGATTCTGAATATGGGGCAAGATGCTACAGCGTAGAGATTCTCCCGATGAGCCAAAAGGAGACTTGGTTATATGTGCGATCTGAGCAGAACAATGTTTTTAGCGGCACAGGACTTGCTTAGTTTTTATGTCTTAATTTCATGAGGTTTTTGCGTGTTTGTCAGCCATCGATTAAGTCGCGTCTGCGGAGGATTTTGAATGGATTTTGACAGCCCGAGTCAGCACTGTAAATTTGAAGTACCTGAAATTATTTTCGGTCGTGGACTCTTGTCACAGGTCGGTTCCTGCGCAAAACGACTCGGCGGAAAAAAGGTTTTTCTGGTCAGTGATGAAGGTTTGTTTCAAGCCGGATGGGTTGACCTGGTCATGAAGAGCCTGCTCGATGCCGGGCTGGGTTTCGTTTATTTCGATCAGATCACATCAAATCCCAAAGATTTTGAAATCGAAGCCGGTTATCGTGAATATCTGGCCCAGGGCGCAGATGTTATCGTCGGGCTCGGTGGCGGCAGTGCCATGGACGCGGCAAAGGGCATAGCGATTCTCGGTGCCAATGGTGGTCGGATCAGCGATTACCGCGGCACTGACCAGATTCACCGCCCCTTGCCGCCGCTGGTTCTCTGCCCGACCACCTGTGGAACCGGCTCAGACGTTTCGCAGTTCGCGGTGATCAACGATACTGCCCAGATGTGTAAATTCACCATCATGAGCCGCTGTATCGCCCCCGACATCAGCCTCACCGATCCCGATACATTAAACACCCTTTCCGACGAATATCTCAGCAGCTCTTCGGTTGATGCGCTCTCACATGCGATCGAGGCCTATTTTTCCGTGGCGTCTTCATCTTTGACAGACGTCAATGCGCTGCAGGCGATGAACTTGCTGGTCAAAAGTTTTGAACGGGCGGTCAAGGAACGGCGCGCCGACGATCTGGAGGATCTCTCGCGGGCCAGCCTGCACGCCGGGATGGCATTTTCCAATGCGCTGTTGGGTATCGGGCATGCGCTGGCCCATCCGATTGGCGGGCTTTACAATGCGAATCACGGCAACGTCAATGCGGTGCTGTTGCCCGAAGTTCTTCGCTACGATTTTCCCGTGGTGCAAAAAAGGCTGCCCGGCTTTGCCTCCGCACTGGGACACCGGGTGGCCGGAAATGAACAGTACGCCGAGGAGATGGCGCTTGAGACGATCGACCATCTGCTCGACGCCGGAAATGCGCCAAGGAGCCTGCGCACCCTGGGGGTCCGCGAAGAGGATCTGCCCGGACTGGCCGAACGGGCGCTGAAAGACGTTTGCGTTTTGACTTCGCCACGCCAGACCGATGAAGAAGATCTGCTCGGCATTTTGAAGAGATCCTTCTGATGAAAGAGATCAAGGCCACATTTGTCGATGAGCAGTTTCTTGATTCGCTGTTAGGCATCGAAAGCTCGAAAATCGGCTTTTATGGCGAAGTTAAGCAGAAGATTCAGGAACTTGAGGCAGCAAACCTTGGCCTGCGGGTCAAGAAAACAGAGCTGCAGGCCGTGTTTGACGCTATCAGCGACGGGGTTGTTATTTACGACAATAAAGGCTTGGTGCAACATCGTAATCATGTCTGCCCCAAGCTTTTCCCTAAAGAAACCCTGCTTGGCAGAAGCTGTCGGGCTCTCTTTCATCCCGAACAAGGCTCGGCGCCGGGCAGCTGTCCGGTCGAAAAAGCGTTGCGCGGCGAGAGTTCTCAGCTCTCTTTTTCGACGCCACACAGTTTCGGTGGCCGCAATCATTTTTACGATGTGATCGCGACCCCGATCGCCACCCCCAGCGAAGATGCGACTGGCGGCAACCGGGCGCTGATCTTCATCCGCGACGTCACTGAACGACGCAGTCGAGAACTTCAGCTGTTGCAGGCGGATAAAATGTCCAGTATCGGCGTTCTGGCGGCTGGAGTGGCGCATGAAATCAATAACCCGATGACTTCGGTCGCTGGTTACGCCGAAGCTCTGCAGCGACGCTTCCGCGACGATCAGTCGTTGGCGGGTGATCAGCGGCTGATCGACTTTCCGAAATATCTTGAGATCATCGTTCGCGAGGTTTACCGCTGTAAAGGGATCATCGACAACCTGCAGAGCTTCAGTCGTAAATCGGACGGCGTGTTCGGCAAGGTTGATCTTAATGGCATCATCCGCGAAGTTCTTGAGCTTGTGCGGCATCAGGGGCGGAACAAGAACATCAGCCTGCAGGAAAACTTTTCTTCGCCGTTGCCGGTGGTTCTTGGAGATGCCAGCGCTCTGCGTCAGGTGTTTCTAAACCTGCTGCTCAATGCGCTGCAATCGATTGAACAGTCCGGATCGGTCACCGTTGAGACCGCTGCTGAAGATGGTCGGGTTATCGCCAGGGTGATTGATACCGGTAGCGGCATCGCTGACGAGATGCTGGATCATATCTGGACGCCATTTTTTACCACCAAAGTTGTTGGTCAGGGGCAGGGTCTCGGTCTGGCGGTGACCTACGACATCGTCGAAAAACATCAGGGTTCGATTGACGTGCGCAGCAAGGTTGGCGTAGGTACAGAGTTTACTGTAGTACTTCCAGTGTGTCAGGATAACTAATGGATAAAAAAGCAAAAGTTCTTATTGTTGAAGACGAGGCTCCATTACGAGAGCTGCTCGAATCCGAGCTTTCTCGGAGTGGTTACCAGGTACAGGTCGCCGCCAACGGACGGGCAGGGCTGAACCAGTATCTTGAGGAGTGTTTCAGTGTGGTACTGCTCGACGTCAAGATGCCGGAGATGGGTGGCGTTGAGGTATTGCAGCGAATGCGTGAACACTCCAGTATCCCCGAAGTCATCATGTTTACCGGCCATGGCGATATAGAGACGGCAGTGAAGTGTATCAAGCTGGGCGCATATGATTATCTTACCAAGCCGGTCAAGCTGGATGAGCTGGAGATGGTGATTGACAAGGCGAATGAAAAAAACCGGCTGCGGCGGGAAAACATCAACCTGCGCCTGGAAATAAGCAAGCTCGATAACCATCAGGTCGTCGGCCGCAGTGAAGAAATCCGCAAGGTCCTGTCGACCGTCAAGCGCTGGGGTACGACCGATGAGCATGTCCTTATTTATGGTGAAAGCGGTACCGGCAAAGAGCTTATTGCCAGAGCGGTTCACGATGCCAGCAGCAGAATTGATAAACCCTTTGTGACGGTCAATTGCGGTCGGCTGGATGTTAACACCGCAGAAAGTGAGCTGTTCGGGCACATGCAGGGCGCGTTTACCAGCGCCAATAAGGCACGGGCCGGACTCTTCGAGTTGGCTGATAACGGTACCCTGTTCATGGATGAAGTCTCAGAGATGTCGCTTGATGTTCAGGTGAAATTGTTACGCATACTCGAGACCGGGGTGTTCCGTCGACTGGGGGGCACGCGCGATATCAGCGTCGATGTCCGCTTTGTCTTTGCCTCCAACAAAAAGCTGCAAGAGCTGGTTGAGCGTGGGGAGTTCCGCGAGGATTTTTACCACCGAATCAACCTGTTACCGATCAATCTTCCGGCGTTGCGTGAGCGTCGTGAAGATATCCTGTCACTGGTGATGCACTTTTTGAAAGATAGCCCGAAACATGATGGTCAGCCCTGGGAGATTACCGATGAAGCGCTGGCGGCACTGAACGCTTATCATTGGCCGGGCAATGTCCGTGAGCTGAAAAATACCATCCGCCGGGCCTGTATTCTCGCGACCGAGCCTGTAATTTCATCAGACCTGTTGCCGTTTTCAGCGCCAAAGCTGCCTTTGCCCAGCAGTGGCAGCAACACTGCAGAATTAGTTCCTGCACCGCTCTGGGTCGTCGAACGTGAGCATATCGGCAGGGTTCTGGCGAAAGTCGATGGCAATAAAAGCCAGGCGGCACGACTGCTGGAGATCGATCGCAAGACCCTCTATACCAAGCTGGAACGCTATGAGTTGGGTTGTTGAATATCCCGTCGAGTGCTGACAAATGCTACAGCTGTAGATAAAATACCCACCAGATGCCCCTGTAACGTTCGTTGGCCTCACTTTATGTAGAAAATCTCTACAATTCTGCCGGTCGATTAACGATTGCGTTGACGTTTTTCAGCAAACGGAAGAGCTATGGACGCAGAGAAAATCACTTCGCTGCTGAAGCGGCAGAATCTAACCCCTCCTGAACTTTTGACCGTCGCCATCACCGGGCAATGTAATCTTCATTGTGCCCATTGTTGGGTAGAAGCTGGGCCCACTTCAACTGCAGCGCAGGTTTCTACGCAGAAGCTGCAACGATTAATCGAAGACTTTGCAGCGCTTGACGGAGCTGCTTTACGACTGACCGGCGGCGAACCATTGCTGCACCCTGACTGGCTCGAACTGTTGGCGGCCGGGGATGCTGCTGGCTTGAAGCTGTTGCTACAGACAAATGGAATGTTGTTCGAGGATAACAACCTGCGCGCATTACAGGCGCTTGAGTTGAAAGATCTGTCGATTCAGATCAGTCTTGATGGTGCAACCGCGGCCAGCCATGATCGGGTGCGTGGGGCAGGGGCTTATGAGCAGACGTTGCTGGGGATCAAGCGGCTGAGCGCGGCTGGTTTCGGTCAGACATTGGAACTCTTCTTTACCGAGATGCGGCACAATCTGCACGAACTTCCCGAGCTACTGTTACAGGCAGAGCGTCTAGGGATCGGCTCGGTCAGCAGTGGTTGTCTGGTCGCCTGTGGGCGGGCCGGTGCAGCAGAAGGCATTGCCCCGCCGGAACCAGAGCAGTATCTTGAGCTGCTGCAACGCCACGCGGATGATCAGCAATTTCAGCGCTGCTACGCGAAGCTCGGTACGATCGCGGCACTGGAATGGTGCGCTGACGAATCGGCCGGGCAGGGTTGCGCATTTATCAAAAATCCCTACCTGACCGCCGAGGGAACTCTTTATCCCTGTCTGCTCTGTCACGCTGACGAGTATTCAGTGGCTGAGGTTTTCAGCAAGGGCTGGGCTGCTGCCTTGATCGAAGGGGTGCCACTCTGGTCGAAGCTGCAGAAAGTCAGCCGTCAGCGTATTTCTGCAATTGAATCCTGTCAGGAATGCGCCCTACTCAAGAGTTGCGCCGCAGGTTGTATGGGGCGAGCCTGGGGAAGTTTTGGCGATTTTATGCAAGCAGAAGATCGCTGTCGTCAAAGACAGGCGGTTCTGCTCTGGAGAGAAAAATTCTAAATTCTCGTTAAATTGTACAAACATTTTACCTGTTATTGTCACTGCTCAGCCGAGCTTCGCAGCAAAACTCCCCAAGTGTGGATATTCTCCATAGTGCACGAATCCGGTTAACGGTGACTTTCCCCACAAAACTGTTTCCTTCCTCCCCAATCTACAATCAGTAATTTTCATAAAGACGGCCTGAAAACCACTAAGCATGCGAACTAAAACATTGTTTTCGCTTGGCACCCGCCTTGCTATAACGATTTATCAGGTTGTTGATGAGCCTTGGTGACACAGAGTTCAGACAATCGCTGCTGTTTGGGTTGGGCAGGTAGAACGAGGTTATTGCTACCCCTGTTCTGACTGAAGGCAATCCATGTTCTGTGCGAAAAGCAATTAACACGTACTCAAGCCAGCTGGATATTCACTGAGTACTAACCAACAGGAGGAAGTACCCATGTCCCACAACAAAGACGTCCAACGCAAGCTCAAGAATGAAAGACTCGAGTACCCAATCAAGATGATGCACGCCTATCCTTCAGTCAATGTCGGCTGGGGTGCTCATACGATGGTAGGTAATGATGCCAAGTCTTTGGGCATGACCAACGCTCTGATCGTCACCACAGGCCTGCGCGGTACGGGGATTGTTGAGACCATCCAGGGTGTACTCAAGGCGGCCGGGGTTAATTCAGAAGTCTTCTCCGGCGTGACTCCCAACCCGAAAGACCATGAAGTTATGGCCGGTGCCAAAGTTCTGGCCTCTGGGAAATTTGACGGAATTATCAGCCTTGGTGGCGGCAGCTCGCACGACGCTTGTAAGGCGATCAAGCTGGTTCACAGCCATGACGGTCAGGATGTCAGAAGCTTTGAAGGTGCCTTCAAGGCCACCAAAGCCAACACCATCCCTCAGCTGGCGATCAACTCGACATCTGGTACCGGTTCTGAAGTTTCCTGCTTCTCGATCATCAATCACACAGATAAAAAGTACAAGATGGCCCTGTTTGATCCAAACTGCACCCCGAGCAAGTCGATCAATGATCCGTTGATTCATCAGTGTATGCCGGGTGACTTGGCCGCCTATACCGGGATGGACGCTCTGGCTCACGCCGTTGAAGCCATCTCTTCACGTCTGGGAGTTGTTTCCGCTTATGGCCCGGGCTTGAGCGCGATTACCCTGATCTTTGAAAACTTGCGTCAATCCTCGATGAACCGCAACAACGACAAGGCGATCGAAGCGATGGTCTGGGCTGAGATGGCCGCTGCCTACAGCTTCAACAGCGCCGGTCTCGGCCTGATTCACAGTATGGCTCACGCCCTCGGTGGTATGTACGATGCACCGCACGGCCTGTGTAATGCCATCGGGCTTGGCCCGGTCATGCAGTTCAACCTGCCGGCCTGTCCGGAGCGCTTCAAGATGATGGCACAGGCCGCTGGAATCGACGTCAATGGCATGTCCGATATGGAAGCTGGCCAAGCCTTTATCGACGCTTGCCTAGAACTGAAAGCTGATCTGGGTATCACCAAGACCTTTGCTGATCTGGGTCTGCTGGAAAAAGATATCGAAGGGCTGGCGAAGTTCTCGGTCAACGATATCTGTACTGAAGGTAACCCGACTGATACCGGTCTGCAGGACATGATCGGAATTTTCAAGCAGTGCCTGTAAAATAATAATTAACATATTATTTCAGTGAGTTATGCCGCTGGCCCCGCAACGGAATCTCTCTCTCCGGCGCGGTGGCCAGCGGTTCCTTTCTACGAGGTACCCCCTTGAAACAAAACAGCACCTATCTCATCGATGACGAGGCTCCTATGATTACTCAGCAAGCGGTTAGCGATTTTCTTAGAGCCGGGGGCTACATTGCCGATGATGCCATTGCAACAGCGGTTTTTCTGGCCATCCGCATGGAGAAGCCGATTCTGATCGAAGGACCACCCGGAGTCGGCAAGACAGGTCTGGCTAAGGCTCTTTCCTCCGCCCTCGATTTCCCGCTGGTGCGGTTGCAATGCTACGAGGGGATTGACGAAGGCAAGGCGCTCTATGATTGGGAGTATGGTAAGCAGCTGCTCTATACCCAGCTGTTGCGCACCCAGCTGGACAATTACCTGTCAGTATCGGCTGATCTGCGCGAAGCCGTCGAGCGTCTCTCTGCCGAGGAGAGTCTGTTCTTTTCGAAGAACTTTCTGGTTCAGCGACCAATTCTGCGCAGCTTTATGTCGGAAAAACGTTCCCTGTTGCTGATTGATGAAATCGATCGTTCCGATGACGAATTCGAAGCGCTGCTATTGGAGTGCTTAAGTGATTTTCAGGTCTCGATCCCCGAAATGGGCGTGATTGCGGCCCACCGCAAGCCGCTGGTGATTTTGACCAGCAACGGCACGCGCATGATCTCCGACGCATTGCGCCGGCGCTGCCTGTATCTGTACATCAGTTATCCTGAACTGGAGCGCGAAGTCGCGATTGTCCGGGCCAAGTTCCCCGACCTCTGCGAAGTGCTGACTCGACAGATGGTCGAATTCCTGCGCAAGGCCCGCGAATTGAACCTGCGCAAACCACCCAGCGTCTCTGAAACCCTCGATTGGGCTCAGGTGCTTTCAATCATGAAGGCCAACGAACTGACCCCTGAGGTAGTTGCCAGCACCGTCGGCACGATCGCCAAACATCAGACCGACCTGGAGAAGGTCACGGATTTGGCGACTCAGGAACTGAGTTAGCCATGGAACGGATTATCACCGGTTTTGTCGCAGCCTTACGCGAAAGCGGTATCCGCATCTCGCCTGGAGAGAGCCTCGATGCCGTTCAGGCGCTGGGACTCTGTGGCATGACCGGCCGCCGGTCGACACGGGAGCTGCTGCGTCTGACGCTGGTGAAAAACGTCAATGACATCCCGACCTTCAATCAGGTCTTCAATCGCTATTTCAGCCGTTTTCAGTTTGTCGATCCGGAAGCTGACCTTCCGGCCCTGATGGATGCAGCCATCACCGAGATGGAAGGTGAGTTTACCTATTTAAACGAGGTGAGCGATGATCACGACGACGAGCCTGGCCCACTGATCAAGATCGACAGCGAGATCAATCCGGAAGATTTGGAGGAGCTGAAAAGTCTGACCGAGATCGATCCGGACGATACCGACGGCACCGAAATGCTGGTGCAGATGAAGGGCTATCGCGGTAAAGCGCAAAAGCCACCCCGTCCATCGCGACGTTATACCCAGAACCCGCTCACCATCGAACTGGACAAGAGCAACAGTTACGGCAGCAGTATCACTTTTACCGCTGAAGAACAGGCCGCCATGCAGGATGTCGTCTCTAAGATGATGCTGCGGCTACGAAAAGATCAACGCCGGATGAAGAACAACCAGAATCGCGGCAAACTGCATGTCATCAAAACGATAGAAAAAAATTATCGCCACGACATGGTTCCGTTTCATGTGGTCATGCGTCGCAAACGTCGTGAAAAACCTCGGCTTGTGGTGCTTTGTGACGTCAGTTTTTCCGTCAGCCATGCGTCGCGCTTCATGCTGCTGCTACTGCATACCCTGCACAACCAACTGCTCGATGTTCGCAGTTTTATCTATAACCGCGACCTGGCAGAAATCACTGAAATGCTCGCCAATATGCCGGTCAATGATCTGATGGAAACGATCGATACAGGAGACATCATCGATCTGGATGAAAACAGCAGCTTCGGCCAGGTTTTTCTTAAATTCAAAAAGGACTATCTCGAAAACCTGCGCGGTCGACCGGCCGTTATCATTTTAGGTGATGCCCGCAACAACTACGATGAGGCCAACGACTGGGTGCTGGACGAAATTCGTGAGAAATCCCGTTATATGCTCTGGCTGACGCCGGAAGACCGTGAAACCTGGAGTCGTGGTGATTGCCTGATGGACATCTACGGCTCCTATTGCGACAAGGTCGAGGTCGTGAAAACCGTCGATGATCTGAGCCTGGTGGTCGAAGATCTGCTGCGCGATATCTATGCGGATCAAGCTCACCCGATCGACCGGAAGCTGCTGCGCGAAGCCAAGGCCGCTGAGGTCTACGACCCGGCAGATTATTACCACCGTGGGGCCAATGGCAACAGCGAGCCGGTTTTCGACCCAAGTGGTCGCAGTCGCTGGTAATTTTGCGATAAAGGGAGCCGAAATGGGGTGCGACAGTCAAGATCACTCAAAACATATGTGTGCCCTCAAGGCACAGGGGCTGGATGACTGCATCAAGAGTCTTTCAGATAACCCGGTTGTCAAATGCAAGCATTGCGGGGCCAAGGCGAACAGCGCCAAAAATATCTGTGCTGTTCTTTTGGACGAACCGGCAGTCGAGATCGTCACCAAGGAGATTCCTGGTGACGGTGTTTGCGGTGGCTATTAAGAAGAGCCTAGCACGCATATATCGTCTTCGGTAGAACGATGCAATTTGAAGGAGGACGAAATGAACCGCATATTTCTTGCGCCCGGTCGCTACATTCAAGGTGCTGGTGCGATAAATGAAATTGGTGATCAGGTCGCCCGGATCGGCAACAGTGCTTTTGCAATAGGTGGAAAAACTGCTCTGTCGGTCTGTGGGGAGAGTATTGAGGCCAGCCTGCGTGAAAAAGGGATCGCTTTTCGTCAGGAGTTGTTCGGTGGCGTGTCATCCCGCAAAGAAATAACCCGTCTTGCCGAACTTGCCGCCGCGCAGGGGGCCAAAGCTATCATCGCCCTGGGCGGGGGTGCCTCAATCGATGCCGCCAAGGCGGTGTCCCACGAGATGAACCTGCCGGTTATCGTTGTTCCTACCACAGTCGCCACTGACGCGCCTGGTTCGGCCTTGTCAGTCGTTTACAGCGAGGATGGTGTCTTCGAAAATTATCTCTTTCTGCGGCGCAACCCCGATTGTGTTCTCGTCGATACGACCATTATTGCCAATTCTCCAGCAAGATTCCTGGTGGCCGGGATGGGTGATGCCTTGGGCACTTGCTGGGAAGCGGGTACCAGCTTCCGCAGCGGCAAGCCAAATTCATTTTCCGGCGGTCAAACACCGACTCTGGCGGTTCAGACAATCGCCCGATTCTGCTACGAAACCCTGCTCGAATCGGGACTTCAGGCGAAACTCGCTGTGGAGCGTAAGATGGTCACCCCGGCGGTCGAAGCCATCGTCGAAGCCAACACCCTGCTCAGTGGCCTCACCTCAGAAAATGGCGGGCATGCCGGTGCGCATTCGATTCATAACGGCTTAACAACCCTCCCGGCGACCCGGCAAAGCCTGCACGGCGAAAAGGTCGCTTTCGGCCTACTGGCTCAACTGGTCATGGAAGGGCGCCCGTTAAAGGATATCCGGGAAGTCCAAAACTTCTGCTCCAGCGTTGGCCTGCCGATCTGTCTGCAAGAATTGAATCTGCCGAATGCCTCACCTGCAGAGATCAGACAGGTTGCAGAAACCGCGGTTGTTGAAGGCGAGACCATCCATGCAACCTGGTTTCCCGTGACTGCCGATATGGTCGAAGCGGCCATCTGGACGGCTGACGCGCTCGCTATCGATTTTAAGAAGACCAGAGGGCTTTGATGGCCAATCACGCCGATGATAAGGTTTCCCTGCAGCTACAGGTCGATGCGTTGCGCCGCTCTCAGGCGGAACTTGAAGTGTCAAGAGACCAATACGCTTTTCTCTACGACAATGCCCCGGTCGGCTATTTAACCTTTACTCGGCAGGGGCAGATCCGCTCCGTCAACCTAACCGGTGAGCGGATGCTGGGATTGAATCGTGCCGATCTGCTCGGTCAGTCCTTTGAGAGCTTTGTCGCTGCCAACGATCGTGATGCTTTCAACCGTTTTGTCGCTACGGTCTTTGAACGGCGGGGGAAACAGACCTGTCGGCTGCTGCTGACAAATGGTCAGCGTCAGCCGCTCTATGTCCGGATTGAAGCGCTGGTGACTGAAACAGCCGAAGAGTGTCTTGCCGTACTGATCGATATCAGCGAGAAGAAACGTGCTGAACAGGCACTCTATGAGAGTCAATACAACCTGACCAAAGCCCAGGCAATGACCCATGTCGGCTCCTGGAGTTTCGATCCTGCCAGCGGTGAAGTGCAGGCATCGGCTGAGCTGCTGCAGATCATGCGCCTGCGCCCCGAAGAAACGACTCACGAAGCTTTTGCGCAGGTGGTTCATCCGGAAGACCGTGAAAGCGTGATCGAGCACCTGCGGTTGGGGATCGACCAGGGCAAAAGCTACGAAATTGAGCATCGGCTGAAATTTGACGATGGCACGTTGCGCTGGGTCTACTCAATCGTCGAACCCTCGGTCAATAGCGCCGGTCAGGTTATCAAACTCTATGGTACGACCCAGGACATCACGTCGCGCAAACAGGCCGAGGTTGATTTGCGTAACAAAACCAATGAAATGCAGGCCATCTTTGACTCTATTGGTGACGGCATCGTGGTTTATGACAATGTCGGTACAATTCAGCACCACAACCTGATCAGCCCGCAGCTGTTTCCGCTGCAGACGCTCCCTGGGAAGACCTGCCGGGATATCTTTCACGCTGACGCACCTTACCTGCCGCTGATCTGCCCGGTCGAAAGAGCCCTGAAGGGCGAGCGGGTCGATACCTCGCTGGTGGTAGAAAGGGAAGGGCAGAAGAGTTGCCATCTGGACATTACTGCTACGCCGATCAAGGATGCGCTTGGAGAGAAGAACCGTGCCCTGGTTTTCTTTCGCGATGTTACCGAAAAGCGCTTGCAGGAGATGCACCTGACTCAGACCGAAAAGATGTCGAGTATCGGTGTGCTGGCAACCGGCATCGCCCATGAAATAAACAATCCGCTTACCTCGGTTGCCGGCTTCGCTGAAGCCCTGCAGCGCCGCTTTCGTGATGAGCCTGAACTGAAAGCGGATCAGCGTCTCGACGATTTTCCGCATTATCTCGAAGTCATCATCCGCGAGTCTTATCGCTGCAAAGGGATCATTGATCATCTGCTCAGTTTCGGTCGAAAATCGGACGGTATCGCGGTGAAGGTCGATATCAATCGTGCTCTCACGGAAATTCTCGAGCTTTTGAAATACCAGCCCAACTATCAGAAAGTGCAGGTTGTCAGTAATCTGAAATCCAATCTGCCGCGTGTTCTTGGTGACCCGTCCGGACTACGCCAGGTGCTGATGAACCTGCTGGTCAACGCGCACCAGGCCTTTGATGGTCAGGGACTGATCGAGGTCAGTACCGAAACAGCCGCAGGGGGTATGGTTGCGGTGGTCATCCGGGATACCGGCAGCGGCATCGACCCGAGTATTCAGGAGCGGATCTGGGATCCGTTTTTTACGACAAAAGAGGTCGGCAGCGGCATCGGCCTGGGATTGGCCCTGACCTACAATATCGTCAAGCGCTGCGGCGGGGATATTCAGCTGAAAAGCAAGCCTGGCGAAGGGTCGCAGTTTACCGTGCTGCTCCCTGTCTGGCAGGGGTGATGGTTGGATCGTCGGATGATTCGGGAAGTTTACGTCAGCCCTGTCTCGCAATCGTAGGCTGTCCATTGCGAAACAGGGCTTTAGATCAGCTCAGTACGTTAGCGATGCAGGGATGCACGTACGAGATCAAGATAGTCCTGCCCAATCTGGGGACCCCAGGTCGAGTCGAGCTTTTGCGCCTGAACAACTAGCGCCTGGCGATCGGTTTCGGACAGGGACAGAAAGTTTACGCCGTCCTGTTTCGCGGCAGCAATCTGCTCAGCCTGTTGCAGTCGAGTCAGTTTGCGAGCAGCGGCGCTCTCCTCTTTGATAACCTGCAGCAATATGGTTTGCAACTCTTCCGGCAATGATTTCAACCAGCGCTGATTAATGATATGCACATACAGACCCTGCGCGTAATCAAGCAGGGTGTAGTTGCGGGCAACGGTGAATTTTTTAGAAATATTACAGACGATAGGGGTGTGGTCGAGCCCTGAAATCACACCTGTCTGCAAGGCTTGCGGCACATCGGGCCAAGGCATGACGGTAAACTTTAACCCCCATGCTTTATAGGCGTCTATATTAACCGGTGCTTCGGCGATGCGAAAGTTGATCTTGCGAGCGTCTTCAAGCGTGTTGACCGGTTCGGTGGTTGCCCAGCCATAGCTGCCGTAGCCGGTAAAATCAGCGACGAGTAATCCCTTGCCGAGGGCTGCATCGCGAAACGGGTTCCAGAGTTCCGGTGTCTCGCGAAAGGTATCAAGCCGGTCAAAACTGTCGATGACAAATGGCAGATTAACGATACCCAGCTTCGGTGCAATGTTGGCCGCCGCGACGGATGAACTCATCATCCCCTGAACCGCGCCGAACTTCAGCTTGTTGATCACGTCCTTCTCACCACCTAGCTGGCCCAGTGGCCTGAAATCGACGAAAAGCCTCCCTTCAGACAACTCCCAGACCCGGTCGCGGATGCGGAACCCGGCGGCTACCCCCTCAATTGCCGGATGACCAACACAGGAGAGTGTGTAGGTATGGGTGGCGCCAGAAGGGTCGAAAGACGGCTGCCATTGAGCCAGCGGGTCATCCTTGGCAAACCCGTTAGTGGCCAGTAGCAGGCAACTCAACAATCCCCCGATAAATACCTGACATAATTTTTTCATTACATCCCGCCTCTGTGTTGAAGTTTAAATGCCCTCTATTTGTCGTAGAATAGTGCTCGAAAAGATCAGGGTCAAGCTGTTTGGTCTGACTTGTCTCTAAGTGTCTACGCTTGAAGCGGTACGCTACGATGACCCCTTGTCAGTTGCAGTCAATTGTCTGAGAAACAACCATATCACCACCGGTAACACCAACGTAAATGCATAGCAGAGCCATAGAAACGTCTGCTGAACACCGGCCCCGTCAGCCAGCATCCCGACCAGCGGACCGGTACAGACAAAACTGAGTCGGAAGATCAATGACTGCAGTGAAAGAATCGCCGCGCGATTGGCGGAGGGGATCTCCTGCTGGGCGTGATTGAGCAACATCGGCCCGCGCAGGCCGCGCATGCTGGTCAGCAGGTAGTAGAACAGAAATCCCCAAAGCCCACCAACCAGACCGAGCCCCAGGTAGCCAGCGAGAATCAGCAGCGCGAACAGCAGGACCATCCAACGGTCGCCGAGTCGCAACTGGCTGCGGTGACTGATCAGCGCGAACAGGGCGACGCTCAAGTTGGCGCCGGCCCAGATCGGCCCGAACCAGGCGAGTGGCACATTGCCATCCTGCATGTAGGGTTGAATCAGCCAGACCGGGTAGAAGGAGGCCATCCCCAGCACCAGGTTCAGGAGGATGGTGTAGCGCAGTCGCTTGTTTTCCAGCAGCGCGAAGCGGGTCGATCGCCAAGCCTCGGCAAGGTGGCTGGTCGGAGCTTTCAGCTTACGCGGTGGTTCCACCAAAGTGCGGGTCAGCAGCAGCGCCAACACCCAGACCACCACCTGAATCATGAATGGCAGCAGTGGAGCGGCGGCGTAGAGTAAACCGGCGAAGATCGCCCCGCAAGCCTCGCCGATCTGGCCGAACCCGCTAACGCGCCCTTCGTGCCGGGCGTAGTGCTGCTCTTCGCCTTCGGCCTTCAGGCTCTCAAACAGCAGAGCGCTGTCCGAGCCGCTGATAAAGGAGATGGAGAAGCCGAGGATGATTTCGGCGATCAGCACTTGAGTGAATGAATCGGCGACGGCATACAGCCCCCAGCCGATAATCCCCAGCAGCGAAGCAAAATTGAGCGCGGCACGGTAGCCGATCCGGTCGCTCAGGTAGCCGGATGGGTACTCCATGACCACCATGGCGACCGAAAAAATCCCCTGCAGCAGCAGGATCTGCGTCAGGCTTAAACCGATCTGATCCTTCCAGAACAGGGTGATGATCGCCATCGGAAACAGGCTCATCTGCAGGAAAGAGAAAAGGTAGAGCTTTTTATAGTTGGAGCGAAGGCCGGTCATGCCGGTTAAATCTTTCCTGCTGACGGCTTATCGTTCTTGAAATACCTCCGCATCACCTCGGTATGCATATGAAACCCCAACTCAATCGGCTGATCAATCACCACCACTTCCTGAGTCTCCGCTGAGGAAAACGGCTGAAAAATCTCAATTGGCTGTGGCTTGGCCAGTCCGAAGATCACCAGTGAGTCATCCAGACCGTTCTGTACATCATAAAGACTGATTTGTTGTTCACTGATGTCGATGCCGGTTTCCTCGAGCAATTCCCGCCGTGCGCCCTGTTGCCAGGTTTCCCCGAGATCCAGATAGCCGCCGGGCAGGGTCAGCGTACCTTTTTGTGGTTCAATATTCCTGCGAATGGCCAGGAGGCCGTTGCCTACCGGCAGCAAAACAACCACCACCGGCAGTGGGTTCAGGTAGCTGGTGTTCTGGCAAGTCCGGCACTTTCTTGGCCAGTCTGCGTCCGCAGCATATCGGGTTCCGCAATAAGAACAGCAGGAATGTATTCTCAACATATAGATCCTTTTAATGGGCGAAGGGCAACTTGTCGCGTTATTTTAAAGTTTTTCTATCGACCACGAGGGGAAATTTTCTACAAAAAACCAAAGTTCTATTCGCGCATGTGGATTATCTAGTCAATGTAGAGAAAAACTACAGCTGCTTAAAGATGGATTGGCGCTGGCAGCTCAGTGAGTGTCCAATTTCTCTACAGACGCTGGTTGCTGGTAAAGAAAACCAGATCGCTAAATAGTTGATATCTGGAAGTAAACCAATGTTCTGTTCTGGCACTGCCGTTGCAACATGCAGGATAATGACGCAGCAACCCGTTGCGGATCAATAACAACACAAAGGAGAAACAAGATGGAAAAGAAATTTGACGCAGAACTGGAAGAAGTCGAAACCACCAACGAAGAGCCACAGATTCTGGAAGAGATTCAGGTCGAAGAGCTCGCGATCGACGGCATCTGCGGGGTCTACTAGGATGAGTGCGGCAGGCATCAAATTGCATCCCGCCTGCCGCGTGCGGCAGGAAGAGTTCGGCCTCCTGTTCTACGATTTACGGGGGCCGCGCCTTCTTTTCGCTGAAACCGGCAAGCTCCTCGCTCCGGAGCACTTTGCTACGCTGCGCAGCAAGGACGATCTTCCGGCGGGATTAACCGTACAGCAGAAAAACGTGCTGCAGAATTTTATTGCCAAGTTACTGGAAAGGGGATTTCTCCGTGAGCAATAGATTTGTCGAACAGGGGTTGCGCTCGCCGGTGAACCTGACCTGGGAAGTGACCCTGGCCTGTAACCTGCGCTGTCGTCATTGCCTTTCGTCTTCGGCCGAACCGGCAGAGAACGAGCTGAACACCGCTGAAGCCCTGGCGCTGGTAGAGCAACTCCATCAGGAGGGGGTCTTCCAGATTAACTTCGGTGGCGGCGAACCCTTCATGCGGCCGGATTTCATGCAGATTCTCGATGCCTGTCACGACCGCGGCATGATGACCTGCATTTCGACCAACGGCACCCTGTTTACCCCTGAACTGGTCGCGCAACTTTCCCGAACCAGTATGGTGGCGATCCAGGTCAGTCTGGATGGCGCAAAAAAAGCCACCTGCGAGGCGATCCGTGGCAAGGGAACCTATGAAACAGCCCTTAAGGCACTCGAGCTGCTGAGTGTTTCATCGATCCCGACCAGCATCAATACCGTGCTGACAACCGACAATGCCGATGAAATTCAGGAGCTGCAGAATCTCGCCAACAGTCTCGGGGTCACGTTGCGGATCAGTCGCTTCCGGCCGTCCGGGCGCGGTGCCGACAATTGGGAAGAATTGCGCCCGACAGCGACGCAATTGATCGATTTTTCGGCATGGTTGGCCAAAAACGAAAATATCCGTACCGGTGACAGCTTCTTCTCACTGACCTCCCAGGAGCGTCAGGGGCTGGGACTGAACCTCTGTGGTGCCGCAAAGCTGACCTGTTGCGTCAGCCCGGATGGCATGGTCTATCCCTGTGCTTTTTTGCAGAGTGACCGTTTCGAAGCCGGTGATCTGCGCCAGAACAGCTTTAAAGAGATCTGGGACAACTCGGAAATTTTCGCTTCGTTCCGCAGCTTGCGGATTCACTCCTGCGAAGACTGTCAGCGCTTCGATCAGTGTCACGGCGGCTGTCCGGCGGTGGCCTATCATCTGAAAGACGATATTCAGGGCGGTGATCCTGAGTGTCTTGAGCGTTGTGTCACTTCGATTGCCGATGAGAAACAGAAGACCGCCGCTGCGTAACAAATGGAGACCTTAACTCATGATGTTCGAAAATCTTTTCTCGCCGCAGAAGCTTGGCAAGGTGACGGTTAAAAACCGGATTTCCTTCCAGCCACATCTGACCAATTTCGCCGAAAACTGCCTGCCGAGTGAACGGCATATGTACTATTGGGGCGAGCGGGCCAAAGGGGGCGCAGGACTGATCACCACCGAAGAGATGAGCGTCCACCCGACCGACACCGCTTACGAGAAGCTGGTCGAGGCGTTCCACCCGGAAGTCATCCCCGGTTTCCGCAAGATCACCGATTACGTGCATCAGTACGACACTAAGATGTTTTGCCAGCTGAATCATAACGGCCAGCAGTGCGACGGCAGTATTTCGCGCCTGCCGGTCTGGGCGCCGTCGCCGGTGCCAGATATCCTGTTTCGCGAAACGCCCAAGGCGATGGAAATCGAGGACATCGAAGAGGTCTGTCGCTATTTCGCGATCAGCGCCGAGCACGTCCGTCAGGGTGGTTTCGATGGCATCGAGCTGCAGTTCGGTCACTCTAGTCTGGCCCGCCAGTTTCTTTCGCCGTTGACCAACCACCGGCAGGACGAGTTCGGCGGCAGCCTAGAAAACCGCATGCGCGCACCGCTGATGTTTATCGCCGCTGTGCGCAAGGCGGTCGGCAACGATTACACTTTGGGCATCCGCATGTGCGCCGACGAAATGATCCCCGGCGGGCTCGATCTGGCCCAGGTGCAGGAGATCTGCGGTCTTTTTGAGGCCAGCGGTCTGATCGATTTCGTCGATCTGTCGATTGCCACCTTCTACAATCTCTATCTGGTCGAAGGTTCGATGCACACGCCGCTCGGCTACACCATCCCCTTGGCCGCCGGAATCCGTGAAAAGGTCGATCTGCCGGTGTTCTGTACCGGGCGGATCAACGACCCGGTGATGGCCGAAAAGGTTCTCGCCGCCGGTCAGGCCGACATGATCGGCATGTGTCGGGCGCTGATCTGTGATCCATTTTTACCAAAGAAGGCTGAAGAAGGGCGTTTGGAAGACATCCGCTACTGTATTGCCTGCAATCAAGGTTGTATCGGTCGGATGGGGGTTAATCGCACACTCGGCTGCGTGCAGAATCCGGCCGTCGGACTGGAAAAAAAGTGGGGCGAAGGCACCCTGAGACTGGCACCGCTGAAGAAGAAGGTGATGGTCATCGGTGGTGGTCCCGGCGGTATGTGGGCGGCAAAGATGGCCGGCCGACGAGGTCACGACGTCACCCTGCTCGATCGCAACGACAGCCTCGGCGGTCAGGTGTTGACCGCCATGAAGGGTGCCGGCCGCGACGAATTTGGTGTGATCGTGCGCAATGAGAAAGAACAGGTCGACAAGGCCGGGGTCAAGGTTGAGCTTGGCGTCGAAGTGACTGCCGAAAAGGTGATGAACTCAGGCGCCGACGCGGTCATCGTCGCCACCGGCAGCAAGCCGAAGGCCCACCCGGTCGGCGGTGCCGACGGTCCCGGTGTCTGCAACGTCTGGCAGGTTCTCGACCAGCAGGTCGAGGTCGGGCAGAAGGTCTGTCTGATCGACTACGATGGCCATCACCGTGCCACCGCGACTGCCGAATATCTCGCCGATCAGGGTAAGACCGTGCATATCATCTGTTCCAGCCTGTTCATCGGCGCCGAACTTGGCCCGACTCAGGATCTTTACCTGACCCGTCAGCGGCTGCTCGGCAAAGGGGTCAGCTTTACTCCGGATATCGCGGTGATGGAAGTCTCCGGTGAGATCGGTGAAAAAACCATCAAGGGGTTTAATGTTTACTCCAACGTCTGGGATGAGTGGAGCGGCTACGATTCTGTGGTCCTGGCGATGGGGCAGGCGGCTGATGAAGATCTCTACTTCGCTCTCAAAGGCAAGGTGAAAGAATTGCACCGGATCGGTGATTGCGTGGCACCCAGAAAAGTCGATATGGCGATCTGGGAAGGGCATGAAGTGGGGAGGACACTCTGATGTCTGCCGGGAAATTTTCTTCTGCCGGGCCGCCAGTTGAAATTCTGGTGTTTATCGCTCTGTCTGCGCCTGAACTGGACGATTACGCCAAGGGAATTCTGTCGGAGGCTTCTCGGCTGGCAAAAACCCTGAGGGTTAAATGGTCGGCGCTCAGCTTTGCCGGAGCCCCTAAAGATTCGATTGCCGCACTGGCCGCTTACGGAGTCGAGACGCTAATTCTGATCGAGAGTTCGGCAGCTGTGGCGGATTCTCCCGACCTGCAAGGCAAGCTGATCGCTTCGGCGGCACGTGAAAAAGGTGCAGCGCTCCTGTTGCTGGCGCATAACGATCTGGGTGAAACGCTGGCGCCTGTACTGGCTGCGCAGCTGGATTCAGCCCTGTTTACCGAAGCCATTGCATATAACGTTGAAAATGGCGCGCTGAAACTGACCCGTCAGGAACTCGGTCATCAGGTCGCCGCAGCGAAAATCTGGGACGGCCACAAACCCTTGGTTCTGACCATCAATCCACGGGTGCTCAGCAGCGTGCTGCTGCCGAGCCAGCAACCCGGCAAAGTTCAGGTTGAGCGTATTAAGCCGGCCCAGACTCAGCCTGCCGGAGCGACCCGGATAATTGAACGTATCCCCGCCGACCCGCAAACCGTCGACGTCTCCGAAGCCGAAGTGATGGTCAGCGCCGGACTCGGCTGCAACCCGCAGGGCTTTGCTCAGGTCGAAGAGTTAACCCGGCTGCTGAACGCCTCGCTCGGCGTGACCCGTCCGGCCTACGATCTTGGTTACACCGGCTTTGAGCGGATGGTCGGCCAGACCGGCAAAACCGTAGCGCCGCGCTTCTATCTGGCACTGGGTATCTCCGGTTCGATGCATCATGTCGGCGGGATCAAGGATTCCAAACGGGTCGTGGCGGTCAATATCGATCCCAAAGCGCCGATCATTCCCAATTCTGACGAATGCTTCGTTGCCGATCTGCGCGAGGTTTTGCCGCTGCTGATTGACAAGGTCAAGTCGGCAACAGGAGGTGTCGCATGAAACTGACCTTTGACGCCATCGTTGTCGGCGCCGGACCGGCTGGTTCTTCGGCCGCCTTGACCATGGCCCGGGCGGGGCTGGATGTGGCACTGCTGGAGCGTGGCAATTTCCCCGGCGAGAAGAATATGTTCGGCGGCGTGCTGCACCGCTTAACGGCACTGGAAGAAATCTTCCCCGACTTCTGGAATCAGGCACCGCTGGAGCGGCACATCGTTAAGAAAACACTTTCATTTATCACCGAAGGCTCTTGTTTTAACGTCAGTTTTGACAATGAAAAAGCCGATCAGCCACCTTACAACGGCTACACGATTTTTCGTCCCAAATTTGATAACTGGTTGGCGCAACAAGCCGTTAAGGCAGGGGCCACACTGCTGACCCGCTCAACCGTTGAGGACGTGATCATGGAAAACGGCAAGGTGGTCGGGGTGACGTTGCTGCGCGATGCCGCCGAACTGCGCGCACCGGTGGTGATTGCTGCCGATGGCGTGCTGTCGTTTACCGCCAAAAAAGCCGGTCTGCGTGCCCCGAAGTTTAAACCCGGCGAACAGGGCGTCTGTGTCAAGGCCTTGATCGATATGCCCAAGGAGGTCATCGACGAGCGCTTCGGCCTGGTGCGTGATCAGGGCGCTTCCAACGAAATCGTCGGCCATACCGCCGGGGTCCGTGGTGGCACCTTTCTTTACACCAATTACGACTCACTGTCGCTTGGCATGGTGCTGGAATTGGCCAGCCTGACGGAAAAAAAACAGACCCCTTACGATCTGCTCAACAGCTTCATGCAGCAACCGCAGATCGCCAAGCTGCTCAGGGGCGGCAGTCTGCTGGAATACTCGGCGCACCTGGTGCCGAAGGGGGGCTACGATATGCTGCCTGAGCTGTTCGGCGACGGCATTATGGTCGCCGGTGATGCGGCCGCGCTCTGTATTATCACCGGGCTCAATTTGGAAGGGATCAATCTGGCCACCCAGTCCGGAGTGCTGGCCGGCAAGGCGGCGATCAAGGCCCATCAGCAGCGCGATTTCAGCAAGGCAAGCCTAGCGGCCTATCGACAGCTGTTGGAAGAGAGTTACGTCCTCAAAGATCTGAAGATGTACCGTCGCACACCGCAGATGCTGCATAACGACCGGATCTACAGCCAGTATCCCGAGCTGGTTTGCGGCATGATGGATGAAATCTACCGCATTGACGGCAAACCGAAAGACACCATGACCAAACTGCTACTACGCAAAGTAAAAGAAACGGTCGGCCTGAAAAATATGCTGGCAGATGTCTACAGCGGCTGGAGAGCCTTATGAATATCAATCTCGATGAGATTTTCGACATGACCAGTTTCAATGTCGATCGCGAGCCGCATATTGTGCTGGATGAAACCATCTGCCAGACCTGCGATCAGCGCGCCTGTACCAATGCCTGCCCGGCTCGTTGCTACAGCTGGGACGAAGAGAATCTGAAGATGACCTTCGTCCACGATGGTTGCCTGGAATGCGGCACCTGCTACGTTGTCTGCGGCAAAGACGCCTTCACCCTCTGGCGTTATCCGCGTGGCGGGTTTGGGGTCTCCTTCCGGATGACCTGAATGGAGCGACAACTATGAAAAAAAATCTACTCAATATCGTTGTTCTGCTCCGCGAAGCCTGTGATCCGCGGCCGCCGGTCCGACTGACCGCCGATGGTTACGGGGTACGTGAGCGTGGTCTGCGCCGTATCGCCAATCCGGCTGATCTTTGTGCCCTGGAGCAGGGGCTGGCGCTGGCCGAAGCGCACAGCGGAGCAGTGACCGCAATCGCCATCGGCCCACAGCGGCTGGAAGATCAGCTGCGGTTGGCCTTGTCTATGGGTGCAAAGCGCGCCATCAGGGTCTGGAATTCGGCTTTTGCCGGTGGTGACGCGGTTGCTGACGCCCGCCTGATCAAACGCTTGGTTGAAATTCTGCAACCGGACTTTCTGCTGAGCGGCGATCGGCTGGTCGACCGAGGTGCGGATCCGTCGCTGGCGCTGGCTTCTGCACGGCTCAGTATGCCGTATGTGACCGCGGCCCTGAGTGTGGAATCTGCTGATTCTGAAGTAAAGGTTCTGCGCAAGTGTGATCGTGGCGCACGTCAGATGGTCGGCACCAGTCTGCCTTGCACGCTGCTGTTTGCCGACGGCTGCTGCGAACCACGCTATCCGCAGCAGGATGCGTTAATGGCGGCACTTGAGATGAATATTGAAAGCTGGAGTTTCGCCGAACTGGGTATGGCAATTGGCGAGGTTGGCGGCTACGCTGCTGTGCTGGGTAAAGAACGCTGCAGTTTCCCCCGGCAAAACCCGCAACGGGTGGTCACCCCTGATGCGAACCTGCCGGCTTTCGAGCGGATACTGGCGCTGCTGTCTGGCGGCATCAAGCCACGCGCCGGTAAACTTCATGCGGTTTCAGCAGAACAGACCGCCGACATGCTGTTCGATATCTTTCAGGCGGAAGGTTTATTCAGCGGGAGCGAGACATGATCTATTGGCTGGCAGAGGGGATCAGTATTGAAGAATCTGCCCAGAGCAGTTTTCTGGTCGCCTCCCGGCCGCTGCGGATGGTGCGCTTGAACCCGGCGCTGGCGAAATTGGTGCAGCGTATGGAAGAGGGTGTCAAACCAGCGACTGCGGCCGAAACCAAGGTGCTGGAGTCGCTGGTCAAAAGCGGCTTTGCCGAGCGCAGCTGGCAGGGTTTGAGCGATCTGGCACCGCTGCCGACGGTCAGTATTGTCATTCCGGTCAAGGATCGCGCCGCTGATCTGCGTAACTGTTTAACCTCCCTGGCGCAGCTTGATTATCCCAAAGACAATCTTGAAGTGGTGGTGGTCGATGATGGCAGCAGCGACGCTACTCCGGCGGTTGCCAGAGAACTTGGCGCGCTGCTATTAGAATCGGGCGCAGTCGGCGGTGGTCCGGCGTTGGCGCGCAATAAGGGTGCCGCGGTCGCTGGTGGCGAAATACTGGCTTTTATCGATTCCGACTGCACCGCTTCGACAGACTGGCTGGCCGAGCTGTTACCGGCTTTTTTCGACGAAAAACTGGCGGCCGTCGGCGGCTGGGTCGATGGGATGCATCATGGGTCGGCGCTGGACCGCTACGAAGCGGTGATGTCGAGTCTGAATCTCGGTCGGCGTGAAATGTCCGGCGGGGCAGGGGGCGACACCTTTTATCTGCCCAGCTGTAACCTGCTGATGCGCAAGAGTGCCTTTGTTGCAGCTGGCGGCTTTAATCCTGAAATGCAGGTTGGCGAGGATGTCGATCTGACCTGGCGACTGCGCGATGCCGGCTGGAAAATTCAGTATCTGCCGCAGGGAATTGTTTATCACGCGCACCGCAGCAAACTCTGGCCGTTCATGCGGCGACGTTTCGATTACGGCACCTCTGAAGGGATGTTGCAGCAGCTGCACCCGGTGCGCGGTAAAAAGATGTTGCTGCCGCCGATGTTGACCTCGATCCTGCTGCTGTTGACTGCAGCGCTGGTTCTATTGACCCCCTTGCCACTGGTGCCCGCCGTGCTGCTGCTGGTGTTCGATACTTTTTTGACTAAACGACGGATGGCCAAGCAAGGTTTGCCGCTGCCCGCGCTTAAAATTTTCGCCGCACGAGGCCGGGCGGTTGGCAGTCTCGGCTATTATCTCGGTTATCATCTGCTGCGCTACTATCTGATGCCGCTGCTGTTGGCAGCTGTTTATCCGCCATTTGCGCTGCTGCTGGTTTGCCTGTTGCTCGGGGTCGGACTGGTCGATTATCGGGTGCGTCAACCGAAAATGTCGTTGGCCGGTTTTTATCTGTACTATTTTCTCGAGCAACTTTCTTACGGTAGCGGCGTGTTCTGGGGCTGCTTCAGGATGAAGAGTTTCGCCAGCTATCGACTGGATCTGAAGGGGGCTTAAAGTCGGAACGCTATGCGCCGCAGCCGAACGATCAGCAAACTTCTCTTTAATGCCTTTCGCTATCGGCTGCTGAAGCTCTCAGGGCGACCGTTTCGACTGGAAGCGATCAGTCTGGAAATCACACATCGCTGCATCTGCCGCTGCCAGATGTGCAATATCTGGCAGATTCCATTTTCCGTACCCGATCTTCCGCTCTCTCACTGGATTGAACTGCTCTCTTCTCCTGAACTTCACCGTCTGCGGGAACTTGACATCACCGGCGGCGAACCCTTTTTGCGCAACGATCTGGAAGAGTTGCTGCGCTGGATCTGTCGCGCCAAACCTGAACATTTTCCAGTATTAAAAACCCTGGCGATCACCACCAATGGACTACTGACCGACCGGGTCCTGGAGGTTGTTGGCGATGTCGTCGGCCCGTTAAAGGAGCAGGGGGTTGATCTGGTGCTGGCCTGTGGCATGGATGCGGTCGGGGTCGTGCATGATGATATCCGCATGGTCAAAGGCGCTTGGTCCAAACTCAAAGCCACGCTCGCCGGCCTTGAGACGCTGAGAGAATCCCACCCGAACCTGATTGTTGGTATCAAAACCACCATTGTTCCGGCCAATGTCGACCAGCTTGAACTGATCGTCGCATACGCCCGTGAGCACGACCTTTTCACCATCATTTCTCCACGCATCATCACGGCTAACCGTTTCGGTAATCTCGATCTGCAGGACAACCTGCAATTCAGCAGCGAAGACCGGCAGACGCTACGGCGTTTTTATGCAAGCCCGGCGTTTGCATGGAACGGCCATCGTCAGACGCTGCTCGATTTTCTTGATCGCGGGGCAGTGCATAAACCCTGTTCAGCCGGATTCAATACACTTTTTATCCGTCATACCGGTGAAGTTTTTCCCTGTCCACTGATTCCGACTGGCCTGGGTCATATCAGCGCTTCGGGATTGTCTCAACTTTTGGCCAGTCCGCAGGCACGGCAGTTTCGACGACAGATTGGTCAGTTTGCAGACTGTAAGGTTTGTACTGAACCAGGGCTTGAACGAATTGCCTGGCCTTTTGAGG
>DATCYW010000012.1:0-14429 GCA_036526255.1 Malonomonas sp. | reverse complement strand
AAGTTTTTTTGTGAGCCGAAACAGGGTCAGTCCATGAGGTAGGTAGTACAATGGCAGGGTGCTTTCCGGTCTATTCTCAGTGCCCATAACGCCTGCGGCCAGCATCGTCGATCTGGTGGGCGCCGATGACGACGTTACGATCACCTCTAATGATGTAAAGCTTTGCATTGCAACTTGCACCAAGCCGCGTCACATAACTTGATCTGATGCTCTAAGGCAGAAAGGAGAGGGAAGTGAAAAAGTGTTTTGTGTTGTGTTCCACGCTGGGTCTACTTTTGGGGCTGGTTGGTCAGGTTCAGGCCGTGTCGCTCGCAGACCTCTTTGCCGGTCAGTCTATTCAGGCTCTGGATAAGGTTTTTTCTGATTTTACACTCATCAACGAGATACCGACTGACCCGCTCTTTAATCCTAATTATGCCCTGATTGATGTCACACCTCTTGAGGGTCAGGCGTTAGCCCCGGGGATTCGTTTCGAAACTCTTGGTCAGTTGACAGCGAATGACCTGGGTTTGGTTGATGTTAATTTTCAGTTCCTGGTAACCTCACTCGGTGGAGCGATCAAAGGTAATTCTCTTGAGATCAATGAATTCTTCTTTAGCGCTCCAGGGGGGCTCATTTCCATCGAAGAGAACGTTTTTGACGCAGTCACTGGGGCTCAATTGGCCAGCAAAAAAGCTGAGGTCGACAACCTTTTTGGAATATTTAGCTTGTTTGATGTGCAGAATTTCAACCCAACCAATCGTCTTGTTGTGGACAATAAAATCCTGATTCGGTCCGATGGCAACTTCGTCAGTTTGGACGGGTTCGAACAACGGTTCTCGCAGGTTCCCGAGCCTTCGACCTTTCTGCTCTTGGGTGGGGGGCTTGTAGGCATGCTCCTGGTGAGAAGAAGGGCTAAGAAGGGTTAGGATTTACTGCCGTGTCCTGCCAGGGAGACAGGGTGTTTATTTTCTCTGCCTCCGATCGCTGACAGGCCCCACACTCGAAAGTGTGGGGCCTGCTTTTGGTGTGTAACCGCTTTCTATCGATACTGAGCGCAGATACTTCTCCTGTATTCGCTTTGCCGTCAATCCTGTCAGTCAGCGGTCCGGATCAGCCCTGCTGAAAACAGAGCAGCTGTTGTGACACCACGTCGGCCATCAGGTGCAGGTTTTTTTCCGGCAGGCGGAAGACCTTGACGACCTTTTTGAAGCGGGCGCTGGTCGGTGCCAGCCCCTCCAGCGCGTTCGGCTGCTGCTGCAGCCAGTCTTGGTTGAAGAAGCAGCTTTTGTGCTCAGGGAACAGCGCCAGGTAAAAGATATCGGCCTCGACCAGATCCTGAAAGAAGTGTGAACCGAAGGAGAGTTCTGGCATCAGGTTGCCGCTGGTGAAGGCCACCTCGGCCAGTGCGGTCATGTTGTTGATCTCCGAAAAGGTGATCGGTACCCCCATGGCGGGGGTCGAAGTGCCCCAGCGACCGGGACCGAGCAGCAGGGTCGGGCTGTCGATCTGGTCGGCGATCCGCTTGTTGAGGCGGCCGATCAGCCGGGCAATCTCGTATTTCTCGGTCAGCGGCAGCTGACTGTACTCGGCGGGGTCGACCCAGATGACCCATTTCAGTGCCTGGCTGATGTTGCCGCCCATGAAATTGCCTTCGCTGCGGATGAAGGTTTGTTCGTCGGGGATGTTGCGGGGGACGACAACCTCTTTTTCCGCCCCCTTGGTCTGCAGCGGACGGCACTGGACGACGTTGATTTTAGCGACCGAGTCACTGGTGAAGTTGACGGTGAACTCGATATCGACCGGATAGGCGTAGGCGTCTTCGAGGGTCTTGAGCATCCGTCGCATTAGCCCTGAGAACTGCTGGTCGGCGAACAGCTGGTCGAAGGTCAGCAGCCAGACATCCTGCTTTTCCTGTCCGCGCCGTTCCAGTAGCTGCATGGTTTCTTTGTCCTGCACCGCGTAGCGCCGCCAGGGGATGTCGATCCCCTGTTTGGTCAGCGCCAGCACCGAGACCGTCTGCAGGCAGTTGTCGTTGATGTTCAACAGATCGACATCGCGCTGGGAAAATTTACGGGTGTCCTCGAAGCCTTTGTGCGGTTTTTTCTGCGGCGCGTCCAGCGCGACGATGCGCGGATAGTCATCTTCGACCCGGTCGACGGCGCGGGTGCCCAGCCCCAGCACCAGCCGCAGCATTCCGGCGCGCGGGTCCATGGTCTTGTCCCAGACGAAAGTGTTGTACGAGACGCCGACGCCGGCCAGTTCGGGAAAGTAAAGGTGCTGGTGATAAGAGCCGGAGACCCGCTGGACCAGCAGGGCCATCTGTTCATCCTGCTGATCGAGGCCGCGTTGCAGACGGTAGGCGAGGGCGTCCTGACTCATGCTGCTGGCGAAGATTTTACGCACCGCGTCTTCGAGCTGCTCCAGGCGCTCTTCCGGGCTGCCCTGATTGACACAGAAAAAGCTGTCGTATTTGCCGGCGAAGGCGTTGCCGAAGCCGTCTTCCAGCAGCGAGCTGGAGCGGATAATGATCGGATACTGTCCGTAGTAGTCGAGCAGCTTCTGAAAGCCGTCTCGGATGGCCTCGGGAAAGCTGCCGTGCAGCATCTCTTTGCGCAGCTCGCTGGCGGCCGAAAGATAGCCTTCCGGGGTCTTCTGCTGCATGAACAGGCGCCATAGGCCGTTGTGGACGATGTAGGAATAGTAGACGTTCGAGCCGACAAAAAACGAATCGTGGGGTTCCAGGTTGCCGGCCCAGTCAAATTCAGGGTCCTGACGCAGGATGTGCTGCGCCAGCAGCATGCCGACCGCTTTGCCGCCGATAAAGCCGGTGCCGATGACCCGGGCCTTGATGTTCAGCAGGTCCTGCAGGCTGAAGTGTTTTTTCGCCAGCGTCAGAATGCGTTCTTCGCGGCCGATCATGTGTCGGCAGATATGTTTCACCATGCGCGCCTGCTCAAGTTCGCTGTCCGGCTCTTCGAGCAGCGGTTCGGCCTGCAGGAACAGCCGGTGCCAGTGATCAATCTGCCGGGCGCTGTTGTCCTGCTGGCGCGCGCTCACAGAGCTGAGCAGTTCGGTCGCCTCGAAGCTGTTGATCAGCGGCAGGAACTGTTCCCCCTGCTTGCGGTGCGGAAGAAACATGGTCGCCGAGCTTCGCTGCCAGACCTTCAGCGGCTGCACGTGGACCTGCCCGTTGTGGGTGAAAACATCGATCAGTACCTGGGTGGTGTCGCGAATCCGCTCGAGGGTGCGGACGGCGTGGTGCTTGCGGAGCAGGGCGAAGTAGGCGACTGTGTCCAGTTCAAACAGGTAGGGGCAGGTGACGCGGAAGAAGTTGCCGATCATGTGATCGGTGGCCCAGGCGGAAAGCAGTTCGGAGAGCGAATCGAAAACGTAAAAGGTGCCCGGCCCTTCGTTGGTGATGACCTGATGGATCTGGCCGGCAAAGGATTCAAACCCCTGGCGAGGATCGAATTCGTAGCGGGTGGTGTGCGGCGAGGGGTCGAGCAGCGGCGGATGATCGCCGAAGCGCATATAGACCACTTTTTTTCCGGCGACCAATGCCTGATCAACAAAGGGGCCGACAAAGAAGCGATAGTCGTCGATCGAATCGACCTTCAGGACAACGTTGTCGCCGAGCCGCAAACCATCGAGAATTTCATCCAGTCCGGCATAGCCTGTCGAGATCCGTTCTGTTTGCATCTGCTGCTCCTTTTGGGTCTTGTTGGTCGAAGTCTTAGGTGATGGTTTGTTGAGGTCGGTTATTCTGCCTTGATCGGTCGCGAACGGCAATCCTCAATAAGCTGGTGCCTGGGTTTGTCGTGATTTGAGTAGAAATGGGCAGGCCTGTGGATTCCTATTACGGGGAACCCACAGGCCTGTTTTGTTACCAGTCTGCGCGTTTAAATGACGCCGAACGCGACCATCGCTTTTGCGACCTTGATGAACCCGGCACAGTTGGCACCGTTAACGTAGTTGCCTGGCGTGCCATATTCTTCGGCGGTTTCGTAGCAGGTTTCATGGATATTCTGCATGATCTCCCGCAGGCGGTTTTCGGTGTGTTTGAAGGTCCAGGAATCGCGGCGTGCGTTCTGCTGCATTTCCAGCGCGCTGGTGGCGACGCCGCCGGCATTGGCGGCTTTGCCCGGACCGTAGGCGATGGCAGCGTCAAGGAACACCTTGACCCCTTCCGGGGTGGTCGGCATGTTGGCGCCTTCGCCGACTGCGATGCAGCCGTTTTTCACCAGCAGGAGGGCGTCCTTGCCGTTGATCTCGTTCTGGGTTGCCGAAGGCATGGCGACCTGGCAGGGGACTTCCCAGATATTCCCCTTGGCGATATATTTCGCGTGTTTGTGGGTCTTTACGTAATCGCTGATCCGGCGGCGCTCGATCTCCTTGATCTGCTTGACCAGATTCAGGTCGATCCCTTTTTCATCGTAGATGTAGCCGTTGGAGTCGGAGCAGGCGAGGGTTTTTCCGCCCAGTTCGGCAATTTTTTCCATGGTGTAGATCGAAACGTTCCCCGAACCTGAGACGGTGCAGGTTTTGCCGTCAAAGGAATCCTTGCGCACCTTGAGCATTTCATCAACAAAGAAGGCCGCCCCGTAGCCGGTCGCTTCGGTCCGCACCAGCGAACCGCCCCAGTCGAGCCCTTTGCCGGTCAGAACGCCGGCTTCCCAGCGGTTGGTGATCCGCTTGTACTGGCCGAACATGTAGCCGATTTCGCGGCCGCCGACGCCGATGTCTCCGGCCGGAACGTCGGTGTGCTCGCCGATGTGGCGATAGAGTTCGGTCATGAAGCTCTGACAGAAACGCATCACTTCTTCGTCCGACTTCCCTTTCGGATCGAAGTCTGATCCACCTTTGCCGCCGCCGATCGGCAGTCCGGTCAGGGCATTTTTGAAGATCTGCTCAAAACCGAGGAACTTGATGATGCCGAGGTAGACCGACGGATGAAAGCGGAGCCCCCCCTTGTAGGGGCCGAGGGCACTGTTGAACTCAACGCGGAAGCCGCGGTTGATCTGGACGGTGTTTTTGTCATCTACCCACGGTACCCGGAAGATGATCTGCCGTTCAGGTTCGCAGATCCGCTCTATGATTTTATGCTCAGCAAATTCCGGATGTTTCACCAGAACCGGACCGAGTGACTCAAGCACTTCGCGGACGGCCTGATGGAATTCTACTTCTCCCGGGTTGCGCTCAAGCACTTCCTGATAGATCGGGGCAACTTTTTCATCAATGGCTGGTGACATGCTTTCCTCCTGAGTGAGTGAATGCTTAAAAGATAAGCAAAACATGGTGCTGTTCCACGTGGTTGTTATGTTTCGTTTAGCTTTTTATTCACTTCCTGTGCCAATGGCTAAAAAAATAGGCACTTAGTGTTTAAATCTTGTGCGGTTGGCGGTTTTATTGCTGATGGCTTGCCTGTCAGTACCTTTGGCGATGAATTGTTGCTGGGTGGTTGAGTCGTCCAATTACTCAGAAATTCATATTTTGAGTTGCCGTTTACTCTTTTTTCTCTGCTTTTGCTTTTGGATAAAAACTGCAGATGCCCCGCATTCGTTGCCGGCATCAGCCGATTCGCAAGGATTTATCTATATAAAATATCGATCCCTGATGTACCTTGAGCCTGTCTGTCGCTATAATCGCAAATTAGTTTGACACCCTGATTACGTTACTTCTGACCCAATGAGAGATAGAGCCGATGACTCCAGATCGTTTTGAGACCAGCAATCCTTCTCCCGGCCTGACTGATCTTCCCCCGTTGGGGATGGATGCCAAAAGTCTGGCAGGCGCTTTTCGCCATTACTACACCCATAATCTGGGGCGCGATAAATATTGCCGCATGACTCACTATGCGTACGAGGCGTTGGCTCTGACGGTGCGCGACCGGCTGATGGAGCGTTGGAAGATGACTCGCTACGCCTACACGGAAAGTAACTGCCGCCAGACGTATTACCTGTCGCTGGAGTTTCTGATGGGGCGGGCGCTGGGAAATTCGATCCTCAACCTCGGTTTGAGTGATGAGGTTACCCGGGCGTTGGGAAACCTCTGCCTCGATTACGAAGAGCTTTCTTCGGCCGAGCAGGATGCCGGACTCGGCAACGGTGGTCTCGGCCGTCTGGCGGCCTGTTTTCTCGACAGCTGCGCCACCTTGCAGCTGCCGGTGCAGGGGTACGGCATCCGTTACGAATACGGCATGTTCCGCCAGCGGATTCAGAATGGTTATCAGGTTGAAGAGCCCGATCACTGGCTGGGTTCGGAAAATCGCTGGGAGATTGAACGCCCTGAATACACCCAGCGGGTGAAGTTCGGCGGGCGCAGTGAGTATTACCGCGATCACGACGGAACCCTGCGCAGCCGCTGGGTCGAGACCCGTGATGTGCTGGCGGTTCCGCACGATGTGCCGATCCCGGGCCATCAGAACGGCACCGTTAACACCCTGCGGCTGTGGAAGGCGGCGGCGACCGCCGAGTTTGACCTGGGCGAATTCAACTCCGGGGACTATCCCGGTTCGGTCGCTGAGAAGAACCTGGCGGAAAAAATCACCATGGTTCTCTATCCCAACGACGCCAGCGAAAATGGCCGCGACCTGCGCCTGCGTCAACAGTACTTTTTGGCCTCGGCCAGTCTGCAGGATATCCTCGAGAAGTGGCTGGAAATCAAAGGCCCCGATCTGAGCACCTTTGCCGACCTGAACTGTTTTCAGTTGAACGACACTCACCCCAGCTGTGCCGTCGCTGAACTGATGCGACTGCTGATGGACGAGCATAAGCTTGGCTGGGATCAGGCCTGGGAGATGACCAGCCGGATGATGGCCTACACCAATCACACCCTGCTGCCGGAAGCTCTGGAAAAATGGTCGGTGCGGATGTTTGAGCAGTTGCTGCCGCGGCTACTGGAGATCATCTATGAAATAAACGCCCGTTTCCTCAAGCAGGTGGCCGAACGCTGGCCGGGGGATACGGACCGGCTGCGGCGCATGTCGATCATCGAAGAGGGGCAGGAGCCGCAGGTGCGGATGGCGTATCTGGCGATCGTCGGCAGCTTCTCGGTCAACGGTGTCGCCGAACTGCATTCTAAGTTACTGCAGGAGGGGTTGTTCCGCGACTTCTACGAGTTCTGGCCGGAAAAGTTCAACAATAAAACCAACGGCGTGACGCAGCGCCGCTGGCTGGCCTGGTGCAATCCCAGGCTGAAAGGTCTGCTCGATCAGACTATCGGCACCGGCTGGGTCACCGACCTCAAGCAGCTGGAGCAGCTCAAGCCGCTCGCTGAGGATCCCGCTTTTCAGGAGCAGTGGCGGCAGGTCAAGCACCACAACAAGGTTCGCTTGGCCGAGCTGGTCAAAAAAGATTGTAAGGTTGTCTTTAATCCGCAGGCGATGTTCGATGTGCAGGTCAAGCGGATTCACGAGTACAAACGGCAGCTGCTGAATGTGCTGCATGTGATCCATCTTTATGATCGGATCAAGCGCGGCGACACCGCCGACTGGACGCCCCGTTGTGTGCTGATCGGCGGCAAGGCCGCCCCCGGCTACGCCATGGCCAAGTCGATCATCAAGCTGGTAAACAACGTTGCCACCCTGGTCAACAACGACCCGGCCGTCGGCGATCTGCTCAAGGTGGCCTTTTTACCCAATTATCGGGTCACGGTGATGGAGGTGATCTGCTCAGGGACCGATCTGTCCGAGCAGATTTCCACTGCAGGCAAGGAAGCTTCGGGGACCGGTAACATGAAGTTCATGATGAACGGCGCCCTGACCATCGGGACGCTGGATGGTGCCAATATCGAAATCCGCGAAGAGGTTGGCGCAGAAAATTTCTTTCTGTTCGGCCTCACGGCGCCTGAGGTTGAGGCGCTGCGCCCGCACTACAATCCGGCTGCAATCATCGAGGCGGATCATAACCTTGCGCGGGTCATGCATCTGCTCGGCAGCGGTCATTTCAATCAGTATGAGCCGGGGATTTTTGACCCGATTATTCAGGCAATTTACAGTCCGCATGACCCCTGGTTGGTCGCCGCCGACTTTACCAGCTATGTGGACATGCAGCAGCAGGCGGCCAAAGCCTATCGGGATCAGGCGCAGTGGACGCGGATGAGCATCCTCAATACCGCCTCCAGCGGTAAGTTTTCTACTGATCGGACCATGCAGGACTACAACGAGCAGATCTGGAAGTTGCCGAGGGTGCCGGCGCTTCCGTTGCAAAAGGGGTAGCTGAACCAGCAGGGGCAGACAATGCGCTGGGTTATCAGCACTGTTGTCGATGTGAAAGGCGGAAGGTTTTTTAAGGTTTTTGCGGGGGTCAGGATGAAAAAACTGTTCCTGTTGTTCTTGATTCTGCTTATGGTTCCCGGCGCGTGCTTTGCCCAGCCACGCCTGCTGGTGATGACGGAAGAGCTGCCGCCGTTTAATTTCAGTCGTGACGGGGCCGTGGTCGGGATTTCGGCCGATTTTGTCCGCCTGGTGTTTCAGGAGGCGAATTACCCGTTGGCCGCGGATGACATCAAAATGCTCCCCTGGGCACGCGCCTACCAGATAATTAAGGAGCAGCCGAATACGGTGCTGTTCAGCATGGCCCGAACCGCCGAGCGCGAGCAGCTGTTTCAGTGGGTTGGTCCCTTAACCCAGATCACGATCGGGCTGCTGGCAGAGAAAGAGCGGCGGATCCGCGTCGAATCGGCCGCCGATCTGGCGAATTACCGTATCGGCACGGTCAGGGACGGAGCACCGGAGCAGCTGCTGGTGCAGGCGGGTGCCAATATCGAGCAGTTGGATCGCGTGCCAACTCCGGAGATGAATATCAGAAAACTGCAGTCCGGCCGGATCGACCTGTTCCCCTTTAATGTTCAGACCGCGCAGTATTTGATGCTGGAAAACGGCTTTGACCCGAACGATTTTGAAACCGTCTATATCCTCAGGCAGCCAATGCTGTATATCGCTCTGCACCGGGATGTCGAGCCGCAGCTGGTCACCCATCTGCAGCAGGCATTAGATCGGTTGAAGCGACCCGGGACAAATGGAAAAAGTCCCTACGACACTATTGTTGAGAGCTATCTTGGCCAGCGTTGATTTTTTGCCAGACTTCGCGATGTTCGAATGGCAATGTTTAGCTTCTGTTAATTAATTCTTGTGCCCCACCGTAATGTTCTCTATACTCTGCTGATATTCAAAGGTTTTATCTTTCCTATTCTCTTCTGTAAAGGGTTCCGTTTTGGCTCTTGTTTATATCGATGACCTGACCGAAGGCATGATTCTGGCGGAGGACCTGTTTACGCCCAAGGGGTTCTTCGTGCTGGCTGCGGGCATGCCGCTGCAACAGGATCATCTGCAGCGCCTGAAGGGGTGGGGGGTTGTCGAGGTCGCGATCACAGAAGCCAGCCTGGGCGAGGAGTACCAGCAGCTGCAAGCCGAGATCGCTCAATTTGTTGACCGGGCAGAAGGCTACCTGTACCGCCGCTGTCATCTTAACGATTTGAGCAAAGAGCCGCTTGCGACCATTTTTCGGCACACGGTCAACCTCTATGCCAAGCGGTTGCAGCGGGGCTGGAGCCCCGTGAATTGCTCTGCCGATCAACTGCCGGCCGAAACCAATCCGCAACAGCCACCGCCAAGTGCGCCGCAGCTTCTGCTTGGCGATGTCGAGCTGTTCTGTTTGCCGTCGGTTTACGCCCGGATCGTACAGGCGATCAACAGCCCAAATTCTTCTTCTGCGCAGGTCGCTGAAGCAGTCAGCAAAGATGCCAACCTTTCGATCCGCTTACTGAGGATGGTCAACAGCCCTTCTTACGGTTTTTCGGAGAAGGTCGATTCGGTTACCCGCGCGGTTTCATTGCTTGGAACCGATGATCTGACCAACTTGGCGGTGAATGTAAATGTGCGGCAGCAGTTCGGCGGGATTCCGCCGCAAATGATCAGTATGGATTCCTTCTGGCGGCATTCCATCCGCTGTGGCCTGTTTGCGCGAATTCTCGCTGGCCACCTTGGACTGCCGGGGAATGAAATTTACTTTACCGGTGGCTTGTTGCACGACATCGGCCGATTGGTGATGCTGGACCGGATGCCGGATAAGTATGGCCGCGCGATTGCCAAAGGGCTCAGTGAGCAGCTGCCGAACTATCGGGCCGAACAGGAAACCCTGCAGACCGACCACAGTATTCTCGGTAAATTGCTGGCGATGCGCTGGCGGTTGCCAACCCCCGTGACCCGGATGATCGGTGGCCACCATTCCCCCGCATCGGTGCATTATGCGCCCGAAGCCTGTCTGGCGCATGTCGCCGATTTTCTGGCGCACGCGACTGGTCATGAAGTGAATCTGGTCAACGAACTGCCGCCACTTCAAATGAAGGCCTGGGAAGAACTGAAATTGAAGGAGGAGTTCATCGCTCCGACCATTCGTCAGGTTGAGGCCGAGTTCAGAAAAATTATCAGCTTTTTTCAGCAGAGCGGCGACGTCTGATTTTTGGCGCTGCCCGATTAATCAGGCTTTTTCTTTTCTTTATAACGTTCCGGCCCCGAAACGATCGGGGTATTCCCCGCCTTGGCAATCCCGCGCAACATCCCGTCAAACACAAAATTATGAAAAGGTGTCACCGCGTACCAGTACGCCAGCCCGAGCAGGCCGCGCGGTAGGAAATGCGCAATCTGCCGCAGTTCAGTGTGGCTTTCATCCTGCTGGTGCAGGGTGAAATAGAGCACCGCTTCGCCCGGCAGTTTCATTTCGGCGTTCAGCAGCAGGCGCTGCGGTTGCTCGGCATCAATCACCCGCCAGAAATCCAGCGCGTCACCGGGGTAAATCTCCTTGTGGTCGCGCCGGCCACGACTTAAACCGACCCCGCCGAAGACCCGATCGATAATGCCGCGCAGTTGCCAGAGCCAGTTGGCATAGTACCAGCCGACTTCGCCACCGATGGCCGCCAGGGCCGGCCAGATTTCTTCGGGTTTTGCCGCGATCACAACCCGGCGTGAGTCGCTGAACATCTTCCCTCCCGCCCAGGACGGATCGCCGGGAAGGCTCCATTCCGACGGGTGAATCGGTCCCGAATCGCTCCAGGAGCTTTCCACTTCGTGGTCTTTCTGCCGCTGCAGCGCCAAATGGATTGCCTTGCGACAGTCGAACAGTTCTTGCGGTAGCAGTTCGGCAATCCGGTTGTCGTGGCAGATGACCGGGTTCTTCAGCCCTTCGGTCAAGGGGCGCGCCAATGCGGCCGGAACAGGCGTCAGCAGGTGAATCCAGTAGGAACTTAACCGTGGGGTGAGAAACGGCAGCGGGATGATCAGGCGTTTAGGCAGGCCGGCTTCATCGGCGTAAATTTCCATCAGCTGTTTATAGGTGACAATTTCCGGCTGGCCGATGTCGAAAGTTTCACCCAATGTTTCCGGGCATTCAAGGCAGCTTATCAGGTAGTGCAGCACGTTGCGTACGCCGATCGGCTGGCAGGGGGTGTCGACCCAGCGCGGGGTTAAGATCACCGGCAATCGGTCGACCAGGTAGCGCAGGATTTCGAAGGCGGCGCTGCCCGAACCGATAATCATCGCCGCACGCAGAATGGTCACCGGAACCGCTCCCAGCTGCAGCAATTGCCCAACCTCGCTGCGCGACTGCAGATGGTGGCTCAGGCCGCTGCCTTCTTCACCCAATCCGCCCAGATAGATGATCTGCTGCAACTTCGCCGCAGTCGCCGCCTTGGTCATGTTCATCGCCGCGACCCGGTCGGTGTGGGAAAAATCATCTACGGCGGGGTTCATCGAGTGAACCAGGTAGTAGGCGGCCCGGCAGCCATCCAGCGCCTGTAGCAGCGTGGGGTAGTCGAGGATGTCACCGTGGATGATTTCAAGTCTGGGGTGTTTGCCCCAGCGCCGGTTGCGTAATTTCTCGGGGCTGCGGGCCAGGGCGCGTACCCGGTAGCCTGCGGCCAGCAAGCGCGGCAGCAGGCGGCCGCCGATATAACCCCCGGCACCGGCAACGAAGATCGGTTGATCGTTTGGTTGGTCAGACATCAAAGTGGCTCCATCGCTCATTGAAATTGGAAGTATAGGCAAAGATTAGCAGATTGACGTTTTTCTCGGGCAGGAAAATCATAGGAGTCGAAAAATGAACCTGGCAATTCATAAATCTCTGCGAAAAAACCACAGTATTATAACTACTTCTTATTAGTGTTAGTAAATATCCTGTTGACAGCCATCCGCTGTACCTTTATTGTTTGTGGATACTAATTATTGTCGTGGGGAATTATGAATTCGTCAAAAACCAAGTATCTGGTTATCATTTCCTCCCTGATCGCGGTTCTTTTTCCGTTGGTCAACATCTACTACATCCTGCCATCTTTCAAAAACGTCATCATTCAGAATACTGAGTTGGATGCCGAGCGGATCGTCGGCTTTTTTGCCGAGACCATCGTCAGCGACGGTCAGATACTAAAAAACATCGAAGACCAGCGCGAACGGCTCGAGGATTTGAAACAGCCGTTGAACGTGGCAAAACTCAAGTTTTTTTCCCCTGACGGCACGATCGTCTATTCCTCCGATGCGCAGGAGATCGGTGATCTCAACGCAAATGACTATTTTCATCAGCTGGTCGCCAAGGGGCAGAAATTCACCAAGGTGGTGGAAAAGGATGGTGGCAGAACCTCTGAAGGGGCACAGTTCACGACGGCTGTGGTCGAAACCTACGTGCCGATCATGGATGGCGGTAAATTCATCGGCGCGGCAGAGGTTTATTACGACATCACGCAGCAGGAGGAGAGGATTAACCAGACCGTCTCCAATGCTTCGCTGGCGACTTTTCTGATCATCATTCTGTTTCTGTTGCTGACCAATGCGCTGATGCTGAGACAGACGGACAGGGTGATTCTGTCTGACGATAAGCTCTCGGTTATCTACCGTTCTCCGTACATTGCGCCGGTCTTGATCGCAATCCTGATTTTCTTCGCCGAGGGGCTGGTGATGTTGTTGCTCAGTGCCTGGCCCGATATCCCCATGTGGACCGAGGCCTTTCTCGATTCGACCCTGCTTGTCATGATTCTGGCGCCGGTGTTTTACTGGCTGCTGGTGATGCCGTTGATGAAACACATTGAGGAGCGCCAGCGTAACGAAGTTGAGCTGCAGCAGGCCAAAGAAACAGCGGATAAGGCCAACGAAGCAAAAAGCCTGTTTCTGGCGAACATGAGTCATGAAATCCGCACGCCGATGAACGGCATTATCGGCATGACTGAGATTGCGCTGAGCGGCGGCTTGGACAGTCAGGAACGCGCGGTTCTGGAAACCGTTCGCTCAGAGGCAGATAATCTGAATAATCTGCTCAACGACATTCTCGATCTTTCGAAAATCGAAGCGGGAAAATTATCTCTGGAAGAAATTTCGTTTGATCTTGCTGGTCTGTTGGCCAGTTTTGCCGAGCCTTTCAGGTACCGTACGCAGCAGAAACAGCTCAACTTTACGACTCTGCTGGCACCAGATGTCCCCCGACAGCTCATTGGTGACCCGACCAGAATTCGGCAGGTCCTGATCAATCTTTGCGGTAACGCACTGAAGTTTACCCCGGAAGGCGGGCAGATTGCGGTAAAGGTGAGCGTTGCCGCAGCGAAGGTTGCCGATCAGCAGGTGCGGCTGCACTTTTCGGTCTCCGATACGGGCATCGGTATTTCAAAAGAGCAGCAACCACTGATTTTCGAGAAGTTCACGCAGGCCGACGGCACCACAACCCGAAAGTACGGTGGCACCGGACTGGGAACCAGTATTTCCAAGCAGCTGGTTGAAATGATGAACGGCGAGATCGGTGTCAACAGTGAGCTGGGGCAGGGGAGCGAGTTCTGGTTTACGCTGCTGCTCAATCAGGCGAAAAGGCAGAATGACAGTCATCCAGTTACTACCGTTGCAGACATCCCCTCTGGTCTTCAGTGCGTGGCGCGTGTCCTGGTTGCCGACGATTATCCGACCAATCAGAAAGTCACCCAGGTCTACCTGCAGAGTGCCGGACACCGGGTCGAAGTTGTTAATGACGGCGCAGAAGCGATTGAGGCATATCAGCAGGGCGGTTACGATCTTATTCTGATGGATGTACAGATGCCGACTGTCGACGGCTATCAGGCCACCCAGGCAATCCGCTTGCTGGAGGAGACGCCTGCCGGCGTCGGAAGAATTCCAATTGTCGCCATGACGGCCCTGGCCATGCAGGGGGACAGAGAAAAGTGCCTGCAGGCCGGTATGGATGATTACATCACGAAACCGTTGAATAAGACCGAATTGCTACAGATGGTGGAGAAATGGTTGGCCAGCAGCGACCGGACGCAGGGTCAGGTCGAGCCCGTCGCCGCAGGAAACCCGCCGGTTGAAACCGAAAACCTGCAACGGGTGCCGATTAACCTCGAAAAAGCGGTCGAAGAATTTGAAGGGATGAAAGAGCTTCTGCTGGGAATTGTTGCGGAGTTTTTACGTCTGGCCGAAGCTC
>DATCYW010000011.1:0-9952 GCA_036526255.1 Malonomonas sp. | reverse complement strand
GACAGATCTCCCCGGGTAATGCGCGCGACCTTCATCCCATACACCCGCCACATTTACAGCCCCACCCTCCCGGATGACTATTGGGCTTTGAAGATAATGGCCTTCTCGCCCGAATGGAACTGCCTCGTATGTGATTTCTGTTCGTCGGGCCAGGATTTTGCCTGTGGCTTCCTTCAGATTCCTCCTCGCGGTGGACACCCTTGCCGTTCAGCTAGCGGTTCCCGTCATCAGGGTCCGCAGAGGACTTTCACCTCCAAGTCACCATTCAACCACCACAGTTGAATGGATGGTGCTTCCGCACCACGCGCCCTGCCGGGCGCACCACAAAAAAAAGCCCCCGAGTCTATCGGGGGCTTTTTGCTTATCGGTAAAACTAAAATCAGCAGTCGAAGTAAAGTGCAAACTCTTCCGGACATGGACGCATCCGCACCGGATTCACTTCAGCTTCACGCTTGTAGCTGACCCACATCTCGATAACATCCTTGGTGAAGACGTCGCCTTTGAGCAGCCAGTCGTGATCCTGCTCAAGGTGATTGAGAGCGTCATCCAGGGTGTAAGCAACGCATGGGATTTCTTTCAGCTCTTCAGGTGAGAGACCGTAGATATCCTTGTCGAGTGGCTGACCTGGATCAATCTTGTTCTCGATACCATCAAGACCGGCCATCAACTGAGCCGCAAAGGCCAGGTAGCCGTTGGCGGCAGCATCGGGAGTGCGGTACTCAACACGCTTGGCTTTTTCATTGTTGGTAACAGGAATCCGCAACGACGCCGAACGGTTACGGTTGGAGTAAGCCAGGTTGACCGGTGCTTCGTAACCAGGGACCAGACGCTTGTAGCTGTTGGTGGTCGGATTAGTGAAAGCGCAGAGAGCCTTGGCGTGCTTCATGATACCACCGATGTAGTACATGGCCATCTTAGACAGACCACCGTAGCCATCACCGGCAAACAGGTTCTTGCCATTTTTCCACAACGACTGGTGGCAGTGCATACCAGAACCGTTGTCGGCGTAAAGCGGCTTCGGCATAAAGGTCACAGTCTTGCCATTGCGGAATGCAACATTCTTGATGATGTACTTGAACCACTGCAGATGGTCACCCATCGCCAGCAGGCTGTCAAAACGCATATCGATTTCGATCTGCCCACCAGTAGCAACTTCGTGATGTCCACACTCAATATGCAGACCGGCTTCCTGCAGAACCATCATCATCTCGTTGCGTAGATCGACCATACTGTCTGTCGGGGCACAAGGGAAGTAACCTTCCTTGTGGCGCGGTTTGTAGCCCAGGTTGGGGAACTCTTCGCGGCCGGTGTTCCAGATACCTTCAACCGAATCGACGGAATAGAAAGACTCGTTGGAGGTCGAATTATAGCGCACGTCGTCAAAGACAAAACACTCAGGCTCTGGCCCGAAGTAGGCGGTATCAGCAATACCGGTCGACTTCAGGTAGGCTTCTGCCTTGGAAGCGATGAAGCGTGGGTCACGTGAGTAACCTTCACGGGTAATCGGATCGATGATGTTACAGATCAGGCTCAGGGTGGTCATTTCAATGAACGGGTCAATCTTGGCAGTGGTCGGATCGGGCATGATCAGCATGTCCGAGTTATGAATCGGCTGCCAACCGCGGATCGATGAACCATCAAAGCCGATACCTTCTTCGAAAATCTCTTCACTGAACTCACGGATCGGTGTGGTGAAATGCTGCCAAATACCGATAAAATCGAGAAACTTATAATCGACAAACTTTACGTCATGCTCTTCTGCAAACTTAGCTACATCATTCGGGGTCATTAACAATATCTCCTTTGATAGGCTGGTGGTATTACGAAACAACGACTGAAAATAAAAACTAAATCAAAGCGCGTCTTCGCCACGCTCTCCGGTACGGATCCGCACGACTTCGTCAATCGGCGTGACAAAGATTTTTCCATCACCGATTCGGCCGGTCTTGGCTGCCTCGGCAATCGTATCAACGACCTGAGCGGCCAGCTCGTCAGCGACGATGATTTCCATCTTGATTTTAGGGATAAAATCGACAACATATTCTGCACCCCGATATAGCTCAGTGTGCCCCTTCTGGCGGCCGAAACCCTTTACTTCGCTGACCGTAATCCCCTGGATGCCGATCTCATTCAGGGCCTCCTTAACTTCGTCAAGCTTGAAAGGTTTGATGATCGCCTCAACTTTACGCATATTCGCTATCCTCCGAAAACATGGGTTAGTGGAGCTGGACGCTTATTCCAACGTGCTCCCTATCTAGCCGCCTTGGCAATTTGCAAAGAGTTTGCCATTCAAACCAATAGATTCGAAAATATTTTATTGTTATTTTTCAGCAAGATAGAAGAACAGCAGCAGTGCAGGCAAAAGAGATTGAACTACTCAAATAATAACTGAGTATTTGTTATGCAGAAAAAACATGCCTTGCACAAAAAAAGAGCAGATATTTTCTATCTGGTCGTACTGCAAGAAAAAGTAATCATATTATCCCAGTCGTGCAACTGCAAGAAAAACAACTGGAATGGGCAATTATCGACAATATTCAAGCACGCTGATGCTTTCAACGTGGTGGGTCTGGGGGAACATGTCGAAGGGCTCACTAGAAACCAGCCGATAGCCACCATTTATGATGACTTTCAAGTCACGCGCCAGAGTCTGGGCATCGCAAGAGACATAGATTACGCGTGGAACCGGCATTGCCAGCAGTTCGTCCATCAGAGTAAAAGCACCAGCGCGGGGTGGATCAAGCAGCAGCAGGTCAAATTTCTCTTCACGAGCCAACAGTGACAACATTCCTTCAGCGGGCTGCGCATAAAACAGGAGATTTTCAAGTTGATTCTGGACGGCATTACGGCGTGCCATCTCAATCGATGCCGAATAGTCTTCGACACCACAGACCTGCCGTGCCCTGCGCGCAAGCGGTAGCGAAAAGTTCCCCATGCCGCAATACAAGTCGAGGACCCTTTGACTTCCGGTCAAATTGGCGGCGGCAATAACAGCTTTCAGCAATTGACGGTTCTGGGCGAGATTGATCTGGGCAAAACCGCCCGCGGCATAACTTAAAGAGAGCGGCGGTTCATCGACGTTAATCGTCAAATCACCTGCTCCGCTAACCGGAATGAACCGTCCACTACGACCGGACTGAATCAACAATTCGAGCTTCTCATCCGCCTTGATTTGCAGGAGAAGTTCGGTCAAGCCGACGACATCTGCGCCCTGATAGTGAACGACTGCACGGCGACGTTGACAATCGCCAACCGACAGATCGATCTGATCAATCTGCCCGGCAAAAACGGACTGCCCGAGCAACGGACGCAACTGGCCCAACAGATCATTCAAGGGTTCGGCAATGACCGGACAGCGTTCCATCGCCACAACGAAATGGCTTTTCGGTTTAAAAAAACCGCAGATAAAGCCCGCAGACGTCAGCTGACATTTAATCTGCACACGACTGCGGTAATGCCATTCGTCAGGAGCGGCAACAATCGGCAGTAACAGACCGGCATCGACTGAACATTGGCGAATCAGCGTGTCATGAAACAGCTGCTGTTTCCAGCGAAGCTGATCGGCGTAAGGCAGCTGCTGCCACTGACAACCGCCACAATCGGCAGCGACCGGACAGGGCATAACGCGACGCTGGGCAGAGGGTTTAACAATTTCGATCAGTTCGGCTTCAGCGTAGCGCTTTTTCTCTTTGCGTACGCGGATGATAATTTCATCGCCCGGCACCACCTGCGGGACAAAAATCACCCGTCCATCGGCACGGACAATCCCCGTGCCGCCATTCACCAGCGACTCCACCCGCAAGGGGCCGATCGGTTTTTTCAATGCCCTGCTCCGCTGCTCCGACAAGAATCAGGATGCGCTGGGGACGAAGGTCTTTTCAGCAAACTTCAGGGTTGCAAAGTAATCCTCAACCTTCTCTTCACGCCGGATCAACTCGATTGTGCCGTCAACCCGCAGCAACAGCTCTTTCGGCCGCAGGCGACCGTTGTACTGAAAACCCATCGCATGTCCATGCGCGCCGGTGTCGTGCATCACCACCAGGTCACCCTCTTCAATCTTTGGCAGTTCCCGCTGAACGGCGAACTTGTCGTTGTTCTCGCACAGAGAGCCGACGACATCATAAACCTCCGTCGTTTGCGCCGGTGATTTGCCGAGCACGTCGATGTGATGGTAGGCATCATAAAGGGCCGGACGCATCAGCGATGACATGCAGGCATCGACGCCGACGTACTTGCGGTAGGTATCCTTGTGGTTGATGGCGGTCGTCACCAGGCAACCATGCGGGCCGGTCATAAAACGGCCGCTCTCCATATACATGCGCGGCGCGAAACCGTGCTGCGTACGGAAAGCGTCGAACTGAGCAGTGATTTCCTGCGCCATTTTAGCAATATCCAGCGGCGCCTGACCCGGCTTGTACGGAATCCCGAAACCACCGCCGATGTTGACGAATTCAAAGCGGATTCCCAGCTCTTTCTCGACCAACGCGGTCAGCTCAAGCACCATCCGTGCAGTCTCGACCATATAGGTGTAATCGAGCTCGTTCGAGGCCACCATGGTATGCAAGCCGAAACGCGTGGCGCCGCGAGCCTGAGCCTTACGATAGGCTTCGACCACCTGCTCATGGGTGACACCGTACTTGGCTTCAACCGGATTGCCGATGATAATGTTACCAGTCCGGCGCGGGCCTGGATTGTAGCGGAAACAGATCAGCTCGGGGAACACTGGAACCTTGTCGATCAGGGAGATATCATCCAGATTCAGAACGCAACCACCTTCGGCGGCAGCCATCTGAAATTCAGCCTGATCGGTATTGTTCGAGGTAAACATGATGTCTTCGCCACGGCCACCCAGCTCGCGGCTCATGATCAATTCGGGGATCGAACTGCAGTCGAAGCCGAAACCCATCTCCTTCATCAACTGTAGAATACGTGGATTCGGCAGCGCTTTCACCGCATAGTACTCACGAAAACCATCGACCGAGGAAAAAGCTTTTTTCAGCTCGGCGCCGGTTTCACGGATCCCCTGCTCATCATAAATATGAAAAGGAGTGCCGTAGTGGGCGGAAATCTGCTCAAGGTTCGGAAACAAGCGCTCTTTAAAACTGTCAGACATTGGCATAACTATTACTCCTTAACTACTTGATTAACGGTTTAAATCTAACTTTCGCGTCTCTTTGATCGTATTCAGGACAATCGTCGTACGGGTAGCCTGTACGCCGGGTAGCGCGGCTAACTCATCGCGTAGAATCAAGCCAAGTTCGGCGTTATCGGCTACGCGTAACTTCAACAGATAACCGTCTTCACCGGCCACCTGATGAACCTCCTGGACACCGGTAATCTCAGCCAACTCCTGAGCCAGACGGCCATTGCCGGCACGATTGGCGACCACCTGAATAAAGGCCGTCAAGCCCTGATTGAACTCAACCGGGTTTAAGCGAACTTCGTACCCTTCGATAATTCCGCGCTCTTCCAACTTGCGGATCCGTTCAAGAACCGCAGATGGCGCCATGGAAATCTGCCTGGAAACTTCAGCGTTCGGGATTCGCGCTTTTTCCTGAAGAATCTGCAGAATCTGAAGGTCAATGTCGTCGATCGTTCGCCTGTTATCCATAATTAGAGAATTTGCTTCATGTGGCGATAAAAGTCAACCCTGTTAGTTAACTTTCTCAGCAAATATCCGGGAAGGCTTCATGGGGCAGGATTTTCTAAAATCTGACTCAGAGGGCGGCAAGAACTTGCGAGACCAGATAACCGGTGTAGCCAATATAAACGCTCAACAGCAGCACGCCATCAGCTCGACTGATTCTGCCGGGACCACGGAAGCCGTAACCAACGGCAAACAGGGTCAATGTCAGCAGTCCCATGATCGCACAATCGCGATACAGAACTTCGGCGCCGACCTGCATCGGATGGATGGTTCCGGCAATGCCGACGACCGCGAGGGTATTAAACAGGTTCGAACCGATCACGTTGCCTACGGCAAGATCGTGTTCACCCTTGCGTACGGCGGCCAGGCTTGAGGCCAACTCTGGCAAGGACGTGCCGATGGCGACCACCGTCAGACCGATAATCAGATCGCTCACACCGAAGGCGCGGGCGATATCCACCGCTCCCCAGACCAGAATCCGTGAGCTGACCACCAGCATGATCATGCCGACAAACAACCAGACAAGGGCGGTTTTTAGCGGCATCGGATCGATCTCAAGCTGAATATCGATATCCGCCTCAAGACTGTCCTGCCGGTCCCGCAGTCCCTGAAAGATCGACCAGCCCATAAAGACCGAAAAAACCGCCAGCAACACCCAACCTTCAAAACGGTCGATATGACCATCCAGCAGCTGCCAGGCAGCCAATAGGGTGACAGCAAACAGAATCGGCAATTCTTTTCGCAGGACACTCGACCTCACCGCAATCGGGCTGACAATGGCGGTAAATCCAAGAATTAAAGCAATATTGGCGATATTGGAGCCATAGGCGTTACCTAAAGCCAGCCCTGGATTTCCCTGGGTTGCGGCGATGGCCGAGACAACCATTTCGGGTGCCGAAGTACCAAAACCGATGATCACCATGCCAATCAGCAGTGACGGCATCCCGGCATGGCGGGCAGTCGCGGCCGCTCCTTCGACAAAACGATCGGCACTCCAGACCAACAGAGCCAGACCACCAAGAACAGCACAGACAGAATATGCAAGAGTCATAAACACCTTAATAAATATCGCATCGGCAAGAACAAACGGGTCAAGTTCGCGAGAGACAAATTTTGAGCAGCTATAAACAATCGGGATGATTATCCTGCAGAAAAGCCTTCACTTTCTGAATCAATTCACGAGCATCAAGGATACAGGCGTCGGTAGCAACCATACTGACCGGCGCGCCACCATAATCCGCGTGACTTCTGCGCCGCCGTAAGGCATCGAGTGCTTCAAGCTTTTCAGCCGAGACAAGCGACAGAATGGCATTATTCACCCTGGAGGGTTGCGCATTGCTGATAACCATGAGCACAAGTGCCGCCTGCATCAAGGCCTTATAGGCAGCATCAAAACGCAGTCCAAGACTGATTGATGACACCCCGGCATCGACCAGATTGCGCTGTGCCGCAGCGAACAGCTGCTTTACCGACTGCGGATCGAAAGTTGGCAGCGTTTGTGGTTCAAACTCAACAATTTTCGTCGGCATGATCGGATCAAACAGGGTCGGCTCGACCATTTTACGAAATATCGCCGCAAGCTCCGCATAGATCGGGCTCTCGGTGTTGGCGAAATAGACCACCTGATTACCACGCTGCTGCCTGACCAGCAACCCCGCTGCCGCCAACAGTTTCAGCTCGCGATGTAACGAGCCGGGCACAATACCGGTCAAACGCGCGATCTCACGAACGTAATAACGCTCTTCTGGACGCAACAACAGCAGAGCGAGAACCTCTCTGCGATACGTACCGAATATAAGCTCGACTGGATTTATTGCTACCATATATCAGCCACTTATGTAACAGTTTTCACGATGAGAACAATTGAAGCAACAAAGCAAACACCGAGCATTGACCGATTTCTACGAACTTTCATAAAAAATTAGCCAATCAGTTCGACTCGCGTACAAAAATCTTAACTAATCCAAGACATCAGACGATCAGTAATCAGGTTGATATAGCATGTAGACAGCTGGTTGCCAACCGAATCAGAATTCATGGCTGACCGGCAACTGAAAAATGCCTGCACAGGATGTCATCTACGCACGCAAAACTGGCAAATCAGGAGATCCGCCATGACCTTAGCAGCTAAAAAACGGATTCTCATCGCCGACCCACAATTTTTCAATCAGGCCACCCTGATTGGTACCTTAAAGGATGACTATCATGTGGTGACGGCAACCTCGGCACAGGAGGTTCTCAAGCGACTGCAACAGGAAGATATCGACTTGTTGCTACTTGAGACAACCCTGTCCGACGGGGATGGCTTTGCGCTTTGTCGCAAACTGAAGGCGCACGACACAACGGCCTCGCTCCCTGTCATCTTTATCACCAGTCTGAATAATGTCTCCGCCGAAGCAAAAGGGTTTGAAGCCGGCGCAGTCGACTACATTACCAAACCCTTTAACGCACCGACGGTGAAAGCCCGCATAAAGAACCAGCTGACACTCAGCATCGCCATCAAAGAGCTGAAACGTCTCAACCAGCTCGCCCTGGATGCGAACCCAAATACCGGCCTGCCTGGTAACACCAGCATCTTGAACGAACTGAAAAAGGTCGTTGAGACCGGCGCCGCGGTGACTGTCATCTACGCAGACCTCGACAATTTCAAGGTTTACAACGATATCTACGGTTTCGCGCAAGGCGACAATATCATTACTTTTACCGCCAACGTGATTCGGGTCGCGTTGCAGGTTGCGGATTGTGCCGATTCATTTCTCGGCCACATCGGCGGTGATGACTTCGTGATCATCGTGCCGGCAGACAAATGTACCATGGTTGCCAATGAGGTTATCCGCCGTATCGATACTGGTATCCACGAATTCTACACAGCCGAAGATGTGCAAAGAGGCCACGTTATCGCAATTGATCGGGCAGGAAAAAGCCGAAAGCATCCGCTGATCAGCCTCAGCCTTGGCGCAATCGACTTGACCCAGCGACGGATATCCACGCCACTGGAAATAATCGATATCTGCACCGAAACCAAAAAAGCCGCCAAAGCCCGTCAGGGCAGCAACCTGTTTCTCGACCAGCGCCGCAAGGTTTAACCCCTGCCCTGTATTTCCTTAAGGTTTATGTCATAAAAAATGCCCACAAGTAAATTGTGAGCATTTTTATATAACAGCCTATTTTAAAACAACTTATGACTAGTAAGACTTTCGAAAGACGGTCTTGTGACACTGCGCGCAAGGTGGAATTCGAACTGTCGATTTAAAATGCATCTCCTTACCGCAATCCTTGCAGGTCAAAGTTCCGGGGCTGGTCACTTCGCCGGTTTTAAACTCAAGCCCGTGTTCAGATTTATCAGCCACATCACTGAGCACATCCGCGGCAGTTCTCAGCAGTTTTGACAGACCACTCTGCACACCGGCAACCATGCGGTGCGGCTCGACAGCCTCAATAACCGAGTCGCGCGCCTGCTTGGCCTTCTTGCCGACTTCGGTCAGGTCACGGCGCAGAAAACTACCAATTTTCTCGGCCTGCTCGCGGGTGTAATCCCCCCCGGAAGATATTTCTTCGCTGGATTTCTTCAACGCCTCGTCCAAAGTCCGTCGCCCTTCTTTCATCAACTCAGCAGCACGATCAGCCATTTTCTGATACAGGCCAACATCTGTATGCTCTTCTGATTTTTGTTTTTCATCGCTCATCAACAGACTCCTTAAGTGATTTCAGACAAACCCGCATGATGTGAACAGTGTAGCAATAATCTTCATTTTCGCCAGTAAAGCGCTTGCTCTAACGAGAACGATACAGAATTTAAAAAACAACCTGGCACTTTAGACCGGCAGGCAACTTTAGCTTCGAATTCGACAGTTCAAGCCGAACTCCAAAAGTGCCGCTGGCGGCGTCGATCAGCTGATCAACGATGACTATTTTTGCCCGATGACTTTCACCCAACGGCTCTTCCAGAATCACTTTGGCAAATTTGCCCTTTTCAATCATGCCCAGATAGATCACCGGCACCACGACCTCAACATACAATGGGTCCAGCCGGGCGACCCTGAGAAACGAATCCTCGCCGACATATTCGCCTTCAGCACCGTTGCGTTCCACCACCACACCATTTATCGTACTGCGGATCGTTCTCAGCTTCAAACGCTCTTCAGCCTCAGCCAGTTCCAGTTTCGCCAACTGGATTTCTGTTTCAAGTTCATCCTTCTCATGCAGTGAAATCAGCTGTTTTTTGTAGAGATCTTCGTTTCGCTGTGCCTTACGGAGACCGAACTCGACCCGCGCCTGAGCCAGATTCACCGCAGCCTCTTCAAC
>DATCYW010000010.1:0-45595 GCA_036526255.1 Malonomonas sp. | reverse complement strand
TGAAAAGTGGGTCGGGTTGGTGATGACAACGTCGGCCTTGGGCACTTCGGCCATCATCCGCTTGCGCGCCATCTGCAGCTGCATTGAGCGGATCCGCGACTTGACTTGGGGATCCCCTTCGGTCTCCTTGGACTCTTCCTTGACTTCCTGCTTGGTCATTTTCATCTTCTGTTCCATCTCATACCGACTGAAAGCAAAATCGACGATGGCCAGCACGATCATGATGCCGCAGCTTTTCGCCATAACCAGAAACGCGGTCTGGGCGATAAATATCAGCGTCTGGTTGAGGTCCAGCTGCACCAGGGTCAGCGCTACCGCGAATTCATTGCTGACGGTTTTGTAGGCGACAAAACCGATTAGCGAAACTTTGGCCAGTGACTTGACCAGTTCGATCGCTGAACGCTTGGAGACGAACTTGGCCATCCCCTTGATCGGGTTGAATTTGCTGAGATCAGGCTCGAAGACCTTGGTCGACCAGAGCGGTCCGACCTGCATAAAGGAAGAGAAGAAACCGACCAGCAGCGCCAGGGCGAAGACCGGCCAGAGCAGACGGCCGGCGAAGATCCCCATCTCGAACAGCAGATTGATCGTACTCAGCGGCGTGGCTTGAAAATCCGCCACCCGCTGCAGAAGACCGGTCGTCAGCAGATGCAGATCGGCCCAGAAATATTTGGCGTAGAAAACCCAGAGCAGCAGCGACATGGTCATCATCGCAGCGGTGGTGACCTCTTTGCTCTGCGCCACCTGCCCTTTTTTGCGAAAATCGTCGCGCCGTTTACCGGTCGCGTCTTCTGAACGTTCTTGATCCGAACCTTCGGCCATAAACAACTCCACTGGTCGATAAACGACGTCCTGCTAACGCCTGACTGCCAAAATTCCGGCAGTTCAGGTTAAAAATTTCACAGCAGGTTGAAGAGTTGCAAAAAGCGGTCCGCAAGCTGGAAAAATTCTCGGCTGAGGGTTTCGGCGAAGATGCCGAAGGTCAGCCCCATGACAATAAAGGAGAGACCGATGTTCAACGGGAAGGAGAGCATGAAGACGTTGAGCTGCGGGAAAATCCGGCTCATGACCCCGAGGGTCAGGTTGGAGAGCATCAGCAGGGCGAGGATCGGCGCGACCAACTGGATGCTGAGGATCAGTGAATGGTTGGCGACATCAATCAGAAAAGGGATGGCGCCGCCGGAGAGGTTCAGCTTGCCGGGGGGGAGCATCTCGAACGACGCGACGATCGCCTCGAGAAACAGGTGGTGGATATCGAGGGCCAGAAACAGCAGGATCGCCAGCACCCCCTGAAACTGGGAGATCAGCGCGACCTGCCGCTGGGTGGTTGGATCGAAGACGTTGGCAGCGGCAAAGCCCATCTGGTAACCGATCAGCGAGCCGGCGAACTCGGCGGCCATGAACACCAGCTGCCCGAGCAGTCCGACCATCAGCCCGAGAATCACCTGCTTGGCGATGACCACCCCCAGCTCCAGCGGGGCGTAGCTCTCGGCCGGCATATAGCCTTCGACTACCGGCCAGGCGACCAGGGCAAACAGGACCGCCAGTCCGGCGCGCAGCTGCGCTGGGGTCTGGCCGCCGCTGAACACCGGGATGGAACCGACCATCGACCCGACCCGGGCCAGACAGATCAGAAATCCCTGTATCATCGGCAGCGAAAATTCCGGCAGTTCCATGGCGGTCCTAGCGGCCGATATTCGGCAACTGGTCGAAAATCATGATGATGAAGGCGCTGACTTTCTGCAGAATCCAAGGGGCGAAGATCAGCAGGGTGACAAAAACCCCGACGATCTTCGGAATGAAGGTCATGGTCTGTTCGTTGATCTGGGTTGCGGCTTGAAAGATACTGATGATCAGACCGATCACCAGGGCGGCGATCAGCATCGGCGCCGCCACCATCAGGGTGGTTTCGATCGCCTGGCGGCCGATATTGATGACGAATTCGGGACTCATGCGCCCCCCTAGCCAAAACTCTGCACAAGGGAACCGATCACCAGCGTCCAGCCGTCAACCAGCACAAACAGCAGGATCTTGAACGGCAGCGAAACGATAATCGGCGGCAGCATCATCATCCCCATCGCCATCAGGATCGAGGCGACGATCATGTCGATCATCAGAAAGGGGACAAAGATCAGAAAACCCATCTGAAAAGCGCGCTTGAGTTCGGACAGCATGAACGCCGGGATCAGCGTCAGCAGCGAAATATCGGCCTGATTCTCCGGCTGCGGCGACTTGGAGATATCGACCAGCAGTTGCAGATCTTTTTCCCCGACCTGGGTGAACATAAACGCGCGCACCGGCGTTAAGGCTGCAGTGATCGCCTGCTCCTGATTGATCTTTTTCTCCAGGTAGGGCTGCAGGGCGGTTTCATTGACCTGATCGTAAACCGGCGCCATGATGAAAAAGGTCAAAAACAGTGACAGGCCAATGACGATCTGGTTGGAAGGGGCCTGCTGGGTGCCGATGGCCTGACGGACAAATGACAGCACGATGACGATCCGGGTAAAGCCGGTGGTCATCAGCAGGATCGCCGGTGCCACCGAGAGAATGGTCAACAGAATAATGACCTGCAGGGCAGTTGAAACCTCGCCCGGCTCGGTCGCGTTGCCGACCCCCAGGGTGATGGTCGGCAGCGCCTGGGCGGCAACCGGCAGCAGCAGCAGAATCAGCAACAGAACGGTTTTCAGTTTCACGCCTGCTCCTCCTGCAGCTGTTCCTGCAGCGTTGTCGAAAATTCTTTGGCAGCGGGGAACTTGCTCAGACACTCAATCCGCTCGTTGCTGAGACCGAGCAGCAGGTCTTCGCCGCGCACCGACACCAGACAGAGAAATTTTTTGCCGCCCAGCGGCTTGGTCTCGAGAATCTTGATCGCTCCGCCGCGCTGCTTGGGCAAAATGCCGAAGCCTTTGCGGCTGGCCGCAAACAATAGCAGCAGCAGGCCGATAATCACCGCCAGCGCCGCGACCATCTTCAGCGCCGCATAGAGCAGGTTCGGCTCGTTGGCCGTCTCGGCAGCCAACGCCAGTTGTGGCATCAACAGCAGAGCCAGTGTCAGCAACCGAGTATTCATCCGAGTTGCTCGATCCGCTCTGCCGGGCTGACCACCTCGGTCAGGCGCAGACCGAATTTATCGTTGATCACCACCGCTTCACCGCGGGCGATCAGACGGGAGTTGACATAAAGATCGAGCGGTTCGCCGGCCAGCTTGTCCAGCTCGATCAAGGAACCTTCCTGCAGCTGCAGCAGGTCGTGGACCAGAATTCTCGAGCGGCCGACCTCGACCGAAACCTGCAACGGAATATCCAGCAGCAGATCGATGCCGCGGCCATTGATGTTCGCCTGTTCCGTGACTTTTTTATCTTGCGTCTCTGCACTCATTGCTATCCTCCGTTGGGGATTCGCCCCATGATCCGTATTGCTTTTTTCCGCCCCTGCACACCGGCCATACCATAAAACTTTGCCCGCCCCTCGATCTTGATCCGCAGCGGCGCGTCGGGGTTGCAGTTAAGGTCGATAACATCGCCGACCTTGAAATTGAGGATATCCCTGACCCGTAACGTGATTCCTGACAGGTTCGCCTGCAGTTCGACATCCATATTCCCCAGCTCTTCGCAGACAGTCTTCTGCCACTTGCTGTTCTGCAACGAACTGGTCGGCAGCGCTTTCTGCTGCTGCTTTTTCTGCAGCGGCTCAAGGCCGGCATGCGGCAGAACCAGGGTGATATCCCCTTCGAGCTTGTCGATGGCCACCCGAAACTTCGCTGCGACCACCCCGGCTTCGAGGGGGACAAAGTTGAGCAGCCTCAGGTTGCTGACAATATCGATCAGAGTTGACTTGGTCTTCTCCAGCTGCGCGAACCCTTTATCCAGCTCGGCACAGGCGGAGCCGATAACCTCTCTGACCACATTCAGTTCGATCGCGCTCATGGTGCGTTGCGGGACGATCACCGCCGCATTGGATGAACCACCCAGCACGATCTCGACCAGCGAAAAGGAGAGCTGCTCATCAAAAATCATCAGCGCGCCGCCACTTAAGGGCTCGACCTGCAGGATACCGATGGAGCCACGGCCGGAGAGCTTCTGCAGCAGTCGCTCGAAGCTGGTCGACTCCATGGCGTCCAGTTTGACATTAACCGGGCGCTGAAAGCGGTTCGACAGTGAGATCGCAAAGTTACGGGCAAAGCTGTCGAGGATCAGGTCGAAGTTTGCCAGCTTCCAGCCTTCAGGACCCTCAGCGCCGAACAGGTTGCAGGCTTCGGCGCTAACGGCTTTAGCCGCCTTGCCCGAACGTCCGCCGACCGGGGCGACCGCACCCGCTGGCGCGGGGGTCGGGTCAAGTTCGACCTCGCCGCCGCGAATCGCCGACAGGAGCTCCGAAATCTCTTCTTTACTGAGTAGCTTTTCCACGTCAGTGGCCCCTATTGGACAACGAAATCGGTGAAATAGATCCGTTTGACCCTGCCCCTGACCAGGATGCTGTTGATCTTGTTAAGCAGCTCGGCACGCAGCTGAATTTTGCCCTGCAGATCCTTCAGCTCGCCGTAGGTTTTATTGCCGACCAGCAGCAGAATCGCATCCTTGATCTGCGGCATCCGTTCGGCGATCTCCATGGTCGTTTCCGGGGCATCCACTTCAACCGTGATCGAAGCCTTCAGGTAACGACTCTCCTCGTCATCAAGGATATTGACGATGAAGGTGTCAATATTGACCATCGGACCGACCATCTTGGCCTGCTTTTCCATTTCGGCCTGTTCCTGCTCCGGCGACAGCTTCGGTTCTTCTTCACCGCCCATGAACAGAAAAACCCCGACGCCGACGCCGATCAGCACGACCAGCGCCGCAGCAATGATGATCAGTTTCTTTTTCGATCCAACGGCTTCAGGTTGTTCCACGGTCTCTTTCTTGGCCATGATTTTCCGTCCTTTGCAACTTAGGTGATCGCTGTCAATTTTACGTCACAGCAGCGTCTAAAATGGTGCCTGGTCGCGGGCGTCGATCAGGTAGGGGAGCTCCTGATCCGGGCTGCCCTGGCTTTCGAGCACGAACTCGACACGCCGGTTCAGGCCCCGCTCCTCGTCACTGGCGTTGGGAAACAGCGGCTTCTGCGAGCCGTAACCGGTCGCCGACATACGCGTCAGCGAAACCAACTGGTTGCTGGCCAGAAAACGCAGCACCGTCACCGCCCGATCAACCGACAGATCCCAGTTCGCCAGTTCGTCGCCACGATCGTCGGTGTGCCCTTCGACCTTCAGGTTCAGCGGCAGCGGCCGCACCAGCTCGGCAACCTTGCGCAGTACCGGATCAGCGGCAGGGTTCAGTGTCGACCCGCCAGATTCGAACAATACCGACTCATCAACCCGCAGCACCACCGCGCCCCGGTCCTTGACCAGCTTGATCTGTTTGTTCAGCTTCAATTCATGTAATTTGGTCTTCAACCGTCGGTAGACCCGCGAGGTAAAATCATCATCAATCGGCGAGAACGTAACCACTGATGGTGGACTGATGGTGGTCTGGTTGCTGCTGCCCATCACGCCGAAGGCCCCGGACAGAGAGCTTGCCGCCTTGCTGAATTTAATTTTATCCATCGAAGCCATCGACAACAGCAGCACGAAAAAGGTCAGAAGCAGGGTGACCAGATCGGAATAGGTCACCATCCACAGTGGCGCCCCCGCCGCAGGTTTTTTCGCTTTTTTCGCCATCGCCTGCCCCCTACTTCCCGAAGTTGCTTTCACGCAGATTGGGCGCGATAAAAGCGTGAAGTCGCTGCTCCATCAGACGCGGATTTTCGCCTTCCAGGATTGATTTCATCCCCTCAGCCACCAGGGTTTTATTCAGCACCTCACTGGCAGAACGAAGCTTGAGTTTACCGGCTATGGGGGTACAGACAACGTTAGCGATAACCGCTCCGTAGAAGGTGGTCAACAGGGCAACTGCCATAGCCGGGCCGATCGAGGAGGGATCATCCATGGTCTGCAGCATCTGCACCAGACCGATCAGGGTTCCGATCATCCCCATTGCCGGGGCATAGGCCGCCAATGAGATAAAGATCTCGGCCCCCTTGTCATGCCGTTCAATGACATACTCGATCTCCCGCCCAAGCATATCCTTAAGCGATTCAGGTTCCTGACCGTCGACCGCCATCTGCAACCCCTTGAGGAAGAAATCATCATCGATTTCGTTCATCACCGACTGCAGCGAAAGAATCCCTTCCTTGCGCGCCTTGCCGGCATAAGCAATCAACCGACCGATAGTATCGGACGGAATCATTTCTTTGTGAAAGAAGGCCTTGCGCACCACGCCAAACGCGCCGAAAATCTCACCGAAGGGATAGTGCACCAACGCTGTGCCAATGGTTCCGCCGAAAACAATGATGATCGACGGGATATTGATGAAAATCAGCAGTGAGCCGCCCTGAACGATGGCGCTGATCATCAGTCCGAATGCCGCTAATAAGCCGATTATAGTTGCCAGATCCATTTAAGTACCCCAATACGCCATCGGACAAAAGTCAGTTGAAAAACAGACGACAATCTGGTCTCAAGCAGGTTATGTGCCAGCTTCATAAGAGCCGTCTTATTGTTTTTTTTCTATCGCAAAAACAGCCTGTTAGGATGGCTAAAACAAAGCTGCCGCCCCGCTTGCTAGCGGAACGGCAGCATAAAAGTCATGATTTTGACCGTTATTCCTATCGCTTCAGGTTGATGATCTCAGCCAGCATCTCGTCAGTAGTGGTGATGGTCTTCGAATTGGCCGAGAAGCCGCGCTGGGTAGTGATCATCTTGACGAACTCCTGGGCCAGGTCGACATTCGACAGCTCCAGGGCATTGGTGAAGATGTTGCCGACCCCCGATCCGACGGTGCCGATAGTCGGTGGCCCGGAGTTGCCACTCTGGGCAAACATGTTGTTGCCGGATTTGGTCAGCGCGCCCGGGTTGCTGAACTTGGCCAGCGCCAGCTGCATCAGCAGACGCGGGGTACCGTTGGAAAAGTTACCGATCACATTACCAGCGTTATCGATGTTCAACTTGACCAGCGTACCGGTACCGAAACCATCCTGCTCCTGCGAAACCACGACCGACGGACTGGCGTACTGGGTGGTCTGCATATCGAGAGTGATCTGCTGGGTCTGGACCGCGCCGTTCGTCCAGTCAAGCGCCCCGGCGTTGGTCGTAAAAACTCCTGCGGTCACTAGCGGGTTGCCGATCCCCGAAGTGGCCAGATCCAGATCACCACTGGCGTCAAAATTCAGCACCCCGTTACCGACCAGTTCCAGTGTTCCGGCGGTTCCGCCGGCCACTTCTCCACCATCAACCACGGTGTTCCACTCCCAGTTCTGGTTGGAGGTCTTAGTGAAATAAGTGGTCATCAGGTGGGTACTGCCGAGGCTGTCAAACACCTGAATCGAAGTCGCGTAGTGTGAGGTGGAGGAAGGGTCAGTAATGTCAAAACCTGCCGGGATAGACACCGAATCAGAATCGATATTGGTGTTCAGGGAAATATTGGCGGTCGGGCCAGCCGGGCTGAACGACTGGGTGTTGGCCCAGATCGGCACCAAGTCACCGAAGGTTTTACCATTGACGTCCAGTTGGTAGCCCATGACATTGAAACCTTCCGGGTTGACCAAATAGCCGTTCGCATCGAAGCGGAAAGCCCCGGCGCGGGTATAATTGTTGCTCGCATTACCGCTGGCCGGGTCGCTGACCATGAAGAAACCGGCCCCCTCAACCGCCAGGTCGGTATTACTTTCAGTGGTTTCGAAGGTTCCCTGGCTGAAAACGTTATCGACAATCGACAGGCCGACGCCGCGACCAACTTGGGAGATGCCGCCGGAACCGGAGATCTGGCTGGAGAGCAGGTCACCGAAGACCGTCCGGCTGGACTTGAAGCCGACGGTATTGGCGTTGGCGATGTTGTTACCGATAACGCTCATGGCGTTACCATTGGCATTCAGACCTGAGACACCACTGAACAGAGAACTGGAGACACCCATCTTGTCACTCCTTTAGGTGTGAGCCGCGTCAATCGGACGCTGGCTCGCGAACCTCCTCGAAGAGGACCGGTTCGGTTAGGCGATAACGGCGCTGTCGATGTTGGTAAAGACGTTGTTTTTCAACTGCTGCTTGTCGACAACGGTCACCACCGTATCATTCTTGACACTCACCACCAGGGCCGTGTCATCAATTAGTACCAGGGATTCCTTCCCCCCTTTGGCTTCCACCTGAGAAACCGCTTTTTCCAGCCGTTCCAGCTGACCGGCGCTGAGGGCGATGCCGCGGCTGTTCATCCTATCGACCGCATGCTTGGAGAACTTTAACCCTGTTTGCTCGATTTTTTTCTGCAGCAGCTGGTCAAAGCTGCCGACGCTTGCCGGTTGCGTTCTGGTACGCGCCGCCGGGTTGGAACGGGGTGGATGGATCGGTTGCGGGATAATGGTGATCCGATCGGTCATAGGCTGGCTCCGACCCTCTCGATCTTATCCATGGCAAAGATTCCGGAGCTGGTTTCAAGCAGCGAGCCACCGCCGCTCATATCGACCCCCTGAACACGCCCTTTGATCAGGCTTTCGGAGCTCATGACGCGATCGTCCTTATCCACCGCCCTGACAACCAGTGAATAGTCTCCCGGTGCCAGCGGCATGCCGAAGTCGCTGGTGCCGTTCCAGTCGATAAAATGCTGGCCGGCGGCGGTCTGTTTGGGCGTGATCGTCGCCAGGGTCGAACCGGTCTGGTTCAGCACGTAGAGTTTGACGTCGTCGGCCGGTAATTGCAGTCGATAACCCAGCTCCAGCGGCCCGCCGTTGTACTGGAACTGATCGGACTGGGCGATGACCTCCTGCCCCATCAGCGACAGCGCGGACATCTTCTGCATTTCGTCGCTCATCCGGTTGAGTCCGCCCAGACTCTCGGTCATGTTGGTCAACTGCTCGAGCTGACTGAACTGCGCCAGTTGCGCGGTAAATTCAGTCGGATCGGACGGGTTCATCGGATCCTGATTCTGCAGTTGAGCGACCAGCAGCTTGAGGAAATCGTCTTTCCCCATCGAGGTTTCTTTGGCCCCGAGATTGGACGTCAGGCCGGCTGCGCCGGTATTGATCCCACTGATTGCTGACATCTGTCACCTCATCTTCCTGATTGATAAGTTGCTACACGCGCAGACTGATTCCGGCACCACCGTTGTTCATCAGATGGGCCAGCGGAATGATCTGCTCCTCAGCTGGCGACTGCTGCTGCCAGACTGAATGCTGCGGCGATCTACCGCGTTGTTGCTGCTGCTGAGCCAGGTTGTCGAATTGGCCCTGCTGCTGGCGCTGCTCAACATCGACCTGAAACTGGTCGATCTTCAGCCCTTGTTCCGCCAGAGCACTGCGCAGTTGCGGCAGGTTACGCTCCAGAACTTCCTGAACCTGCTGACTCTGTGCGACCAGACTGGCCCGGACCTTGTCACCTTCAATCACCAGCTCAAGCTTCAAGGAACCCAGCTCTGCCGGTTGCAGGCGCAGCACCATCTTGCCCGATTCGCCGTTAAAGCTGCCGCTCATGCGGGTCACCACCTGGTCAAAGATCTGACTTTCGGCCACCTGCTGACCGCTCGGCAGTTGCACGGTTGGTGCGATTGTCGGCATGCTGCGGACATTTTCTGCCGGCTGCTGTTGTTGTCCGTTCCCTTGCAGTTGCTGAATCAGATTCTCCAGCGGCTGCTTTGTCGCAGCGCCGAACTGCTCGCTCCCTGCAACGACGGCTGCCTCTGCCTTCACCTCTGGTGCAACTGGAACAGATTCACCGGTCTGAGCCTGATGCGCAGTTGCGGCCGGCTGGGCATTGTTCTGCTGCACCCGCTCACGCAGCGATTCAGGGTCCTGTCGATGTTCCATGCGTGGTGTCAGTAGACCGGCAAAGCGTGGATCGATCTTGCTTTCGCCCTGCGCTGGTAGCGCTGCTGTCTCGACAGTTTCTTTTTCCGTCGCGACCACCTGCTGCTCTTGGGCAGACTGATTCCCGCTGAGCGCGTTGATGGCTTTCTGCAGAACCTGCCGCGCCTGAGCCAGATTTTCCACCAGTGGTTGCGTGGCAGACAGGTGCTCAGGTTTGATCATACTGGCAGCGGCCAATTCAGCGTTCGCCAGCAGCTGCGCGTCACTGTTCAATTCAGCGTTTTCCAGCAGTACCACATCAGTGTTCAGCTGTGCTTCCAGTTCGGTTACCAGTTCTGCCAGCTGCGCTTTTCCGTCTGGGTTGCTGGAAATGGTCTGCAGCTGCTCAACCAGCTGTGACAGATCGATCCCGGCCAGCACTTGCTCGCCTTGCAGCTCAGAGCTGTCAAGCTGTTCCAGCAAATGATTCAGCTGGGGTTCGATGCTGCCGAACTGTTCAATCGCCTCCGGTGTTTCACCGGCTGCAATCGTTTGCAACAGATCAATCAGCTGCTGCGCGACCTGCAACGGTTTACGCACCTGCTCCTGCGAAGCTGCCGGTTTATCGGCAAGCTCACGCCCGGCTGCTGCCGGAGACGAACCGACCGACTGTTCTGCGACCGGTTGGTCCTGCTTTGCCATGGCCTTTGTTTCGCTCGGTTCGGCCCGCTCAGTTCGATCGGCCTGCTTAGGCGCTGCGGCCTTTTCGGTGCGTGGCTGCTGTTTTTCATTGAGCAGTTTGCCGAAACGCTCGCTTTTTTGCTCAGCCGGTTTCGCTGGTGCCATGGCTTCGTAGCCTTTGGCTGTTGTGTCGATCATGGACAATGTATGCATCTGTTTCACCTCCTTTCGTTGGATTCTGTTATTTCCGGGATCAGTATCCCGATCTATCCTGCACAGGGATTTTGTTAAAAGACCTGCTCAGTTCGGTTGCGGTTTTCGGATCGAGGTTGTCCAGAATCTTGCCGGCCACCTTCTGCTTGATGCCGAGCAGCAGCTCAATCGCCTGCTGCTTGTCGAGTTTGCCGATCAGGACTGCGGCTTTTTCCGGGTCCATTTTTTCGTAGATCGCGCTGAGCTGGTCCATCCGTCGCCCCTCTTCCTGCCCCTTGCGGTCGAGCAGTTTGAGCAGCTCCTGGCGAAGCTCCTGCATCGCCGCGAGTTTCTTATCGACTTCTGCTTCGAGGGTCTTTAGCTCGATTTCACGACTGTCGATTACGGCTTCGCGCTCCACCAGTTTGTCGTACTCTTCTTCGATCGAGACCAGAATCCGCCGCTCTTCAACCGAGCTGATCTGCTCATCAGCAACCAGCGTCTGGGCCGACCCTGCGACCGACAACCAGCCGAGCAGCGCCATGGTGACAATTAAAATGCGGGCGTTCATGCCATATCCCCTTTATTCCGCAGACTGATTTCGTCCAGCAGGCCGCGCTCTTTACGTGCCAGTTCCTGCTGATATTCGGCCTGCTGCTTCTCTTTGAGCTTCTCCATCACCTGCCGGTCGCGGGCCGCGCCGAGCAGCTGCTCACGCTCGTCGAGGATCTGCCGCTCAAGTGTCGCCAGCTGCTCCTGCAGGCGCAGGATCTGTTGCCGGTGATGCATGATCTGCGCTTCGAACAGTTCGAGTTCGGCGATCATCAGCCCTTCGCGCTGCTTCTCTTGCAACTGCAGGTCGAGCTGCTCTATCCGCTGCTGTTGCTGCTGCAGTTCATCCCCCAGCTGTGACTGACGCTGCAGGCTGCCGGTCAACTGCTGCTGGGCTTGATCCTCAAGGGTCTGCCGATAGTTCAGGACGGGCTGTAATTTAAAATTTTTTGCCATCCGCTACCTCGGTTTCTGGCGACGATCCTGGCTCGCCACCGCCATCTCTTCGACGGTCGCGTCCAGATCGACCGCCTCATTCATCCCCTGCTTAAGAAAATCGTTGATCGCTTCGATGCGGGAGATGGCGTAGTCGATCTTGCCGTTGCTCCCCTCGACGTAGGCGCCGATATTGATCAGGTCCTCGGCCTCCCTGTGGGTCGCCATGATCTCGCGAATCTGACCGCCCAGCTGCAGATGTTCCGGGCTGACGATATCGCGCATGACCCGGCTGGACGAGTTGAGGATGTCGATGGCAGGAAAATGGTTTTTGGCGGCAATGTCGCGCGACAGGACGATGTGCCCGTCGAGGATTGAGCGGACCGAGTCGGCGACCGGCTCGTTCATGTCGTCCCCCTCGACCAGCACCGTATAGAGCCCGGTGATGCTGCCGCGCCCCTTGAAGCTGCCGGCGCGCTCAAGCAGTTTCGGCAGGGTCGCGAACACCGATGGGGTATAGCCTTTGGTGGTCGGCGGCTCGCCGATCGCCAGGCCGACCTCGCGCATCGCCATGGCGAAGCGGGTCACCGAGTCCATCAGCAGCAGCACGCTTTTGCCCTGGGCGCAGAAGTATTCGGCGATGGTGGTGGCAACAAAGGCGCCGCGCATCCGCAGCAGCGGCGACTGGTCGGAGGTTGCGCAGATCACCACCGAGCGCGCCAGCCCTTCGGGCCCCAGATCGCGCTCGATAAATTCACGTACCTCGCGCCCCCGCTCGCCAATCAGGGCGATGACATTGACGTCGGCGCGGGTGTGTTTGGCCATCATCCCCAGCAGCACGCTTTTGCCGACCCCGGAGCCGGCCATGATCCCCATCCGCTGGCCGCTGCCACAGGTGAGCAGGCCGTTGATCGCCCGCACCCCCAGATCGAGCGGGGTGACAATCGGCTTGCGCGCCATCGGACTGGCCGGCAGCGCATAAAGCGGAAACTCTTCTTCGCTGGGGGCCAGCGGCATTTCGTCGAGCGGCTGCCCCAGCGCGTCGATGACCCGGCCGAGCAGCTGCTCGCCGACCGGAAAGGTCGCGCTGTCGCGGACCACCTGAATCAGGCTGCCCGGCCCCAGGCCGCGCAGTTCACCCAGCGGCATCAGCAGCGCGCGCGAGTTTCTGAAACCGACCACTTCGGCCGGGACTTCAGCGCCGCCGCCCAGCGGAATCAAGCGACAGAGGGTACCGACGGTCGCCGCCGGACAATGGCCTTCGACCACCAGACCGACGATCTGGGTGACCTTGCCACTGACCTTGAGCGGATTGACCGCCTTGATGCGCGCGACCAGGTCTGTCATCAGCTTTCCAGAATCGCTGCCGCCAGTGCCTGACGGATGCTGTCGAGTTGTGTTTCGATGGTCGCATCGACGTCGCCCAGCTCCGAATCGACCCGGCAACCGCCGCGGCTGATTGAAGCATCGACATCGATGCTGAGATTTTTCAGACCGCTGATGCTGGCCAGAAACAGCGGCTTCTGCGCCTTCACCACCTCAAGATCTTCTGGGCTGATACTGAGCCGGTAACTGTCGGCCCGCACCGAAGCCTGCAGCGCGGTTTCGATGACGGTCAGCACCACCTGCGGATTGATTTCGACCGATCGGCGGACGATCTGCTCAGCCACCGCCATCACCAGCCGCAGCATATCCTGACTGCCGTTCTGGGCCAGCGACTCGCGCAGGCGGCTGACCTCTTCCAGCGCCCCGGCCAGCGCCCGGGTCGTCGACTCGAAGCGCTCTTCGGCCAGCGCCAGCCCTTCCTGGCGGCCACGCGCCTTGGCCTCTTCGAGCAGCTTCGGCAGATTGACCGCTGGCGCGCCATCCGGCACAGCGGCTTTCGCTCCGGCCGGAGCCGCCTGGGCAGCAAACTGCGGCGCATCTTTCACCGCTGGCGACTCGACCTCGCCGAAAGAGCGAAAATGGAATTCGGTAACGGTTTCGCCTTCGGCACCGCGATAAATTTTTGATAAGCCCATGGGCAGTCCCTCGCAAAGCACTGGATGTTCGTCGATCTGTTCAGCAAACCACCCTAGACAAGTTCATCACCGCCACCGCGGCCCGGAATAACCAGTGTTCCCTCCTCTTCAAGCTTGAGGGCAACCTTGACGACCTCCATCTGCATCGCCTCGACTTCAGACAGTTTCCGCGGCCCCATCGCCTCAAGATCTTCAGCGATCATGTCCGCAGCACGCTGGGAGATATTGCTGAAAACCTTCAGCTTGATGCCATCCGAAGCCGTCTTGAGCGCCAGGGTCAGCATGTCGGTGCTGACATCCCGCAGAATCGCTTGCATACCGCGGTTGTCGACGGCCAGCAGATCCTCGAAGGTGAACATCCGCCGGCGGATCTCTTCGGCCAGTTCCGGATCGAGCGCTTCGATGCTGGCCAGAATCACCTGCTCAGAACTCTTATCCAGCTTGCTGAGCACCTCGACCACCTTGTCGACGCCGCCGACCTTTTTGTGGTCGCTCTCGACCGCCACACCGATTTCCCGCTGCAGCGCGGCCTCAATCTGTTCAATGACTTCAGGGGCGACGGTCTCGATTTTGGCGATGCGGTACATGATGTCGCCGCACAGCTCATCCGGCAGCTCGCGGAGGATGCGGCCGGCGTGATCGTCCTTCTGGGTGGAGAGGACAAAGGCGACGGTCTGCGGATGCTCATGCTCGAGCAGGCCGGCGACCATGCGCGGATGCATTTTCGAAATGGTCTCCAGCGGCCGCCCCTCAATCCCGGCCGAGACCTGATCGAGCAGATACTTGGCGCGATCGGCGTTGCTGCCACCCATGATGGCGTGCTTGGCAAACTCGCCGCCTTGAATATAGATGCCGATATCGCCGGCACGAGCGGTCTTGAACTCTTCCAGCACTTCGCGCGCCAGCGTCTGATCGACATGCTCAATGTCCATCATGCAGCGGCTGATCTCCCGCACCTCGGAATCATCCAGTGCTTCGAAGACCTTGGCCGCCGCCTCTTCTCCCAGACAGAGTAGTAACAGCGCGGCTTTCTGCTTGCCGGTCAGGTGTTTCGACTTTTTCACAAATTTACTCCAGGAGCGTTTACGGTTGTCGTATTATCAGGATTCAGCCTGAGCTTCGCTCAACCAGTTCTTGATTACCTGAACCGGCATCATATCGCCGCCCAGAACCTCCTGACGCAGCTGCGCCAGCGGATCTTTCGGGCCACCGATCTGTAACCGGTCTTCGCCCTGCAGTTCGGCTTCAAGCTCCTCGACGGTCTTCATCGGTGCGGTCTCTTCCGATGCGCCGCGCAAGGCGCCCAGCAGCGGCCGCAGGAACAGCAGGTAGGCCATCAGCCCGGCAATCCCCAGCAGGGCGTACTTGATGATCGGCATAAAGGGGTAGACCTTGTCGATCATCGACGGCTGCGGAATCGGCTCGTCCTCAAAACCGTTCTCAAACGGCATCGAGATCACTGAAATCAGGTCGCCACGCGTGTCGCTGATCCCCAGCGCGGTGCGCACCATCTTTTCGATCCCCTGCAGCTCTTCGACGCTGCGCGGGTTCGCGGTCGGCTCGGCACCCTCGGCGCCGGGGGTCAGACGGTCGGCGACCAGCACCGAGACCGACAGCGCCTTGACCGCGCCGACCGATTCGACGGTCTTGCTGACCACCTTACTCAACTCGTAATTGATCGTCTCTTCTGAGCGGGAGGAGGGGCTGGTGGTGACGCGGGTCTGTGCACCCCCCTGCAGGTTGGAAACCACCCCCGGCACGCCGCCGGTCGATTCGCTGCTGCCTTTTTCACTGCTGGCCTGCTCGCTGACCACCACGGCGCCATCCGGATCCAACGCTTCTTCAACCCGCTCACGCTGGTCGAAATCGACCTCGGCGGTCACCCGGACCATCGAGTTGCCGGCCCCGAGAGCCCGGTCAAGCATCGACTGGGCACGGGTTTCCAGGCGCTTCTCAACGGTCTGCTGATAATCCAGTTTGCCCGGGCTGCTGCCGCCGGCGACATCATCGGCGCGGCTTTTTGACAGCGCCTTACCGCTCGAATCAACCACGGTGACATTCTCCGCGTCGAGGCCTTCAACGCTGCCGGCGACCAGATGGATAATCCCCTGCAGCTGTGATTCTTTCAGGCTGCGCCCTTCATGCAGCTTGACGATGACCGAAGCGGTGGCCGGCTGCTGCTGCTCGCGGAACAGTCGTTTTTCCGGCAACGCCAGATGAATCCGCGCGCCTTCGACCGGCCCCAGCGAGGTGATGGTGCGCATCAGCTCTCCCTGCAGGGCGCGGCGATAGTTGATCTTCTGGGCAAAGTCGGTCATGCCGAAGCTCTGCTTGTCAAAAATTTCAAAACCGACGCCGCCTTCACCCAGCCCGGACCCGGCCAGCTCGAGACGCGCTTCGTAAACCTTGTCGACCGGCACCATGATGTCCTTGCCACCCCCTTCGAGGCGGTAGGGGATCTTGCGGTCCTTGAGCCACTCGACCACGCTGGCCGCATCGCGGCTCGGCATGTTGGCGAACAGCAGGCTGTAATCGGCGACCTGAGACTGCATGATGATCAGGCTGAACAGCAGGATGCTCACCGCGGTCACGGCAATCAGGCTCAGCTTGCGCGCCAGCGACCACTCGGTGATCACCTCAATGATCGATTTCTTTTTCTCCGCGGCTTTTGTTTCTTGCAGTTCAGCAGCCATTACACAGTCCTTTCAAACGGATTTATCATCTATCCAACCTGTTCAACCAGCCCGGCCCAGCGCAATCAGACCTGCATGCGCATGATTTCCTGATAGGCCTCGACCGCCTTGTTGCGGACCTGAACCATCAGCCGCAGCGAGATATCCGCTTCTTCCATCTTGATCATCGCCGCATGCAGGTTCTTGGTTTCGCCCGAAGCGACCTGAACGGCGGCCTGGTCAGCGGAAAGCTGGGCGTTGTTGACCTGCGACAACGACTGCTTGAGCGCATCGGCGAACTGGCTGCCGAGCTGCTGTGCTGAGGCCGGCTGAGCCTTGTTCAGCCCCTGCAGGTGGGATTTCAGGGTAATGTCTGCCACGCTATTCAGATTCATAATTCACCTCAACGTCCGATTTCTAATGCTTTTAAGGCCATCCGTTTGGCCGATTTGATCACGGTGACGTTCGATTCGTAAGCCCGCGAGGCGGACATCATGTCTGCGGTCTCTTCGACCAGATTGATATTCGGCATCGCCAGCATCCCCTCTTCGTCGGCATCGGGATGACCGGGATCGTAGACCATCAGCGGCGGACGGCTGCTGGCCTGCACGTGCGAGACCTTGACCCCCTGACCGGCATCGCGCATGCGCGAATCGAGGGTATCGGCAAAACCCTGCTGAGTGCTCTGGAAGACCACTTCGCGCTTGCGGTAAGGGCCGCCGTCGGGAGTGCGGGTGGTTTCGATATTGGCCAGGTTGGAGCTGATGGTGTTCAGCCGCAAGCGCTGCGCCTTGAGCGCCGAAGCGCTGATCTTCAGGGTGGTGAAAATATCCATGGAACCTCCTAGCGACCGTCGCCGGCGGCGAACTTGAGGATGGTCAGCTTCTTCTTCAGCATCTGTGCGTCGGCTTCGAACAGCAGCTGGTTTTCTGACAGATCGAACATTTCATCATCGATCGAAACACTGTTGCCGTCACCTAACGGGTTGCCATCGTACTGCTTGACGATCCGCCCCTGCACGCCGCTGATGCCGGTGCCGCCGATCGGAAAATGCTTGGCCTGCGACTGCCGTCCCTGCAGCTCGGGGCTGCTGATCGCTTTACGCAGGTCCGCTTCGAAGCTCATTTTGCGGGCGGCGTAGCCCGGCGTTTCGGAGTTGGCGATATTACCGGCGATCACCTGCTGCTTCTGCGCACGCAGATCGAGTGATTTCTGTAAAACACTCATGGTCCGATCGGTGAGCTTGAAATCTGCCATCTGTTACTCCTGACTGTTTACTGACACAAAGCTTAAAAAACTCGGCTTTTCTCCAGATAGAGCAAGTCCTGGGCCAACTTCCCCCAGGCGCTGCTGCCATCCTTTTCGACCAGTTGCTGCAGAAGGTTAAGCGCAGCACCGCGCTGGTTCTGCTGCAGCAGCAGCTGGGCGGTGCGGTAGCCGGCCTGAATGCCGACCTGCGGATCGCCCAACAGCTGGTTGAAAAGTTTTTCGGCCGCGCGGTTTTTCTGCTGCTGATAGTAACTTTCACCCAGCAGTGCCATTTCCTTGACTTGCAGGGTACCGCCGTTGTCAGCGATCCACTCCAGACTGTCCGCCACCGCCCCATAGCGCTGCTGCTGCCAGAAAATTGTCGCGGCGCGCCGCTCCAGTTCGATGCTGCGCGGACGGTTCATGCGCCCCAGCCAGGCCAGCAGCTCTTCGTCGCGCCCTTGCGCGGCAAAAGCGTCGAGCAGCAGACCGAAGAGCGATCCGGCCGCTTCTCCGCGCGGATATTTTTTCAGATAACGGCTGGCATAGTCGCTGGCCAAAGCAAACTCGCCGCGCTTCAGGAAAGATCTGGCCAGCGGCAGGTAGATGACCTGACGCTGCTTATCCTCTTTGGTCTGGTCGTAAAGAAACAGCAGCACCCGGCTGGAACGCTCATACAGCCCGAGACGCTCAAGCGCCCGGGACAGATCGAACAGAAACTCGCGATCGGGTCCATCCCGCAGCAGCAGGTTGCGGTTCTTTTCGACCAGCACCACCGCTTCCAGTTCCTTTTTATCCGCCAGCAGTTGCCTGACCAGTTTCGGGATCTGCTCGACCAGCAGCAGCTGCGCTTCGTGCTTCAGGTCTGAACTGGAAAACTCGCGCAGAAACCGCATCAGCGTCTCGACGCTTTCCTTATGATCTCCGACCAGAAACAGACTCAGGGCCGATTTGAAGGTCGCTTCTTCGCGCACTTTCCAGTGCCCGGACTGCTTGCCGAGCTGGCGATAGCTCTGGCTGGCCTGCACCATCCCCATCTCGCCGGACTCAAGCAGCTGATGATCTACCAGCAACAGCGCAGCGCGATCCCCACCTTCGGTCGCCGGATATTCCAGGGTGGCTTTTTTCAGCTCGATCAGCCCCCATTCCTGCACGCCGGCCAAGTAGCTTGACGCGCCCAACCCCCAGAGGGCCAGGTCGGCGCCCGGCACGTCGTGCAGCGCTGCAGTCAATTTCAGATAAAACTGCCGGGCCAACTGATAGTTGCCGCTTGTGTAGGCGGCATAAGCGGCCCGGTTGCAGGAAAAACGTTGCGCTTCGAACAGACCCGCGGTCTCACTCAGCTCGGCATAGCTGTCCAGCGCCGCAGCCTGCTCATCCAGCATGACGCGGGCATCGGCGCTGCGCAGATCGACCAGCAGCTGGTAACTGTCGGGCCAGCTGACCTCGGAGTTCTGCAGATAATCGAGCGCCAACTGGTCTTGATTTGAAGCCAGCGCCGTTTCCGCCGCGAGCAGATAAATCGGCGCGCGCAGCGGGTCGTCAGCCGGCAGTTCAGCCAGCAGCGGCTGCAGGCTCAACTGGGCGACAAACGGCTGGTGACCAAGAGCCTGGCCATAGGCTGTCAAATAGTCGACACGCTCCTGATGCGAGCCGTCAGCCTGCTGCAACTGCTCCAACCGCACGGCACCCGCATCCAGCGAACCGGATAAAAGCTGCGCTTCGGCAACCAGCAGGTGCAGCAGGTAGCTCTGTTCTTTATCCGCTGGCGTCACCTTGGCCGACTCGCGCAGCAGGCTCAGCCACATTTTTTCTTTGGCCAGCTGCTGCAGCGGCCAGAGCGGGCTCTGCTCGTCCGTCACCAGCGGTGGCAGCTCGGGCAGGCTGTAAACCAGCGGCAGTTTCAGCTGCCAATCACTGCGGTAGTCGCGGATGAAGCTCGGCCAGTCATCCTGCCAGGGGGATTTGTTATTGAACTCAGTGGCCTTTTTACCGGTCTTGCGCGGCGGCATGTCGGCGATCCGGAACGCGACCGAGGGGCGCGCGGCCTGATCGCCCTCCCAGAACAGGTCCAGCACCAGTCGCGGCGGGTTACTCAGGGTTGCAGTTGCCAGATCGGCCGGCGGCCGCCGCAGCAGCATCGATACCAGCAACGCATCGTGCTTCTGCGCCAGCAGAAACTTCACGACCTTTTCATCTTCCGGCAACTGGCGTAATTGCGCCGCCGCCCGCACCCCGGTCAATTCCAGCTCAACCCGCTGCCCAGAGCGATTGACTTTGAATTGCGGCAGTTCACTGAAATGAAAGGTCATCCGGGTGCTGCTGATCTGCTCCTGCTTTTCGATCTGCGTCAGCGCGATTGGCGCCGCCGCATGGACGGAAGTGACCGTACTGCTGAAAAATAGCAGCAGTAAAAACAGCAGCTGTCTGACAAATATCGCTTCAGGATGTTTCATCCGTGCCTCCGAAAAAAATAGGGGAAATCACCCGAAGACACTCTGTAAGCCAGAACCGCGCCAACCAATTGAAATCATCGTCAACCTGCTCTACTTATTGGATTTTTTTCAAATTCGAGAGAATGGCCTGGACTGATGTTGATCGGAACGCGCGAGGAGAGAGCGATTGCGTCGTCATTTTGACAATAAAGCCGCGTGAACGGAGCAATATTTTTTTCATCGCCCAGCCGTGTCAGGCAGAGTAATATGCAGGAAAAGATGTTACGCACAACCATCGGAGCAAAGATGCCAGAATCGATCCCTAACCAGTTGACCCTGTTCGACATGCTGCTGAACAGCTGCTTCGAATATGCCGAACGCACCGCCTTTATCTACCGGGCCGCCAACTCCGAGTTCGAGGTCAACTACGCGAAACTGTTCGATGATGCGCTGATTCTCGCCAAGGCGTTCAAGGCGCGGAAGATCGGCAAGGGGAGCAAGGTGATGCTGCTCTCGGACAACCGCTACGGCTGGATCGTCACCGACTTTGCCCTGCTCTCGCTGGGGGCCGTCAGTGTCCCGCGCGGCAGCGATACCCCGACCCGCGAACTAGAATTCATCCTGCAGCACGCGCAGTGCGAGTTTCTGGTGATCGAGACCGAAGCGCAGCTCAAGGTCCACGAGGAGATGCTCAAGGGGCTGAAAAATCTCAAGGCGATCTTCGTCATCGAAGGGGGCAAGACCCACCGCTGGTTCGACAGCACTTACAGCTACAACGATATTCTCGGCGACCGCAGCATCAGCAAGAGCGACCGCGATCAGTTTATCGCCCAGCGTTTCGCCATCACGCTGGACGACTGCTTCACCCTGATCTACACCTCCGGCACCACCGGCACCCCCAAGGGGGTGATCCTGACCCACCGCAACATCATGTACAACGTGCGCACCCTGCCGGGGCTGATTGCGCTGGAGGAGACCGATCGCTGGGTGTCGATTCTGCCCAGCTGGCACATCTTTGAACGCGCCGCCGAATACCTGGCCCTCTCCAAAGGCTGCTGCACCGTCTACTCGACGGTAAAGACCTTCGCCGCCGATCTGGAAAAATACCAGCCGACGCTGGTCGCGACGGTGCCGCGCCTCTGGGAGTCGATGTACAGCAAAATCAACCAAACGCTGGAAAAGCAAGATCCGCGCAAGGCGCGAATTTTTAAAAAGCTGGTGAAAATCTCAGCCGCCTACCGCCATAACCGGCGCCTGCTGCGCAACCATCTGCCGGTCTTCGAAAAGACCTCCTGGTTCAGCCGTGTGCGGACAAAGCTGGTGGCCGGCGGCACGCTGCTGCTACTGGCACCGCTGAACCACCTGGCGGTAAAAAAACTGCAGCTGGTGCAGGCGAAATTCGGCGGCCGGCTGCGCATGGCGATCAGCGGCGGCGGCAGCCTGCCCCCCTACCTGGATGAATGGATCGACGCGATCGGCATCCGCATCGTCAATGCCTACGGCATGACCGAGTGCGCACCGGCGATCGCCGGCCGCGCCCTGAACTGCAAGATTTTCGGCACCCTGGGTCCGCCGACCAAGGGGACCGAACTGCGGATCGTCAGCGAAGCGGGGGAGGTGCTACCGGCCGGTGTTGAGGGGGAAATCCAGCTGCGCGGGGAACAGCTGTTCCCCGGCTACTACGACAATGACGAAGAGAACCAGAAGGCCTTCACCGAGGATGGTTTTTTCCGCACCGGCGATCTGGGCAAGCTGACCCTGAGCGGCGAGCTGGTGATTACCGGGCGCAGCAAAGAGATCATCGTGCTGGCCAGCGGCGAGAATATCGATCCCAGCCGCATCGAATCGACCATCACCCAGCTGCCTTTCGTCATCGACGCCGTGCTGGTCGGTCAGGACAAAAAGGGGCTCGGCGCGCTGATCGTGCCCGACTTCGATCAGCTGCGCGAGTTTATCAGCAGCAAGTTCGAGCGCAGCACCGAAACAACTGAGCAGCTGATGACCAACAAACAGGTGCTCGATCGGGTCAAGGCCGAAATCAATCGGCTGCTGCATCCGAAAAAAGGCTTCAAACCGTTCGAGAAACTGCAGAACATCCATTTTCTCGAAAAAGAGTTCAAGCCGGGCGAGGAGTTGACCAACACGCTGAAAAAGAAGCGCCACGTCATCGAAAAAAAATACCGGGAAATTATCGGCAAGCTGCTCAAATAGAGCACAGCTAAACCCCTGCCCAGCCCCCCCCAAGCGCCTTGATCAGAAGTACGCTGGCCCGCAACTGCTCGCCTTGCAGCTGGTTGAGCGACCGCGCCGCCTGCAGTGCGGTCCGCTGACTGTCGAGCACTTCTAAATAACTGACCAGCCCGGCCCGGTAACGTTGCACTGAAAGTTCCCCGGCCCGTAGGGCGGCGGCGACCGCCTGTTGCAGCACCTGCCCCTGCTGGTCGAGCAGCCGCAGACCACTCAAACCGTTTTCAACCTCGGCAAAGGCAACCAGCAGCTGCTGACGGTAGTTGGCGATCGCTTCTTCGTAGGCCGCCTTCGCCCGCTCCAGATTGGCGCTGTTGCGGCCGGCAGCGAAGATCGGCAGCGAGATCGCCGGCCCCAGCCCCCAGGTGCGGTTATCCCAACTGAACAGGCTGTCAACCTGATCGCTGCCGAAACCGGCGCTGCCGGTCAGGCTGATGGCCGGGAAAAAGGCGGTTTTCGCCACGCCGATGCGGGCGCTGGCCGCGGCCATCTGCCGCTCGGCGGCGGCGACATCGGGACGTCGTTCAAGCAGACTCGATGGCAAGCCGGCGGCAAGCTGCGGAACCGCAACCGTCTGCTGTGCCGCGGCCAGGGAAAAGTTGGCCGGCGGTTGGCCGAGCAGCACGGCGATGCTGTTTTCCAGTTCACCGCGCTGGCGCTGCAGCCCGATCAGTTCGGCCCTGGTCGTGGCCAGTTCACTTTCGGCGCGGGACAGATCGAGCTGACTCACCTGGCCATGCTCGTACATACTCTGCACCAGCTGATAGAATTCGTTACGCAGTTCGATGGTCTGCCTCAGCAGGGAGATTTCGTTGTCCAGCGCCCGCAGACTGAAATAGTTGCGCGCCAGTTCGGCCTGCAGCGTCAGCAGCAGCGCCTGATAGTCGGCAACCGCCGCATCGGCATCGGCCTGAGCAGCCTCGACGCTGCGCTTGACCCGCCCCCAGAGGTCGATCTCATAGCTCAACATCAGCGGCAGCGTGAAGCTGTTGCCAATCGGACTCTGACCGCTGGAGGTCAGATCCGCCGCCGTGCGTTTTCGGCTGGCGGCGGCATTCAGGTCGAGGCGCGGCAGACGCTCGGCCGCGCTGAACCCGACTGCGGCCTGCACCTGGCTCAGGCGCGCGTAGGCGACCTGCAGGCTTTGGTTGGCGGTTGCGGCCTGCTGTTGCAGGGCGTTGAGCTGGGGGTCCTGATAAACCTCCCACCAGTTGCCTTTTGGCAACTGGTCGGCAGGCGCTGCAACCTTCCAGGGAGCATCGTTCTTGTACTGAACCGGCACATCCGCCGCCGGACGCTGATAATCCAGCCCCAGGGTGCAGCCGGCCAGCAGCAGTGCCAACAGGCCAGTGATCAATATTCTGCTGATCGCTTTCATACGCTGACCTCCTGCGCTTCAGTGACGCTGACTTCAAGCAACTCATCGGCTTCTGCCGCAACCGACTGACGTTTGCGCGCCAGCAACAGATAAGCCGCCGGGATAACGAACAGGGTCAGGATGGTGCCAAGCGACAGGCCACCGACGATCACCCAGCCGATCTGCGCACGGCTCTCCGCCCCGGCGCCGGTGGCCAGCGCCAACGGCACCGTCCCCAGCACCATCGCGCCGGTGGTCATCAAAATCGGCCGCAGCCGCTGGGTCGCGGCGTTGAGAATCGCTTCCAGTTTGCTGTGCCCCCGCTCCTGCAGCTGGTTGGCGAACTCGACGATCAGGATGCCATGTTTTGTGATCAACCCGACCAGCGTAATCAGGCCGACCTGGCTGTAAATGCTCAGAGTGTTGCCGGTGTAATAAAGCGCCAGCAGCGCACCGACCATCGACAAGGGCACGGTGAACAGGATAATCAGCGGATCGACAAAGGATTCGAACTGCGCCGCCATCATCAGGTAAATCATGATCAGCGCCAGGGCAAAGGTGACCAGCAGACCGGCGCTGCTGTCCTTGAATTCGCGTGACTGCCCCTTGTAATCGATGCGCGCGGTCTCCGGCAGAATCCGCGCCGCCGCTTCTTCCAGATAGGTGAGGGCTTCGCCCTGCGAATAGCCGGGGGCCAGGTTGGCGCTGATAATCGCCGCGCGGCTACGGTTGAAGTGGTTCAGCGACTGGGCCGTGACCCCTTCGCTGATCGTCACCAGGCTGGCCAGCGGGATCATCTGGCCACTGGCGCTGCGCAGGTGAATCCGGTTCAGATCCTCCGGAGTGACGCGTAAATCATCCTCAACCTTGACGATGACGTCATACTGCTCGCCGGCCATTTTGAAACGGGTCACGTCGCGCCCACCCATCAGGGTTTCGATGGTCCGCCCGATCACCGCGACGTTGACGCCCAGATCGGCCGCCTTGTCGCGGTCAACCTGCAGGCGCAGCTCCGGCGAGTTCAGCTTCAGGTCGGTTCGTGCCGCGAGAATTTGCGGGTTCTTGCGCACCTCGGCCATCAGCAGGTTGATCTGCTCGCTCAGCTGCGGGTAGCTGTCGCTGGTCTTGACGACGAACTGGACCGGCTGATCCATGAACGGCTGGCCGAGCGACGGCGGGGTGATCGGAAAACCGAGCACGCCGGGGATACCGAACAGCTGCGGACCCAACGCCCCGGCGATCTGCAGCGATGAACGCTGCCGCTCCTGCCAGTCTTTCAGCTCAACAAAGCTGAGGCCCTCGGTGACATTGCCGTTCATTCCAGACACTGAGAACACGCCGACCTTCTCCGGAAGCGGCTGCAACAACTCTTCAGCCTGCTTCAGGTAATGATCGGTGTAGGCCAGACTGGCGCCGTCCGGCGCAATCAGGAAGGTCATAAACACACCGCGGTCTTCCAGCGGTGACATCTCTGAAGGCAGCTGTCCGAACAGGTACCAGGTGCCGACACCGGCGAGGGCCGCGATTGACAGACCGACCAGCAGCGTCTTCAGCGACCAGCCGAGCAAGCGCCGGTAGCCGCTTTCCAGAGCGATAAATAGATTCTCCATCAGCGAGAAGAGTTTGTTGTGACTCTCCTGACGACGCAGCATCTTGGCGCACATCATCGGCGTCAGGGTCAAGGCTACAAAGCCTGAGACGATAACCGCCCCGGCCAAAGTCAGGGCAAACTCGGTGAACAGCTTGCCGGTGCGCCCTTCCATCATCGCCACCGGCACATAAACGGCGGCCAGCGTCATGGTCATCAGGATGACGGCGAAACCGATCTCCTGCATCCCCTTGATGGCTGCTTTGGCCGGTTTAAGGCCGCTTTCAACATGCCGATGGACGTTCTCCAGCACGACGATGGCGTCATCGACCACCAATCCGACCGCCAGCACCATCGCCAGCAGGGTCAGGGTGTTGATGGAGAAACCGAGCGCCCACATCAGGGTAAAAGTCCCGACCAGCGACACCGGGATGGTCACCAGCGGGATCAGGGTGGAACGGACACTGCGCAGGAAGATAAAGATGATCAGCAGCACCAGCCCGACCGCCTCGAAGATCGAGCTGAACACGTTTTCGATGGAGCGTTCAATAAAGATTGAAGAGTCATAGACGATCGTCGTCTTCATCCCCTCCGGCAGCGAAGCCTGCAACCCAGGCAGCATTTCACGCAGCGCTTTGGAGATGTCGAGCGGGTTGGCGACCGACTGCTTGACCAGGCCGATGGCGACCGCCTGGCTACCGTTGTAGCGCAGATTCTCACGCACCGACTCGGGACCGATTTCAGCCCGACCGACATCCTTCAGCCGCACCAGAGTGCTGCCCACCTTGCGGACGATGATGTTTTCGAACTGTTCCGGCGTGCTGAGGCTGGTATCGGAGAGCACGGTGAACTCACGCGCGCTGCTTTCCAGCCGGCCGCCCGGCACCTCGATATTCTGGGTGCGGATCGCGTCCTCAACGTCCTGCGGCGTCACGCTGAGCGCTGTCAGCAGCGCCGGGTCGAGCCAGATGCGCATCGAATATTTACGCGCTCCCAGCACCTGGGCCTCGGCAACCCCGTCGATCATCTCCAACTGGTCGGTCACATAACGGTCGACGTAATCGGTCACCTCTTCACTGCTGTGCTTGTCACTGGAAAAGGACATATAGAGGATCGGCGACGCATCGGCCTCGACCTTTGCAATGACCGGCTCCTCAATATCGAAGGGCAGGTTGGCACGCACCCGGCCCACCCGGTCGCGCACTTCGGCAGCGGCATCATCAGCGTTACGCTCCATCTTGAAGACGATGCTGATCTGGCTGCGCTCCTGGCGACTCTGCGAGGTGATGGTTTTGATCCCCTCGATCCCCGAGAGGCTGTCCTCGATGATCGTCGTCACCTCGGTTTCAATAATTTCCGGGCTAGCGCCCTGATAAACGGTGATGACCGAGACGGTCGGTTCATCGATATTCGGATATTCACGCACCGTCAGCCGGTCGTAGGCGACCAGGCCGATCAGTACGATCAGCAAACTCATCACCGTCGCCAGCACCGGCCGACGGACACTTGTTTCAGATATTTTCATCGCTTAAATCCTCGTTGCGCGGCTTCAGTCAATTTTCGCGAACAGGTTCGGATCAGCCGGCAGCGCCTGCACCGGGCTGCCCGGGCCGATCTTCTGATGACCGCCGGTCACCACGACATCCCCCGCGACCAGCCCGCTGGTGATCTCTACCCACCCCTTGCTGCGGCTGCCGGTTGCGACCGGCACCAGCTGCGCTTTGCCATCGACCACCGTATAAACCAGCAGTGCGTTCGGCTGGGGGATCAGCGCCTGCTCGGGGATGAACAGGGCGCCCTGCTTGCTTGCAACCTGCAGCTGCACTTGCACAAACTGACCGGGAAGCAGCGCACGATCACTATTATCCAGCCGTCCGCGCACCACTAAACTGCGGCTGAGCGCTTCCACCTGCGGGTCGATCGCGTAAACCTGGCCGACGAACTCGCGCTCCGGATAGCCATCCGCTGTCAACGTCAATTGCTGACCGACTTTGAGCATTGCGTAATACTTCTGCGGAATCTTGAATTCAACCTTCAGCTGCTCAATCGACGCCAGATTGACCAGCGGCTGTCCGGGCAGCACATATTCGCCCAGACTCACCTGCCGTAAGCCAAGGGCACCGGAAAAAGGTGCGTGGATGCTGGTTTTGGCCAGCATCGCTCTAGCCAACCGGACGTTCGCTTCCTCAAGCTGCCACTGAGCGTAGGCTTCATCCCGCTCTTTGGTGGATACCGCGCGCTCCTTAAGCAGGCTTTCGGCCCGCTGGTAGTTGGCTTCGCTCAACTGTTGACTGGCCAGGGTACGATCCAGCTGAGCCTGCAACACGTCGCTGTCGAGCTCAATCAGCAGCTTCCCCTGTTGGCTCTGCTCCCCCTCGCGAAAGTCGATCTTTGCAATCCGGCCAGGGATCTCGGCGGCGATCTGCACCGATTCATCAGAGGCTAAACTACCGACTGCCGACAACAGCTGAACACTCTCGGCAACCCGCACTTCGGCGGTCTCCACCGGCATCGGCGGCCGGGTTGGTGTTGCCGCGTCGACCTTCTGCTCCGAAGCAAACAGCGCAGGGCCGAACAACAGCCCAACACCGCCCGAAAGCAGCAGCAGGCTGACAAAAACCGCTCCCAACAGCCGGGATCTAGACTGCTTCCTGCTGACTGGGGATAGCTCTGCCGCCGAAGTTTCGCTCGATTGCGCCTGATTTTCCTGATTCATAATGGCCTCTTCAATTCTCTGGAGTGAAGACTCACTCCGGTTGTTCATGCAATCAAAGCGGCTCAGATTGGCCGCCTGGATCCAGTCAGATTTTGATCGCGTCCCAGCAGCCTTCAGCCAGGTTCTGGATCAGCCCGTCGTTCAGTTCGATCAGGCCGGCCAGATGGTCGCGGATAATAAAAATCACCGGCCCGAAGGCCAGTGAATGGATGATCGGTTTCGGCAGATCCTTGACGGTTTTCCCTTTACCGCCAAACAGGATATTCAGAAACGGCTTGGAAACATCTGAATTTGGCAGCTCATCGACCAAAAATTTCTCGCGCATTTTTTCGATGCCGAAGGGCGAGTTGTAATACTGCTCAAGAAACTTGAACTCGAGCGGATTCTGCAGCAGATGGTTGATCAGGCTGCAGATCAGCACGATGAACAGTTCGCGGTCCGGCAATTCCAGATTCAGCTGTTCGGCCAACGCGAGGTGCATCTTCGCCTCAAGCTGGGCATGGACAGCGTGGATCAGCTCATCCTTGTCCTTGAAGTAACGGTAGATGCTGCCAACCCCGACCCCCGCGCTGCCGGCGATCTGCGAGGTCGGCGTACCGTGAAAGCCCTGTGTCGCAACCAGCCGCAGGGTCGCCTGCATAATCGCCTGACATTTTTCAGTCTGCAGTTTTTCCATATCGAATCCTCCGGAGTGAACGCTCACTCCGTTATAGGGCGGTTGCTTTCGGGCTGTCAAGGGGGGATTTAAACCCTTGAGAAAAATTGTCGAAAAAGATTATCGCTCAACGGATGACGTACATATCTCCCGGCGGGGTTGTCTGAAACTGCTGATCTTGGATAAGATCAAAGCAGTTGTACTTTTTTCGAGGGTAATCGCTATGACGACGCTGCGGATAATAATCGCTCTGCCGATGTTAAGCCTGTTGCTGATGCTCGGCCTGACCAGTTGCCGCAGTCATCAGGACTGGCACAGCGCCAGCCGCGAGTCGGCGGAGATCGCGCCGCCGGCTGAATCGACCAATGAGGCGGTGCTGCATGTCTACGGCGCTTCGGCCTGGGGGTGGCGGGGCTGGTTCGCGATCCATACCTGGATCGCCGCAAAACGGACCGGCGAACCCTCCTACACGGTCTACGAAGTGATCGGCTGGCGTGGCAACCGCGGCCTGCCGGTGTTGCGGATCGCCCGTGACTATCCGGATCGCTACTGGTTCGGCGAAAAACCGCGCCTGCTGGTCGGACATCAGGGGGAAGGGGTTGATCAGCTGATTACTGCCGTGGAACAGGCGGTGCAAAACTACCCCTGGAAAACCAGCTACAAGATCTTCCCCGGACCCAACAGCAACAGCTTCACCGCCTGGGTCGCCAAAGAAGTCCCTGAGTTAAAACTGAAACTGCCCTTTACAGCGATCGGCAGCGGTTACGTCAACTGAACGGGGCTCAGCCCTCTTCGTTGAGCACCAGCAGATAACCATCCGGATCCTGCAGCCAGATCTCGCTGCGTTGGTGCTGCGTATCTTCGAGCTCATAGGCGACCGGCCACTGGTAGCGGGCAATGTTCTGCCGTATCTGGGATAAGTCCGGGCAGCTTAATTCCAGCTGCACCCCGACCCCGAGCGGCTGCCGGTCGAGATTCTGCAGCAGGGCCGGATGCTGCACCTGCAGATGCGCCAGCGGCCGAAAAACGATGCAGGCCTCGGCGCAGCGCAGCAGCAGAAATTCAGGAAAGCGCTCGGCCACCCGCCCCCGTTCAACCGGCTGGTCCAGCACCTCGCGATAAAACTCTTCACAACGATCGAGATCGGCAACCCCGAGGGTCAGACTGAGCTGCAGCATATAAATTTATCCTTTTTCAACGGATTATTCTGCCAACCGTTTTGATAGCACGCCAGCGCTGCTGCGGCAAAAATCTTTTGCAAAGGTAAATTGATTTTGCTTTGTCGCCTATGTTTTAATTCGGCGGATTATGACAAAGCGCAAACAGCATCGGGCCTTCCTGGCCCTGGGTGGCAACCTTGAAAACCCGCAGCAGGCTTTTTACCGGGCCTGCAGAACCCTCGCGGAGCATCCGCAGATCGAGCTGCGACAGGCATCCTCCCTCTACCGGACACCGGCGGTTGGTGGCCCGAGCGGGCAACCGGACTATTTGAATGCGGTGATCGAAATCGTCACTGAAATGACTGCCGAACAGCTGCTCGGTTTCTGCCAACAGCTGGAGGCCGCCGCCGGCCGCCGCCGCGAAATCCGCTGGGCACCACGGACGCTGGATATCGACCTGCTGTTTTATGACAATCTGATGATCAACACGGCGGAGCTGAGCCTGCCACACCCGCGCCTGCAGGAACGGCATTTTGTGCTGCTGCCACTGGCGGAAATTGCTCCGGAACTGCGGCATCCGCAACTGGGCGCCCCGGTCAGGGCACTGCTGGAACGCTTGCCGGCAGCGGCCGGGATCACCCGCTTAACCGAACAATGGATCGATTATGATTAAATTATTGCTGCTGATTCTGCTCGGATTCGTCGGCTACGCGATGATTCAGGGGATCATCAAACCGAAACCGAACCGCGATGGAAAGATCCCCCGCAACCGCAGCCGTGACGGAGAAAAAATGGTCGAGGATCCGCAGTGCGGGACGTTCCTGCCCGTCAGCGACGCCATTTCGGCCAACATTCACGGCCGGGAACATTTTTTCTGTTCGAAAAAGTGCCTGAAAGAATTCAAGAAAAACCAGTAGACTGCTGTTTTCAACTCATTTTCAGCAAGGAGATCCACGCATGAAATTTTTTATCGACACCGCAGAAGTCAGCGAAATCCGCGCCGCCCACGAACTGGGCCTGGTCGACGGCGTCACCACCAACCCTTCGCTGATCGCCAAAAGCGGCCGTAACTTTCAGGAAGTGATTAAAGAAATCACCGGCATCGTCGACGGCCCGATTTCCGCCGAAGTCATCGCCCTGGATGCCGCCGGGATGCTCGCCGAAGGGCGCGAACTGGCTAAAATCCACAAAAACATCGTCGTCAAGGTGCCGATGACCACCGAAGGGCTGAAAGCCACCAAACAGTTTGCCGCCGAAGGGATCAGAACCAACGTCACCCTGATCTTCTCGCCGCTGCAGGCGCTGCTGGCCGCCAAAGCCGGCGCCAGTTATGTTTCGCCGTTCGTCGGCCGACTGGATGACGCTGGCCACGAGGGGATGGAGATCATCGAGCAGATCCGCACCATCTTTGACAACTATGGCTATGACGCCGAAATCATCGTCGCCTCAATTCGCAACCCGCTGCACGTGCTGAACTCGGGGCTAATCGGCGCCGATATCTGCACCATCCCCTACAGCGTTATGACCCAGCTGGCCCAGCATCCGCTGACCGACGTCGGGATTGCCAAGTTTCTCGCCGACTGGGAAAAAACCAAGTAAATCCGCAGAAAGAAACGAAGTAATAAACAAACCGGGTCAGCGCGATTGCCGCACTGACCCGGTTTGTTTTTGTTCGCAACTTAAGTGGTTCGGAAGTCACTCTTCGATAATATGTTTCAGCGTTTTTCCGGCGGCAGGTAAATCCGGCAAATTCTGCACCTCTGGCTTACGCTTCGCTTTGGTTTTCTTTGGGACCAGGTCACGCATAAGCTCAAGCTTGCCGAAACAGAGTAACCGGTCGCCGGCGTCGAGTTTCCTTTGCGGACGAGGGTTGGGGATAACGCTCGTGCCACGATTAAGGGACAGAACAACGATGTCTTTTTCACGCAACTTTGAATCACTTATTGATTTGCCAACATAAACTGAACCTTCGGGGATATGAACCTCGGCCACGCCATAGCCTCGGCTGACAGTGAGCCGTTGCCGCAGATCGATTTCGGGGAAATTAACCTGATTCGCCATGTAATCGATGATCGACCCAGCGATATCAAGCTGGGTGCAGCTTTCAATGCCTTCCAACCCGGGCGATGAATTGACTTCGATGATTTGCGGCCCGCTTTTGCTTTCCAGCAAATCAACCCCGGCGACCCGCAGCCCTAGAATCTGCGCCGCCTGGACTGCCGTCTCGCGATATTCATCGTTAAGAACGACAGGTTCGGTCAAGCCCCCGCGGTGCACGTTGCTGCGGAACTCCTGCCCCTGTGCCACCCGCCGCATCGCGCCAACCACCTGGTCACCAACGACAAAGGCTCTGACATCCCGGCCCTTGCTTTCAGCGACAAATTTCTGAATCAGGATATTCTGCTTTTGACTCTGTAACAGTTCGATGATCGCCTCAGCCGATTTTACAGTTTCGGCCAGCAGGACACCGATCCCCTGGGTACCTTCCAGCAGTTTAATAATGACGGGTGCCCCGCCGACCCTTGCTATTGCAGGCAAGACATCTTTCTTGTCGCGGACAAAGGTCGTTTGCGGGATACCAATCCGGTGCCTGCTGAGAATCTGCAGACTGCGCAGTTTGTCGCGTGAATTTGAAATGCCGGCCGAAGAATTGGCGCAAAAAACATCCATCTGCTCGAACTGTCTGACCACTGCAGTCCCAAAGTAAGTGATCGAGGCACCGATTCTCGGCAACACGGCGTCGTATTGTGAGAGTTGCTTTTGTCGGAAGTAAAGATTTGGATTTCCTCGTTCCAGGTCGATCGCGAACTTGAGCGTGTTCAGGACCAGCACCTTGTGGCCGCGTTGCTCTGCCGCTTCACGAAGTCGCCGGGTACTGTAACTCTTTGGCCCGCACGACAGGATTGCAAGTTTCATATCGCCTCCGTGTTAGCTGTTTCATCGGGAAAATTACGATTTATTCGCCGCAGTACGATCAATCTCAGCTTGATTAAGACTGTTTTTCGATATTGATTGGTTTGAGGACAACAGAAAAGATCCAGAACCTCAGCCTGCTACGACGTGCCACCCAGTATACATTAAAAGCTATTTCCACGCAGAACTCGCGGGCATTGGTGGTCACACGCGGATGAATATGACGCTCAGAGCGACGGTAATCGCTGTTGTCTTTTTCTCCGCTGAGATCCCCCACAAAGGTTCAACCGATGAAGAATATTAGTCTGCCGCAGCAAAAACCGGGTGGTTCAACTTTGCAGACTTCTCTATGCTGAGGTTTCAGGTGAAAAGTTCTAAAAACCCTCACGAAAACGCTGAAGAGAAGGGACCGCTGTGGACGACTCGGACTACAGGCGTATAGAAAAAGCGATCCATTATCTTGAAGAACATGTTGCCGAGCAGCCCTCGCTTGATGAGGTCGCGGAGCAGATTGGCCTGAGCGCATCACACTTTCAGCGGCTATTTAAATCCTGGGCCGGTGTCAGTCCAAAGCGCTTTCTGCAATACCTGACGGTCGAAAATGCCAAGCGACTGCTGCGCGATTCGGCCTCAGTGCTTGATGCATCCCTTGATGTCGGCCTCAGCGGACCGGGCCGGTTGCACGACCTGTTTGTCAGTGCCGAGGCGATGACTCCGGGAGAGTTCAAACAGCATGGCCGGGACCTGCAGATCAGCTATGGCTTTCATGCGACCCCGTTCGGGGAGTGCCTGCTGGCCGTTACCGCGCGCGGGATTTGCAGTCTTGGGTTTGTCGAGCCGGAGCACCGCTCTGCTGCGCTCAACGAGCTGTTGAACACCTGGCAGGCGGCGACGATCATTGAGAATCCGGCAGCGGGTGAAGAGGCCATCAGGCAGATTTTTGGTTCGGATCCCCCTCAGGCGCAGACGCCGATTAAAGTCCTGCTGCGGGGGACAAACTTCCAGATCAAGGTGTGGCAGGCGCTGCTGCGCATTCCCGAAGGTTCGGCAGTCTCCTACGGCACTCTGGCGGCTGCGATCGGACACCCTGCCGCACATCGAGCCGTTGGCACCGCCGCTGGTCATAACCCGATCGCCTATCTGATCCCCTGTCACCGTGTCCTGAGAAGCAACGGTGAGATCGGTGGCTATCGCTGGGGTATCGACCGCAAGCGGGCAATCCTCGCCAGAGAAGCAGCGGTCTGTGAAAACAGCGCTCCCCACCATGTCTGACATTTTCTGGCCGTAACACTTGCCCCGGCACGACACACGGCTATAGTTACAGCTGGAAAAAAACGGATATTTTGACAACCTGACAGGAAACATGGTCTGACCACTTGACAACCTTTTAACAGGTCATGTATACGCTCCAATGTAGAAAGTTTATCGTCGTTGGTTCTTCTCTCTACCGTGGGAGATTGCCGCTGCTGACAGTCTCCTTTTCTCTCTCAACCATGTGAGGATACGAATGAACATTCACGAGTATCAGGCAAAAGCGATTCTGCGCAACTTCGGGGTTCCGGTTCCTGACGGACACGTGGTCTACAACACCAACTCGGCGCGTGATTGGGCCAAGCGGCTCGGTGACGGCCCCTGGGCGGTCAAAGCTCAGATCCACGCCGGCGGACGCGGCAAGGGGGGCGGGGTAAAAATCGCCAAAACCGCCGACGAGGTCAAACAGTACGCCCGCGACATGTTCGGCATGACGCTGGTGACCCACCAGACCGGCCCGGAAGGGAAGGTTGTCAAGCGGGTGCTGATTGAAAAGGCGAGCAATATCGCTGATGAATACTACGTCTCCTTCCTGGTCGACCGGGTCACCGACCGGGTCACCCTGATGGCCTCGGCCGAAGGTGGGATGAACATTGAAGAGGTCGCGGCAAACACTCCGGAGAAGCTGTTTTTCGAAGCCGTCGACCCAGTGGTTGGTCTGACCGCTTTTCAGGCGCGCAAAGTTGCCTTCAAGCTCGGCTTCGATCTACCGCAGGTCAAGCAGGCGGTGCCGCTGCTGATGAACCTTTACAAAGCCTTTGTTGACGCCGACTGCTCACTGCTTGAAATCAATCCGCTAATCAAAACCGCCGAGGGCGATCTGCTCTGCCTCGACGCCAAAATCAATTTCGACGACAACGCCCTGTTCCGCCACATCCGCATCCGCGACCTGCGTGACTACGATGAAGAAGATCCGATGGAAATTCAGGCCTCGCAGTACGACCTCTCCTACATCGCCCTCGACGGCAACATCGGCTGCATGGTCAACGGCGCCGGACTGGCAATGGCGACCATGGACATCATCCAGCATTACGGCGCTTCCCCAGCCAACTTTCTCGATGTCGGGGGCGGCGCGACCATCGAGCGGGTCACCGAGGCGTTCAAAATCATCCTCTCCGATGACAAGGTCAAAGGGATTCTGGTCAACATCTTCGGCGGCATCATGAAGTGCGACATCATCGCCACCGGCGTTGTTGAAGGGGCCAAGCAGGTCGGCGTTAAAGTTCCGCTGGTGGTCCGCCTGGAAGGGACCAACGTTGAACTCGGCAAAAAGATCCTCGCCGAGTCCGGCCTGAACATCGTCAGTGCCGATGGCATGGCCGATGCCGCCCAAAAGATCGTCAAAGCCGTCAACGGTTAAGGAGAGATAACGATGAGTATTCTGATCGATAAAAATACCAAGGTCATCACCCAGGGGATTACCGGTGCCACCGGTCTGTTCCACGCCCAGGGCGCTCGCGAGTACGGCACCCAGATGGTCGGCGGCGTGACTCCCGGCAAAGGCGGCACAAAAATTGACGGCTTCCCGATCTTCAATACCGTTGAAGATGCGGTCAAAGCCACCGGCGCCACGGCTTCGGTTATTTACGTACCACCGGTCGGCAGCGCCGATGCGATCATGGAAGCGGTCGATGCCGGCCTCGAACTGGTGATCTGCATCACCGAGGGCGTTCCGGTGCTCGACATGGTCAAAGTCAATAAATACATGGAAGGGAAAAAGTGCCGCCTGATCGGTCCCAACTGCCCCGGCGTCATCACCCCCGGCCAGTGCAAGATCGGCATCATGCCCGGCTACATCCACAAGCCCGGCCCGATCGGCGTCGTCTCCCGCTCCGGCACCCTGACCTATGAGGCGGTCTGGCAGCTGACCACCCGCGACATCGGCCAGACCACCTGCGTCGGCATCGGTGGCGACCCGGTCAACGGCACCAGTCATCTCGATGTGCTGAAGATGTTTGAAGCCGACCCGGCGACCAAGGCCGTCATCATGATCGGCGAGATCGGTGGCGATGCGGAAGAACAGGCCGCCGCCTACGTGCGCGACCACATGACCAAACCGGTCGCCGCCTTCATCGCCGGCGCGACTGCCCCGGCCGGCAAGCGGATGGGTCACGCCGGTGCGATCATCTCCGGTGGCAAAGGGGACGCGGCCAGCAAGAAGGCCTTCTTGCGCGAGTGTGGGATCAGCGTTGCCGATTCACCGGCGGAGATGGCCGAGGCGTTGCTGAAGATCTGGCAGCCCTGAGATACCAAGGGACAACGGCTGATCTGAAGCCAGCCTGAACAACTGACAGAGGGTCGATTCCAGCAGGGATCGACCCTCTTGCCATTTTGGCCGTAGCGGGACCGGCTGCGACCAGAACAACAACAAATATCTCCTTTGTAAATCACCGTACTTGCTGTAGTTTAAAGTGAATTCCATTGCTTGGGGGAGCAATCTTTTTAATCCGGGGCCGGTAAATGTTTAATTTCCGTCACATTGCCATCTGTCTCCTGCTCCTGCTCTGCTCCTCCGCAGCCATTGCGAAGGATGTGGTCGTTCTGCAACTCCCCTGGGATCATCAATTTCAATTCGCCGGTTATTACGCCGCGGACATCAAGGGCTTTTACGCCGCCGCCGACCTCGACGTGAGAATTAAATCGTCGATCACCGCCGATAAAAAGTTCATCGAGCCGCCTGTTGAAGTGCTGGCCGGACGGGCTGATTTCGGCATCGGTTCCGGCGACATCATCCTGGCCAATGAAACCGATAACCGGCTGCGGGTCATCGCTTCAATCTTCCAGAGCAGCGCCACCCGCTTTTACGTCAAGCAGGATAAACCCTTCACCTCACTGGCCGAGCTGGTCGAAAAATGCACTATCGCCCGACGACTCGGCTCGTTTGTCGACGTTGAACTGCAGGCGATGCTGCGTTCCGAAGGGATCGACCCAGCCAAGGTAAAGACCGTCAAAACCCTGCCGGGGGTCGCACATTTTGTCGATGGCCGCGCCGACCTGGTCGGCGGCTATTCACTCTCCTTCCCCTATGAGATCAAAAAGCATTCCATTGCGGTCACCGAAATAAACCCTCAGAATTATGGGATTAATTTTTACGGCGATGCCGTTTTCACCAGCAAGAAACTGATCGATGAAAATCCGGAACTGGTGGAAAAGTTTCTCGCCGCGACACTCAAGGGCTGGCGTTATGCCCTCGAAAATCCTGACGAGATGGTCGACTATATCGCCAGCAGCCTGCCGCGCACCCACCCGGTGGACGATGTGCGCCGCTACAACCAGTTTCAGGCCGAGAACATCAATAAACACACCAGCTACCCGATCGTCGAACCCGGTCACATCAACCCCTACCGCTGGCAGAAAATGCATGAGGCGCTGCGCGAGGCCGGCATGATCAGTTCCAGTTTTGCTCCTGACCAGCTGATCTGGAGCCCGGCAAAGCAGAGGGAACAAGCCAGTCAGAAGATGCACAAAATCGGTGCCCTGCTGCTGGCCGGCAGCCTTGTGACGGCGCTGATTCTGTTTGGCTTTATTCTGCTGCTGCGCAAACTGGTGAGAGAGCGCACCGCTTCGCTGCTGCAGGCCAACCAGACGGCCCTGCACCGTCAGGCCGAGTTTGAGTCGGTGTTCCATTCGATCACCGACGCCATCGTGCTGGTCAATCCACAACGGCAGATTATCCGCACTAACTCGGCATTTACCGCGCTGTTCGGCTACCAGCTGAACGAAATCAAAGGGCAGACCACCGAACGGCTTTATGCCACACCGGAGAATTTCAAGGAGCAGGGGCGGCAGCGCTACAACGCTGATTCTCTCGCTGAATCACCGATCTATACCATGCAGTACCGCCGCAAGGACGGAGCAGCATTCACCGGCGAAACGCTGGGGGTTACGGTTAAAACCGTAAAAGGTGAACAGATCGGCTATCTCGCCGTAATCCGAGATATTACCCAGCGCCTTGAGAGCGAAAAGAGGATTCGGGAACTTTCGAGATTTCCTGACGAGAACCCCGGCCCGGTCCTGCGCGTCGACGACAACGCGGTCATCAGCTATGCCAATCAGGCCAGCGCAGCCCTGCTGGACGAATGGGCGACGGGGGTCGGTCAGACACTGCCGGAAACCCTGGTAAAAGCCCTGCGTAACGCCTGCGCCAAACAACAGAACCAGTCCGTTGAACTCAGTTGCGCTGAGCGGCAGTTCACTTTTGTCATCGCACCGATTGCCAGCGAAGACTATGTCAATCTCTACGGTCAGGACATTACTGAGAGCAAGCGGCTGGAAGAGCAACTGCACCAATCGGAAAAAATGCAGGCGATCGGCCAACTTGCCGGCGGGGTCGCCCACGACTTCAACAATCAGCTGGGGGTGATCCTCGGATCGGTCGAACTGCTGGGGAACAAACTGGAAGACCGAAGCCTGCAAAGATACCTCGACAACATCAAAGCCGGGGCATCTCGGGCGGCGGAACTGACGAAAAATCTGCTGGCCTTCAGCCGCAAAGGGAAGTACCTCTCCCGGCCGCTGGATCTTCACGCAATCATCTCTGAAGTGATCGTGCTGCTGGAACACAGCATCGACAAACGGATCAGCATCCGGAAGAGACTGCACCAGGGGAAGAGCTTTATTATCGGCGATCCGACCCTGCTGCAGAATGCCATCCTGAACCTGGCGCTCAATGCTCGCGACGCCATGCCGGAAGGGGGCGAAATCAGCATTGAGACCGATGTCATCTACCTGGGCGCTGAAGAGTGCGGCAGATTCAGCGAACCGCTGTCACGAGGCGAATATCTGCAGCTCAGCGTCTGTGATACCGGGCGCGGCATGGATGAAGAGACCCAGAAGCACATGTTCGAACCTTTCTTCACCACCAAAGCAGAAGGGCGCGGCACCGGCCTCGGGCTGGCCAGCGTTTACGGAACGGTACGCAATCATTCCGGCACGATACAGGTCGAGAGCCACCCCGGACAGGGAACAGAGATCAAACTCTACTTTCCGCTGGCGGCGACAGCGCAACCGGCCGATGACAAGCTATTGCCGGTTGAGCCCCGCGCCGGCGTGGGGAATCTTCTGGTGGTGGATGATGAGCGGGATTTTCGCGACATGCTCGCCGAGACTCTGACACAGCTGGGTTACTCGGTGACAACCTGTAAAAACGGCAAAGAGGCGCTAGCCCGTTACCGTGATTCACAGAAAATTTACGATCTGGTGATTCTGGACATGATCATGCCGGAGCTCAACGGCAGGGATACCTTTTTAGCCCTGCGGCAGATTAATCCGGACGTGCAGGTGATCCTCTCCTCCGGCTTCAGCAACGAAGGGGATATCCAGAATCTGCTCGATCTGGGGGTCGCAGCCTTCATCGGCAAACCGTTCAAGCAGCAGGAACTTGCCGAGCAGGTCGCCGCCTGTACTGCTCACCGCCAGCATTCCGCAGAGGCTCCATGACTGACCAGTTCCGCAACCTGCTGATCATTGACGATGAAGCCGCCATGCGCCATATGCTGCGACTGGTGCTTGAACCGCACAACTACCGGGTCAGCGAAGCCGAAAACGGTGCCGCCGCGCTGGAGCTGATCCGCCGGGAAAAGTACGACGCCATTTTGTCCGATATCCGCATGCCTGACATGGACGGGCTGAACTTTCTCAACCAGCCGGACGTCCGTAACCTTGACTGCACCATCATCATGATGAGCGCCTACGGCGGTGTCGACACCGCGCTCGAATGCATGAAACGCGGCGCCTACGATTACATTTCAAAACCGTTCAAGCCGGATGAAGTGCTGCTGACCCTGCGCAAAGCCGAAGAGCGCCAGCAGCTGCAGCAGGAGAATGTGCGACTGAAAACCGCCCTCGGCAAACAGACCAGCGCCTTTAACCTTGAACAGATCGTACACAGCAGCGAAACCATGGGGCGGATTCTGCACACGGTGAAAACCGTGGCCAAAGCCGATTCGCCGGTGCTGATCAGCGGCGAAACCGGCACCGGCAAAGAGCTGATCGCCAAAGGACTGCACAGCGAAAGCGGTCGGCGCGGCCCCTTTCTGGCGATTAACTGCAGCGCCATCTCACCCGGCCTGTTGGAGAGCGAACTGTTCGGACACTGTAAAGGTGCCTTCACCGGGGCTGATCGGGAAAAGCAGGGGCTGTTTTCCGCAGCCAGCGGCGGCACCCTGTTTCTGGATGAAATCGCCGAGCTGCCGCTGGAGCTGCAACCGAAGCTGCTGCGGGTGCTGCAGGAGAGTGAAATCCGCAAGGTCGGCTCAACCCGCTCGGAAAAAATTGATACGCGGGTGGTGGCCGCCGCCGGCAGCGACCTGTTAGCAGCCAGCGAAAACAGCCGTTTCCGCAGCGATCTCTATTACCGGCTGGCGGTGGTCGAAATCCAGCTGCCGCCGCTACGTAACCGTCGCGAGGACATCCCGCTGCTGGCTGAGCATATTCTTGACCGGATTGCTGAACGGGAAGGGGTGGAGACACCGCAACTCAGCAGCGCCGCCCGGCAGCAGTTAAGCGATTATCACTGGCCGGGGAACGTGCGCGAGCTGCAGAATTTTCTCGAAAAAGCGATGATCTTCAATCGGGAAGCGATTCTCGAACTGCCACCGCTGCCAAGAGCCGAACGCCGCGGTCAATCAGAAGCTATCGGTGCTCAACTGTCCCTCAAGGCCGCAGCGCGCCGCCTCGAAGAGGACTACATCCGCCGGGCGCTGGATCACACCAACGGTAATCGCACCCAGGCGGCGATCATCCTCGAAATCAGCCTGCGGTCGCTGATGTATAAAATCAAGGAATACGACCTCGAATAGCCCGCCACCGCGAAACGCCCACCAACTACAGCAGGCCGCGATCTGCCAGACTGACATACTCCCCCTTGCCGATAATGATGTGATCGAGCACCCGGATTCCGAGCAGCTCACCCCCCTGTTTCAGCCGGGCCGTGATCTCGATATCCTCGCGACTGGGGGTCGGATCTCCTGAAGGGTGGTTATGGATAAACAGCACCGCCGCGGCCGACTCGCGCAGCGCCGGGGCAAACACTTCGCGCGGATGGACGATGCTGGCGTTCAGGCTGCCGGCGGAAATCTGCACTTCACGGATCAGCCGGTTCTTGCTGTCGAGCAGCAGCGCGACAAACACCTCCTGGCGGTAATCGCAGAGCCGTTCGTGAAAATGGGCAAAAGCATCGCCGGAACTGCGGTAGGCCTGCCCCGGCTGCAAGCGCCGGTCGCTGAAACGGCGGGCGATCTGAAACAGCGCCTGCACTTCGGCGGCCTTCGCCGGGCCGATCCCCGCCTGCTGCGTCAGTTCGGCGATGCTGGCGGCGGAGAGCTGCCGCAGCGAACCGAACCGCGACAACAGCCCGCGGGCCAAGTCGACGGCGCTGTTTTTACTGCTGGAATCGCCGGTGCGGATAATTAACGCCAGCAATTCGGCGTCGGTGAGCGTTTCTGCCCCTTGCGCAAGCAGTTTTTCGCGCGGCCGCTCATCGGCCGGCCAATCTTTGATCCGTCGCATCCTTCCCCCCTCCGGCAAGTCACGTTAAAAGGCGCCACGAATAAACACCGTGGCGCCTTGATAGAATATGTTGAACCTGCTTACTTCTCTTTGTACGGCGAGCCCCAGAACGGGTCGAGAGCACTCTTGTCAGCTTCGGTGACAATCGCGCCGCGCTTGCGCATCATTTCGATCAGATCATCGAGCGGACGGCCGTCAGCCATCGCCTTTTCGACCCGCTCCAGGCTGTGACAACCCGTACAGCGACTTTCCAGCACCTGCCGAAACTGGCCAAGCGGGTCAGCAGAGACGGTCGCGGGAGGCGCTTGCGTCACTGGCGGTTGCTGCTGGCCGCGCCAGAAGACCCCGAGCACCTGTTGTTCCTGTGGGGTTATCTGGGCGCCGAAACGGAGCATCTTTTGAATAACCGCAGAATAATCATCACCGCGTGCGATCGCCTGCTCGATCCGTCCGCGGGGATGACACTGACTGCATTTGCTGTCGAGAATCCGCTGGTATTCGGTCGCGTCACCATCACTGGCAGCAGCGACGCCAGCAGTTAAAACGACCATAAACAATGCGGTCAGAACAAATCTTATCATCTGCAGCTATTCTCTCACGTAGGTGTTCATATCGGATTCATGCACCATTCTCATCGTACGGGCATATTCCGATTCGATAATTTCATAATGATGGCCGGTTTCCTTGGCCATCTGCTCAAAGATAATCCGTACCACCGGATTGACGATCTGCTTGGCGGTGTTGCGCAAGGATGTTTCCAGCTGCTTTTCTTTTTCCATGGCAATTTCGCGCGCGCGACGATCCTTGACCTGCGGGTCGCTTAACCCCTTCAGTTCTTTGAGCGCATCGGCATTCAGGGTACAGGGGCGGTTGATGAAATCCTCGAGTGTTCCCATATCATGCCCCTGATAATGGCGGAAGAACTGTCCGGCGTGCTCCTCTTTATCTTTGGCCAGGCGGGTGAAAACCTTTTTTGCCCCCTCATCTGAGACCAGCTCGGCGGCCCGGCGGTAGTAGCAGACCAGTCCCTTCTCCGTCTCTACGGCCATCCTCAGTGCGTCCTGATGTTTCATTTCCTGCGGCATGGGAACCTCCTCTTCTGCGGTTTTTCTGCAAAAAAACTGGCACTGAAACGACACTTTGAGCGCGTCTTCAGCCCTTTAAAGATAGCTGAGCTGCGCCGCTTGTCAAATTGTCGACAGTATCCCTAAGCTGCCGCTTAAGCTGAAAAGAACCGCTCGAGCTCGGCAAAAACCTGCTCGCTGTTCCCCTGCACCAGGCGGGCCGGCGGCAGCGAACGCAGAAACAGACGGCCGTAACCGCGCCGCACGACGCGGCTGTCGAGAATCAGCACCACGCCGCGGTCGCTACGGTGGCGGATCAGGCGACCGAAGCCCTGCTTGAAGCGGATCACCGCCTGCGGCACCGTGTACTCCATAAAGGGATCGCCGCCGCGTGCCGCGATCGCCTGCGCGCGCGCCTCAAGCACTGGCTCGGTCGGCACCCGGAACGGCAGCCGGGCGATAATCACCTGCTCCAGCGAGCGGCCTGGTACGTCGACCCCTTCCCAGAAAGAGTCGGTGCCGAACAGGATGCTGCTTTCATCTTCGGCAAAGCGTTTCAGCAGCCGGTGACGATTCTCCTGCCCCTGTTTGAGACAGCGCATTCGCTGCGCTTCAAGCACTGGCGACAGTTCGGCGTGGATCTGCTGCAGCAGCGAGTAGGCGGTGAACAGCACGAAACTGCGGCCGCCGCTGCAGAGGACCGCTTTTTCGACGGCATCGCGAACAGCCTCGGCAAAGCCGGGCTTGCCTGGCTCCGGTAAATCTGTCGGAACCGCCACCAACGCCTGCTGCGGATAATCAAAAGGAGACTCCAGAAAGAGTTCCCGCAGGCGCCCCGGTTCGGCGCGATCGAGACCGACCCGCGCGTGAAAATAACCGAAGGCACCGGCCACGGTCAAAGTCGCGCTGGTCATGATCAGGGTGCGAAAGCGTTGATAGAGGGCCTGATTGAGATTCTCCGCAACCTCCAGCGGCGCCAGACAGAGGCTGGTGACCAGCCCCTTGCCGCGGCCGATCCGTGCTTCGCGGATCTCCAGCCAGACGCAACTGTTGGCGGCAACCGCCTGAAAAGATGCCAGTTCTGCCGCAATCCCCTCAAGCCGGCCAGACACCCCGCGGATATCGACCAGCACAGAGTTCAGCTTTTCGGCCACCGTTTCCGGCAACGCGTCGGCGGCGCGCAGCAACTCCAACAGCGCGCTGGCCAACTCATGCGTCGCGACGCGCAACCGCTCAACCCGTTCATACAGCTGCTGCCAGATCGGCGTGGCCAGAAAATCGGGCAGCACCCGGTGCTTCAGCTCGAAGCTGGCGGAGACTTTTTTCCCCAGAGCCGGCGGCAGCTCTTCGCCGATCGCCTGCAGCTCATCGTGGGCCAGGTCGAACAGTTGCTGGCGTTTGCTGAGCAGCGTCTCGACCCGTTCATGCAGCGCCCGGTAGAGGTCGTCCTGACTGTCAGGCAGCTCGCGCGACAGCTGATCGAGCAGGCGCGGCAAAAGCCCCAGGTTCGGCTTGCGTGGATGGCGCAGCCGATTCAGCACGCGCGAAAAAGTGAAGCGGCTGATTTGGGCGGAAAAGTAGCTGGTGGCGACATCCTCGAGATGATGCGCCTCGTCCAGAATCACCCGCTCGAAAGGGGGCAGAACGGCGGTCGCCGAGTAGTTGTCGGTCTGCTGGCGCAGGGCCAGATCGGAGAGCAGCAGCGCATGGTTGACCACCAGAATATCGGCCCGCGCCGCCTGCCGCCGGGCACGATGAAAGAAGCAGCGACCGTAATGGCTGCAGCGCACCCGCGAGCACTGATCGGCCTCGCAACAGACCTCTTCCCAGGCGGGGTAGCTGGGGATGAAGGAGAGATCCTCTTTCGAGCCGTCCTCGGTGGTTTCGGCCCACTTGAGAATCTGCTGGATCTCGTCAACCTGCTCCTGGTCGAACAGACCGAGGTCGCGACCGGCATTTTCGCTGCGACGGAAACAGAGGTAGTTGCTGCGCCCCTTGACCAACACCGCGCGAAAATCGAGGCCGGTCGCCCGGCGCAGAAACGGCAGGTCTTTGCGGATCAGCTGCTCCTGCAGATTGATGGTGCGGGTCGAGACCACCACCCGCTCTTCGTTGCTGCGCGCCCAGAGCAGCGCCGGCACCAGATAAGCGAGACTTTTGCCGGTGCCGGTGCCCGCCTCGATGACCGCCAGCTGCCCCTGATTGAAGGCTTCGCCGACGGCAAACGCCATCCGTAACTGCTCGGGGCGTTCTTCGTAGTCGGGCAGCTTGGCAGCGATCACGCCATCGGGGCCGAGCAACTCAGCGATCGTCTCCGGCGCCAGCCGCTGTTCATCCTTGGCAGCAAAAGCTTCCACAACCCTGTACAGCTTATCCACAGCGTTATTGACAATGTAAAAACCGACCCCAACTGAGCCGAATTTCGAGGCAACTTCGATGTCTGCGGCAGAGGGTCGCAGGTCGCCGGAAGGGTGGTTGTGGATAACCACGTCACCATATCCACAGGTCTGCAGGATCGCCGGAACCGCCGCCTGCGAACCGCGCGCCAGCACCTCGATCTGAATAATGCGCCGGTCGGCGTCGGTCTGGGCGAGGACAAAGATTTCGTTACCAGCGGCTTCGTTTATGGCGTAGTACAGCTGGTCAAGACTGTCGGGAGTAAAGTATTCATGCATAGCGGGGGAGTATAAAGGAAGCTGAGCCTGAAGTGGATAATATAATCCGGACGTGAAAAACTGCTTAGGTTAAAAATGGACAAAAGTGCAAAATCTGCACAACCATGAATTTATTGCATAAAATACGTGACATAACGACAGATAAGGTACTGATGTCATTACAGGTAATTGCGGCATAAGGCTTGCTTAAAATTAATCAATCTCTCAGCGCAAAACCAAATGAAAATCTGCCCGACCAGCCATTCCACTATTAAGCATTTCTACTTTTGGGGATTTTAGTGTAAAATCAACCATTAAACCTCCCAGCGAGAAAGC
>DATCYW010000009.1:0-105258 GCA_036526255.1 Malonomonas sp. | reverse complement strand
GGCAGCATGGAATTTCAGTAGTTTAACCATTTGACTTCATCTTGAAAATCTACGAAAGGCAAAGCCCTCTAAGTATCTAATTTTAGAGGGCTTTGCTTGTTCTTGCTTAGATGGTCAACACGCTTACCGACCGGCTAGCCCGCAATGCGGACAGGGCTTTTTGTTACCAACAAAACGGCTGTTTTTTATTTGCCGTAAGAGGTCTTCAGAACCATACCTTCACGGGACTTAGGATCGTAAACGCCCTTTTCTGCACCTTCTTTAAACCATTCCTGCTTCAGGCCGTTGTTGAATGCGTTCTTCTCTTCGACCAGCTGGTCGAACGGCAGACCGATAATCGCCTGAGCTTTTTCCTTGGTTGAGAAATCAGGAGCTTCGTAAGTGGCGGCGTCATACTTGGCCAGCACGATGCGCAGCTTAATTCGGGCATCCTGCCCCTTGTTGATGGCGCTGCCAAGCACCCGCAGAGTTTCTTCAGGAGCGTGGAAGAAAGCACCGTGAGCGGCGATCGAGAAGTCCCAGCGCCACTGGCCATGACGGATATCCTGAAGGATCGGCGCCATCTCGGCTTCGGTCGCGCCCAGTTCCCAAGCCTTGGCGGCTTCGAGGTGAGCTTTCGCCAGCACGTCCATCGCGGTCTTTGACAGTTCGTCCTTACGCTCAAGCTTGCGGGCGACGGTGGCGCGGAACTCTTTTTCGGTTCCCTTATGACAATTCAGACAGGTGTTCTGGATGTCGTCAAGCGGGCTGCCGACCTTGTGGTTGGAGTACTTGACGCCACCTTCACGCACGTACGGCATATGACAATCGGCACAGGCGAGGTTGTTCTTGCCGTGCACCCCGGTGATAAAGGTCTCAAAACCGGGGTGCTGAGCCTTGAGCATCGGGGTCTTGCTGAGCTTGTGGGTCCAGTCACTGAAATCGCGCTCATCGTAGTACTTTTCGATATCTTCGGCGGCGAAACCATTGTCCCAGGGGAAGGTGACGACACCGGCAGTTTTCTCTTCACCTTTGTCATCCCACTTGGTCTTTTTGAAATAATATTCGGCGTGGCACTGAGCACAGACCAGCGAACGCAGATCCTGATGACTGGCGTCAGCGAACGGCATGCTGCCTTCAGCGTCGAGGCCACGCTTGAGAAAATCACGGGTGACAGACAGCTTCATGGTTTGATTATCGTGACAGTCGGCACAACCGACCGGATTGACGATGTCGCCACCGTACTTGGACCACTTGCCGGTAAAGAATTCCAGCTCACTGGTCTCATTGATCAGGCGCGGGACGTCGGGGGATTTGCAGGTCCAGCAGGCGGTCGGCATCGGGCCGGTCTTCTCATCGACCGGAGCGCCGGTGCGCAAAGTGTTCAGGTTGTCCTCAAGCATGTAAAAGTGACCGCGCGGTGCGTTGTAATCCTTGGAGAAGCCGTATCCAGCCCACATCACCACCAGTGCCGGGTCACCTTTGAGAACGTCCTTGATCTCGTCGCTCTTTTTGGTCTGCATGTAAGAGTCGTACTGACGCGGGTAGTACTTGCCCCACTCGGCGCTCCTCGGCTCGAGCTTCTTGATGTCAGGGACGGCGTTGATCGCTTTCTGTTCGGCCTTGTTCTCTTTGATCGATACCGCCAGCAGCAGCATCGGCACCATGACCAGCACGCAGAGGATGGTAATAATCGATGATTTTTTCATGGGTAGCTCTCCTAATTTAGTATTTATAATTCTTTAACGCCAAGGTTATTTTGCGTCGTGGTCAGATTTCGGGTGGTTCCATGCGGCACTTCGCGGTGGCAATCCCAGCACCGGCGGCCCATCTGCACCTGGCTGTCGAACTGCTGGTACAGCTGGCTGTTCTCCAGCATCTGCGAGACGATACTCTCATGACAGGAAATACAATTATTCTGAATCCGCTTGGCCGCATCGGTGGTGACCCGCAGGTTGTAACCGTAAGTCCCCAGTGTCATCGCCAGTGAATGATTGAAACCATCCTTCGATTTGGCAATCATCTTGTTGATAAAGGTATCGCGCGGCAGGTGGCAGTCGATGCAGGTTGCCTTCTCGCGATGCGAGCTGTGCTGCCAGGTTGCATAGTGCGTGTTCATGGTGTGGCAGTTGATACAGGCCTTCGGATCGCTCGACAGGTACGAGAGCATCTTCGATTCGTTCACCAGGTAGGCGAACATGCCGATCACCAGCACAACAGAACAAATGGCCACATACTTCATAGCGTCTCCTCTTGCCATAGGCAGTTGCCTGAAATGTTGCGGACTCCAGGGAATTTCCGTCTGCGGTTGCTCCCTGCTTGGTTAATTCGCATGTCACCTCCTCATCGCTATGTGTGATTATTTCATTTCTTTTATCGTACTTTTTGTAAATAGCAACGGTTGTGCCAGAAAAAAACAACATGTTTTTAGCCACATACGGATATCTGTATACAGTATCCGTTACCTTTCGGTAGCTATTTACCTGCAGCTTGTGTTACCGTTCGGTAGCGTTTTTTCCCGGCCACGCGATGAGGTTGCCATGCAGCTGAAAACCAAGTTCATTATCCTGATCGGCCTGATTACCTGCTGCTCCTACGGGGTCACCTTTTACCGCACCTCCAGTTTTCAGGAAGAGCTGGTGGTCGAGCAGGCCACCCGTCAGGCGAAAATGCTCTTTGATCAGATCCGCATCACCCGCCAGTGGGTCGCCGATCATAACGGCCTGTTTCTGCTCAAAGGCCCCGGCGTGGCAGAGAACCCCTTTCTCGCACAAGGCCAGATTCAGGATGAGCAGGGCAACTGGCTGGTCAAGCGCAACCCGGCGATGGTCACCCGCGAGCTGTCGGTCTATGCCTCTAAAGAAGGGATGGGGCAGTTCAACGTCACCAGCCTGCAACCGCTGAATCCCGACAACACCCCCGATGACTTCGAGCGCGCCAGCCTGGAACTCTTCAATAGCGGCCTGCCGGAGCGGGTCGCAATTGAAAAGGTCGCCGGCAAACACCGCCTGCGCTACATGGCTCCCTTAAAGGTCGACAGCCAGTGCCTGAAGTGCCACACCGATCCCAACTACCAGGTCGGCGATATCCGCGGCGGCATGAGCGTTTCGATCCCGATCGACTGGGCCTACGCCGAAATCAAGCGCAACAACCAGCTGCTGCTCAACATCGCCGTGGCAACCATCCTCATCGTCTCTTTGACGATCTTTCTCGCCTTCGAACTGCTGGTCGCCAAACGCCTTAAAATTCTTGCCCGACAGATGGACCTTTACCCGGAACGGCGCGAGCTGGAAGAACTGACCAGCAACGAGTCGACCGATGAGATCGGCACGCTTGGCGGCCATTTCCGCAAGCTCTGTCAGCGACTGGAAGATTCTCAGCAGCAGCTCAATACCAGCCGCGAACAGGTGTTCCGCAGTGAAAAACTGGCCGCACTGGGCCGACTGGTTGCCGGCGTCTCCCACGAAATCAACAACCCGCTGGGCGGCATGCAGAACTGCATCCAGACGATGAAGCGCAGCATGGATCAACCGGAGCTGTTAGGGCGCTATCTGGAACTGCTCGGCCAGGGGGTACAGCGGATTAAGGGGACGGTGCAGCAGCTGCTGAACATCGGCCGCCGCGAACCGCTTGAACTGCAGAGCGGCGATGTTGACCAGATGATCCGTGAGTGCCTGGAACTGACCTGCATGGGACGACGCAATGTCGAAGTAGACCTGCAGCTGTCGATCGGTCGCCCGCTACGGGTCGGCATGGAAGCGTTACGCCAGGTGGTGCTGAACCTGGCCGGAAACGCCGTGCAGGCGCTGGGTGACCGCGGCGGCCGGCTGCTCGTCCACAGCAGCCTGAATGACAACCTGTTGACCATCAGTCTCGCCGACAACGGTCCCGGCATCGCCCCTGACCATCTGGATAAAATCTTCGAGCCGTTCTTCACCACCAAAGAGGTCGGCGAGGGGACCGGGCTGGGGCTGTCGGTTTCCTATTCGCTGATTGAACAGATGGGCGGCCAGCTGAGCGCCGAGAACGCCATCTCGGGGGGCGCCATTTTCCGGATAAACGTCCCTCTGCCAAAAGACTACTGCGAGGAAACATCATGAGTGTACGGATTCTGGTCGCCGAAGATGAAGAGATCATGCGGGTCACCGTAATCGATCACCTGCGCGCCCAGGGCTGGCAGGTCGATGCCGCCGAAACCGGCCTGCAGGCGCTGGCGCTGATCAAACAAAAGAGCTACCAGCTGCTGCTCTCCGATATCCGCATGCCAGGGATGGATGGCGAGACCCTGCTCGCTGAAGTAAAAAGCCTGGCGCCGCGCACCGAAGTGGTGATGATGACCGCCCACGGCAACACCGAAACGGCCGTCAACTGTCTGAAAAACGGCGCCAGCGACTATATTCAGAAGCCTTTTGACCTGGATGACTTGAGCTTTCGCATCCAGCGAATTCTTGAAATGCAGGCGGTCAAGGCGCGCTGCGTCTCGCTGGAGCATTGCGGCGGACAACGCCGCCCGATCATCGGTTCGAGCGCACCGATGCAGAAAATGCTCGGTCTGGTCAGTCGGGTCGCCGGTAGCGACTCCTCGGTGCTGATTCAGGGGGAGAGCGGCACCGGCAAAGAGCTGGTCGCCGCCGCCATCCATTTTGAAAGCCGCCGCGCCGACAAGCCCTATGTTCGAATCAACTGCGCGGCGATCCCGGCCGGCTTGATGGAATCCGCGCTGTTCGGCCATGAAAAGGGCGCCTTCACCGGCGCGGACAAAACCAGTATCGGCAAGTTTGAACTGGCCGACCGCGGCACCATCCTGCTGGACGAGATCGGCGACATGCCGCTCGATCTGCAGGTGAAACTGCTGCGGGTGCTGCAGGAACGCGAAATTGAACGGGTTGGCGGCAAGCGGCCGATCCCAATCGACGTGCGGGTGCTCTGCGCGACCACCAAAGATCTGGCCGTCGAAGTCAATAACGGCAGATTCCGCAGCGACCTCTTCTATCGCCTGCAGGTGATTCCGATCGAAATCCCGCCACTGCGTGAGCGCGACAGCGATATTCTGGAGCTGGCCACCTTCTTTCTCGGCGAATTCGGCCGCGAGCGGGGGCTGAACTTCAAGCTCTCAACCGAAGCCGCACAGGCCCTGCAGAACTACCGCTATCCGGGCAATGTCCGCGAACTGCGTAACCTGCTCGAACGGGTCTCGGTGCTGACTCCGGCGGCGAAGATCGAAATCTGGGATCTGCCGATCGAACTGCGCGGCACAAACCTTTCAGCAGAGACAACGGAAGAGCTGGAAGAAAACCTTGCGGCTGCGGTGGCAAACGCGGAAAAAAAATGTATCCTGCATGCGCTGAAAAAAACCGCTGACAATAAAACCGAGGCGGCGGCGCTGCTAGGAATCAGCAGAAAGAACCTTTGGGAAAAGATGAAGAACTACGACTTGTAACTTAAGAAAAAGGAGAGAAAAGATGCTCTACGTCATCCACTGTTTCGACAAACAAGACCACCTGCAGGTTCGCACCGACATCCGTCCGGCCCACGTCGACTATCTGAAAAGTTTCGGTGAAAAACTGCATGCCGCCGGACCGACCCTCGACGCCGCTGAAAACATGAACGGCTCGGTGGTGATCCTTGATCTGGCCAGTCTGGCCGAAGCCGAAGCCTTTGCCGCCGGCGACCCTTACGCCAAGGCCGGGCTGTTTGAAAAGGTCACGATTCAGCCCTGGAAAAAGGTGCTGCCGTAACGTGTCAGCTGCTGCACAATGCCCGCTTTGCCTTGGGCAGAACAGCTCAGCTTTCGCACAGGACAAGCTCAGGGAGTACCTGCAGTGCACAGACTGCTCCCTGGTTTTTGTGCCGCCGCAATTTCACCTGAGCGAACTGCGGGAAAAAGCCGAGTACGACCTGCACCGCAACGATCCGCTCGATAAGGGGTATCGGCAGTTCCTCGCGCGGCTGTTTGAACCGCTGTGCGAGCGGCTGCCGGCGCAGGCGTTCGGGCTTGACTTCGGCTGCGGCCCGGGACCGACGCTGTCGCTGATGTTTGCAGAAGCGGGGTTCAGGGTTGCAGCCTACGACAAGTTTTATGCGGATAATCCAGCGTTGCTGCAGCAGAACTACGACTTCATCAGCGCCAGCGAAGTCGTCGAGCACCTTCGCCAACCGCGCGTCGAACTGGACCGGCTCTACGGGTTGCTGAATAACAACGGGATTTTGGGGCTGATGACCAAGCTGGTGACAGGCAGAGAGGCTTTTTCAAGCTGGCACTACAAGAACGACCCAAGCCACATCTGTTTTTTCTCCGCGCAGACCTTTCACTGGCTGGCGGAATTGTGGCAAGCCCGGCTGGAACTGATTGGCAAAGATGTGATTCTGCTGCAGAAAATCGACTGATGCTGCGGTGAAACTATTTCACCAGCGGCTGCTTCCCTTCGAGAATATCGACGATCCGGGTGCGGTAGCCGACAATCTCTTTGCGCAGCGAGGTGAGGTTGGCGATCTTCTGATCGACCTTGTCGAGGTGCAGATCGAGAATCTCCAGCAGCTTCGGCGTGAGCGGGCCGAAGTTCTGGTTGTTAATATCGAAATTTTCGGCCAGGTCCTGCATCTCCTTCAACGAGATGCCCAGCTCCTTCATCTTCAGAATAAACTTGAGCCGCAGGATATCTTCACGGCTGTACATCCGCGTACCACCCCCCTGCCGCGCTGACGACCCCATCAGACCGATCTCCTCGTAATAACGGATGGTTCTGGTGGTTATTTCCAACTTCTTCGCCAGTTCGCCGATCTGTACCGGCTTGTCCTGTTCCCTGCTCATCGCAAATAACCTTTCGGTAATAATTTCATAATGCTGGCGCTCAAGTTTCCCCTTGTCGACCGCAAGACGCATTAAAATAAAAATATAGGCCATCTTGACGTTTACGTAAACACTTATTGCGGAGACCAACGGCACAGCCAAGGGATAATAACCAGAAACATAAATACCATTGATCGTCTTTCAAAGGCTCCCCGAACCCTATATAGTAATCACCCAGCCCGCCTATCCCGCTGAAAAACAAAACATTTGACAAATACCACCTCCTCCATTAAAACCAGTGGTCTTACCACTTAGTATCCATCCCGGGAGTGTTTCATGGTTGAACTACTACTGATTCTGATCAGTGCGGTATTCGTCAACAACTTCGTACTGGCGCGGTTTCTCGGTATCTGTCCGTTTCTGGGCGTTTCGAAGAAGGTTGAAACCTCGCTCGGCATGGGGATGGCGGTTATCTTCGTCATGACCGTCGCCTCCGTGGTGACCTGGTTTATCCAGTACTTTGTCCTGATCCCTTTCGGCATCGAATATCTGCAGACCATCGCCTTTATTCTGGTCATCGCTTCGCTGGTGCAGCTGGTCGAAATGGTGATCCAGAAGTCCAGTCCGGTGCTCTATCAGTCGCTCGGCATTTTTCTGCCGCTGATCACCACCAACTGCGCCGTACTCGGCGTCGCCGTGCTCAATATCCAGAAAGATTACAGCTTTGTCGAGTCGGTGGTTTTTGCGCTGGGCGCGGGCCTCGGCTTCACTCTGGCGATGGTGCTGTTCGCCGGACTGCGTGAGCGACTTGACCTCTGCCCGGTACCGAAAGCCTTCCGCGGTACGGCGATCGCGCTGGTCACGGCCGGCCTGCTGTCTCTGGCCTTTATGGGCTTTGCCGGCCTGGTGAAAGGCTAAATCATGCTCGCTGCAATATTAAGTATCGGTGGAATCGGTCTGGTCGCTGCCGCAGCTCTAGGGGTCGCGGCAAAAAAGTTTGCCGTTGAGGTCGATCCACGCGAGATGGCGGTGCTTGAAGTGTTGCCCGGCGCCAACTGCGGTGCCTGCGGTCTGCCCGGCTGCGCCGGTTACGCCAAAGGGGTGGTCGAAGGGACCATCGCCGCCAACCTCTGCACCCCCGGCGGTGCCGAAACCGTCGAGCAGATCGCCCATATCCTCGGCATCGAAGCGATCACCAGCGAGCCGAAAGTGGCGGTGGTGCTCTGCCAGGGGGACAATCAAAAAGCGACCGCCAAGTACCGCTATCTGGGGCTGGAAGACTGCAACGCCGCGCAGAAGATTGCCGACGGTCCCAAAGCCTGCCCCGGCGGCTGCCTGGGGCTCGGTTCCTGTGAACGCGCCTGCCCGTTCGGCGCGATTGAAATGACCGCCGAAGGGCTGGCGGTGATCAGCCGCGCCAAGTGCACCGGTTGCGAGAAGTGTGTCGCGGCCTGCCCGCGGCAGGTCATCCGCATGGCACCGTTGGATGCCATGACCCATGTGCTCTGCAACAGCCACGACAAAGGCGCTGCGGTGCGTAAATACTGTCAGATCGGCTGTATCGGCTGTAACATCTGTAAAAAAACCGCACCCGAGGCCTACGTGATCGAGAACTTTCTCGCCCGGGTCGAGTACCAGCACCATCTGGACGCAGCTGTGGCGGTCGAAAAATGCCCGACCAAGTGTATCCGTGATTTCAGCACCGGCTATCCGCAAGGGAGCAGCTTTCCCCCGCCGACCGTCCCGCTCAAGCGCGACGCTGCCGTCTGAGAGGATTTAAAACCACCATGACTCAAAAGACTTTCGCTGGCGGCCTACACCCGCCGGACAGCAAACAGTTCTCCGCACACAAGCCGATTGAGCGCTGCCCGTTGCCAGCAGAACTGATCATCCCGGCCGCCCAGCATATCGGCGCCCCGGCTGAGATCTGTGTCGCGGTTGGCGATCTGGTGAAAAAAGGGCAGATCATCGCCAACGCCAAAGGCTTTGTTTCGGTCCCGGTGCACGCCTCGACCTCGGGCGAAGTGATCGCCGTCGAGCCGCGCCTGCACCCGATGGGCCGACCGCTGCCGGCAGTGGTGATCAAGCCGGACGGTCTGGATCAGTGGGATGAATCGCTCAAAGGCAACGACCCTGAGCAGCTGGATGTCGCGACGCTGAAGGATCTGATCCGCAACGCCGGGATCGTCGGGCTGGGCGGCGCCACCTTTCCGGCTCACGTCAAGCTGTCACCGCCGCAGGATAAAACCATCGACACCCTGATTCTCAACGGCGTCGAGTGCGAGCCCTTTCTGACCGCCGACCACCGCCTGATGCTCGAAGAATCGGCACGACTGATCGACGGCATCAAGATCCTCTGCAAGGTGCTCGGCATCAGCACGGCGATCATCGGCATTGAGGCGAACAAGCCGGACGCCATCGATTTTCTGAGCAAAGAGTGCGCGCCGCACAAGATTGCCGTTCAGTCGCTCAAAGTTCAGTACCCGCAAGGGGCGGAAAAGCAGCTGATCGACGCCTGCACCGGGCGGCAGGTTCCCTCCGGCGGACTGCCGATGGACTGCGGCGTGGTGGTACAGAACGTCGGCACCGCCGCCGCGATCAGTGATGCGATAAGGCTGGGCCGACCGCTGGTCGAACGGATCGCTACCATTACCGGCCCCGGCATCAAGGAGCCGAAAAACCTACTGATCGCCATCGGCACCCCGTTGCAGCATCTGGTTAACCAATGCGGTGGTCTGAATGGCGAGCCGGCAAAAATCATCATGGGTGGACCGATGATGGGGCAAACCCAGCTGTCGCTTGAGGTTCCGGCCATCCGCGGCACTTCTGGCGTGCTGATCTTCCGTGAGCAGGATCTGCCACAGATGAAGGCCAGTCCCTGCATCCGCTGCGGCCGCTGCATCAGCGTCTGCCCGATCCACCTGCAGCCGACCACCATTGCGACTTATGCCCGGCTGGAGCTGGTTGACGAAGCAGAAAGCTATCACGCCCTTGACTGTATCGAGTGCGGCTGCTGTACCTATATCTGCCCGGCGACTCTGCCGCTAGTGCAGTCGATCCGCCACATCAAGGGCGGCATCATGGCCAAGAGAAGGAAGCTCTGACGTGAACAATCAGCTTTATCTGTCCTCTTCGCCCCATATCCACAGCGGCGAAACCACCGACAAGGTGATGCGACTGGTGATTTATGCCCTGCTGCCGGCCACCCTGCTGTCGATCTACTTTTTCGGCCTGCCGGCCTTAAGCGTGCTGCTGATCTGCACCCTAGGCTGCATGGCCTTCGAAGCGCTCGGCTGCATCCTGATGAAGCAGCCGCAAACCCTGAAAGACGGCTCGGCGGCGCTGACCGGCATTCTGCTGGCGCTGAACATGCCGCCGTCATCCCCTTGGTGGTTGTCCCTGCTGGGTGCGGCGATCGCGATTCTGATCGGCAAGCAGATCTACGGCGGGCTCGGTTACAACCCCTTCAACCCGGCGCTGGTCGCACGGGTGGTGCTGTTAATCTCCTTTCCGGTGCAGATGACCAGCTGGACCGCTCCGACCCCCTTGGGATCGGGCATCGACGCGGTTACAGCAGCAACCCCGCTGGGAGAGATGAAGACCGCGGTGATGCTGACCGGCAAGCTGCCGGAGCTGGCGACCAGCGGCTTCACCGATTATTTTACCGGCAACATGGCCGGCAGCCTGGGTGAAGTCTCGGCACTGGCGCTGCTGCTCGGCGGACTGTTCCTGCTGCTGAAAAAAGTCATCAGCTGGCATATCCCAGTCAGTTTTCTCGGCACCGTAGTGATTGTCGGCGGCATCTTCTGGCTGGTCGATGCCAGTAAGTACCCGAATCCGATTTTCCACCTGATTACCGGCGGCCTGCTGCTCGGCGCCTTCTTTATGGCTACCGACATGGTCACCTCGCCGGTCACTTTTCAGGGGATGCTGATATTCGGTTTCGGCTGCGGCCTGCTGACGGTGCTGATCCGGCTGTTCGGCGGTTACCCCGAAGGGGTCTCCTTCGCCATCCTGCTGATGAACGCCTGCACCCCCCTGATTGATCGCTACTGCCGCCCGAAGATTTACGGGCAGGTTGAGCAGAAAGCTTAGGGCGGAGGATATTATGTTAAAAGATATGAGCCGCCTGCTGATTACCCTGACGCTGATCGCCGCCAGTGCCGGCCTGATCCTGTCGCTGGTCGAAAGCGCCACCCGCGAACCGATCAAGGAGCAACGCCGGCTCCAGATGCTCAAGGCTTTAAGCGCGGTGCTGCCGGAATTTGATAACAGTCCTGACACTGACATCGTCACCCTGGAAAACGGCGTCGACAAAAAGGGCAAGCCGGTTTTGGTGACCTTTTATCGCGCCCGTAAAGAACAGCAACTGGTCGGCTCCGCGTTCAAAATGATCGCGCCGGACGGCTACAGCGGCAACATTGAGGTCATGATCGGCATCAGGCCGGATGAAGTGGTTAATGCCATCGAGATCCTGACCCACGCCGAAACCCCGGGGCTGGGTGACAAAATCACCTTCAGCTCCTGGAAAGACCTGTTCAAGAACAAAAGCCTTACTAACGCCGACTGGCGGGTGAAAAAAGATGGCGGCGAGTTTGACCAGTTCAGCGGTGCGACCATCTCGCCACGGGCGGTGGTCGGTGCGGTGCAAAAGGGGCTGGAGTTCTTCCGCGAGAACAAAACAAAAATCCTGGCCGAGGGAGGTCAGCCATGAGTCTGGTGAAAACCTTTACCAAGGGTATCTGGAAAGAGAACGCGGTCTTCAAGCTGTTGCTCGGCATGTGTCCACTGCTGGCGGTCACTACCAGCGCTGAAAATGGCCTGGGGATGGGTGCCGCGTCAACCTTCGTCCTGGTCTGCTCGAATATCGTTGTTGCCATTTTGCGGAAACTGATCCCGTCCAAAGTACGTATTCCGGCCTTTATCATCATCATCGCCACTTTCGTGACCGTGGTGCAGTTGTGCATGGAAGCCTGGGTCTACGGTCTCTATCAGGCACTGGGCATCTTTATCCCGCTGATTGTCGTCAACTGCCTGATTCTCGGCCGTGCCGAAGCCTTCGCCTCCAAGCGCCCGGTGCTGGATGCCGCCGTCGATGGCCTGGGGATGGGCCTGGGCTTCACTCTGGCGCTGTTTATCCTCGGTTCGGTGCGTGAACTGTTCGGTTCCGGAGCCATTCTGGGTTTCTCAATTTTCGGCGCCAGCTACCAGCCGATGCTGCTGATGATTCTGCCACCCGGCGCCTTTATCACGCTGGGGCTGCTGCTGGCAGGGATGAACAAGTTCGAGGCGCGCAACTCCTGATAAACGGACAGAGATGACACAAAAAAAGGGCGATATCGCAACAGCGGCATCGCCCTTTTTTTGTTTTTCAAGCGCCGCGTCTGTTTAACGCCGCGAGAGCACCCCTGAAGCGGGATAAAGTTGCTCGATCGCAGCATTCAACTGCTGCATGACCCGATCGCTGACGCCTTGGCCGCACATCAGATGCCGCTGGTTGCCCTCAGGAACCCCCAGCAGCGGCAGGCTGACAAAGTCCTGTTTCTGCAAACCGGCCGAACTGATCAGCATCGCAACCTCTTCGGGGGCGATGAGCATATAGTCGGCTGATTTCTCCTGGATCGCCTGCAGCAGCTGAGCCTGTTCATTGCTGCGGAACAGGCTTGCCGGACTGAGCTTCTCCAACAGATCATCGACATAGTTGCCATAAGAGAACTGTCCCAGTCGCGCGATGGTCAATTTTCGGTCGGCAAAGACTTTTTCCAGTGTCGCAATGGCAGGAAATTTGTACCGACGTGAACGGTGAGTCAGCAGCACCAGCGCCTGATCTTGATAGATCGGCTGGGTGAACTTGGCGAACAGCTGCCGTTCGTCGGTTTTAAACCAGCCGATGGAACAGTGTGCAGCCGATGCCCGATGCAGCAGAAACATGATCTGGCTTGGTTCCAGGCTGATGAACTGGGCCTCGAGGTTCGCGGCGGCGAGAATCTGTTGCGTCCGCTCGACCAGAAAACCGGCAGCGTCACCGCTGTTGTCACGGTAATAATAAGGGGGACGCTCCAGATAGGAAAACGTCAGTGGCTCCGCAGCGACAGCCTCCGCAGCAAACAGCGTGACAACGAATATCAAGTGGCAGGCAAATAATGATCTCATCGGTATCCAGCAATTAATCAGGCGACTGTTCAGCTTTCAGTTTTGGCAAATTTCTGCGCCAGCTCGTTATCAATCAGGTAGATACAGACCTCTTTCGCCCCCAATCTAGAGTAATTAAACTTTTCACACAAGTTGTTCATCAAAAAAGTAACGTCGCTGCGCACGCGATTGTCGTAGGTTTTAAACTCCTCGCTGCCGAAGTCTTTGATTGCCCGCCGGAAGTTTTCGTTGCTGAGGAAAGGCTCCAGGACTTTCTCTTTCAGATGATGGACATAGCGTTCGTGCAGGCTCTGATACAGCTTGGTTTCAGTGACCGACTTCCCTTCCAGGCGCAGTTCCTGGGTCAGGGTTCTGGTGGTGTACTCCTTCTGCACCCCTTTACGAAACAGCAGGGTCTTCTCACGGTCTTCAGTGCCGGTCATCAGCCGCCGCTCGATCAGCGTAAAAAACTCCTCGCCAACCTTCAGTTTGTCGCCGGTATAAACGCATTTGACCTTGGTATCCGCCTCGAAATTCACCGCGAACATGTAGTTCTGCAGGTCGTGCGCAATCTGCTCTTCATTGTAATAATAGAGCGACTCCTTGATCTCCTGCAGGATGGTGTAGTTGTACATGTGCAGCAGCGAATCGAGAAATCCGGCCGGAATCAACTTCATCCAATCGAGATTTTTACTGAAGAAACTGTAGAGGGTCGCCATGTCGATCATCGCCCCCTCTTTGGCGTGTGCCGCGTAGAGTTCACTGAAAATCCGGATCGAATCCCGCCCGGAAAAACCAGCCACACCTTCATGTTCGGATTCGGCGATGATTCGCTTGCGGCGCCGTGCGGAGAGCCCTTTGCGATCGTTCTGAGTGAGCCACTCGGGGATGTAGCCGGTATAGATTTCCATCTTCAGCAGCTGCAGATTCTCATCGCAGTAGCTGCTGTAGCGCGAGGGGTGGCCGATCCATTCAATCATTGCCGGCGAATTGATCCCCAGCCGAGTAGCAATGATCACCCGGGCGAAGTTGTGCAGCACCCGCGGCAGAAAGCGCTGGTCGATATGCCGGCCGAAGGTGTTGCGATAGATCTCCACCTCGGTGCGCAGATCGAGGACATAGGGGATTTTTATATATTCGATCCGGTCAGAGAGGGATTGCAGATCCTTGATGCTTTCGGCGTCCTCCGGATTCATCAACGCCAGAAATAGCGAGTTAACGTTCTCCTCGATGTACTCAACCTTATGCACCCCTTCACTGATGATGTTGTGCAACTCGAGCAGACGATCGACGTTGTGCCCTTTTACATCCATCAGCGCATAGATGCCGTTGTTGGTTTTGGCGAAGTTGGAAAAAATGTATTGCACCTGATTGCTGTCACGCAGCAGGCCGTTGATGCGACTCTGCAGCATCGGGTTGCCAAGGACGTTCTGCTTCAACTCACGGTCGCCGGGGCTGTAAACACTGATCCCCTCGCCGAGCCGCCGGTTGAAGCGGTAATGTCGAGCGAACAGCATCTGCAGCACCTTCATCGGGTCCTTCAGCCGGCTGAGCAGAGCGGCGTAGATTGAGGTGCAGATGGTGCAAGGGGCGTCACGAAACACCCACTCGTACTGCTTTTCGGTGAACAGTTTCCACTTGGTCTCGTCATTCTTGAACAGGTCGTCAAAAAAAGAGCGCCGGTATTCACGCGGGATCATCAAAATCGGGCTGTCATGGCTGGGGCAGGGAACCTCGATAAAAGCATCCCCCTGATACGCCACCTTCTGCGCTTCGATCAGGTCACTCTGGCGCAGCTCGTACTCTTCGAGCAGACCGGAAAGCTTGTCGAGAAACCGGTCGCTCTCCTTGTCGGTAAAATCCCCCAGTATCTTCCGGTCGAGCCGCCAGACCGCCTCAAAGGTACAGCCTTGCGGGCTGTTGACGTATTGCTCAAATTTGCGCAGCAGGTTGTCAAGAAAGGTGCTTTTACCGCAGCCATGCGGCCCCTTGAATATATAAATCTTGTTCTGCTGCGAGCCATGACGAAAATTTTCCGCCAGTTTTACCAGCCGGTTGGAGAACAGCCGGTCGGCGAAAAACGGCTTGTCGGCATCTTCGACAAACAGACGGCTGGTGTCGTAATAGGCGTAATTGATCGATTCCGGGTCATCCTGATGTTCATCGATCCCCGGCTCGACATAATCCTCGATCAGGTCGTGAAAAACCTGAAAGATATTGCGGATCGACATGGTCGGATCGGCCGTGACCCGCTGCAGATAATCGGCGTAGCTTATTGCCTCGCCGCCGTCACGGTCCTGCTGGATCTGAACAAAGCGCTCCATCGCGGTGTCGATGTTCGATTGCGGCTCGAGCTTCTTTTTGATGTTATCAGCCATCGGTCTCGACCTTCTCCCTGCTGAGCTGCCGATTCTGCATGCGATAGCGAACCCGGGTCCAGCTGACCTGCGGGCTGCGGTCTTCATCCGTCTCGGCCGGCGGCCGTACGGCGGCGTCACTGGTCTCCAGCACCACCGGCGCCCCCCAGAGATACTCCAGGCCAAGCATGGTATTGGCCAGGTACTCGCCGACCAGCGGTTTACCTTCGAGCAGGTGATTCAACTGCAGGCTGCCGTCAGCTGGTTGCTCGGCGACCACCTCGATGCGGGGGGGATGATAGAGCGACGCGAACAGCATCTGCCGGTAATCTTCGCTCTTGCGGCTTTTGACATAATACTCCCAGACCATCCGCTCTTTGTTGAGTCGCCGGTCGACGACGAACAGCTCATTCTTATCGACGAAGTCCTGATCGACGAAGCTGTTGATAAAGGTGAAATCGCAGAAGTTCTCACGCACCTTGAAAATGTAATCACGCCCCTTGGAGGTGTTGCGGTTAAACTTTTTACGCGCCTCGATATTGTGCAGCCGGTCAAAGTCATAGCTGTAGCAACCTCGGTCAGCGCTGGCTTCGAGCCCATAAAACAGCCGCATCCCCAGCGCGTAAGGGTTCAGCCCGACTCGCGGCATCGCCGTGACTCCAGCGTTGACCCGGGCAAAACTGACTTCATGCCCCTTGATCCGGTCATCCTGCAGAAACAGGGTTTCGTGCCAGTAGCTGGCCCACCCCTCGTTCATGATCTTGGTGCGGATCTGCGGCTGAAAATAGACCGAGGTGCTGCGGACGACCTCAATCACTGACTTCATCCACTTGTTTTCATCCTGCTGCAGAAAGGGCGAATGAACGATCAGATATTGCAGTAGATCGACGCTCGAAGGCTGGAATTTCTGCTGGTATTTCTCAAACGCCGCCTCAAATTCGGGGAATTTTTTGATCACTTCGGCAAAGAAGTTCTGCTCGCCGAGTTCGCGGTCCTGCCGCAGTGCCTGATTGAACTGCTCGACCTGCTTGACGTAGGCACTGGTGCTCAACTGCTTGACGGTCTGCAGAAAGTAGTCGAAATAGTAATCGATGCGCGGCGAGCAACCGCTTTCGGTGCGATTGATTTTGCCGAGCTCGCCGTAGTAACCGACCAGATTATCGATGCCGCGTGCGAACTCGATGATGTAATCGACCCAGCGGCCATGCTCGGAGCGCAGCCGGGCGATCAGGCGCTTGTCGGCCAGCGCCTGCCCGGTCAGGTCGAAATCCCAGGTGTGCCGGAAGTAGAGGTTGTTCTGGAAGAAATCGATATGACCGATGACGTGATAAAAGATCATCACGTTGAGCCAGTCGGGGTTGTTGTCGTTGTAGAAGGAGATCGCCGGCCGGGTATTGATCACCGTTTCGTAAGGGTTGCTCGGGTAGAGTTCATACTTGCCCTGTTCGCGCAACACTTCGACGTCGTGCACCCAGTAATCGTAAAGGGTCGGGATCATATTCTTCGGCATCAGTTCCAGCATATCGCGGTTGGTCACCACGTACTCGAGGGTTTCATCCTCAAAGCTCAGCCCGGCATCGCGGGCCCGCTGCTTACAGCCTTCCATGATCGCTTTGGTCTTCTGATCAATCAGTTGCATAGTGGCCCTTTATTCAGAAACCAGCTTGCGGATCCCTTCGATCAGCCGTTCTTCAGGAACATCTTCCTGCATACTGTCCAGCCGCAGCATTTGTGCCGCCTGCTCCAGCAGCCCAGAACGTTTCAGGTAGGTTTCGACTTCGGTGCCACCTGGGCTGGCATAGTTGTGCTCGGCGATGGTGATACCGATCCGGCTGGCATAGCCGAGCATCTTTTTCAGCTCAGGCAGCGTCTCGCGCCCCTCGCGGTCCCAATCGTCGCCATCGGTGCCATGAAAAATGTAGATGTTATAATCGGCAGCCAGACTCTCCTCTTCGACGATCTTGTTGATCAGCCGGTAGCCGGCCGCGACCTGCGTGCCGCCGGCGACCCGTGAATTGGAGTAGGTGTAGAAATCCTCGACCTCGGTCGCCTCGGTGTCGTGCAGCAGAAAGCGGGTTTCGACCTGTCCACCGTACTGATAGAGCAACCAGCTGTAGATCAAAATGTGCTGGGTGACGACCAGCTCAGTCGCCTTGCCCGCCATCGAGCCGGAGTAATCGCGGATAAAGAACACCAACGCCTGCGATTCGTAATCCTTCTCACGCGAAAGAATCCGGTAAACCTTATCCTTGGGCGCAATCAGAAAACCGGTCGGATCGATATTACCGACATCCGGCAGGTTTTGCAGCGCGATGTTGGTTTTGACGATCTGCCGCAGGGTAGCCTTTTTATCGAGCACCTGACCGAATCCGCGATTTTTATCGGTCAGATCATAGGTATAACGGGTCAGCGAGCGCTTTTTCCCCTTCTCTTTCAGGTTCGGCAGCTGGAATTTTTCGGTCAGGATGCGCCCCAGGTCGTAGGCGTTGGCGTCGGTCTCGTGCTGCCCCCCCTGCCCCTGTCCGGCTCCTGAGCCTTCCCCTTCGCCCCCCTGGCGAACCGGCTGCTCGCCGATCACTTCCCCCTCTTCGCCGGCGCCGTGTCCGCCGCCCCCGCCGCCGCCTTCTTCCTGCTCAAGGAAACGGGTGTCGTGGATGAACTTTTCCTCAACGGTGGTCGGTACCACCACCACCTTGTCCTGGGAGCCGCGCCCCGGTTTAACCAACTTGCCGACCTTGATCTTGCGCGGAAAGCCATCCTGCTCACGCAACCGGTCACGCTCGAGCAAATCGTCGATACTGCGGATACTGCTCAGCAGCGGCCCCCTGCTCTGTTCCATATCGTTGAGCATGGCAAAATCGTTACAACGGTACAGATCTGCCAGCGGCAGCAGCTCACTGTCGCGGTTAGGCTCGGCCAGCAGGTGCAGTCGATCATCCTGCAGCTCCTTTAGTGCCGCCTGTTCCTGCCCGGTCAGCCGCCCCTGCTGCTGCAACTGCCGAAAATATGCCTCCCTGCGTTCATGGCTCATGGTCTGCTTCAGCCCTCATCTTCCTGAGAGCAGAAATATTCGATGGTTTTCTGCGCGCAGGTACGGCAATAGCCCAGCTGGTTCAGCATGGTGTCGATCATCCGGTCGTAGAGCTTCTGGTTCTCTTCGTTGGTGCGGTTGGCCAGGGCACCGACCAGCGATCCGGCGCCGGCGATGTCGCTCTTCAGGCGCACATCGGTGACCGCCTTGACCAGCTCCAGGTTGTCCATAAAATCGTAATCGGCGTCGACCGAGATTTTCTGCCCGTAGATCTTGCGGATCGCGGTACGGAAAGCGTCACGCTGCTCCTCGGTTTTCAGCCCCAGCCGCTCTTCAACGCTCTGGATAAAGCGCCGGTCGATCTTCATCGCCTTGAGTTCACCGGTCTGCGGATCGCGGTACTTCCACATTTTATCCGGGCCTAGGTTCTCGGCGTCGATGCCGATGATCATATTGACGTAATTCATCACGTCTTTGCGGATCGCCTGCGGCTCATCCATGTAGGCGTTGAACATTTCGGTCATGATCCGCTCGCGGTAGAGCCCCTTCGACAGCTTCAGATCATCCAGATACTTGGCGCGGTCGTTGTTGTCGGAAACGTAGTCGAGGATCACCCGCTCCACCGACTTGAAGATGTCGTAGGCGAACATGCACTGACCTTCGTTGGTCTCGGTCCCTTCCACGACCAGTTGCACCGCACGTCCCAGATTCCGGTGTCCCAGCCCCTTCTGACCGAAGCGCTTGGTGATATCCGGCTCCTGATTGAGGATGTCAATCACCTCGGCCAGGGTTTTAATGCTCTTTTCACCGGCGACTTCTCCGGCAGCCAGCTTCATCGTCTCGATCGGTGTCAGCTTTTCGCTGCGCGGCAGCCGGGTCAGCGACACGGCGACGCTGGCAGCATAATTTAAATTCGGATCCTGATGCAGGCTCTGACCGGTCAGGGTGGTCTTGGTGCCGCTGCCGATGGCGTAATCGGTCAGGTCCTTCTGCATCAGGTAGTTGGTGTTGTGGGAGAAATAGCAGATCCGGCAACGGTCGATGATCGGCGCTTCCTCTTTTTCCGCCAGAAAGCGATTAAACTCGGCGTTGTTACTGGTGGCGATAATCAGGGTGTCGATCGGCCACTTGTAGCCGTCGATCTCGATCAGCCGGTTCTGGATCACTCCCAGATAGACCTGCACCAGATCCTTCTTGTTTTTGTAGATTTCGTCCGAAAAGTGAATGCCGCCGCCGGCCACCCGGGCCAGAGCGCCGCGGCGCAGGTCAAAACGGTAAGGGTTGTTGGTGTCGGTGATGTGCAACAACCGCTGGATCGACTCTTCTCCTAGCAGGTCGACGGCGCTCGAGGTGATCTTGTCCTTGGCGGCATACTTACCGGTCACCGTGCCCAGCGATTCGGTCAGCGGCACCGGAATGATTTCGATATGTTTAAGCACATCCGCCAGCTTGCCGCCGCAGAAGCCGCGCAGTTCGTTCAGCATAAAGCTGCTGCAGGCGCCCATCGGCCGGTAGTTCTCGTAAAACTCATCGATCTGCAGATCACTGAAGCCGTAGGTTTTGGCCAGAATTTCCTGACTTTCTGCCTTAGTTTCACCAAGATTCATCGCCAGAATCAACGGATCCTCGTAGGTCTGCGATTCAATGGTGGTAATCCGGCCGTAACTGCCGAGCTGGTCCATGCCGACAAAGCGGAAGGTATACTTGCGATTCTCTTCAATGGAGAGAAAGTCACGATATTTGGCGCAGAGATACTCGACAAAAAAGGTTTTGCCGTTACCGGGCTCACCAACCAACACGTACGCCATCTCCTTCGACGAGCCGCCCTCGGCTGCATCCTTGACGAAAGAGACGAAGCTGTTGATCTCTTCGTACATGCCGATCGCATGCTTGCCGCCGCTGCGGAAAATTTCAAAATCGTAGGTTGAGCGGCCATTCACCACCACTTTGTTGATCGGCTGTGCCAGAATCATCCGCGCTACGCCCTGAAACGCGTTCTCAAAGCGCCGCTGCCCCTGCTTGACCGCCAACAGATGTGCTTTTAGTGACTGTTCTTCTTTTCTGTTCTGCATCTGTGCCATGTCTCAACCCTCCCGTGGGTGATTTTTAAATCCTTTTCAGAACTTATAAAATTATAACGGGATTTTTTCATTTTTCCGTATACGTGAAAAATTTCGCAGGTTTTGCTGCTTTTATTTTTCAGAAAATAGCGTCCAGAAACTGGCTATTACTTTTTAAGCGATTGGGTTGAAACAACAAAAGGCCACCCCGATAGAGTGACCTTTTGTTGTTTATGGCTGCTAAATTTACCAGTCGATCCGGAAGATGATTCGCGGCGCACCAAAGATGACCGCCGGGGCAGAAGCGTAGACCGGACGATGATGCCGCTGGTAATGTGCATGACGCCGGTGCTCATGCTTACGGTGATGTTTCTCTGCCCGGTAACCACGCCGGTGACTGTCACGGTGGTCGCGTCGATCACGAAAATCGTGCCGGTCCTGATGACGGTCCCGCTCCCAACCCCGGTCATGCCGATCGGCACCTCCTTTTCGCTGACCGCCGTCATGAGCTGTCGCCAACAGCGGGGCGCCGAACAAAAACAGGGCTGCAATCAAAGCTGTCAAAGTCGTTTTCATATCGTCCTCCCTTTGAGTGACTTGCGCAAACTCTCGCTTACCGTTGACTTCACTCTAATCAATTCAAACGACTGTTTCATTCGACATCGACCCTAATTACACCGGATGTCTAACAGAAACCATGTATCTTCGGCAGGTTAAAATAGTCAATGTCGGGCAAAGAAACCGAAAACATCAGCTATTTTCGACCGGAAAACCTTATAACTATCGATCTGAAATAAGCTGAGGTAGAATCACTCGAGTTGCCGCAACAGGAGGTCTGGCGTGAACACTGTAAGAGGATTACTGGATAAAACCGGTCGCCGGCTGGCCGAATACCTGACCAGGCCACGCATCGGCTCGGCGCAACTGGCGACCAGCAACCCCGAACAGTTGGCGAACTGCCTGCGTCCGGGGGACGTGCTGCTGGTCGACGGCAACAGCCGCGTCGGCGGCGCGATCAAGTATCTGACTCAATCAAGCTGGTCACACGCCGCGCTCTATATCGGCCCGGCCAAAGCCCCTCCGACTCAAGGAGACGAGGAAGCGAAAGTACTGCTGGAAGCGGATGTGATTAGCGGGGTGCGGCTGGTACCGCTGAGCGAATATACCGGCAGCCACACGCGCATCTGTCGACCGATCGGGATTTCGGCCGCAACCATCGACCACATCCTTGACTATGCCATACAGCGCCTCGGGCACCGCTACGACCTGAAAAACATCTTCGATCTGGCCCGTTACCTGGTGCTGCCGACCCCGATTCCGGCCCGCTGGCGGCGCAGTCTGCTGGCGCTTGGCAGCGGCGACCCGACCCGGGCGATCTGTTCATCGCTGATCGCCCAGGCCTTTCAATCGGTTCGCTACCCGATCCTGCCGGACGTTCTCTACAAAGAAGCAACCGATCGCAACGGCCAGATCTACAACAGACAGATTCTAAAAATTCGCCACCACAGCCTTTTCGTGCCGCGCGACTTCGATGTTTCGCCGTTCTTTCAGATCATCAAGCCGCGCATTGAGGCCGGCTTCGACCCGCAAGAGCTCAACTGGGAAAAGCCGCTTTGAATCTCACCCCTCCAACTGCAGGATATACTGCCACTCGGCCTGACTGACCGGCATGATCGACAGCCGATTGCCTTTGCGCAGTAGCGGCATATTTTCCAGCGCCTCGTGCCCTTTGAGCTCCGCCAGAGAAATCACCCGCCGGGTGTGGCGAAGATATTTGATATCGACCAGGAACCAGCGCGGCGCCTGCGGGGAACTCTTCGGATCAAAATATTTACTCTGCGGGTCCAGCGCGCTCTGATCGGGATAGCTTTCGCGCACCACCTCCATCAGACCGACAATCCCCGGCGTTGCACAATTGGAATGGTAAAAGAACACCTGATCTCCGTGCCGCATCGCATCTCGCATCATATTACGCGCCTGATAATTCCGCACGCCATCCCAGGGCTCAGTCTGCCGCGGCCGCTGCTGCAGATCGTCGATACTGAATGCATCCGGCTCCGATTTCATCAACCAGTAATTCATCCTTTTCTCCTTATGTGACAAACGAACGACGGCGAAAAACCGCCCCTTGCGCCCCCCCATGCTTTGCGGCATAGTTAGTCGCAACCGGTCGCGCTGCCGACCTGATCCCCTTTATTACAGAAAGATCCGCAACCATGACTACCCCGGCCGTAGAACTCCCCGACTTGCCGGAACGCCCCTGGGAACAGCTGCAACTGCTGATTTCTGCAGGGAACGCAACCGAGCTGTTCGATTATATCGATCAGATGAGCCCGACCGAAACCGCCCGCTCGATTTCGCGCCTCAGCCCCGAGGAGCAGGGACGGCTGTTTCAGCTGCTGGCTCCAGCGGATGCGGCGGAAATTATTGAAGATATTTCCGATGCCCAGGCCGCCGACCTGATCGACGATCTGCCCCCGGCGCAGGCCGCCGCAATCCTCGAAGAACTCGACAGCGATCATCAGGCTGACCTGCTTGGCGAGATGGATGAGGAAGACGCCGAGGCGATCCTCAAACAGATGAGCCCCGCCGAGGCGCAGGAAGCCCGGCAATTCATGTCCTATCCGGCGGACACCGCAGGCGGGCTGATGGTTTCGGAATACCTCAGCTATCCTGCCGGACTGACGGTCGCCGATGTTCTCAAGGACCTGCAGGAAAACCGGGAAACTTACGCCGATTACCATGTGCAATATTTCTATGTCACCGATAACGATGAGCGCCTGCTCGGGGTACTGCGCATGCACGACCTGCTGTTCCCCAAGCGCAGCACCGCGCTGGAAAAAATCATGATCAGCAACCCGCTCAAAGTTGCGGTTGGAAGCCGCCTGGACGAGCTGCGCGATTTTTTTGAGGATCACGAGCTGTTCGGCGCTCCGGTCGTCGACGCGGCAGGGCGCATGGTCGGCGTTATTCTGCCGGAATCGGTTGAAGAAGCCCGCCGCGAGCGGACCGTCAAGCAGTTCCTCGGGTTGAGCGGCATCATCGGCGGCGAAGAGTTCCGCAGCATGCCGCTGCTAAACCGGTCCGGCCGGCGACTGGCCTGGCTGAGCCTGAACATTGTGCTGAACATTGTCGCTGCCAGCGTGATCGCGCTTTATCAGGATACCCTGGCCGCAGCCATCACCCTGGCGATTTTTCTGCCGATGGTCAGTGATATGAGCGGCTGCAGCGGTAATCAAGCGGTCGCGGTCAGTATGCGCGAACTCTCATTGGGTCTGGTGCGGCCGAACGAGCTGCTGCGGGTGTTGAGAAAAGAAGCCACTCTCGGCATTATCAACGGCCTGGCGCTGGGGTTGCTACTGGGCGGCGTGGCCTACCTTTGGCAGGGAAACCCCTACCTGGGACTGGTGGTCGGTGGGGCGCTGGCAGCCAACACCATCGTCGCTGTGACCTTGGGCGGCCTGCTGCCGCTGCTGCTGAAAAAGCTCAAGATGGATCCGGCCCTGGTTTCCAGCCCACTGCTGACCACGGTTACCGACATGTGCGGATTTTTCTTCGTGCTCAGCTTTGCCAGCACCATGCTGCCGAAACTGGCATAAGGACAAACTTCAGCGCGTCGGCCGCGGCACCCGGCCGAAAGAGCAGCCGATGCCGACCACGCACAAACCGCAAAAGATCAACAGCGCCAGCCGCATGCTGGCGAGAAACGCTGGCTGGGTTGCGACAGTGACCGGCTGCCCCTGCATCAGGTAAGAAAAAATCAGGGTAATGATGATCATACTCGACATCATCCCCAAAGTGCGGACGCTGGAATTCAGCCCCGAAGCAATGCCAAGATAGCGCGGCTCGACGCTGCTCATGATGATGTTGACGTTCGGCGAAGAGAACAGCGCAAAGCCGACTCCGAGCAGCACCAGCAGCAGCGTCACCCTCAGCAATGAAGAATCGGCCGACAGGGTCGCGGCCACCGCCAAACCAAGCGCGCAGAGGGCCATGCCGCAGGTGGCGATCAAACCAGGCGAAATCCGGTCAGAGAGCCGTCCGCAAAAAGGGGAGAAGAAGGCCTGTACCAGCGGCTGAACAATCAGCAAGGTTCCAGCCTGATGCGGTCCCATCCCTTTGACGTATTGCAGGTAAAGACTCAAGAAGAAGGTGACGCCGAAGGTTGCCGCATAATTGAACAACGCGGCCAGATTACTCAAGGCGAACACCCGGTTGCTCCGCAGCAGTTCAACTTTGAGCAGCGGGTATTCAGTCCGCGCTTCCAGCCAGACAAACAGTGCCAGCCCAAAATTCGCCAACAGCAGCAGACCCCAGGCCCACCAGCCTTTACTCAGATTCGAGGCGCCCAGCATCAGCAGCAGAATCGCCGGGGCGTAGACCATCAGGCCGCGCCAGTCAAAGGGCTCGCCGGCGGCTTCGGCCCACTCCTCGTTCATTTTTAGTTTAGTCACTAAATAAGTGAACAGGCCAAGCGGAATAATCAGATAAAATATCGCCCGCCAGCCGAATGCGGCAACCAGCAGGCCGCCGAAAAACGGACCGCAGGAGATCCCGGCATAGACGCTGGCAACCGCAATCCCGAGCGCCTTGCCGCGCTCGTTGACGGGAAAAGCAGAGACGACGATGGCAAAGGTGGTCGCCATCACCATCGCCCCGCCCATCCCTTGCAGAAAACGCAGCGCAATCAACACCTCGATCGACCAGGCCAGTGAGATCAACCCGCCAACCGCCGTGAAGGCGAGAATCCCCCACTGAAAAATCTTCCGACGGCCGTGAATATCGCCGAACCGTCCCATCGCCAGTAAAAAAATCGCTGCCGAAAGCACATAGGTCATCTCCACCAGTCCCAGCTGCAGGGCGCTGGCGGAGAATTCGCGCCCCATATCGGGCAGCGCGACGCCGACCGCCGACATCATGAACGGCATCAGAAAGTGCGCCATGCAGACCGCAAACAGAATGGCGCCGCGCGAGCCGGGCTGGCTCATCGGCGTTTTTTGCCAGAACGTTCTTTCTTCTGCTGACCGGCTTTGAGCAGGTCGCCAAGGCTGCCGAAGCCGGTTGCCGCTGTCGACGGCGTATCGCTGTAGCTGGTTTCGCCGATCTCCTCTTCCTGACCGAGCAGGGCAAGCGAGATCCGCCGCTCCGGCAGGTCGATCTTTTCGATGACCACCTGCAGGGTCTGACCGACCTTGACGACATCCTGCGGATGACGGATCCGTCCTTCGCCTAGCTTGGAGATATGCAGCAGGCCATCGATCCCGTCCTCTAGCGTGACGAAAGCGCCAAACTGGGCCAGCCGACTGACCACGCCACTGTGCTTGCCACCGGCTTTATAGATGGTGCCAACCTTACTCCAGGGGTCGGCCAGAGTATCGCGCAGACTGAAGGAAAACTTGTTGTTCTCCCAGTCAATCTTCTTGATCGCCACCTCCAGCTCCTGCCCGAGGCGCAGGCAGTCGTTGATGTTCTCGACCCGACCGTAGCTGATTTCAGAGATCGGCAGCAACCCTTCAATGCCACCGATATCAACGAAGGCGCCGAAATCACGGATATTGGTGACGCTCCCCTTGACCACCATCCCCTCCTTAAGCGTCTCGCGCAGGCTCTCGCGCAGCACGGCGCGCTCTTCATCAAGGATCGCCCGGTGGGAAACGACAATATTGCGCCCACGTTCGCTAAACTGGGTAATCTTGAACGACAAATTCTGGCCGATCAACTCGGCCGGTTCGGCCTGACGCAAGCCGGTCTGTGAAAACGGGCAAAAAGCCCGGACATTGCCGGTCAGTTTGACCTCGAAGCCGCCTTTGATTTCGGATTCAATCCGCCCGTCGACCGGAATCCCGCCCTGATAGGCATCTTCCAGCTGTTCGGCGCCAGAACCGGAACCGCTGCCACCAATTTTGGTGGTAAAGCGCAGCTCGCCGTTATCGCGCGAAAGGAAATAGGCACCAATCTTATCGCCGACGGCAAACAGAAATTCACCCTCAGCGTTGACCAGTTCGCTGGTGAGAAGCACCCCTTCACCCTTCTGGCCGACATCGAGAAAACTCCACTCGGCGCCGATCTGCAGCAGGGTGGCCTCGATTTTCTTACCTCGCTGCAGCGGTTGTCCGACCGTGGCCAGGCTCGCCTCGAACATGTCGGCAAAAGCCCCCTCATCCTCATTCAGTTCTTCATCATCAAAACGATCATCGTTCATGGCGCTATCCCTTTGGTTGGATTTGTGACGGAAAAAATAGAGATTAGCCGGTTTTCCCTTCAGAGTAAACCGGCCTGAAGCATTTGTGCTTTTGTTTGCGACTGCTATCTTTAGAGTTAACTATCTGAAATAGCTCAAAGGAGTGCGATGAAACCGGAAAGCTGGGTGGAAAGTCTGAATTGTGCCATAGAGGGGATTCTCTGGGCGGTGAAGAGCGAGCGGCACCTGCGCTATCACTTTGTCGCGGCGATTGCCGTGCTGCTGCTGGCGCTGTTTTTTCGTGTTACGGCGCTGGAATTCTTTCTGCTGGTGCTGGCGGCGGTGCTGGTGATCTTTGCCGAGCTGATGAATACCGCAGTTGAGGCGCTGGTCGATCTGGTCACCAGCGAATACCACGAACTGGCCAAGCGGGCCAAGGATGTCGCCGCCGGGGCGGTGCTGGTCACCAGTGTCGGCGCGGCAACCCTGGGCTATCTGGTACTTTCCGGCTACATCTTTCCGCTGTTCGACTCTGAGCCGACGCTGACCCGTGAGCCACATGGAACCCTGCCGGTCGGCGCCCTGCTGACGGTGGTGATTCTGGTGGTGTTGCTCAAAGCCCGCTACAACAGCGGCACGCCACTGCACGGCGGCATGCCGAGCGGCCATGCCGCGCTGGCCTTTTCGATTGCCACTTCGGTGGTCCTGTCCGGCAGCGGCCTGATGGTCAGCCTGCTGGTACTGATTCTGGCGCTGCTAGTCAGTCAGAGTCGTCTGTTGATGAAAATACACAGCCCCAAAGAAGTGTTCTGCGGAGCGCTTCTCGGGGCTTGCGTGACTTTGCTGATTTTTCTGTTTTTCGGCTGATCGCCCTACATCGCCGGGGGCTCAGTCCCGGACGTTTCTGCCTGACTGATCATCGTCGCGCGCGCCTCTTTCGGACTCACATCAACCAGCTTCAGCTCAGAGGTTGCCAGCCGATGCTGCAATCCGGCCAGACTGAAACGGCTCGCGGCGTTCCAGAGCATCCAGCCGTTGCTGCCGTTGGCGTCACTGGCGTTAATCTGCGCCTGGATATCACCTGCTCTGAACGCGCGCTGATCGAACGCGTAGTCACGAAACGCCTGTAACCAGGGGCGAAAACGGACCGGTTCGAGACCGCTGAGCTGCTGCCCGACCTGCAACGAGCGGGCAATCACCTGATAGGAGTTATCAAGCGGATTGCTGTAACCGGGAATACCGTGCGGAAATCCCGAAGGGTAAAGCATCGGCGAGAGATAATCGACCCGGTCGGCCAGATCGACTAGCCGTTGACCGATCTTGCCGTCTTTGTGCTTCCAGCAGATATAGCCAAAAATATTCGCCGAGATGAAGGTCGGATAGGGTGCCAGCCGCTCTCTGGCCTGGTCGAGAAAACTGTTAATCGCTGCCACCCGGCTTTCGTCGTTGGCCGCGTGCGAGAACTGCAGGTCCGATTTCGACGGAAAGCGAATATAGTCGAACTGCACTTCATCAAACCCCATGCTGGCCGCCTCTTCGGCAACCGCCAGATTGTAGTCGCGCACCTGCTGACTGAAGGGGTCGCTCCAACTCAGCTGGTCCCGATCCTGCCAGATTTTGCCATCCGCGCTGCGCGCGGCCAGTTCCGGGCGGCGCTTGGCCAGCAGATCATCCTTGAACACCACGATCCGACCAATGGTATAAATCCCCTGATGTTTAAGTTCAGCCAGAAATTCTGACAGGTCCTTGAGCGGCCGGATTCGCTGGGCGCCGATTTCACTGGCAAGCGGGATATTACTGCGATAGGCGATGTGACCACGGGATGATTTGATGTCGATCACCAGCGCGTTGGCCTGCGTCTGGTCGATCATCTGCTGAAACTCACTGCGTTTGAGCTGGCTGTCGGCAGCCCAGAACGACAGATAGAGCGCTTTGGGGGAGAACGGCTGCAGCTCAATCAGCTCTGCCTGATCGCGGGACAACTTCAACGGCCGATAGCCCGGCATCCGCACCACGATCTGCTCTGCAAGACTGCCCAGCTCGAAGCGACCATCGGCATCGCTGCTGACCTGTCCCCCCGCAGCAGACCAGAGACCGACCCCCGGCAACAAATGGCCGGACTGCGCATCACGCACCGATCCGGTCAAGCTCTGTTGCTGAGCGAGGCCGAGCAAGGGAAAAAACAACAGACCGAGGACAACCAGTGTCCAGCGAACGATTTTCATTGGCCTCTCCTTTTCAGAATGAGAGAGAGATGGCCCACCTTGAGTTGAATTGAATAAGTGAAAACAGAGGGTACAGCGGTCAGCGACTCGCCGATACGTGACGCTTATCGACGTTGACAGTCAATTTGTTAAAGAGTTTTTATTATCACTCATTCACGCCAAGATTGGCAAGCGCTAAAACTTAGCAGGCAGGAGAGCGAAGCGGCAGGGGTTCAACAAGAAGCTTTCAGGTTGGATGTTTCAGAGCGCCAGCATGCGCCGGGCGCTTGTGACCAGCTGTTGTGAAAAGCTCCGCAGCGGCGCGGAATCAAGGTTCCAGCAGTGCCAGTAGAGTTCGACGACAAATTCGCAGTTGGAAACCAGTTCGACAAGTTCGCCAGCTTGCCGCAGCCCGGCGCTCTGCCAGTCAGGCACCATTCCGTAGGCGTAGCCATCGGTGATCGCCTGCAGAAACTGCTCAGGAGCGGGGACATAGTGTGCCGGCCAGCGGTGCGGGAAACCACTGATCGCCTGCTGAAAAAAACGCTGGTGCAACCGATCCTTGTGATTAAAAATGACGGCCGGGGCCGACTCGGCCGCCGCCAGCGTCACCCCGTCCGGAAACCAGCGGTCGGCAAACGCGGGGGTCGCCAGCAGGCGATAGAGCATCCCGCCAAGCAATTCGACCCGGCAGCCCTGCATGGCGGTCGCTTCGGTGCTGATGCAGCCGACCACCTCCCCCTCGCGCAGATACCTGTGGGTCTGTTCCTGATCGTCGATCCGCAGATCCAGCAACAGTTCAGCATTCAGCAACAGCGGCTTGATCGCGGCAAAAAACCAGCTGGCCAGACTGTCGGCGTTGATACCGATCGCCAGGGTCGTCGGTCCCACCGCCGGTTCGGCACGCAGTTCGGCCGCCAGCCCTTCTTCTAGCAAACGGACCTGCTGGTAATGCTTCAGCAGACTGCGTCCGGCGGCGGTCGGTTGCGGCGGCGTGGTCCGTGACAACAGAATCTGCCCACTGCGCTCTTCAAGCAGGCGGATACGCTGCGATATCGCCGACTGGGTAATGCAGAGCACCTGCGCGGCGCGCTCAAAACCCCCGCATTCCAGCACCTTCGCCAAAGCCTCTATCAGTTTGTAATCAAGCATGAATCAATATTAGCAGAGCTAATAGTATCTCTAAACAATTAATTTTACTTTTGTCAGCGTCAATCGTAATTTGCCCGAACAGATTTCATTTTTCGGAGGAGTTTCCATGCTGCCATTTTTACAGGGGATCGGCATCGGCGGCGGACTGATTATCGCCATCGGCGCTCAAAATGCTTTCGTCTTAACGCAAGGGGTGCGGCGCAACTTTCCGCTGCAGACCGCCGTCGTCTGCAGCCTCTGCGACGCCAGCCTTATCCTGATCGGCATCAGCGGCGTTGGCGCGCTGGTCGCCAGCAATCCACTTCTCGGGCAACTGGCCACCTGGCTCGGTGCGCTGTTTCTGCTCTGCTACGGTTTTCGCTCATTCCGCTCGGCGCTCAAAGGCGGCAGCCTCGATACCGCCGCGGCCGCGATTCCGTCGCGCCGCAAACTGCTGTTGGCGACCCTGGCGCTGACCTTTCTCAATCCGCATGTCTACCTCGACACAGTGGTGCTGGTCGGCGGCATCAGCGGCCAGCTGGCCCAAGCCGATCGCTTCATGTTCGGCGCCGGCGCCATCACTGCATCGATCCTCTGGTTTTTCTGTTTGAGCCTCGGCGCTGGCATGCTTGCCCCGCTGTTCCGCAAACCAGCGGCCTGGAGAACCCTCGATCTGCTAGTCGCGCTGACCATGTGGGGCATCGCCCTGACCCTGTTGCTGCCGGAGCTGCGCTCGCTTTTCTGAACAAGCCTAACCTGTACAGCAATTCTCCTGTCTGAGCTGCGGATATGATAGACTTCTAGGTTCCGGCTGCGCGGTGATCCTCTGGTTCTTCGCGCAGCCACCAACTCACGCTCGACACGGGGAGAATGCAATGTATAAGATAGTCGCCCATCCGGGCAGCGCGCATAAAGATGACTTTCTCTCCGTCTGTGTGCTGCTCTCGACCTTGGGGCAGGCTGAGGTTTTCCGCCGCGAGGCGACCCGCGCGGACCTTGATGACCCGAAGACCTATGTGGTCGATGTCGGCATGGAATACGCCCCCGAACGGAACAACTTTGACCACCACCAGGACCCGGCCCTGCCCTGCGCCTTTCATCTGCTGATGCAGCATCTTGGGCACCATGAGGCGGCCACGCAGATGTACGAATGGTATCCACACATGAGCATGATGGATGTCCGGGGGCCACATCTCACCGCTGAGCACCTGGGGGTCGACACCAGTGTGCTGTTTGCTGCCTCCTCACCGATCGACGGCTATATTCTCGCCCGTTTTTCCGCACTCAAGCACCTCAACTGTGATCCGGTCCTCTATGAACTGATGAAAGAACTCGGCCGCGACCTGCTGGTGATGATGAAACAGAAAATGCAGCGGCTGGCGCAACTGAAGGAAGAAGGCAGAATCGTCGCGATCAAAGGCTACCGGGCGATCCTCAGCACGATCGACGACAATCCGAAACTGGCGATGGATCGCTATCTGAGCTTCCTCAACGATAAGCGCGTGGTGATGAGCATCACCCCCTCGGTGCGCGGCGCGGGCTGGGAGATGTTGCGGTTGGGCGACAACCTGATGGTCGATTTCCGTGCCCTCGAAGGCAACCCCGGGGTGCGCTTTATCCACGCCAACGGCTTTGTCGCCAAGACCAGTTCTTTAATCCCGCAGGACGCGGTGATCGAGCTGGCAGCGCAGGCGATTCTTGAGGGCGCTAAATAGTAGCGCAGCTAGAATTCTCAACGTAAAACGGCCGGAGGGATGATTCCCACCGGCCGTTTTTTCAAGCTAAGCGCAGTTTACATAGCTGCGTTTCGGGCGGCTTCGAGCCAGCCATCCCACGTCGCTTGATTCTTTTTGATCCATTCTTTGACGTGGCGATCAATATCCTTGGAAGACTTTTCACCGTTCTGCATTTTGGTGTTCTGCTCGTTAATGTCACCCAGGGGTAAGGTAAAGACCTTGAAAAACTCTTTCGCGGCCGGGTTCTTGGTCAGAAATTCCGAGTTGGCGACAATCTGAATGTCGGCGACCACAAATCCTAACTTGATCGGATCGCTGACCGCTCCTTCGATACCACTGACGGTCAGACGCTCGACCTGCGGTTTTTGTGCTTCGGTCGGAATAATCTCGGGCACGTTGATCCACATAACATCTTTGTTGGGCTTGAATTTGAAAACAGTCCAGTTTGGTGCCCAGGTGTAAAAGAACGCTGGCTGGCCAGAATTATAGCGCGCCAGGGCATCGGCCATACTCGCAGAATAAGCGGCCTTGATCAGGTTGATGTCATCCTCAAGGCCATAGACGTCCATGTGGTGAGCGATCGTCCCCTCACAACCCCAGCCGGCGGGGCAGGCCGTCAGATCGGCTTTGCCGTCACCGTTGGCATCGAAGGCCGCTTTGACCTCGGGGCGCTTGAAGTCCTCAAGCGATTTGATATTGAATTTTTCCACTTCCTTTTTTGAGACCAAGTAGCCCTGCAGTCCGCCGGCCTTGACAACGTAGCCAACCTTTTCACCCTTTTCATAGAAGTTCTTCGGCATTTGACCGTCATGCACCGGGAACCAGCCGTTGGTCCAGTAATCGAGATCGCCCAGGGCGAGTGATTGATAAAAGAGCGGATTGGTTAACTCTTTCGGTTTTGCAACCTTGTAGCCAAGCTCTTTCAGGCCTTCACGGACCAGAGCTTCCTGGAAGTAGCCGGTATTCCAGGTGGCGCGGGCGGGCTGTACCTTGACCCCTTTGCCGGGTTGATGATGGGCGGCGAAGGCCGGTAGCGCCAACGACAGCATTAACAGAACAAACAACAGACGTTTCATACTTTTCTCCTTTAAATTGACATGAGTGAACTAAAAAACTACTTGTGCGCAAGTCCCTGGGTGATTCGATCAAGAACCATCGCCAACAGCACAATCGACAGGCCACCGATGGTCGCCAAACCGATTTCGAGTGTATTCAGCCCCTGCACCACCGGATTTCCCAATCCGCCGGCACCGATCAGGGCAGCAATAACCACCATCGACAGGGCCATCATGATGGTCTGGTTGAGGCCGGCCATAATCGACGGCATGGCCTGCGGCAGCTGCACCTTGCGCAACACCTGCCAGGGGGTGGCGCCGAAGGCGATCGCCGCTTCGACCAGTTCCGGATGCACCTGACGGATGCCCAGATTGGTTAGCCGGATGATCGGCGGCAGGGCGAAAACAATGGTCGCCAGAATGCCGGAGACGGTGCCGATGCTGAACAGCATCACCACCGGAATCAAGTAAACAAAGGCCGGGGTGGTCTGCATGGCATCGAGGAAGGGGCGCAGGTACATCTCAACTCGATCGCTGCGGCCAGCGAAAATACCCAGCGGGATTCCGACGACGGCGCAGAAAACCACCGAACAGATCACCATCGCCAGCGTGGTCATGGTGTCTTCCCAGAGGCCGAGATAGCCGATCAACAGGAAGGTCAGCACCGTAAACAAGGTCACGCGTTTCCCCGCGTAACGCCAGGCGGCAGCAGCAAACAGCAGGATCACCACAAACGGCGGCAGGGTGGCAAACAGCCATTCCAAACCTTCTAAACTGATCTCGACCGGGATCTTGAGGATCTGGAAATATTCACGATAATGGAGCACCAGCCAATCGACAGCGGTCTGTATCCATTCATCCAGCGGGATCAGTTGTTCATCAAAATCAAAAATTCGCATCAGTTATTTTTTACTCCATAAATTCTATTAAGCCGTAATTTCAGTTACTTCTTCGACTTCAGTGCGTTGCAGGGTGCGCAGGAACAGGTTTTTCGACACCACGCCCAGATAGCCGCCGTTTTCGTTAAGAATCGGCAGCGGCCAAGGGTGACTGGCCACTTCGGGGAGAATGTCCTGCATTGAATCACCAGCCTGCGCCGGGACGATATCTGGAAGATAGGCGTTGCTGATATGTTGCGGATATTCGGGCCGATCCAGCAGCTCACGCAGCGAATCGGTGGAGACTATCCCCTGAAATTTGCGGTTACTGTCGATGACGTACCCATAGTCGCGGTCGTTTTTGATCAGCCGCTGCAAGGCAGTACGGATACCTTTGCCGTCAGTAATCACAATCGTCACCTGACTGTCGGTGGAAATATCGCCGGCGGTGAGAATGTTGGTCGGATCAACACCGCGGAAAAACGCCCGCACATAATCATCAGCCGGATTCTGCAGAATCTCATCCGGCGTGCCGACCTGCACCACCAGACCACCCTCCATGATGGCGATCCGATCACCGATACGCATCGCTTCATCCAGATCGTGCGAGATAAAGACGATGGTCCGTTTCGCCTTGGCCTGCAACTTCAGCAGTTCGTCCTGCATTTCGGTGCGGATCAGCGGATCCAGCGCCGAGAATGCCTCGTCCATCAACAAGATTGCCGGATCGACCGCCAGCCCGCGGGCCAGACCGACCCGTTGCTGCATGCCGCCGGACAGTTCATCCGGCATGCTCGACGCCCAAGCCTCGAGACCGACCTGCTCCAGGGCCTGTAGTGCGCGGGCTTCGCGGGTCGGCTTGTCGATGCCATCGAGTTCGAGACCGAAAGCCGCGTTCTGCAGGACCGTCAGATGCGGCATCAGCGCAAAAGACTGAAAAACCATGCTCATCTTTTTACGCCGCATCTTGACCAGCTGCTCGTTGTTCATGCTGATGATATCTTCACCATCGATCAGAACCTGCCCCGAGGTCGGTTCGATCAGCCGGTTAATCATCCGCACCATGGTCGATTTTCCCGAACCGGAGAGTCCCATGATGACAAAAATCTCACCGGTGTAAATTTCGAAGCTGGCGTTCTGCACGCCGATGGTGGTTTCTGTTTTTGCAAAGATTTCCTCTTTGGCCAAACCCTGGTCAAGTAACGCCCGTGCTTTTTTCGGATTGGGACCGAAAATTTTGAACAGGTTTTTGACCGCGATTTTTACTTCCTTTTCCATTGTTTCTCCTGACTTATCAGATCCTTAGTAGCCATGAACAGACTCCAAAGCTGCGGGACAGATTTTCTGCTGAGCAAATATAGACACCATGGCCTCACAGCAAAAGGAGAACGGAAAAAGAAGATCGCCTGCACTTAAGCAGCGGCCTGGTATCGATGTTATTTATTTGTTTAAGGGCAGAGCAACCCGCGACCCGTATTCTGTGGATGAACCAGAACCAAGCGCTACTCTGAATGGAAAGGAGATCTGCGAAGCATCACACGGGGCGACGTTCTTAGCGATCCCCTTGCGGGACAAAGGAGGAACACCCTGGCAGGGCGTCACCTTGACCGCTTACCTTACAATAACCAGGGGTCAAGGTCAAATCGCCGGCGCGCGCTGCGGTCTCAGTTGACATCTCTGTCTGGCAGGGTGACATGCTTTACATTGCCAGCGGCAAAAAGGTAAACTTCGTTCCTGCTTAACGATTGCGAGGAAAATCATGCCGGAAGAACCGAACCAACACCCCTTTGATGCCCTGACTCCGGCCTTTATCATGGATGCGATTGAGTCGCAGGGCTATCGCTGCGACTGCCGGATTCTGACCCTGAACAGTTATGAAAACCGCGTCTATCAGATCGGCATTGAAGATGGCGAACCGCTGATCGCCAAGTTTTACCGTCCGCAGCGCTGGACCGAGAAACAGATATTAGAAGAACACGCCTTTACCCACGAACTCGCCGAACATGAGTTACCGGTGGTGGCGCCACTGGTCAACGCCGCGGGCAAGAGCCTGTTTCCATACAAGAAGTTCCGCTTTGCGCTCTACCCACGTAAAGGCGGCCAACCGCCGGAACTGGATAACCTGGCGCATCTGAAGATTCTGGGCCGGCTGCTTGGCCGAATTCATCTGTGCGGCAGCACCCGCCCCTTTAAACAGCGGCCGACCCTCGACAGCCGCAGTTACGGCCACGAGTGCGCAGCTTTGATCGGCGAAAAGTTTATTCCAAATGACTATCGTGAATCCTACCAGTCGCTGACCCGCGACCTGCTGCAGATCATCGATGAGCGCTTCGCCCGACTCTCTGGCATCCGCAACATCCGCGTGCATGGGGACTGCCACAGCGGCAATATGCTTTGGCGCGACGGCGCGCCGAACTTCGTTGATTTTGACGATTCACGCATGGCTCCGGCGATTCAGGACTTATGGATGCTGCTCTCCGGCCCGGAAGATCAGCAGCGCCAGCAGATGGAAACCATCCTTGAGGGCTATCAGCAGTTTAACGATTTCGATTTTCAGCAGCTACAACTGATCGAGCCGCTGCGCACCCTGAGGATGATCCACTACAGCGCCTGGCTGGCGCGCCGCTGGGACGACCCGGCCTTTCCGCGCACCTTCCCCTGGTTCAACAGCCTGCAGTACTGGGGGGAACATATTCTCGAACTGCGTGAACAGATGTCGACCCTGCAGGAGCCGGCATTGTCGCTTTAAACAAAAAAAGGCTGCTCAATTGAGCAGCCTTTTGATTTTCATGGTGACCCGAAACCTATTTCAACTTCCAACTGGTCCCTTCACGACTGTCGAGCAGTTCAATCCCGCGCGCAGCCAAAGCATCACGGATTTCATCACTGCGGGCAAAATCCTTCTCCGCCCGCGCTTGCAGCCGCTGTTCGATCTGCACCGCAATCTCATCCAGCGTGATATCCAGCTTGGCCAAGCCGGCCAGCTTGACCTTTTCCAACCAGACCGCCGGATCAGAATTATAGATGCCGAGCACTTCACCGAGTCGCAGCACCGTGGTACGCAGATCACGCACCTGCGCGACCAGTTCGGCGTTTTTGCGGAATTTCTTGGTCGCGCAGAGCCGGTTCATGGTCCGCACCCCTTCGAACAGGTGGGCGATCGCCAGCGCACTGTTGAAGTCATCATCCATCGCTTCGCGGAATTTGGCTTCCAACTCAGCGCCTGCGTTGCTGGTCACCGCGGATTCGTCCGCACCTTCAACCGCCTGGTCGGCCGTCAGCAGCGCCTCATAGAAGCGGCTTAAACCAGTCTGCGCTTCGATCAGATTCTGATCAGAAAAATCGATCGGTGAGCGGTAGTGGGCGGTGAGGATGAAGAACCGCACCACCTCTGGGTCATAGGTCTTCAGGATATCGCGGATGGTGAAGAAGTTGCCAAGCGATTTGCTCATCTTCTCCTGATTGACGTTGACGAAACCGTTGTGAATCCAGTATTTGGCGAACGGCTTGCCGTTGGCAGCTTCCGATTGGGCGATCTCATTTTCGTGGTGCGGAAAGATCAGGTCGCGGCCACCGCCGTGGATGTCAAAACTGTCACCGAGCAGCGATGAACTCATCGCCGAGCACTCGATGTGCCAGCCCGGCCGTCCCGGGCCCCAGGGGGATTCCCATGATGGCTCGCCCGGCTTAGCGGTTTTCCAGAGGGCGAAATCCATCGGGTTTTCCTTCTGCTCCCCCGGCGCAATCCGTGCCCCGGCCAGCATCTCCTCCATGTTGCGTTTGGAGAGTTTCAGGTAGCTGTCGAACTTGTCAACCCGGTAGTACACGTCACCGGCTGACTCATAAGCCATCCCCTTGCCGATCAGCACCTGACAGATTTCGATGATTTTGTCGATATACTCGGTAGCACGCGGCTCGAAGGTCGGTTTGGCCAGCCCCAGCGCCAGCATATCTTCATCAAAGGCGCGGATAAACTCTTCCGCCAGCTGCTTGCTGGGGATGCCGCGCTCGTTGGCGCGGTTGATGATCTTGTCATCCACATCGGTGTAATTACGCACATAGGTGGTTTCGTAACCGGCAAACTGCAGGTAGCGGTAGATGATATCGAAGACGATATTGGCGCGGGCGTGGCCGATGTGGCAGTAGTCGTAAACGGTGACGCCGCAGACGTACATGCCGACCTTGCCGGAAATAAGCGGCTGAAAATCTTCTTTTTTGCCGCTGAGAGTATTGTAGACGCGCAAACTCATGTCATTTCTCCATTATTGCTGTTTTGCCCAGGTATCGCGCAGCGTCACAGTGCGATTAAACACCGGCGCTCCCGGCTGTGAGTCCTTACTGTCAGCGGTGAAGTAGCCAACCCGTTCAAACTGAAAGGTTTCCCCTGCCAGAGCATCCAGCAGGCTCGGCTCGACCAGCGCTTCACCGACCTGCAGCGATTCTGTGTTGAGCGCTGCCAGATAGTTTTCGGCCTTATCCGGGTTTTCCTGATTGAACAGCCGATCATAAATCCGCACCGGCACACGTTGATAATGTCGTGCCGAAACCCAGTGGATGATCCCTTTGACCTTGCGACCAACCGGGTTCTGCCCCAAGGTCGCGAGGTCGGCTGAGCAGCGCAATTCGATCACTTCGCCACTGGCATCCCTGATGACTTCATCACACTTGATAATGTAGCCATTGCGCAAGCGCACTTCGCGGTCAGGTCCGAGACGGAAAAAATTCTTCGGCGGGGCGTCCATGAAGTCGTCCCGTTCAATATAGAGCTCGTTACAGAACGGCAAGCTCCTACTGCCCTGCTCCGGCTGCTGCGGATGATTCGGCGCCTCCAGCGCTTCGACCTTATCGGCGGGATAATTGGTGATGGTCACCTTCAGCGGATTGAGTACCGCCTGCCGGCGAAAGGCTGTTTCGTTGAGCTGCTCACGGACGCACTCTTCGAGCACCGACAGATCGATCCAGCTGGCGTTGCGGCCGACGCCGATCCGTTCGCAGAAGTTGCGGACCGCCGACGCCGGATAGCCACGGCGTCGCAGCCCTGAAACAGTCGGCATTCGCGGATCGTCCCAGCCGGAGACACGCTTTTCGGTCACCAGTTGCAGCAGTTTGCGCTTGCTCATCACCGTGTAGCTGAGATTCAGCCGGGCAAACTCGATCTGTTGCGGCGCGAAGATTTCCAATTCCTTAAGAAACCATTCGTACAGCGGCCGGTGATCCTCAAACTCGAGGGTACAGATCGAATGGGTCACCCCCTCGATCGAATCCTCCTGACCGTGGGCGAAATCATACATCGGATAGATGCACCATTTATCGCCGGTGCGATGATGATGGGCATGCAGAATCCGGTAAAGGGCCGGGTCGCGCAGGTTCATATTCGGCGATTTCATGTCGATTTTCGCCCGCAAAATGTGGCTTCCGTCGGGAAAGTCGCCATTCTTCATCTGCGCGAACAACGCCAGGTTCTCTTCCACGCTGCGCTGGCGAAACGGGCTGTCAGTGCCGGGCTCAGTCAAAGTGCCACGGTTTACCCGCATCTGCTCGGCGTTCTGACTGTCGACATAGGCTTTGCCTTTATTGATCAGCAGCACGGCCCACTGGTAGAGTTGGTCGAAATAATCGGAGGCAAAATAGAGGTGTTCCCCCCAGTCAAAACCAAGCCAGGCGACATCCTGCTTGATCGACTCGACGTACTCGTCCTCTTCTTTGGTCGGATTGGTGTCATCAAAGCGCAGATGGCAACGACCACCGAACTCGGCAGCCAGACCGAAATTAAGACATATGCTTTTCGCGTGCCCGATATGCAGGTAGCCGTTCGGCTCCGGCGGAAAACGGGTGATCACCTGATCGCGCTTGCCGCTCTCCAGGTCCTCGTTGATGATGGTGCGGATGAAATTCGAGCTGGGAGTTTCCGCTGTGCTCATGCCGATGTCCTCTTCTGGCGTTATGAAATAATGGCCGCGTTAACAGCCTGAAACCCTGGTTCCGCCTGCAACAGCACGACCGCGTGGGCGGCAATCCCTTCGCTGCGTCCGGCAAAACCGAGCTTTTCGGTGGTGGTGGCCTTGACGTTGATCCGACCGGCCTCGACCTGACAATCGGCCGCTATCCGCTCGACCATCAGCGGAATATGCGCTGCCAGTTTCGGTTGCTGACAGATGATGGTGCTGTCCAGATTGGCGATGCGATAACCGCTCTGGCGCGCTTTTGCTATCACCTCGCGCAACAGTTTTCGGCTGTCGATGCCGGCAAATTCGGCGGAACTGTCGGGAAAGTGCTTGCCGATATCCCCCAGCGCCAAAGCGCCGAGTATCGCGTCGCAGATAGCGTGCAACAGCACGTCGGCGTCAGAGTGGCCAAGCAGGCCGCGTTCGTAATCGATTTTAACCCCGCCGAGAATCAACTCCCGGTCGGCGACAAGTTGGTGAACATCATAGCCGTGACCGATGCGCATCATGCCGATTCCTCCCGTTGCATGTCAAGAAAAGCGGCGGCAACCAGCAGATCTTCCGGGGTTGTCACCTTGATGTTGCGATAATCCCCCTGCAGCATCGCGATTGGCATGCCGCAGCGTTCCAGCAGCGACGCGTCATCAGTGCCAAGATAGCGGTCGGCATCGGCGCGAGCAAAAGCCTCGGCCAGCAACCTATAGCGAAACCCCTGCGGCGTCTGCGCCTGCCAGAGCCGGCTGCGCTCCGGAGTCCCTCTGATCAGACCAGCATCGACCTCTTTGATGGTGTCTTTGGCCGGAACGCCGACGATACATGCACCCTGTGCAATGATTGATTCCAGCAGTTTCGCCAACAGCTGCGGATTAAACAGCGGCCGGGCACCGTCGTGAATCAACACAATCCGCTCCGCTTGCGCCAGCCCGTCCTCTTTCAGTGCCTGCAGGCCGTTGCGTACCGAGTCCTGCCGTTCGGCACCGCCTGGAACCAGCCGCCGGACCTTGGCAAAGCCATAATAATCGATGATCTGCTGCTGACAGTGGGCGATTTCATCGGGCGGCAGGATCGGATAGATGTGCTCAACCAGCGGGTGCTGCTCAAACAGCGCCAGGGTATGCGCCAGAATCGGTTTGCCGGCGAGGTCGAGGTATTGCTTGTTGATTGAGGCGCCCATCCGACGCCCCATCCCCGCAGCCGGGATCAGAACTGTTGCTTTCATGCGTTAACCCTGTAAAAAATAGCGCTCCAAAAACAGAAAAGACCAGGCGCAGTCTGCGCCCGGTCTGGTATTCTGCCATGTCCGTTTCAATTAGTGAAAGATATTCTCCAGTCGCTTGGCGACCATGTCTTCTTTTTCACCTTCTGCCAGAGCCACTTCGGTCACCAGCAGTTTGCGAGCCTGCTCGAGAACCTTTTTTTCACCATAAGAAAGCTCTTTGCCGGTGCGGATCTGATAAAGATCGCGCAGCACACCAGCGACTTCAAGCAGATCGCCGGTTTTCAATTTGTCGTTGTACTCACGCTGTCGACGACTCCAGGAGGCGATTTTGCCGGTATCGCCCGGCTCAGCCAAGGCGTCGAAAATGCCGGTAATCCGTTTCTGATCAATCAAACGACGCAGGCCAACGTTGCTGACATTGCCGGTTGGAACCATGATCCGCATATCGCTGTCGACAATCCGTAACACATAATAGTTCTGAGTTTGTCCGGAAAACTCCCGTGACTCGATATCCTCAATCACCCCGACCCCTTGGGTCGGATAGACTGCCATCTCTCCGATTTTGAACAAAATGGACTCCTTTGTTTGAATAGTGGAGAATACCATGACTGGGGCAGACTGTCAAATAGGCAACTGGAGTTAAATTACTGATTAAAAAAAGAAAAGGCTTTTAAGAGACGACGCATTTCGGCCTGTGTTAGGATCAGAACTGCTGTTTTTTCAAATGAACACTTAGCTAATGGATTGAATTCGATGCCGCTTTTTCTACTTCTGCTGCTGCTACTGTTTCCACAGGCGCTGCGCGCGGAACCCGATTTATTCTCTTTTGCGCAATCACTGGCTGCAGAAGGCGATCATTATCGGGCGATCACCGAATTTAAACGGTTTCTCCACTACCACCCAACAGATCCACGTGCTGCTCAGGCGCAACTTGCGATAGCCGAAGCACTTCGCGCTGGGGAACGCTGGGAGAAGTTAGATCAGCAACTGGAAAAAATCTGGTTGAATCACCCCGACAGTCCGGAGGCGCTGACCGCCCGAAAACTTTACGCCGAGGCCGCCTTTGCACAACGGGATTACGCCGAGGCGCGACGACGCTACGCAGCGCTGCAGCAACAGGCACCCGCTGCAACATCTGATGCGGCTTACCGGATCGGCTTAAGCTACCTGCAAGATGATCAACCGGACGCAGCAGAGCGGAGCTTTGCAGCCTTGCCCGCAGCCGAGCGACAGGGCTTACGCGTTTTTCTGGATGAATACCGCCAGCTGCCGCGCAAATCAGCAACACTGGCCGGCAGCCTGTCGGCACTGCTGCCGGGTGCCGGCCAGCTCTACACCAATCACCCAAAACAGGCGGCAATGGCCTTTGCCCTGAACGCTGCCTTTATCTATGGCGCTCTCGAAGCCTGGGACAATGAAAACTATGCCGTCGCCGGGATTCTGTCGCTGTTCGAAATCGGCTGGTACGGTGGGAATATCTACAACGCCATGAATAACGCCCACAAATACAATCAGGGGCAGCAGGGGCTCCTGCTCGACCGCTTGCAGAAACAGTTCAGCCTGTCGATCGGCTTGCGCGATAACGTCCCGCTGCTGCAGGCTAAATTTCAGTTTTAGGAGAACAACCATGCGGATAGGGGTAATCGGTGCCGGCGCCCTCGGTCTCTATTACGGCGCCTTGCTGCAGCGTAGTGGACAGGATGTGCATTTCCTGCTGCGCCGCGACTACCGGGCGATTCGTCAAAGCGGCCTGCAAGTCTATTCGGTAAACGGCGATTTTCAGCTGCCACAGGTCAATGCCTATGACAGCGCCACACTGATCGGCCCGGTTGACCTGGTGCTGATCGGCCTGAAAACCTTCTCCAACCACAGCCTGATTGAACTGGTCAGCCCGCTGGTCGGCGCAGAGACCGCGCTGCTGACCTTGCAGAATGGCTTGGGCAACGAGGACCTCCTTGCTGCGGCCTTCGGCGCCGAACGGGTGCTTGGCGGCGTTGCCTTTCTTTGCAGCAACCGCGGCGAACCGGGCAGCGTTCATCATCTGGGCGAAGGGAAAATCCGCCTCGGCGAATTCAGTGGAGGATTAAGCCAGCGCGCTCTTGCACTGGCAAAAATGTTCCAAACTGCCGGTATCCCTTGCGATGCGGTCAGCGATCTGCGCCGCGCCCGCTGGGAAAAGCTGGTCTGGAATATCCCCTTTAACGGACTCTCGGCGCTGCTCGAAAAGGACGTCACGGAGCTGCTAAGCCACCCGCAGAGCAAGCAACTGGTCAGAGATCTGATGCTTGAGGTGATCGCCGGCGCCAATGCGCAGCCACTGGAGGAAACGATTGACGGGCCCGCCTTCAGCCAGCAGCTGATCGGTTTTACCGAGAAGATGGATCACTACCGGCCGAGCATGATGCTTGACCGGCTCGAAGGGCGTCCGCTGGAGTTAACGGCAATCTACGGCATTCCATTGCAGCAAGCCGCCGCTGCTGGCGTCGCTATGCCGCGGATAGAAATGCTGAAGACGCTGTTGGCTTTCGGCGAAAACCAATAGGCCGCCTGCCGGGACAACTTCTAAATAAAACGGGGGGCGAAATAAATCTCGCCCCCCGTGACTTTCCCTAGCAACAATCAGCGCCCTCAGCTTTGCCTAGCCAACAGGTCGAGCAGCAGCGCGACCCCCTCATCCACATAGGGATCTTCGGCCAGCGATTCTTCCAGACTGAGTGCTTCGCCGTCCTTGCCTTTCTTCTCGCCCATCGTCATGCCGCCATGCGGGGACGAACTGCCGCTGGTTTCACGCAACTGCTCCCGCTCTTCAAGCAGGTCGCTCAACAGCAGCGACTGGCGGGTCTGTTCGCGCCGCAGCTGGGACTCCAGCGCCTCGCTGACAATCGCCTTGAAGTCGGCACTGCTCGTCACCCGTTGCTGGCTGAGCTGCTGCAACTGCTCGACATTCTTAGCCGAATGCTCCCAACGCCGGAAATTAGCCGACTTGATATGATCCCAGGGGAGCGCGTTGTCCAGATACTTCTCGCCGCTCTCCAGCCCGTCCAGCCGGGACGGCAGCACGACATCGGGGGCCACCCCCTTCTCCTGGGTCGATTCGCCGCTGATCCGATAGAATTTCTGGATAGTGACCTTGACCGCGCCAAGCGGCATGTATTTGTCCATTCCGCGCAGCCGGATATAACGATCCAGATCGAGCAGCGCCTGCACCGTGCCCTTGCCGTGGGTGTGCGCATCGCCGACGATCAGGGCGCGGCCGTAATCCTGCAGGGCGCCAGCGAGAATTTCTGATGCCGAGGCGCTGAAACGGTTGACCAGCACAATCATCGGCCCGTCATATTCCACCGAACTGTCGTCGTCGCTCATCACCCGGATCTTGCCGTCACCGTTGCGCACCTGCACCACCGGTCCGGTTTTGATAAACAGCCCGGTGACGCTGACCGCGTCGGAGAGCGAACCGCCACCATTGTTACGCAGATCGAGAATCAGCCCGGAGATCTTCTCCTGCTGCAGGCGGCGCAGCTCTGCGCGCAGATCGTCGGTGCAGTTGCGCTCGGTTTTACCGCTGTAATCGCGGTAAAAAGAAGGGATTTTGATGTAGCCGAACTTCTGTCCGCCCTGCTTGTCGACGACCGTCGCCCCCTTGACAAAGGTTTCGGCAATCTCCACCACATCGCGGATGATCGGGATTACCAGCTGCCGGCCATCCGGCTTCTTCACCGTCAGGCGGACCTCGGTCCCTTTTTTGCCGCGGATCAGGGCCACTGCATCCCGAATCCGGGTGTCGGTGATTTCGACCGGGTCGTCGGCGCCTTCGGCGACCTTGAGGATGATGTCATCCTCCCCCAGCTTCCCCTGCCGCGCTGCTGCGCTGCCAGGGATAATCTTGACCACCTTGATGTAACCATCCTCTTCGCGCAGGGTCGCGCCTATCCCCTCTAAAGAACCGCTCATCTGGATGTCGAAATCCTCTTTCGAGGTCGGCGCCAGATAGCCGGTGTGCGGATCAAAGGCCCGAGAGATGGCGTTCAGGTAACGATCATAGTGATCCTGAGCCGATTCTTCGAGCATCCGCGCCAACAGGTTGCGATTGGTTTTGCCGACCTTTTCCCGCGCCTTCGCCAACAGCTGCTGCTCCTGCTGCTTGTCGACTGGCAGCAGCTGACCGGCATCGTCGGTGCCGATATCATCTTCGCGCAGGTTGATGTAGCGACTCAGCACCTGAAACTTGAGGATCTGCCGCCAGCGCTCGCGCAACGCCTCGATTGTCGCGGCAAATTCCAGTTTCTCCGGGTCGGTCTCGATGCTCTCGTCCAGCAACGGATCAATCTCTTCGGCGAGCAGGCCGTCGAGCATTTTCTGTATCTGTTCGATGCGCAGGTTGAGCAGATTGCGGCCGATGTTCGACAGGTCCAACCGCCCGCGGCGAATCGAATCGTCTATCTGATCTTCGTAGCCCTTGAGCTGGGCAACATCCTCGAGCAACAGAAAACGCTTCTGAAAATCAAGCTGCTTCAGATAGAGATCGAAAGCCGTTCGCGACAGGGCATCATCGGTCGGCTTCTGGCTATAGTGGTTACTGGTCAGCTGCTGCTGCAGCATGTGACCTAGCAGCCGGGCCCGATTGACATCAAAGTCATCAACATAGGCCCAGGCGTGCATGGGCAATAACAGCAGTAACGTCAGCAGCAGTTTGGTCAGATTTTTTCGTTGCAACATAAGCTCCCCATTCTTTGAACCTTTTATCCAGCGGTCACTGGCAGACTTTCTATATTAACGCAAATACGGCGTCAGGCGAATAGCCCCGACATCAATTATTTGCCCAGCCGCCACCGTTCGGCAAGCAGCCTCCCCTTTGCCCAGCGTTCCGTAAAGCTCCCCCTGGATCGGTTGTCCGCGGGTGCGCTGCCGTGCGGCCAGACAGTAACGCCCCGCTTGCGGGACATAAAGCCTGAACCGGCCGGAAGCATCAACCGCTGCCGAAGTATGATCGGGCATGCGCTGGAACTCAAGATCGGTGTAGGCCAGCACAAAAGCCCCCGCCACCGCGGCGTCCTGCGCATCAAGCAAGCGCCCAGTAAATCCGGTATCGCCGCTTCCTAGACTGCCGCCACGCAGCAACATCGGCTGGCTCACCGCCGCCAGGCTGAAATCGATCCGCTGCGGCTGTCCGGCGACCACCCTAACCGGATTGCCGGGATGAATCGCCCAGGCATCGCCGACGCGGGGCGGACCATCAATGTCCCCTTGAGGCCGAAAACGGCCAACCAGATACCAGTTGCCCGGCAGCAGATCGAGGGTGTAACGACCATCTGCTTCGACCCGCGCTGCATACTCGGCCGGGCCACGATAATTCATCTGCTGGTTTTTGTAGGCATAGACCCAGGCGCCTGCGGCGGCAGCCTCGGCCTGCAGCACTTGCCCGTAGACGCCAGTCTGAGGCAGTTCAAAAGTAACGCCGGCCGGCAGCCGTGGGGCACAAGCGACGACAGATAAACAGAACAGTAACAGCAGAGATTTCAGCAAACGCATGTTTTTCCCTGAGATTAAGTAAGCAAACCATCCAGAAGACTCTACTCCCGGAACACCCCCATCGCAACGACAGATTGCCTGCTCTAGCGCCAGCCGGCAGCGGCAGAAACCCGCAGGACAATACTCAGCAATCTGCGGAAATCCTGCTAAAATGTGAATGTTGACCAGTCACCGGAACCGGCCACAGGGCACTTTTCTCTTTCAAAGCGCTGCAGTAACGGATAAAAACAGCACTGAAGTTATTCACCGCCGCAGGAGACACCGGATGAACGACCAACGCAGTTTTCGCCGACTCAACTTTGAAACCGAAGCCGACATCCTTATCGACAACACCCCGGTGCGCTGCAGACTGGTCGACCTGGCCCTGCAGGGTGCGCTGTTCAGCGCCACCGAAGAACTGGCCGTGGAGACCGGCAAACTCTACCAGCTGAGAATCACCCTGCCGGACTCCGCGCTGACACTTGAGTTCACCGCCGAATTGATTCACCAGCGCGGCCTGTTCTACGGCTTTATCTTCGTCGCTGAAAACGCGACGACGATGGGCCATCTGCGCCGTCTGCTCGAACTCAATTTCGGCGACAGCTCTGAAGTCGATCGCGAATTCTTTCACTGGCTCAAGCGCGGCTGATTCAGAGCGGTATCCGCTTTTTTTTGCAGTAACTCCGCAGGACCATCTCCGCCTGACTGATTCTGGTCAGCCGCGTATTCTTCGCCTTGATCAGCAGCACATCCTCCTGCGCCACCTGAATCTGACGGATTTCCCGCTGCACCATCCCCAGATGACTCAAGATGATTTTCAGATCTGTCGGCGTATATGGTTTCAAAGATACCGGCGAAAGACTCATGAACCCTTCGGCAATATCCTGCGCCAGCTTTTTCGGACTTCCTGCAATCGCCACCTCAACCCTCCCCCTGCTCTTTTCAAGGCGGCCCTGAAGCCGCTTGCATTTTATCAGGCGCTGTGCGATGAATCGCCGCCATGGAGCGCTCTGATCACCTAAAAGGACTTATTCTGACCTTCACCGCCGTACTGATCCTCAGTCCGGATGCGCTCCTGGTGCGCCTGATCACCTGCGATCTGTGGAGCCTGCTGTTTTGGCGCTGCCTGTTGACCGCTGTCGTCATGTCGCTGTTTCTGCTGCTGCGCTACCGACAAGGGTTCTGGCGCAGCTTCGTCGCCACCGGGCGAACCGGACTGCTGTCAGCGCTGGTGCTCTGCTGTGGCTCGCTGCTGTTTGTCAGTTCGCTGAAACAGACCGCCGCCGCCAATACCCTGATCATCCTCGCCGCCACCCCGGTTTTCAGCAGCCTGTTCAGCTTTCTGTTCCTGCGTGAGAAGATCGCGCTGCGCACCTGGCTGGCGATCATCTGCTGTTTTTGCGGCATCCTGCTGCTCTTCTCCGGCAGTCTGCAAAACGGCTTACTGTTCGGCGACCTGCTGGCGCTGGGCGCGACGCTGATGTGGGCAATCAACCTGGTGATTCTGCGTCGCGGTCGAGCGGTCAACATGATTCCGGCCAACGTGATCGGCAATCTGCTGGTGATCCCGCTGGTCTTACTGCTCGGTGCGCAACCGCTCGCGGTTTCGAGCGCTGATGCCGGTTACCTGCTGCTGCTCGGCGGGCTGGTGTTGCCGGTCTCTTTCGCCATGATCACGCTCGGTCCCCGCTACCTGCCGGCGCCCGAGGTCAGCCTGATTCTGTTGACCGAAACCATCCTCGGCCCGATCTGGGTCTGGCTGGCGCTCGGCGAAGTGCCCGGGTCGACCACCCTGTTCGCCGGCCTGCTGATCGTCGGCACCCTGGTGCTGCACACCCTGCTGTCGCTGCGGAAGCCCCTTGCGCAGCCGAAGCCTGAAGCGGCTATAGAGTCCTGAAGCGCTGCCGGTAACTGGTCGGCGAGAGTCCGACGACCTGCTTGAACAGGCGCCGGAAGGAACTGACGTCCTCGTAACCGACGCTACGGGTGATCGAGTCGAGCTGCTCGCCGCTGTCAACCAGCAACTGTTTGGCCTTTTCGATCCGCAGCCGCTGCAGATATTCGAGCGGTGCCTCCCCGGTCGCCTTGCGGAAACGCCGCAGAAAGGTCCGTTCGTTCAATTCAGCCATACCGGCCAGGTTTTTCACCACTACCCGATGCTGATAGTTCTGATCGAGCCACTGCTGCACGGGCAGTATCGACGGGTCGCCGTGATCCTTGCGGGCGCGGAAACGGACAAAAGGTGCCTGTTTGCGGCGACTGCGCTCGATCAGCATCATCCGCGCGCAGGCCGAAGCCAGAGGCGCTGAACCGTATTTTTCCAGCAGATAGAGGGCCAGATCAAGATGGGCGCTGGTGCCGCCGGCACAAAGGTAATCCTCACCATCAATCAACAGTTGATCGATCTGCAGATCAACCTGCGGGTAGCGCTGACGAAAACGCTCCGCCAGCTGCCAATGGGTGGTTGCTGGCCGGTTCTGCAGAATCCCCGCTTCCGCCAGCAGAAAAGCGCCGGAACAGGCACTGGCAACGACCGCACCGCGACGGTGCTGTTGCCGGACCCAGGCGCTCAATTCCGGATGTTCAAACAGCTGCTCCGGGCGACCCATCATTCCCGGAACCAGAATCAGGTCGGCGTCCTGACAATCGCTCAACGCACGCTTCGCCATCACCGGCAAGCGGTTGAAACTGGTCACCGGGCCGCCTCCGACCGTTACGACTTCACAACGGCAGAAGGGCTCCTTGAGCTCCGGCCGCAAGCGCCGCTGCTCCCAGTTTGCCACGGCAAACAGGTCGAGCGGGCCGGCAATGCCGGAAAGCAGGCAATTATCGTAAGCCATCACAGCAACTTTTAACATTCAGACTCCTTCTGCTGTTTCGTGCGATTTTCGACAGAATTCTCGTTAACCGACAAAGGACGTCGCGATAAAAACTTTATTCAAAGGGAAAGAATGTCTGAAATCGCCCTTAAATGCAATTTCTTTCGGTTATAAATCTGCTAAGACACAACCTCTGTACTCTTGTCAGGTGCAATCTCTGGCAAGAGCCGCGCCCTGAAATAAAGCGATTCTTGACCTGCCAGATCGTCGGCGGTAGATTATCCGCTGCGCTTTACTCTTATTTTAATTTTTGGAGTTCTCTATGAAGAAATATCTGCTGTTCCCCTTGTTCTGCCTGTTTTCCCTGCTCGTTTCAGTTCAGGCCGGAGTCGCCACCGAATACAGTGTCTCGTTCAATCAGATAGTTGAGCATCCGGCACTGGACGCTTTGCGGCAGGGGGTCAAGGATGAGCTGATCGCCCAAGAGTTAACAGTACGTTATTTTGAACACATCGCTCAGGGGAACATCGCCACCGCCAACCTGATCGCCAAACTCATCCTCGGTGAGCAGCCCGATGTCGCTGTCGGCATTGCCACCCCCACAGCTCAGGCTTGCGCCCAAACCATCAAAGAGATTCCGATCGTTTTTGCCGCAGTCACTGACCCGGTCGGTGCCGGACTGGTACAATCGCTGGAAAAGCCGGGCGGCAACGTCACCGGCACCTCTGACATGAGCCCGATCGATAAGCAGCTTGACCTGATTCTGCAATTCCTGCCCAAGCTGAAAACACTCGGCGTCATCTATAACTCGGGGGAAGCGAATTCAGTCACCCTGGTCCGGGTCCTCAAAGCAGAAGCTGCCAAGCGCGGGATTCGGGTTGAAGAAGCGACCCTCAGCAATTCTGCCGGGGTTTTTCAAGCGGCCAAAAGCCTGATCGGTCGCAGCGAAGCGATTTACATCCCGACCGATAACACGGTTGTCTCTGCCTTTGAAGCGATCACCCAGATCGGTTATCAGGCCAAGTTGCCGGTCTTCGCTGCCGACACCGATTCTGTCGCCCGTGGCGCGATCGCTGCGCTGGCAGTCGATTATTATCAGATGGGGCGTCAAACCGGGGAAATGGTCAGCCGGGTCCTCAAGGGTGCCAATCCGGGCGAGATGCCGGTCGAGACGCTGCGCGAGTTCAAGATCCACCTGAATCCAGGCTCAGCTGCAAAAATGGGGCTGGAAATTCCGACCGATCTGCTGAGCAAAGCGGATAAAATCATCCAGTAACAATCATGACTTACTTTTCTTTTATGGGCGCCCTGGAACAGGGGTTCGCCTATGGTTTTCTGGTCTTAGGCGTCTACCTGACCTTCCGGGTTCTCGATTTTCCCGATCTGACCGTTGACGGCAGCCTCCCGCTGGGGGCTGCCGTTTCTGCGGTCGCCATCACTGCCGGCATCGATCCCTACCTGTCGCTGCTGCTGGCGCTGTTCGCCGGCTTTCTGGCCGGCATGGTCACCGGAATTCTCAACACCAAATTCGGCATCCTGCATCTGCTCGCCTCGATCCTGACCATGATCGCGCTCTACTCCATCAACCTGCGGGTGATGGGGAGGCCGAACATGACCCTGCTCGGCAAACCGACGGTCCTGGAGCCACTGCTGAATGCCGGCATCGGCATGTTCAACGCTGCGCCATTACTGTTTGCCGGATTGTCCGTCGCCATCCTGCTGGTGCTGCTCTGGCTGCTGCACACCGCTTTCGGCCTGGCGATGCAGGCGACCGGGGCCAACAAACAGATGATTACCAGCCAGGGGGTCAATACCGATCGGGTGATCATTCTCACCGTCGGCCTCTCCAACGGTCTGGCGGCGGTCAGCGGCGCACTGCTCTGCCAGAGCCAGGGTGCCGCCGATGTCAACATGGGGGTCGGCACTATCGTCGCCGGTCTTGCTTCAGTAATCGTCGGCGAGACGCTGTTCGGCTGTCGCACCATCGGCCGGGCGCTGCTGGCGGCGCTGCTCGGTTCGCTGATCTACCGATTGGCGATCGCCCTAGCGCTGAGCTTGAAACTGGGGCAGTTCTCCTTTACCCCCAGTGACCTGAATCTGCTCACCGCGCTGCTGGTGGTCGCAGCCCTGACCCTGCCGAAGCTGCGCAGAAAGGTGCGAAGCAGATGATTACCATCAAGGATCTGATCAAAACCTTTCACCGTGGCAGCATCAATGAAGTACTGGCGCTGGCCGGAATCAACCTGCAGGTGGCCAAAGGGGATTTCATCACCGTCATCGGCTCCAACGGCGCCGGCAAGAGTACGCTGCTGAACTGTCTGGCCGGCAGCTACGCCATCGACAGCGGCCAGATCCGGATTGACGAACAAGAGGTCACCCGCTGGCCGGAGCACCAGCGCGCGACCCTGATCAGCCGGGTCTTTCAGGATCCGCTGCTCGGCACCTGCGCAGCGCTGTCCATCGAACAGAACCTGGCCCTGGCCAACCGTCGCGGCCGTCGTCACGGTCTGGGCAAAGGGGTTAAGCGCAGTGACCGCGAACTGTTCCGGCAGCAACTGGCGCAACTCGGATTGGGGCTGGAAGAGCGGCTCAAAGACCCGGTCGGCCTGCTCTCCGGGGGTCAGCGGCAGGCGCTGACCCTGCTGATGGCGACGCTGGTCAAACCGAAAATATTGCTGTTGGATGAGCACACTGCGGCGCTCGATCCGAAAACCGCGCAACAGGTTCTGGAACTGACGCAGCAGCTGATATCAGAGCAGCAATTAACCGCGCTGATGGTCACCCACAACATGCGCCAGGCGCTGCAGCTCGGCAACCGGCTGATCATGCTGCACGGCGGGCGGGTGATTCTGGATGTCAGCGGCGAGGAGAAGGCGGCGATGACGGTGGAGAACCTGCTGGAACAGTTTTACGCCGTACGTGGCGAAGAGTTTGTCTCGGATCGGATGTTGCTGGTCTGATGCGCGGCTCAGCTACCAGCCGGAAAAGGGGCGCTTTACCAGGTTGGAGTTGAAATAGCGCGGGTCAGCGGAAACTTCCGCCCCGACCCAGTCGGGCAGAGCGAACAGACTATCCACCGACTCCAATTCGATCTCGGCGAGAATCAGACCGCTATTTTCGGAGTGAAAGACATCAACGTCCCAGACCTGCCCGGCATGTTCAATCCGGTAGCGGGTCTTTTCGATCAATGGCCGCAGACAGAGCCTGTCGAGCATTTCGATCGCATCGTCAGCGGGGATGACATAGTCATATTCGGCCCGACTGATGCCGACCGATTTCCCTTTCACCGTCAGCTTGCCCAGACCCCCTTCCAATCGCACGCGGACGGTCCGTTCGGGTTCGGCACACAGGTAACCCTGCCTGAAAGCTATGCCCACGGCGCCAGCGCGCCAACTGTCGTTCTTCACCAGAAATTTTCGTTCGATCTCAGTTGCCATCGCTGCCAGCCCTTAAATGCTTAACCGATTTCACCATCAAAGTAACACCAGGCGCCCTTGAAGCGCCGAAACCGCGACAGTTCTCTGAGCTGCCTGGTTTGCTGCTGTTGTCGATAGTGGGCGATAAATTCGACCTTGCCGACCTTGTCCCCGGCCTGCCCCCGCTGAACAGCAAGGATCTCCAGCTGAACAAACTCCACCTGTGCCGCCCATGCGGCAATTTCATCCTGCAACCCTGATGAGCGCTTGTCGGGATGCGTAGTCTGATAGAGATAATCCGCCAATTTGAACACATAGGCGCTGTAGCGTGAGCGCATCAGCTGTTCGGCGGTTGCCGGCAGGCTTTTTCCGCAGTGGTAGCAGCCGCAACAGTCCGGATAGCTAAGACTACTGCCACAGGGGCAAAGTTCGGCACCACCGCCGCTGATTTGCAAATGATCGTTCAAGGTTTGGTCGCCAGCGAGATTTCACCGCTTTTCTCGACGCGGATCTTCGGCAGCAGCCAACCGACATCGAGTTGGGCTTCCAGTTTGAAGCGGAAGCTTTCGCGCGGTTGCGTCATCAGTTCGGCGAACAGGTTGATGGTATTGAACAGGTCGGGGCTGGCCTGCAGCAGCACATCCCCCTCGCCGTAAGCAGCGATCAATGGCAGCTGGTTGGAAACGCCGGTGAGAATCCGATGCCCTTCGAGTTCGACGTTATAGGCCAGACCATGCAGTTTCAGGGCGCTGCGGTTGGGGTTGACGACATGCAGGCCGATTTCGAAGCGGGGCGCGATACTCTCCGACGGCAGCGCGCGGAATGAAGTCACCGTCACCGAGGGTTCCTCGAAATTGGGGCGCAAGGTCGCACAGGCTGACAATAGCAGCAGCCCGAGCAGAACTGACATTTTTATCAGCGACGTTCTCTTCATTTCACAGCACCTCAATACAGATGAATCCGTTGCAAGCGTAATTCCAGCTTACCGGCCAGCCAGGAGCAGCCGTAGGTGATGAGGAAGTACAGCAACGTCACCGTAATCCAGACCTCGAAGGTCAGGTAGGTGGCGGCCATCAGCTCCATCCCCTGAAAGGTCAGCTCCTGAATCGAGATCACCGAAACGATCGCCGAATCCTTGATCACCGAAATCGCCTGCCCGGCCAGTGGCGGAATCATCCGCGCAAAAGCCTGCGGCAGGATGACCTGCTGCAGCAACTGCCAACGGCGCATCCCCAGCGCGCTGGCAGCTTCCCACTGCCCGGTTTCGATGGAATTGATTCCGGCCCGGACGATCTCGCCGATGTAGGCCCCTTCGAACAACGCCAGGGTCAGAACTGCAGCGATAAAGGCTTCCAGCTGATCGGGCGGCGCCAGACACCAGCCGAGCAACCGCTGCAGCCCTTCGGGTGCCTGCGACAACAATTCGGGGATCTGCAGCAGCGGCAACAGCTGATCGCTGACGAAAAAATAGCCGATCAGCACCAGCACCAGCGGCGGCAGATTGCGCAGCAGGGCAACATAGCTACCGCCGAGCAAGCGGTTGAACAGGTGTGGGCTGGTGCGCAACAAACCGGCCAGCAGACCGATCGGCAACGCCAGCAGCAGACTCCAGAAACTTAAGCGGATGGTGGTCAGCAGCCCCTGCAGCAGCAGGTTCGGCACCAAGCCACCCTGCTCATCGTAGCGCAGCAGATACTGTGGGATGACCGACCAGTTCCAGCGATATTCCAGACCGATCTCGACCCGGTAGCCCAGATAGGCGACAACCGCAAGCAGCAGCAGAAGCAGCGTGCTATCGAGCCTTGACCAACGGACATGGCGACGTGGCAGCAAGTCTCAAACCCCTATTCGACCTGCGCTTTCCAGTCTTGGGTGGTGAACCAGAAGTCGTAGCGCTGCTGCAACCAGCCGTCGGCATTACGCACCCGAATCCAGTTATTCAGAAAATTGAGAAAATCACCATCCCCTTTCCGGATCGCAAAGCCGATCGGTTCCTGGGTGAAGGTTTTACCGGCCAGCGGCAGAAACAGCTTGTCGGCATACTTGAGGGCCTGAAACTCGGGGAACGGCTGCGAAGAAACCATCGCCGCAGCGCGCTTGTTGAGCACCTCCTGCAACGCCTGCCCCTCATCGTCAAACAGCCGCAGCTGCGCCAGCGGCAGGTACTTTTTGGCTGCGGCGGCAGCCGTGGTGCCGATGCGGGCGACGATGGTCAGCTGCGGATCGTTGAACGCCTCCAGACCGCTGCGGCCGGCGGCCAGGGATTTATCAGCGACCAGCGACATGCCGGAGAATTCGTAGGGATCGCTGAAGTTGACCTTCAGGTTGCGCTGCGGGGTAATCCCCATGCCACCGATAATGATGTCGAACTTGCCGGTCAACAGCGCCGGGATAATCCCCGACCACTTGGTCGGCACGAACTGCGCCTCGACCCCCATATCCTCGGCCAACTGCCTGGCGACTTCGATCTCAAAGCCGGTGTAACCGCCGGTTTTATCCTTCATCGCCCAGGGGACAAAAGTGGAAAATCCGACCCGCAGCTGATTTTTCTGCACCACCTGCTCCAGCGTGCTCTGTTGCACCAGCTCCTGACGAACCTCTGTCGCCCAGAGCGGCGCTGCCAACAACGTAGCGAACAACAGCAGTGACAACCCGATGCCTAACCTCATAACCATCTCCTTGTGCAGAACATTTAAATTTTATAAACCACCAGCCAACGCTCCAGATAGCTTACCAGAAAGGACAGCGTGATGGTGACCGCCAGGTAGATCGCCGCCACCGTAAACCAGATTTCGAAGGTCAGAAAGGTTTCGGCGATAATCTGCTGCCCCTGCATGGTCAGATCGTAGATGGCGATGGTCGAAACCAGCGCTGAATCCTTGACCAGCGAAATCCCCTGACTGGTCAACGGTGGAATCATCTGGCGCAGCGCCTGCGGCAAAATGATCCAGCGATACCCCTGGGCATTGGTCAAACCGAGCGAGACAGAGGCCTCCCACTGGCCACGGGGGATCGCCAGAATGCCGGCACGGATGATCTCCGAGGCGTAGGCGCCTTCAAACAGGCTCAGCGCCAGCACCGCAGAACTGAAGCGGCCGAGATCGAGAATCGGCGCAAAGACGAAGTAGATGATGAAAATCTGAATCAATAGCGGGGTATTGCGGATCAGCTCCAGATAGACCCTGGCTATGCCGCGCGCCATCGGGCTGTTCGCCAGGCGCATCAACGCCGTCAGCAGACCGATAACCATTGAAAGCAGCAGGCTGATGGCGGTGATTTCCAGGGTCAACCACAACCCCTGCAGCAGCGGCCCGGCCTGCCAGCCCTGCTCGGTGTGCAGCAGCAGGTAGCGTGGCACCCGCGCCCAGTGCCAATTGTAGCCAAGGTTCTCTGCACCCTGCAGCAGCCCCCAGGCGCAACCGCCCGCCAGCAACACAAACGCGGCGAGCTGCAGCAGGTCGGTCAGGCGCGGTAACTGGGTCAGACGGCGAAAGATTGGTCGGCTCCGTTATGAACAGCTGTAGCCAGGTTGCTGCTTGAGGATATATTGCTGATGATAGTCTTCTGCCAGCCAGAATGGCCCGGCTGGGGTTATTTCCGTCACAACCGGGGCCTCGTATTGTCCAGAGGCGTCCAGCGCAGCCATTGATTCTTGCGCCTGGCAGCGCTGGTCCTCGCTGTGATAGAAGATCGCCGAGCGGTACTGGCTACCGACATCCCACCCCTGAAAGTTGAGACAGGTTGGATTATGCTTGCGCCAGAAACATTCGAGCAGCTGCTGATAACTGATCAGGGCCGGATCATATTCAAGCTGAACCACTTCGGCGTGGCCGGTTTCGCCGGTGCAGACCTGCTGATAAGTCGGATTTTCGGTCGCGCCACCCATATAGCCGACCGCGGTTTTCATAACCCCGTCCAGCGTGCGGAAGGCCTCTTCCACCCCCCAGAAACAGCCCGCAGCAAAAGTTGCCCGTTGCATAATTTACCTCCAATCTAAACGCTGCTACATGAAGCGCAATGCCAGCAGGTTCATCAGCCCGATCAAAAAGCCGAGCAGCGCGCCGAACAGGTTGATGTACTTGAACTGCTCCTTCATGATCCCCATCAACAGCCCCTCGACCTGCAGCAGATCAAGGCTGTTGACCTTCTCTTCGACCATCCGCTGCACGTTCAAGGTTTCCACCAGCCGCGGCGCTTCCTTCTTCAGCAGCTCTTCAACCAGCTGGCAAAGCCCGGTTTCCAGCTCGCGGCGCAGGTCGGCAGGGATTTTTGCCGACAGCAGGCCAAGCGGCTTGCGGTACAGCCAGTCTTCACTTTTCTCCCGCAGCACGTTTTCCAACGCCGCACGCGCCTGCGGTGAACGCAGCACTTCCAGCAGCTTGTCGGCCAGTTGCTGGCGCAGCTTTTCCACCCCACCGTCAGGCAGGCTGCTTTTTAACAGATTATCAAAGGAACGGTCCTTAAGTCGATCGATGGCACTCTCGGTCAGGATCAGCGCCGTGTCGACGGTGCGCCGTGACTGTACCGCCGTGACCACCTGGCCGCGGATAAACTGGCGCACGCCGTTGACCTTTTCGTAGGGCATGTTCTCCAGATAGCTGGCCAGCGAACGATCGAGCAGCCCGTCAACCCGCTCGCGCAACATGCCAGCAAGCTGGCGCTGGGTCTTCTCTTCCTGCAGCCAGCCGGCAATCTCGTCTCCGGCTTTATCAAGAAATTCAGGGATTTTGGCGTAGATCTTATTCAGGTCCATAAAGCCGCTGAGCAAGCCGGCCAATCCACCCAGCGAGTCGAGGAAGGAATCGATGGCCGCCTGCCCTTTTTTCACCAGCCGCGCCCGGAACTGCGGGTCATGCAGCATCCCGCCGAACTTTTCAACCAGCGGCGGCAGCTCTTTTTCCAGCTGGGACAGCAGCAGTTCAATCAAATCGGCGGGGAGCAGTTCGCGCAGCGGCCGTTCGTTGGCGAGCAGTTTTTCGGTTTTACGATCGATATAGTTACCGACCATGTCGGCCATCTGCGGCGACTGGATAAAGCTGCTTAGCTTGCCGTCAAGATGCAGCTGAATGGCGCGATAACGGTCCGGGGTGAGGAAACTGGACAGATCGCGCGCCAGCAGCTGATCCCCCTGCCGCTGCAGATAACTGCGCAGCCTGGTTTCAAACTCGTCACTCTGCAGGTAGGCGAAAATCAGCTTGACCAGTTTTGCCCGCAGCAGATCGACCACTTCGCGAAAGCGGCCGCGAAACCGGTCCGGCACCAGCGTTTCGAGCGGACCCAGTTCGCGGTCGAGAAACACCCCCAGCTTGTCGGTCACCGCCAGCCGCAGTTCGCGCTGCACCGAATCCTTGGCGAAGGCGCGGCCAACATCATCGGCGGTGAGCAGGTGGTCGCCGACCATATCGCCCATCTTCTGCGCCAGCTCGCCCCGCTTGGACGGGATAATCCCCGGCGTCAGCGGCAGCCGCAGCCCAAAAATCCGCCATGGCTTAAGCGGCCGGAACAGCATGCGGATGGCGATGTAGTTGGTCACATAACCGATGAAAGCGCCAAGCAGCGGCGGGATCAGATAAGGCAGGTACTGTTGATATTCCATAAAAACGCTTTTCCAATAAATTCAACAACCGGATAAAGGGCTGTGTAAAAAGCTTCAGATACAAGGCGCCCGCAAACTTCGGAGCGAGGTGTAGCGCCAGCTACTCCGCAGCCCCTCCCGCTACTGGTCCATTTCGATGTGAGAGTGGTCACCGATATTCATCTTGCGCGGCGAACCGATCAGGCTGACAGAATCACCGAGCAGTGAATGATCGAGAATCATGTTGCTGACCTTGTTTTCGGCATTGAGGATCGAGTTGCGGATGACGCTCGATTCGACCACACTACCGGCGGCAATCGAGACGTTCGGGCCGATAATCGAATTTTTAACCAGCGCCCCGCGCTCGATATGCACCGGCTCGATCAGCACAGTGTTGATCGCTTCGCCGTGATTATGATGCCGCCCCTGCAGCAGAAAGCGGTTGGTTTCGAGCAGCGTTTCCGGCTTGCCGCAATCGAGCCAGTCGTCAATCTCCGGCGCCTTGAGCAGCTTGCCCGCGGCGATCATCCGCATGAAAACCGACGGCAGGTAGTATTCGCCTTTGACCGTCTCTCCGGCGGCGATGGTTTCCCCGATGAAGCGCAAAAACCCGGCTCCATCCTTCAGATAGTAAAGACCGACCTGGGCCAGCCGGGAGATCGGCGTATCCGGCTTTTCGACCATATCGACGATGAAGCCGTCACGGACGACGTTGACGCCGAAGCGCTGGTAATCCTCGACCTCTTTCGAATAGATCAGTCCGTCCGCACCCGCGCAAAGTTCCGGAATCTTGGCCAAATCGGCAACAAAGATCGTGTCGTTAAAGACCACCAGCAGGTCATCCCCCTCGTTGACCACCGGCGCGGCCAGAGCGACGGCATGTGCCGGACCGAGGCGCTCTTTCTGAATCAGGTAGTGGCATTTGAGATGGGGGAACTTGCGCTGCATGAAGTTGCTGATCTGCTGGCCGTTCTCATCAACAATGAAGATGAATTCGTCGACCTCGACCACCAGCAGCCGATCGATGATATGCTCCAGAACGGTCTTGCCGGCAACATGCACCAGCGATTTGGCTTTGGTGTGGGTGTGTGGGCGCAGGCGGGTGCCCTTGCCGGCCACGGGCAGAATTGCTTTCATTGGACCCTCCGGAGGATTTAGTTGGATGTCGCCTCATCTGGCTTCAGGGTAAATACCAGCTGGTCGCCTGATGCGGCGACAGGCTGAAAATACAGGCCCTGCAGCGCCACCCCTTTGCTGAGCAGGTAGGTCGCCAGCAGTTCGCTGCGCTTTTCGGCCAGCGACTGATCGTACTCAACACCGTAACCGGTCTGCGCTCTGACATCGACCTGCCAGCGCAGCTGGGGATGTTGTTTCAAAAAGACGGCCAGCGGGTTGAGCAGCTTCGGACCGCCCGGCATCGGCAGAACCGCATAGCTGCCGAACATCACTTGATCAGGATAGCTGAAGCTGGGGGGTTCAGTGGCAGCAACAACCGCGCCCGGCAGCTGCGAAAGCTGCGGCAATAACTGGTCGACAGCGGTCTGCCTGGCGCTTTTCGGTGGCGCACAGGACGCCAGCAGTAACAGCAGTCCAGCCAACAGATACTTCACTTCTACCTCCCTAGCGGAGTTCCTCAGCGATCAACGCAGATGGGACTCAGATAACCCGCTAAACATACCACTAAATTGTGGCAATCCGCGGCTGGCAAGCGAATTACTCCGTTTCTTCGACGATTTCACCGATCAGGTCGTATTCAGAAGAATCGGTGATCTTCAACTGCACCAGTTGGCCGATATTGGCCTGTCCGGCGGTGATCAGGTACTGTCCGTCGACATCCGGCGCCTGCCGGACGCTGCGCCCTTTGAGCAACAGGTCGGTCTCTTCGCTGAAACCTTCGACCAGCACCGTTTCGGTCCGGCCGATCAGAGCACGATTCTTCGCAAAAGAGACCCGCGCCTGGGCCTTCATCAGCCGATTCAACCGCCCCTTTTTGGTTTGCGCCGGCACCTGATTCGACAAAGTTGCCGCTGCTGTTCCTTCTTCACGCGAATAGCGGAATACGCCGACCCGCTCGAAATGCCCCTCTTCGACAAACTGCAGCAGCTTGTCGAACTGTTCGCGGGTTTCGCCGGGGAAACCGACAATAAAGGAGGTCCGCAGGGTCAGATCAGGGATTTTTTCGCGCAGCTTTTTCAGCAAATCACGTACCTGCTGTTCGCCGACCCGACGGTTCATTTCAGCAAGAATCTGATCGTCGATATGCTGGATTGGAATATCCAGATAGTTGCAGATCTTCGGTTCCGTCGCGATAAGATCGATCAATTCATCGGAAACACCGTCCGGATAGGCATAGAGAAGGCGAATCCAGTCAATCCCATCGACCTTTACCAGCTCTTTCAGCAACTTTTCAATGGTCGCGCCATCCGCACGGTCCATCCCGTACGCGGTGATGTCCTGGGCAATCAGATTGATCTCGCGCACCTCTTTGGCGGCCAGATTCTGCGCTTCCTGAACCACTGAGTCGATACTGCGCGAGCGCAGCGTACCGCGCAGCTGCGGGATGATGCAGTACGAACAGTGGTTGGCGCAGCCGTCGGCGATCTTGATGTAGCTGCTGTAAAAAGGGGTGGAATTGACCCGTGGCGTCGCGTGGTCATAGAGATAGTCGGGAACCCCGATCTCGACGCTGGGAGCATCCAGCTGCAGCTGCCGCTCGATCAGTTCGACAATTCGCGGAGCTTCGGCGGTGCCCATGAACAGGTCAACCTCGGGCAGCTGCTCGCGCAGTTCATCCTTGTAGCGCTGCGGCAAACAGCCGGTCACCACCAGCAGTTTGCAGTTGCCCTGCTGCTTGTAGTCGGCGACCTCAAGAATAGTGTCGACCGACTCTTCCTTGGCATCGTTGATAAAGGAGCAGGTGTTGACGACGATGATATCAGCCTGACTGTCGTCAGTGATGATTTCGTAACGGTCGGGCGGCAGATGTCCGAGCATCACCTCGGCATCGACCAGATTTTTCGGACAACCGAGGCTGACCAGACTGACTTTAAATTTATCCACGTAACTGTTTCCTGTTGTTGAATTGCGTTTTTTGCAATGCCCTGTCGCGGCCTAGGACCGCAGGTTTTCGTACTGCAGTTCGATGTCCAGGTCTTTGCCTTTGAGCAGCTGCATCACTTCCTGCAGATCATCGATCTTCTTGCCGGAGACCCGCACCTGGTCTTCCATGATCTGCGCCTGAACCTTGAGTTTGCTCTCCTTGATCAGCTTTATGATCTCTTTGCCCTTCTCCTTGCTGATCCCCTGCACCATAGCGGCCTTGACCCGCACAGCACCGTGGGAAGCGGATTCTTCTTTGCCATAATCAAAACATTTCGGCGACACATTGCGCCGCACCAGCTTGGCGATCAGGATCTCCTTAATCGCTTGCAGCTTATACTCGTCAGCCGCCAGAATCGTCAGACACTCATCGGTCAGGGTCAGTTCGTTTTCTGTCCCTTTGAAATCGTAACGCTGACCAACCTCTTTAATCGCCTGATTGACGGCGTTGTCAACTTCCTGAAAATCCACCTTGGATACGATATCGAAACTTGGCATGTCGCTTCTCCTCTCGTTCAGTTTAACCCTGTGAAAAACAGTCGCTTATAGCACAAAACCGCTCCGGGAAGAAACTCCCGGAGCGGTTTAATTCTTTTGCAGTCCAGCAGAAAAGAATCAATAACCCAACTGATCGCCGCTCGGACGCACCACTTCAACCCCGGCCGGAGTTCGAAACGCGAAAAACCGTTCGGAGATGTTGCGATTGACGCGGATTTCACGAAACTCGATGCTGGTCTGGTTGCCGTTCGGGTCGGTTACCCGGGTGGCCAGGATCGGAAACAGCCGGCCGGTCTGTTTGTTGTGATAATCGCTGACCGCGTCGCGATCGACAACAATCTGCAGGGTTTGAATCAACTGCGAACCGCGCCGCGGCTGCAGGTCAAGGATGTAATTGCCATCGCGGTCGCTGTTCGGAGCGCCCCAGCGAATGTTGAAGTCGCGCGACAGGTTGCCCAGACCACTGAGAAAAGTGATCGGATTGTCGCTCTGGCGCAGCGAAACCTCGGTGATGTCGCTTTCGATGACCTGACGATTCTCCGGCAGATAGACCCACAGGGTCCGGCCGTCGGAGACGATCTCCTGAATATCCGGCCGGCGGTACTCCCAACGGAACATGGCCTGCGGCACCCGGTCACGACCATGGCTGACGAACCTGAAGGTGACGTTCCCTTCGCCGCGCTGCACCCGGTCGAGCGAAGCGATCTGTGATTCTTGAAAAAACTCGGCCTGAAAATCTTCGATTGTCCCGCCACCACCGGAACCAGACGGCTGAAAAGGGGTCTCGAGAGTTCGAATCACATCGCTGAGGCTGGTGTTCGCTGCAACACTCATGGTTGGCAGCAGGCAGAGAAACAGCACGAAAAAGAGCTTGATCCGCATGATGAAGTGACCTCCGGTCAATTGATGAAAGCGCGATTCTAACAGTTTTTACGTGACAGAGATAGACTTAGGAATTTTCGCCAGAGACCCGCGCCAGCAGCAGCTCAAGGGAGTTGATGGCGGGGAACAGATAGATGCTGAGCTGCAGAGGAATAACGTCATCTGCGGCGCAGCTGAGGCGACTGCAGAGGACCGGAGCGGAGAGCGGTCGCTCCGGTTGCTGCTGCGAGATCAACCTTGCCAGTGGCGCCAGGGATATTTTCGGCGGAGAAGGCAATGCCCTTAATTGCAGTTGATCGTCGAGACTGGCGAGAAATGCCGAAGCGATAATGTTGCCGACCTCTTGAAGGGTAGAACGAGCCGGCTCTATCAGCAGGTCAACATGCTGGTCGGCCCCCAGCAGCTGGCTGCTGAGCCAGACCGCACTCGGTCGGGGGAAAAACAGCAGCATACCACCGCTGAGTTCACCGTTGATCTCCAGGGAAAGACCAAGACCTGGGTCAGCGGGCTCCATCTCGGTCGCCAGCTGATCGACCGTTAAAGCGCCCGGTAGCTCCATCCACACCGGCTGCCGCAGCAGTCGCGAAAGCATCTCCACCGCCTGTTGCATCCCCGACCGATTGATCCGCTGCAGCTCCTGACGCAGTTGCTGATCGATTTTTTCACACCACATCAACAGTTCCTAGCCCCGGCGCTTTTCAAGCAGCGATTGCAGATCGAAAACAAACATCAGGCGACCATCGCCAAGAATGGTACCGCCGCTGCAGCCGCGCAGCCGCTCAAACGGGGTCGGCAACGGCTGAACAAACACCTCGCGCTGTCCAACCAGCCGATCGACCACCAGCCCGACTTTGCGACCGAGGACTTCGGTAATCACCAGCGGCAGCAGCTTTTGCTTCGGCCCCTTCGGCCGCTTGAGGATTTTACGTAACGACAACAGCGGCAGCAGTTCCCCCTGGTGCGAAATGACCAGCTGCTTACCGCTGGTCTGGATCTCTTCCGGCAAAATTTCGATGGTCTGCAGAACCCGGGTGATCGGCAGCGCTAGCAGCATCTCGGCGCAATCAATCATCAGCACCCGGATAATCGCCACGGAAAGAGGTAATTTCATGGTGATCTTCGAGCCTTCACCAAGGACCGAATCGATCAGCAGCACCCCGCCCAATCGCTCCACCGCGGTTTTCACCACGTCCATGCCGACGCCGCGCCCGGAGGTCGCACTGACTTCGGCAGCCGTGGAAAAACCGGGGCTGCAGATCAGCTGCAGCAGATCGTAATTGCGGATGGTTTCAGCCTGAGCCGGGCTGATCAGATTACGCTCCAGAGCGCGCTGGCAGATTTTCTGCGGATCGATGCCGCAACCGTCATCAGCGACCTGAATCAGCACCTGATCGCGCTCGCGCCAGGCCTTGATCAGAACCTTGCCGCGCTCCTTGATGCCATGATCGACGGCATTACGCAACATGTGCATCAGCGGATCGGTCAGCTCTTCCAGTATCGCCCGATCGAGCTCAATATCGGCACCCTCAATCTCCAGCGACACCTCTTTACCGCTGCTGCGGCACAGGTCGCGAACCGCACGCGGTAAACGCCCGGTGATACTGGCCAGCGGCATCATCCGCACCTGCAAGACCTGATGGTGCAGGTTTTTCACCAGCCGGGTCAGCTGCCCCAGGCCTTCGTGCAGGTCCTGCCAGTTCTGTTCACTGGCCGCAGTCTGCAGGCTGTAACGATTGGTGATCAGTTCGCCGGTCAGGTTGATGAAATGATCGAGCAGGTCGGTGCTGACCCGCACGGTTGAGGCAGCGGTTGCCGGCTTTTTCTGCGGGCGCTGCGAGGCTTTTTCAACCGGGAACAGGATATCGCTCAACTCGCTGAACTGCCGCAACTGTTGCTGCAATTGCTCCTGACTCAGCGCGGTCTGCAGACGAACCCGCAGCAGTCGCGGCGCCCCCCCCTGCATGATCTGCTCTTCGGATGGACTGGTTTCCAGAACCTTGCCAAACTTTTCCAGCTGCCGGATCAGTACCAGCAAACGTGGGCCCACCGCCGCGACCTTCTCCGCCAGGTGAAGTTCGAGTCGCAGGCCTTCGCCATCCAGCTGGTCGGCAACCTCGACCGGAGTCATATGCTCAGGGCCCAGTTCCTGCAGGCAGATGGCGCTGGCGGCGATGAAGCCATCGACATCCCGCTCCGGACGCTGTGCGGTAATGTCATCGAGCAGACCGTCGAGCAGGTCAACCCCCGCCAGCAGCTGATCGATCTGTTCGCTGTCGATCTGCCCCTGCTCGCGGCAGAGATCGAGGCTATCTTCCAGATGGTGAGCCAGATGGGCCGTCGCGCTAAAACCCATGGTGGCGGCCATCCCCTTGATCGAATGAACCGCGCGGAAAAGAGCGGCGACCGTATCCTTGTCAGCGGGCTGTTGCTCAACGGCAACCAGCAAAGCCGTCATCTGCTGCAGATGCTCGGCCGCTTCGCTGAGAAACATGTCGCGATATTTGGCAATATCCATCAACTCTCATCCGTTATAAACGACAACAGGATCACTCGCCGCACACCCGCTCGACGACTTCGAGGACTTGCTGGTCCTGAAAGGGCTTGACGATGAAATCCTTGGCCCCGGCCTTGATCGCGTCCATCACCATCCGCTCCTGCCCCAGTGCGCTGCACATGACCACCTTGGCGTCAGCGTGCTCACTGAGGATGCGGCGCATGGCATCGAGCCCACCCAGTTCAGGCATGACGATATCCATCGTCACCAGATCCGGCTTGTGGATGTTGTACTCCTCGATCGCCCGCAGGCCGTTTTCCGCTTCGGCGACCACCTGCCAGCCCGCTTCTGAAAATATATCGCGCAACAGGTTACGCATGAAGAGCGCATCGTCGACGATCAGAACCCGTTTCGTCACGTTATCCTCCGGTTTTGGAACAGAGCTGTTCCAGCAGTTTTTGTAACTGATTAAGATCGAGCAGACTGATCATCTCGTCCTGCCAGCTCAACACCCCGCTGATGCAGTCAGCTTCTGACTCACTGCGGCTCAAGGTGCCGCGCACCAGATCAACATTGATCACCGTTCGCAACCCGTCGACAGTCAGCGCCAGCGGCCCGTTGGCATCGGTCAGCACCAGCAGTCGCTCGGCACGCTGACCGGCGGAAAAACCGAGCAGCCCAGGCAGATCGACGACCGGAACGATCCGACCGTGAAAACTGATCGCCCCGGCGATCGTCTCAGGCGCACCCGGCAGCGGATAGATCGCCCGCCTCTCAACCACCTCCTGCACCTCCGTCAGGTTCAGTGCGTAGGTCTCGGCGCCCAGTTTAAACGGGAGCAGCTGGGTCATGCCGAACCCGCAGGCTGGTCAGAACCAAGATTGAAGCGGCTGACCGAGGTGATCAGCTCATCGGCCAGCTTCGACAGCCGCTGCGAAGCAAAGGTCATCTCTTCCATCGATGCCGACTGCTCTTCGGTCGCAGCTGAGACCTCCTCAGTCGAAGCGGCGTTATCCTCGGCAACCCGGGCGATCGCTTCGATCGCATCGACAATCGCCTGACTGCCGACATTCTGCTTTTCGGCCAGTTCACGAATACTGACCGCTTTAACCTGTGCCGTCTCGGCCTTGTCGATAATCGCCTTAAACGAGCTGCCTGTGACATCGACCGCCTTGCGACCGGCGTCTATGGTTCTGATGCTTTCACTGATTGACTGATGCACCTTCTGGCTCTGTTCGCGGGTGGTTTCGATCAACCGGGTAATTTCACCGGCTGAGCCGGCGGTGCTGTCGGCCAGCTTGCTGACCTCTTCTGCGACGACGGCAAAGCCGCGACCGTACTCTCCAGCCCGCGCCGCCTCGATAGTGGCATTAAGCGCCAGCAGGTTGGTTTTCTGCGCGATGCCGGTAATCACATCGATAATGCTGCCGATTTTCTGCACCTGTTCGCTGAAAGAGAGGATCTGCTGGCCGTTCAACTCGACTTCGGCAAGGATCTGGATCATGCTCTCCAGGGCGGATTCCGCCATCTGCTCCCCCTTGCGGGCGGTCGTGGTCGTCTCTTCGGCCGAGGAGGATAAGGTTCTGGCCGAGCTCGCAATCAACTCGATCTCCAGCGCCATCTCCTTGATAACCTTCGAAACCCGTTCGACCATTTCGGCCTGGGTGTCGGCTCCACGGCTGATCTGTTCGATCGAACCGGCGACTTCGTGCGAGGTCGCGGTCATCTGTTCGGCAGTCGCCGCCAACGCCAGCGACGATTCATTGACATTGACCGAACTGCCGCGAATCTGACCGACCAGGTTGCGCAGACTGCCGACCACCAGGTTCAACGAATTGGCCAGGTCCTCGGTCTCATCGGTGAACACCCCTTTACGCAACCGCACCTTGCGGCTGAGATCCCCGTCACTGAGACGTTCGGCGCTGTCGTTGAGAATTTTCACATTGGCGGTAAAAGCCCTGGAGAAGAGCCAGCCGAAAACCAGCCCGACCAGCAGCGCACCGCCCACCGTGATCAACTGATGTAATCCGGCAGGGATGGCCATTCTCGGCACCAGGCTGTTGAGCAGCACCACCGAGGCGACCACGACAATAAATCCGACGACAAACTTGTAACTGATCTCAACGCGCATTCTTTTGTCTCCTTATAACTGCCCTGCTCTTTATAACCGCTGATAAATCCGCTCAGCAGGATCGACACACTTGAACAGTTCACGCACTGCTGGCACCAGCGTTTCTGCCCGGCCTAACACCAGATAGCCCCCTGGCAGCAGTGATGCCGCCAGAAAGCGTAGAATCCGCTCCTGCTGCGAGCGAGAAAAATAGATCAGCAGGTTGCGACAGAGCAGCAGATCGACCCGAAAGCGGGTTTGCTCACTGAGGATGTCGTGACGCAGAAAGCGAACGCGGTTCAGAATCTCTTCGCTGAGCTGGTAACTATTATTGCTCGCAACAAAATAGCGCTCGAGCAGCGCGGCGGAGACCTCGGCCAACCGGCTTTTCGCGAAAACGCCCTTTTTGGCCTGACGGATGATGTCGCTGCTGATGTCGGTGGCAACGATCGACAACAGATCGTCGGCCTGTAACAGGTCCTGACAGAGCAGCGCAATTGAATAGGCCTCTTCGCCGCCTGCGCAACCGGCACTCCAGATCCGCAGCTTGCTGTTGCTCTGTCGCGCCTGCTGCAACAGCTCAGGCAGAATCCGTTTTTCCAGCAGCGTAAAAGTCGAGGGGTTGCGGAAAAACTGCGAAACGTGAATGGTCAAGGCTTCCAGTAACTGGACCTGTTCCGGAACTGAATCCTGCAGCAAGAGGATATATGGCTCCGGGTCAGCAAGCCCGACCGCACGGATGCGCGCGGCAATCCGGCGCTTTATGCAAAGGTCCTTGTACCCTTCGAGGTCGAAATCCTGCCCCTGCTTGAGAATCTGACAGATCGTCTCATAGGTCTGCTCGGAAAGATCCTCGCCAACCAGCGGGGTTGTTTGCTGATTGGCGTCCGCCGATTCTTCGACCCCGGCTGGTGGTGGAATCACCTCAGGCAAAATGGTCATAGCCTCCGCGTTGGCACTGATAGAGGCTGCCATCAGCCTGACGACACTGGATTCCCGGCGCGACGGTTATGCTGCCGACACGGGTCACGGCCGGGCTGAGTTCGGCACGCTGGTCGAGATCCTGGCACCTGGACGTGAACAGCAGTTCGTAATCCTCACCACCGGTCAAAGCCAGATCGAGCAAGCGCGGGTTCCGTTGTTGTTCTGCGCGGAAAGCGTCCGAAAGGGGGATTCTGTCCAGCTCGATAATTGCGCCGACAGCAGAAGCTGCGAGGATATGCTCAAGGTCGCCGAGCAGTCCGTCCGAAACATCGAGCATGGCGCTGGCCAGCTGCTGCCGGGCCAGCTGCGCGCCCAACGCAACCCGGGCCTGCGGCCGGTGATGGCGAAGCGCCAGCTGCGCTGGCGGAGTTTCCCCGCGCTGCAACTGCTGCAACGCCAGCGCGCTGTCGCCCAGAGTGCCGGAGACATAAATAGCGTCACCCACGGCAGCACCACTGCGCAGAATCGCCCGGCCGCTCTCACAGCAACCCTGCACCGTGACAGAAATCAACAAAGGCCCCGGCGAACGACAGGTATCGCCGCCGGCCAGTACCACCGAATATTTGCCCGCCTCGCTTAAAAATCCGGCCGTAAACTGCTGCAAATCAGCACTGCTCAAACGCTGCGGACAGGCGACCCCCAGGAACAGACTCTGCGGCGTTCCGCCCATCGCGGCAATATCGCTGACGTTCACCGCAACCGACTTGCGCCCCAGCTCTTCGAGGCTGGTCCAGCGCAGGTCGAAGTGAACCCCCTCAATCAGCAGGTCGGTACTGGTCAACAGCTGCTGGTTTTCTGTCTGCCGCTGAATCGCACAGTCATCGCCGATCCCCAGCACCAGATGCTCAGCGGGACCAACCTGCTGCTGGATCTGGCGGATCAATTCAAACTCTGTCAGCGAAACCGGCTTGCCAATTTTCATCGTCCGACCTTCATTTAGTTAAATTAAGATTACGATTATTATTTTTCTTTCACTATCTGTCAAGTAAAGGACAAAAAAAAGGCGACCCGCACACGCAGGTCGCCTTCGTATTTTCTATGAACAGGCCGTTTAGATCTGAGGGCCCGCCTTAGTGAAGTCGAATTCGTCATTCTCACTGAGGTATTTCTTGAAGTTTGCGACGAACATGCCGGCCAGTTTTTTGGCCGTCTGATCGAAGCTGTCCTTGTCCTGCCAGGCGTTACGCGGGTTAAGCAGGGCGCTATCGACGCCAGCCAGCGTTTTGGGGATGTGCAACTTGAAAAATGGGGTCTGATCAAACTCAACGTTCTTGATGCTGCCATCGAGGATGGCGTTGATGCAGGCGCGAGTCGCCTTGATGCTCATCCGCTTACCGACGCCGTAGCCGCCGCCGGTCCAGCCGGTGTTGACCAGATAGGCGTTGACGTTGTGCTTTTCCATCTTCTCACCGAGCAGCTTGCCGTAAACGGTCGGATGCAGCGGCAGGAAAGCCTCGCCGAAACAAGCCGAAAAAGTCGCCTGTGGTTCGGTGACGCCGCGCTCGGTTCCAGCGACCTTGGCGGTGTAACCGGACAGGAAGTAGTACATCGCCTGCTCCTTGGTCAGCTTGGAAACGGGCGGTAGCACCCCGAAGGCATCGCAGGTGAGGAAGATGATGTTCTGCGGATGACCGGCCTTGAGCGACGGCTCGTGATTGTCAATATGGTCGATCGGGTAGGAAACCCGAGTATTCTCGGTTTTGGAGCCATCCGCGAAACGGATCTCCCCGGTATCTTCGTCATAAACAACATTCTCAAGCAGGGCGTTGCGCTTGATGGCACCGAAGATTTCCGGCTCGCTGTCGGCAGACAGGTCGATACACTTGGCGTAGCAACCACCCTCGAAGTTGAAAATCCCGTCGTTGTCCCAACCGTGCTCGTCATCACCGATGAGCTTGCGGGCCGCATCGGTTGACAAGGTGGTCTTGCCGGTTCCGGACAGGCCGAAGAACAGACAGACATCGCCGCTCTTGCCGACGTTGGCCGAGCAGTGCATGGAGAGGATTTTCTCCAGCGGCAGCCAGTAGTTCATCATGGTGAAGATGCCCTTCTTCATCTCGCCGCCGTACCAGGTACCACCGATAATGGCGATATTCTTCTCGACGTTGAAGATACAGAAAACTTCCGAGTTCAGACCGTGCTTTTCCCAGTTTTTGTTGGTCAGGCCGGCAGCGTTGTAAACGCGGAAGTTCGGAGCAAAGTTCGGCAGGTCGGCGGCATCCGGGCGGATGAACATGTTCTTGACAAAGTGCGACTGCCAGGCAATTTCGGTGATAAAACGGACACTCTTGCGGGTATTTTCGTTGGCACCACTGTAACCGTCGAGAACATAGATGTCTTTGCCGGAGAGATACTCGGTCACTTCGGCGTAGAGTTCGTCAAAAATTTCCGGTGAAACCGGCTTGTTGATGTTCCCCCAGGCGATGTTGTCCTGCGAAGGCGCCTGCTTGACGAAATACTTGTCCTTCGGTGAGCGGCCGGTAAATTTACCGGTGTCGACCATCATGGTGCCGTTGGCGGAAACCCTGCCCTCAGCATTGTCGGTCTCATGGGCAAACAGCTCCTCATAGCTGAGGTTGCGGTATACTTTGCCCACACTGTTGAGTCCCAGTACGTCTGCCGTCAATTCGCTCATCCGTTCCTCCCTGCTGATCCTGTCTGATCTCGGGTTAATATGATTTATAGCCAGTGGCTCGTAAAAATCGAAGAGTTTCCTGCCGTCCGTCCGCTGTGAACGGCCGGACTATAGCCTAAATGCGCTACTCAGGCAACCCTTGTAAAGCGTTGATTAGCGCTTTTCAGCGACATTGCGGCCCCCTTAAGTTGATTTTCGGATTTCTCAATCGGCACCGGCGCGTTGACGCAGATAGGCCACCAGTTGCCAGATCTGCTGCTCGGATAAATGCGCTTCCCAGGCCGGCATCACCGAACCCTGACTGCGATAGGGCTCAACCTGCTTCCCCTGCGCAATTCGCATGTAGAGATAAGCTGGCTTCGTATCGAGATAGGAGCGACTCTTAAAGTCGGGCGCGGCCGCGACAAAGCGTCCTGCGTGCCGGTTGCGCCCTTCGCTGAGGGTGCCGTGACATTCACGGCAATAGCGGTAAAACAGCACTGCACCGGCCTGCTGTTGCTCCGGTTGCTGAAGCAGGTGCGGCGGCGGAACCAGAAGTGACGACTGCGGACTCTCTGAACAACCACAGATCAGTAATCCAAAACAGAGAATCAACCAGTAACGCATAAGCCCCCCGTACTAAAAGCAAGGGCCACCAATCGGCAGCCCTTGAATAAATCCAGTCTCTTACTTTATCCGATCGGTGTTGGTACAACGCCCCAGCCGCTCAGTTCCTGCAGCACACCTGCGAGGACTTCCGGCAGCGCAGCGGTCACTGCCGGGGTCATCTCCATGCCCATTTCGATCGAGTCCGCCTGGGCACCCCAGACGACCAGCTGGGTTGGCAATTGCCCCATCAGCTCGGCGACCGCCAGCAGATCCTGCAGCCCCATCTGATGCACCGACAGCTTATTGGCAAACGCGCGCGGCACCTCCTCCGCTTCAAGGCGGAAAACGCTGCCGGGGGTTGCCCCCATCTGCAGCGCGTCGATCACCAGCAACCGATCGATCCCCTCTAAGCGCGGCAGCAGATCCAACCCGAGGGTGCCACCATCGAGCAACGCTACCTGCTCGGGAAAACCATAGCGCTTCTCCAGTTCGACAATCGCCTGGCTGCCGAGGGCATCGTCGGTCATGACCAGATTCCCCAGGCCCAAAACCAGAATAGACATCAATGCTCCTCATCCGGATCAATGAATTTATAACCGCCAAAGATCGAACTCAAGGTGCCGTTCTTCTCTTTGATATCCATCAACCAGGCACTGTAAACATGGTGGATGGCAAAGCCGATTAATAACCACATGATCAGGTGATGGGTCAAGCGCAACCCCTGGTTGCCGAAAATCGGCAACAGCCAACCAAACAGACTATCCCAGGTGCCTCCTGGCTCAAACTGCCCATAAAGTGCGAAACCGGACACAATCTGCACCACAAACAGCAGAAACACCCCGGAATAAGCCATCGCCGCCAGGGCATTGTGGCCAACCACATAGGGCACTTTCTTTTTCAGGAAGGTGTAATAGCAGAAGGTGTCGATGATGTGCTTCCAGCCGTCCCTGCTGGCCCAGGGGGCAAAAGCGGTAAACCGTGCGTGCCGGTTACCGAAGAACATCCAGATCAGCCGCGCCAAACAGGCAAGGGCGAACAGGTAGGCAAAGACAAAATGCAGAAACCGCATCCAGCCCATCACATAAGAGCTGGTGCTCGACACGCTGACAAAGGGATCGCCGATATAATACCCGGTCACCGACAGCACAATAATCGCGATAACGTTAAACCAGTGGGTCAGGCGCACCGGCCATTCCCACACGTAGCGTATTTCTAACGCTTTCATGGAGCGACCTCCTTCCTGGTCAGAGTGCCTTGACCTTGATGATTTCGTTACCACGCGTATCGAGTACATGTACGGCACAGGCCAGACAGGGATCGAAGGAGTGGATGGTACGCAGAATCTCCAGCGGCTGCTTTTCATCCGCGACCGGCGTGCCGATCAGCGCCGACTCGTAAGGGCCGAGCTTGCCGGAGGCATCGCGCGGACCGGCGTTCCAGGTCGAAGGAACGACCGCCTGATAATTCTTGATCGCGCCGTTTTCGATACGGATCCAGTGGCCGAGGGCGCCGCGCGGCGCTTCGTGGTAACCGAAGCCCTGCGCCTCTTTCGGCCAGGTCGAAGGCTCCCACTTCTCAGCGTTGTGCACGGCGAGGATGCCGCGATCCATGTTCTGCGTCAGCTGCTGCAACCAGAGCTCGGTCTTCTGCGCCAGCAGCAGACAATCGACGCCACGGGCCGCGGTGCGCCCCAGGGTCGAGAAGAGCGCTCCAGCCCCGACCCCCAGCTTGCCGAGGACAAAATCGACGGCTCCTTTGGCGTCGGCGTTGCCGCTGGCATAAGCCACCAACACCCGTGCCAGCGGACCAACCTCCATCGGCTCACCGTTGTAGCGCGGCGACTTGACCCAGCTATACTTACCGTCGGTATCAAGGAACTCGTAAGGCGGCGTGGGTCCGGTGTATTTCGGATTGGTCTCCCCGACGTAGGGGTGCTTCTCGGCACCGCCGTCGCTGTACTCGTACCAGGAGCGGGTGACATCTTCGGTGATTTTTGACTCATCCACCGCCATCACGTTGGCCAGGTCCTTGCCCATGATGATGCCACGCGGGAAGTAGAGATTATCGATCCCGCCGCTGTTATCCATCGGGAAATCGCCGAAACTCATGTAGTTGCCGACGCCACCGCCGATCGCCCCCCAATCCAGATAGGCCGGAGCCACCGCCAGCAGATCGGGGATATAGACCTGCTCAACAAAAGCGCGGGCCTTTTTCAGCAGCTTGCCGATCAGCGCCAGCTTGTCGGCGTTGATCGCGTTCTGGCTGTCCGGATCAACCGGGATCGACATTCCGCCGACCAAAAAGGTCTGCGGATGCGGATTCTTCGAACCGAGGATGGCGTGAATCTTGATGACATCCTTCTGCCACTCAAGCGCTTCCAGGTAGTGAGCCACCGCCATCAGGTTGGCTTCCGGCGGCAGCTTGTAGGCGCTGTGCCCCCAGTAAGCGTTGGCGAAAGGCCCCAGCCGGCCGGTGCCGACAAACGCTTTGACCCGGTCCTGCACCCCCTTGAAATAGGTGGCGCTGCTGAGCGGCCAGTTGGAGATGGATTGGGCGACCTGCGCAGTCTTCTTCGGGTCAGCCGACAAGGCACTGACGATATCAACCCAGTCGAGGGCATGCAGGTGATAAAAATGAATGACGTGATCCTGCACATTCTGAATGCCCATGATGATGTTGCGGATCAGCCGCGCATTATCGGGGATCTGAATCTTCAGGGCATCCTCGACGGCGCGGATGCTGGCCATCGAATGCACGGTGGTACAGACACCGCAGAAGCGCTGTACGAAATGGTGCGCGTCGCGCGGATCGCGCCCTTTGAGGATGGTCTCGATGCCGCGAAAGGCGGTCGAGGAGCTCCAGGCATCGGTGATCTTGCCACCATCGATCTGCGCTTCAATCCGCAGATGCCCCTCAATGCGGGTAATGGGATCGACTGCTATCTTCTTGGCCATCGGTTAGTCCTCCTTCTTGACCTTGGTATCGGTTTCATCACCCTTGCGCAGCGCGCTGGCGACCCCGTGGGCGCCGAACGCCACCGCCGTGGCCGCCGCCAGGCCGAGGCCGATCTTGTCTGCCGTGGCTTCGATGCCGAAGCCGGGCACCTGCGGCAAACGCCGGTAAAAAGGAGTCATCGTATCCCAGAACTGCGGCTCACTGCAGCCGATGCAGCCGTGACCGGCCTGGATCGGCCAGCTGGTCCCCTCGTTGTAGCGCACCGTCGGGCAGTTGTGAAAGGTTTCCGGTCCCTTGCAGCCGAGCTTGTAGAGGCACCAGCCCTGCCGGTGGCCGGCATCGCCGAACCCTTCAGCGTACTGACCGGCGTCGAAGTGACTGCGCCGCTCGCAGTTGTCGTGAATCCGCTTGCCGTAGGCAAACTTGGGACGTCCCAGGCTGTCGGTGGCCGGCAGGCGACCAAAGGTCAGAAAATGAACGATGGCGGCGGTCAGGTTTTCAGCGTTAAGCGGACAACCGGGCAGGTTGAGCACCGTGATCCCAGGAACCGCCTCGGCGACCGAGACGGCGCCGGTCGGGTTCGGCATGGCGGCGGGGATACCGCCGTACGAGGCACAGGAGCCGACCGCGAGAGTGGCAGCGGCGTTGCCACAGACCTTGCGGGCGATGTTCAGCGCCGAGTCGCCGGCGACGGTGCAGTAGATGCCACCTTCAGCCATCGGAATGGACCCTTCGACGATGGCAATATACTTGCCCTTATATTTTTCCATGGTGGCGTGCTTGGCTTCTTCAGCCTGATGACCGGCGGCCGCCATGATGGTTTCGTGATAATCGACCGACAGATAGTCGAGGATAATCTCGGCGGCAGTCGGCTGGTTGGCGCGTAGAAAGGCTTCTGAATCGCCGGTGCAGCCCTGAAACTCCATCCAGATCACCGCAGGCCGGTTGTCGGCTTCCATCGCTTCGGCAATCTGCCCCATAAAACTGGCCGGCAGCGCCAGACTGGCTGTCATCACCGAACAGAACTTCAGGAAATCCCGGCGGCTGACGCCACGGACTTCCCATTTCTTCAGGATTTCCTCAGAAACCAACCCCTCCTGCAGGGCCTTTTCAGGATCAAGCATAAGACCTTCTCCTTTCCTTGATTATCACCTGTGCCAGGGCAGCAACTTGCTGCTAAAATAAATACTGCGGTCGAGACTCGAAACAGCTTGAACCGCCCCACAAATTCGACAACAAACACTGTTATGAAACAGCCCAACAATCAAAGTCAAGGGATTTCAGCCACATAGCGTATACGCTATAAAATATTTGTAAATCTCTTACTTATCGTGTTTTCACCGACAGCGAAAAACAGCCTTTAGCGGAAAACTTGTTTTATCCATGGATAAACATAAAGTCGTTTACAGAAAAAAAAAGGAGCGATGATGAAAATATTTGTTACTGGTGCAACCGGATTTGTCGGTCAAGAACTGGTCAGTCAACTGCTCGAAGCACAGCATTCAGTGCGCGCACTGGTCAGAACAGAGGGTTCAGGAAAAAAGAACGACAAAATCGAGATCCACCGCGGCGACAGCACCAGGCCGGACAGTTTGAAAAGCGGGCTGGAAGGGTGCGACGCAGTGATCAACCTGGTGGGGATTATCCGCGAGTTCCCGTCGCGGGCGATCACCTTTGAACGCTTGCACCGCGAATCGACCGGCAACCTGCTACAGGCGGCCGCCGAACAGGGGGTGACGCGCTTTTTACAGATGAGTGCTAACGGGGTGCGGGCAGACGCGGTCACCGAGTACCACAAGACCAAATGGGCCGCCGAAGAGCTGGTGCGACAATCCGCTCTTCGCTGGACGATCTTCCGCCCTTCACTGATTTTTGGTGCGAACGACCAGTTCGTCAACATGCTGGCCAGCCTGATCAAAACCCTGCCGGTGGTGCCGGTGATGGGGGATGGCCGCTATCGTCTGCAACCGGTGTGCGTGACCGATGTCGCCAGAGGTTTTGTCCGAGCGCTGGACAACAAAGAAGCCATCGGCCAGACCTATCACTGCGGTGGACCAGATAGCTACAGTTATGATGAAATCCTCGATCTGATCGGCCAGGCACTCGGCAGAAAAACTCCGGTCAGAAAGCTGCATCAACCGCTCTGGCTGATGCAGCCCCTGGTGGCAAAGCTGCAAGCGCTGCCGCAATTTCCGATGACCGCCGATCAACTGCAGATGCTGCTGGAAGGTAACTGCTGCGACCCCAGCGCCTGGCGAAAGAGCTTTAATCTCGACTTAACCGCGTTTCCGCAGGGGATTGCCAGCTACCTCAAATAAAAACCGCTCCACGGAAAAATCCGTGGAGCGGTTAATTGCCCAAGCTGCAAACTAACCTGCAACTAGTTCTGTGCGTTCTCGACCGCGGTCAGGCTTTCAAGCAGAACACTGCCGCCGATCGCCGCCGTCTGCTTGACCAGATTCTCTGCCATGCGACCGTCATTCTTGCGGAACGCCTCAAGCAATTTGTCGTGTTCGGCCACCGAGATTTCCATCCGCCCCTTGACGGAGAGCGACGCCATCCGCAAGCGATTGAATTTCAACCCCAGCTGCTGAATCAACTCATGCAGTTTGCTGTTGCCGGAGGCCTTGAGAAACAGCTCGTGAAATTCATTATGAACGCGAAAAAAGGCTTTGACGTCCCCCTCTTTCGCCAGCTCGCGCAAACGATCATTGATCACTTCGAGCCTGTCGATCTCTTTTGTCGATAAGCGCGCTGCGGCCAGTTCGGCTGCGTAACCTTCGAGAATACTCTTGATCGCGTAGAACTCCTGAACATCCTGTTCGGAGAGTGCTGTCACGACCGCCCCTTTGCGCGGAATAACCGTCAAGTAACCTTCTGATTCCAGCTGCCTGAAGGCCTCGCGGATCGGAGTCCGACTGATGCCGAAGCGCTCAGCCAGCTCAGGCTCTGCAACCTTCTCCCCCGGCTTGAGAGTCCCTTTCAGGATCGCATCACGAATCGTTTCGAGAATTTTTTCCCGCAGCGTCTGATGTCGTTCAATCGGTTTACTTTTCAAAACAACACTCCTAATCTAAATTTACACAAATTGTATACAGTATACAAATCATGTCAATCCTTTTCTACAGTGCCGAACTAATCAATTGTTTTTCGCATTCCTTGTTTTTTCTTTTTTTGCTCGTTATCATGAAATTCTTTTTTCAGGAGCACCGATGGATCCACTACGTAAAGTCCTGCTATCCCTGTTAACGCTACTGACTCTGGTCGCTGGCGGAACCATCGGTTACATGGTGCTGGAAAACTGGCGACCCTTTGAATCCCTGTATATGACGGTCATCACCATCTCGACGGTCGGCTATAAAGAGGTCCATGAGCTGTCCGAAGATGGGCAGGTTTTTACCCTGCTGCTGATTATTTTCGGCGCGGGAACCATTGCCTACACGATCGGTTCAATGTTTCAATTTATGGTTGAGGGGCAGCTACGAAAACTGTTGGGGAGGAAAAAATTGCAGAAAAAGATCAGAAATTTAAAAGATCACTATATTATCTGCGGTTATGGCCGGATCGGACGTCTGATCGCCCGTGATTTTGCCGCCAAACCCCTTCCCTTTATTATCGTCGAACAGGATATAGAACGGTGTCGACAGCTGGCAGAAGCGAATTACCTGTTTGTTGAAGGTGACGCGACCCATGATGATATTCTTGAACGGGCCGGAATTCGACAAGCCAAAGGCCTGATCACAGCAGTCACTTCGGACTCGGCCAATGTCTACATCACCCTGACCGCCCGCGGCATTAATCCTGAGCTCTATATTCTGGCCCGCGCCAGCGAAGATCGGGCCGACGTCAAGCTGATGCGAGCCGGTGCAGACAAGGTGGTTTCCCCTTACACGATCGGGGCCTCACGCATGGCTCAGGCGGTGCTACGCCCTTCGGTTGTTGATTTCATCGATATCGCCACCGGCACAGAAAATCTGGAACTGCAACTGGAGGAGATTCGGGTTTCCGCCGATTCTCCCCTGGTCGGCAAGTCACTGATCAATTCCAGCATCCGCAAGGATCTGGGGATCATTATCGTCGGCATCAAGAAAGCGGAAAAAATGTTTTTCAACCCGGCGCCGACCACAGAAATTGAAGCGGGCGATACGCTGATCACGCTCGGCGAACCGCCGTCGATCAAGAACCTCGAACTGATCGCTCTCGGCAATCAACAGGCAAGAAGTTGACATCACCGCTATTCGTGCACATACCAGCACACCTGCTAGCAGCACGCCTGCCTTTTCTGCTCAATCGCAAGCTGCAGCCTGAGGTTGCCTGTCAGGAAGTTCGGCTGGAAAACCTTGATTTGGCTGAACTGCGCGATTGCGTTGCGCAGTTATCTGCGGCCCAGTTGCGCACCTGCCTGCACGCGCCCTTTGCCGGGTTCAACCCGGGGAGCCCCAAAACCCGGCAGCAGAAAACTGCTCACGAACTCGCCAAAGCTTCGCTTGAACTGGCCGAAGTGTTAGCGGCCGAACGAGTGGTCTTTCATCCGGGACTGGTCAGTAACTCATCCGCCAAAGAACAGGAGCTGTGGTTACAGAACAGTCTTGATTTCTGGCCGGAGCACGTTGCCCGGGCTGAGCAGATCGGCACCCTGATCTGTATCGAGAACATCTTTGAAGCGACCCCTGAGCCCCTGCTGCAGCTCTGTTTGGGGCTCGAATCTCCAGCCTTCGGACACTGCTTCGACATCGGCCACTGGAACATGTTCACGACCAGCAGACTTGAAAACTGGTTCAATAAACTTGGTGGGCAGATCCGCCACCTGCATCTGCACGACAACCGGGGGCGGTTTGATGAACACCTGCCGGTCGGCCGGGGAGACATCGACTTTGCCGCACTCTTTGCGCTGGTCGATAAACTTGACTCGCCACCCAGCATGACCCTCGAAGCGCACAGTCTGGCAGATCTGGATATTTCACTGGACGCGCTGCAGCAATTTTTTCCTCAACCATAAGAAAAGGCCTGCCCGAACGAATCGGGCAGGCCTTTTTCAACTATTAACTCTCTCCAGGTCAAGACTCGCTCAACAGCTCTTGCTCCCGGCGTACCAGCTTCTGGGTGTACAGCCAGAGATGCCCCTGCTCAAGGGCGTAAAGCAGCATGCCGATACTGAACACGGCGATAAAATGACTGCTCAGGGTTCCCGAGAAACTGTAAAACAGATAAAAGACCGTCCGGTAGCCAAGCTGTGTCCATTTTTGCTCTGGACGGGTCACATTCGCCATCCGGACCAGCAGAATCGTGACTGCTGAGAACAGATAAGTTGCCAGCGCGATGTTGATCAGAATTGCCGGTGGCGGGTAACCGAGCAACTGCCGGACCGGTTCTGAGGCGGCGGCGAACAGATCGAACTCGCGAAACGAGAAGACCCCGATACTCAGCAGCAGAAACAACAGGATTTCCCAGAGGCTGCGCCGCGACAGGACATATAAAGCCTGAACTTTCTTCCGCTTGCGGCTGGCAAGACGTGTTGCGTGACGGGAAATTTCAGTTTCAGGCTTAATATGTCCGATCATGGTCGCCTCCGTAGCACTGTTGTTGTCGCTTTTTCAGTCGGTTAAACGCAGGGCCTTCTTATCCAATTGCTCAGTTCTCGTGTGCGTGCTCGTCCAGCTCCTCCTCCCAACCGGTCCACATCGGCTTGAAGTGCGCCAGCGGCGTATGGCCGAGGGTCGCCAGATAGACGTGGGTGAAGAGAAAAGCGCAGAGGGAGCAAGCGAGCAGAAAATGCATGCCGACCAGAATTTTCAATCCGCCGATCATGAAGATGAAACCGCGCAGCGGGTCGACGTTGGTCAAAAAGATCCCGGTCAGACAGACCAGCGGAACCAGCACGAACATGATCGCCAGGTAAGCTGATTTCTGCAGCGGGTTGAATTTGTCATCCGGCGTCGGGTGGTGCGGGTTTTTCCAGCCGAGAAAGTAGGTCAACAGGTAGTATTTCGCCTGGCGTAGCAGACCGTTCTGCAGATCATCCATCTTCGGCACATAGAGTTTGCCCATATTCCGGGCAACCAGCGTGTAGTAAAAAAACCAGATCGAGAAAGAGAACGAGACCACAAAACCGGCGGTGTTGTGCAGCAGGATTGCCGATTTGTAGCTGCTGAACAGGTTGACGTATTCTGGAAAGCGGATCTGCGCTCCGGTCGCACAGAGGGTGACGATGCCAAAGGCGTTCAGCCAGTGCCAGATACGAACGGGTTTCGGCTGTAGGTAGATCATCTTTTTATCGGCCATGATTATTCCCCTTTTCCTGCACGGTTTTTACGGGTTAAGAAACGTAAGGTTCCATGTCCCACCGGCAGCAGGCAGCCGCCCAGGATAATCAGCACCCCGAGGATATTCAGCGACGCGCTGCGGGTCGTACCCATCATGTAAAAGTCGGGGGTACTGTTGAGCGCCTTGAGAACCGCACCACGTTCGACTTCGATCCGCTCATAATTTCCTTCACCGGTGGGCAGCGCCAGATAGCTGGTCTGCATAGCATCGGGACCAGAGGCGTGACAGAAGGTACAGTCCCAGCGGTTGTTGTGGATTTTTACGCTGTGAGTGATCTCTTTCGGGGTCAGGGTGCCCTGCAGGCGCATCGACTGATAGGCCGGGTTACGGTTGAAGGTGCGCAGCTCGGTCAGGGAGATGAAGCCATCCTGATTGAAGTCGATCAGTGACTTGATATCTGCCTCGCCGGACAGGGTTTTAAGCTGATGATAATCGGACAGCTCGAAGTCGCCGAAGGCCGCATCACTTTCACGCTGGATGATGTAGAGAACAATCTCATACTCTTCAGACCCGGTGTGGCAGGAGACGCAGGGGAGCTTGGCGATATGCAGATCGGCTTGCGGCAGCCAGCGATTATGGCTGTCGATCATTTCGGTCGCATCGTGGCAGCTGGCGCAACTCTGGTTCATATCGAGGCCCGAGACTTCGGTAAGACCACGCACCTTATGCGGATTATGGCAATCGCCACAGCTGGCATTCTGCGCATGAGAGCTGGCGCTGAACTCTTCATCGATCTCGCCATGACAATCCTGACAGACAGCTTTGGTTATTTCCAAGCCATCATCCGGATGATTTTCAGTCACCGTCTCGTGACAGCTCAAACACCCCAGGTCAGCGTGAATAGTGCTGTCGAAGACGGCCGCATTAATAAACAGCTCTTCGCCGACGGTATCGATATCGCTGTGGCATCCGAGACAGTCTTCACTCTCGATTGCTGTAGCGGTCAGCGGAGCGGCCACCAGCAGCAGTACGAGGAAAAACAGCCCATGCAGAGTTATTTTTTTCATTTTCAGATCCTTTTTGTTGTGGGCTTAGCCGCCGCCAGTTGCTTATTTAAGCTGCGACAAAGTTCAACCAGAGAATCCAGCGACTGGGCAACGACAATAATGCTGGCATAGCCAAGGACACCCAGGATCACCAGGCCGCTGAAACCGGTGGTTAATTCCGTTGCCTTCAGCACAACCAGCAGGCTTGCCAGATACAGCAGCAGCAGAACTATTTTCAGGCTGACTCTTTTCATATCACCTCGCCGTATGGCCATTCGTTAGCGGTATTTGCTGGAGACTGGCTCCAGTTCGGCTTCGACCTTTTTGCCACCGGTCGCACCTTTGATCAGTCCGAAGGTCATGGAGATAACCGGCACCAGCTGCAGAAAGATGATCAGCGCGCAGGCACCCAGAAAAGCCCACACCAGAATACTGCTGTCATCCTGCCGGACCGCCGTTTCTGCAAAGGCTGGCGAAGCCAGACTTAAAAATGTGATCAACATAATGGCGATACTTTTTGTTGTTTTCATTTTTGCCTCCTTAGGGCTGTTCGGATGGTTGTATTGGTTAGATCGGCTGCAGTCGGCTGAAGGCACATTCCACAACCGAACGAAGTTCTTCATTGTCTGCATGGCTGATCGGTTTTAACGAATGGTAGAAAATCCCCTCCTGCCGGGCCTTGCGCAAGGACAACAGCGAATCTTCATCTGAGACCAGAATGATATTCAGGCTGCGGTTGCAGGCCTTCAGCAGTGCGATCAGATCAGCCACCTCGATCCTCTCTTCGAATCTGTTGCCCAGCAGGATAATTGGCTGCTGATGCTGCAAGACGCTGTAGATCAGATAAGCAGCCGACCCGGTCGTCTCGACGGTGTAGTGCGAATCCTGAAAGAGCTCGGCCAGCTGCTGGCGTGATTTGCGACTTTTATCTGCGATCAAGATTGTGCGCTCAAACATAAGCCCACCCCACTACTCGCTATTGGGCGCTGTTCTCGCCCTGATTCTCTGTCAACAGTCCCTGCTTGGCGGACCGAGCAGAACCGAACACCAGCTCCTTGACCATGCAGATAAACAGCACAGCCGCCGGAATGATCTGCAGAACGATGATGGCGCCGAAAAAAATCAGAAAAAATTTAGCCATCGGTGAAATATCCGCCCCCATATCCCAACTGACCAGTAAGCAGGAGGCAGCTCCGACAGCCAGCACGGCAACAGAGGAGTAAATCTTTTTCTTCATCCTGTTCTCCTTTCATTTCATTAAGTTCGTTCTCTGCTAAGGGGTATAGCAACCCCTATACCAAGCATGGTCATTTATGCCTTAAAATATATTTCGCATATATTTCGGGTAGTTAACTTAATGAACTGGGAGTCTTGTCGCTGAAGAAAATTCCTGTTTGACAGGAAACTTCCTGCCGGGCAGGAGTTTTCCTGCCGAACAGGAATGGTAAAGATGTTTAGATCAGGGGTGTTTAGCGGCTTCTCATTGAGGGTCAGGCTTGGCGGGCGATGGAATTTTTCTTTAACAGCGCATAGAGGCGCGACTGGGAGAGGCCGGAGATACGGCAGGCCTCAGGGATGTTCTCGGCGGAGATCGCCATCAGGTCCTTCAGATACTGTTTTTCGGCCTGCGTGTAGATGGCATCCCGGTAGTCCTGCAGCGTCGGCAGCTGTTGCACGCTGCTGCCGCGACTGACCAGTTCTGCGACCGGGCCGTTGCCGACGCTGGAGCGGGTGACCTGAACGCGGATATTACTCGGCAGGTGTTTAGGAAACAGTGTCTGCTCCAGCCGGGTGGCCGCGACGGTGCGATCTAGAACATTAATTAATTCGCGCACGTTGCCGGGCCAGGGATAAGCGTGCAGGGTGGCCATGAAGTCGGGTGAACAACTCTTTGTACCGTAACCATAATGGGTGCAGAAATTGTCGATGTGATAACGGCACAGCTCGTCGATATCTTCCAGCCGGTCCCGCAAGGGGGGCAGTTCGATGGTAAAGGAGCGCAGCCGGAACAGCAGGTCGCTACGGAACGAACCTTCTGCGACCATTTGATCCAGGTTCCGGTTGGTCGCAGCGACTAAGCGAAAGTCGCTTTCCACCTCCTGATGGCTCCCCAGCGGGCGGAAGCGGTGTTCCTGCAGCACACGCAGAAAAGACTTCTGCAAAGATAGCGGCAGCTCACCGACCTCATCCAGAAACAGGGTGCCGCCATGGGCTTGCTGAACCAGCCCCTGCTGGGCTTTTTCCGCTCCGGTGAAGGACCCTTTTTCATGCCCGAACAGCAGACTTTCGACAAGGGTTTCCGGTAGCGAAGTACAATCGACCACCACATAATTACCGTCGCTGCGGCGGCTGTTTTGATGCACCGCACGCGCGAACAGTTCTTTACCGGTACCGGTCTCGCCGGTGATAAACACCGTCGCGTCACTCTCTGCCGCCTGCGCGACCAGCTGCAGACAGCCAAGTAATTTGGGACTGTTGCCGATAATGCCGGCCCGTTTCAGTTGCGCGGTCTTGCGATCTTTGCTGGCCTGCTGCTTTTCATGGCGATATTGCAGCGCCCGCTCCAGCGACAGCACGATCTCCTTCGCGGAAAAACCTTTTTCGATATAATCCCAGGCGCCGCTGTTAATCGCCAGCTCGGCGCCGTTCGGATCGCCATAACCGGTGACGATAATCACTTCAGGAGAAGAATGGCTGGCCTCAATACGGGATAGGGCTTCGAGACCACTGCCATCCGGTAGCTGCACATCAAGAAAGACCACATCGATATTCTGCGCTTCGATGCAGGCAAAGCCTTCGCTCAAGGTCATGGCACTGTAAGTTTGATGCCCCTTACGCCCCACCAGTGCCTTGAGCGTGGCACACATCATTTCATCGTCATCAATGATAAGAATATTCGGCATAATCTTCACTTTGTGCGTTTTTCAACTGTTCGTCCAGCAGGCGTCGAACCGTCTGGTCCAGCGCCTCCTTATCGACCGGCTTCTGTAAGACTTCGCGGATTCCGATAGCTCTGGCTCTGGCTGGCGTCACCGCCAGGTTGGTTTCCGGCGATGACCCGGAACAGAGGATGATCGGCAGCTCCGGGCGCAGCTTGAGAATTTCTCTGGAAAGCATATCCCCGGTCAAGTGCGGCATGGTCTGATCGGTGATCAGCAGATCAAAGGTGTAGGGGTTTTCCTGAAACAGCGCCAGAGCCTGGCGGCTGTCGGTTGTCGAAACGACCCGGTAGCCCAGCCGCTCGAGCAGCCGCTGCTGCCCAATGACGTAATCACGCTCATCATCGACAAACAGAATCTGCTCGTCACCATGTTCTGCGGCAATCCGGCTGATGACCGGCGGCGTTTCGACATACTCCTGCAGGCGCGGCAGCAGCACCCGAAAGCTGGTCCCCTGACCGACGCTGCTGGTGACGGTTATTGCCCCCTGATGACTCTTGATAATGCCATGTACTACAGAGAGCCCTAGCCCGGTCCCCTTGTCCTGCTTTTTGGTGGTAAAGAAGGGGTTAAAAATCCGCTCGATCACGTCCGGAGGAATCCCAGCGCCATTGTCACTGACCGTTAACTCCTGATAGTCACCGGTAGCCAAACCAGGAAAACCAGCAACCGCTTCAGCATCGAGACAAACATCGCGCAAAGTAATTTCCAGCCAGCCACACTGCTCATTCAGCGACTGCGCGGCATTGGTACAGAGGTTCATGATCACCTGATGGATCTGGGTCGGCTCGGCCTGAATCAGCCCCAGCCCCAGCTCAATTTTTTTGCGGATTTCAATACTGGTCGGCAGCGAGGAGCGCAACAGATTGAGGCATTCGTGGAGGATCGTTTCAACCTGCAGCGGCTGCCGTTCCTGTTCGTTCTGTTGACTGAGCGTCAGAATCTGCCTGACCAGATTTTTACCGCGGAAGCCGGCCTTAAGCACCAGTTCCAGCTGCTGCCGGAGTGGGTCGTCATCGGCGACATCTTCGAGCGTCATTTCGGTGTTCGTGATGATAATTGCGAGGATATTGTTGAAATCGTGTGCAATTCCGCCTGAAAGTGTCGCAATCGCTTCCATTTTCTGCGCCTGCCGCAACTGTTGCTCCAGCACCGACTCGTGAGTGACGTCACGAATAATGGCAACATACTTAAGAACCGCCTCACCACTGAAGATTGGCGACATCCGGGCGACAAACTCATACTTGCTGCCATCATCCCTGTGCATGATAAAGCTGCCCAGCTGTTCCTGATCGCTGAAAATCGTTTTCTGCAGCTTGAAGTAAAGCTCTTCGTTCTTTATGCAGCATTCCAATTGATGCAGATATTTCCCGAGAGTTCCGGCGGCAGCTACATTGAACAGCTTGCAGAACGCTGGATTCGCATACTCAATCCGGCCGTTTTCATCAAAGGTCAGAACGCTGTCGGAGGCCTGTTCGATCACCGCAGCGAGCAGGGTCTGATCCTTTCTGATCCGCTTGCGCTCTGCTTCGCTGCGAATGGTTTTTATACCGTACGATAGGTCGTTCGCCAGCTCTTCCATCAAAGCCACTTCATCCTCATCGAAGGCGTTGATCTGATCGGAGAAGATGACCAGAGCACCAAAGGCTCTGTCTTCGTCTTTGAGTGACAGGGAAACCCCTGAGGCGTAGCCGCACTTCAGCGCCTTGGCGCGCCAAGGGCGATAGTTCGGATCGGTCTTGAAATCCTGAATAATCGTTGTTTTACCAGTTCTGATGGTGGTCCCTGCAGGGCCACGACCCCACTTGGTGTCGGCCCAGGTCGCGTTCATTGAATCGATGAAATTCTCTTCATAACCCCACTTGGCAACCGGTTTAAGACTCTTGGCCTCATCCTGGACGGCGAAGCCGACCCAGGCAAAACGGTAACCACCACTCTCAACGAAGATCCGGCAGACCTCCTGCATCAGCTTCTGTTCGTCGGTAATTCTGATGGTTGCTTTGGTACAGTCGCTGATACAGCGCAAAGCACGATTGACGGCAAACAAAGAGTCCTGCGAATGACTGATGGCGATATCCCAGTAGCGGAGCAGCCAATAGAGTAATAGAGCGGAGAAAAGGATAAACAGCCAGTGGCTGAGCGCGACAGACTTGTGAGCTGCGGCGGGTTGATTCAGCAACACCGCAAACAGGCTGTCAGAGAAGAAGGTCCACATTGCGCCTAAAACAGCGTAGGAAACAGCTATGGTATAGCAGGTCAATTTTTCTGGTCTGACTTGACTCGGCATTGTTCAGGCTCCCCTTGGAGCACAGGTTCACTCTGTGTTGGAAGCAGCATATCGTGCAGAAAATCGTGAATACTTATAGCTGCGCACAAGTTCTGTTAATTAATAACAAAAGGCACAGCAGAGTCAATGACAACGGACGGGTTTTTAACCATCCACAGCGTATACGTGAAATTGGTGAGTTGCTACAGAGACACTGTTAAACAAAAAAGGGCTCCCGATCGGGAGCCCTTTATACTTGTTATCGCTGTAATATTATCGCGCTTTGCGTCCGGCGACCTGAATCCGGATCATAGCTCTTTCGAGTGCCGCCTCCATCACGGCAAACGATTTGTCTTCGTGCGACAGTGCCTTAATGGCATCCTCAGCGCGGCCCAGTGCGGCCTTGGCGCGCTGCAGATCGATCTCGTCTGATCTCTCTGCTGTGTCGACCAAGACGGTAACGGTATCCTCTTGAACTTCAAGATAGCCCCAGTTGACTGCCACGTGAAACTGCTCGTTACCTTTTTTATAGGTGAGCTCGCCAACCTTCAGAGTCGTCAACAACGGGGTGTGCCCCGGCAGAAGCCCCAACTCACCGATAAAACCGGGAGCGGTAATCTCGTCGACTTCCTCAGAGAGGACCCGCTTGTACGGGGTGACCATTTCAAGTTTCAGCTTATCAGCCATTGCGATCGTCCTTTACGTTTTTAACCAGTCTTTCAGACCGATCAGGCTGCCATTTTCTTGGCTTTTTCAATTGCCTCTTCAATGGTACCAACAAGATAGAATGCCTGCTCTGGCAGACCATCATGCTTGCCGTCAAGGATTTCCTGAAAGCCTTTGATGGTGTCCTTCAGCTCGACGTACTTGCCTGGTGAGCCGGTGAAGACCTCGGCAACGTGGAACGGCTGCGAGAGGAAACGCTGGATCTTACGTGCGCGGGCAACAACCAGTCGATCTTCCTCGGAGAGTTCGTCCATACCGAGAATAGCGATGATATCCTGAAGATCCTTGTAGCGCTGCAGCACGAACTGAACGTCACGGGCAACCTTGTAGTGAACTTCACCAATCACCTGCGGATCGAGGATCCGGCTGGTGGAGTCAAGTGGGTCGACCGCTGGGTAGATGCCGAGCTCGGCAATCTGACGCGAAAGAACAGTGGTCGCATCCAAGTGAGCAAATGCGGTTGCCGGAGCCGGGTCAGTCAAGTCATCAGCCGGGACGTAGATCGCCTGAACCGAAGTAATCGAACCCTTATCGGTGGTGGTGATCCGTTCCTGCAACTCGCCCATCTCGGTAGAAAGAGTCGGCTGGTAACCTACAGCCGAAGGAATCCGGCCGAGCAGCGCCGAAACCTCGGACCCTGCCTGAGTAAAGCGGAAAATGTTGTCAACGAACAGCAGCACGTCCTGACCTTCTTCGTCACGGAAGTACTCGGCAACGGTCAAAGCTGACAGAGCAACACGGGCACGAGCACCTGGAGGCTCATTCATCTGACCATAGACCAGCGCGGCCTTTTCAAGGACACCAGATTCCTTCATCTCTTCCCAGAGATCGTTCCCTTCACGAGTCCGCTCACCAACACCAGCGAATACCGAGAAACCGCCGTGCTGTTGGGCAATGTTGTTGATCAGTTCCATGATCAGAACGGTCTTACCAACACCGGCGCCACCGAACAAACCGATTTTACCACCGCGTGAGTAAGGAGCGAGCAGGTCAACAACCTTGATGCCGGTTTCGAACGCCTCGACCTTGGTCGACTGGCTGACGAAGTCAGGAGCAGGACGATGAATAGGCCAAGACTTGTCATTTTCAATCGGACCAGCTTCGTCAATCGGCTCACCGATAACATTCATGATCCGACCGAGCGTCTTGGGACCAACTGGCATCAAAATCTGATCGCCGGTATCGAGAACATCCTGACCGCGAACCAGACCGTCAGTGGAGTCCATCGCGATGGTACGAACGGTGTTTTCGCCCAGGTGCTGTGCAACTTCACAGACCAGGTTCCACTCACCCGCACCCAAAGAAGGGTTGGTGATTTTCACCGAGTGGAAGATCTCTGGCAGCTTGCCAGGCTCGAACTGCACGTCAACGACAGGACCAATAACCTGTGTGATCTTTCCCATATTCATAACGAAACCTTTCCTCCTTATCCCGACGGAATAAGCTCTTGTATGTCAAAAATCTTGTTATTTAATAGATTCAGCACCGGAGATGATTTCCATCAACTCTGTGGTGATCGCGGCCTGGCGTGCACGGTTGTACTGCAGGGTCAACTTGCCGATCATCTCTGCAGCATTGCGACTGGCGCTGTCCATCGAGGACATCCGTGCGCCCTGCTCAGAAGCATTCGACTCAAGGAGTGCACGGAAGATCTGGACTTCGACCATCTTCGGCAATAATTGAGAGAGAACTTCGCCCCTGTTCGGCTCATAGAGGTAATCGACCGCGGATTCGGATGCAGTATCTGTGTCCGTCGGCTTAATCGGTAACACCTGCTCCAGGGTCACTATCTGCACAATGGCGCTCTGGAAGGCATTGTAGATGACATAAACAGCGTCGTATTTTTCTTCGCTGTAGGCATCGACAACTTCCTGACCAATCAGGTGCGCGGTCTTATAAGTCGCATCCGTGGTGATATTTTCGTAAACCTTGACAATATGGTCACCAACGCGATTTTTAAGAAAATCACGCCCCTTGCGACCGATAATCATCAGATCGATAGCATCAAAGCCCTGCTTGTTATTACGGATAAAACGTTCTGCTTCTTTCGAAACAGCGGCGTTAAAACCGCCACAGAGCCCGCGATCAGCCGTCATAAGCACGACTAAGGCGCGACTGGTACCGCGCTGACTGAGCAGTGCGTGGGCATCGGCTTCCTCACGTTGCGCCAGATTCGACAGCACCGATTGCAGCTTCTCCGCATAGGGACGGGCTGCAACGGCGGCATCCTGGGCGCGACGCAACTTCGCCGCGGCGACCATCTTCATCGCCTTGGTGATCTGCTGGGTGCTTTTAACCGAGCTGATCCGTTTTTTTATGTCCTTAAGATTTGCCATCTATCCAAACCTTTTATTTTATCAGGCTACAAACTGACCTTTAAACTCATCCAGAGCCGACTTGAGGCGGCCTTCGAGATCTTTATCGAGAGCTTTCTTCTCGGTCAGATCGTTGATGATAGCGGCATGCTGGGATTCCATGAAGGTGAGCATTTCACTTTCGTAGCGCTGCACAGCTGTGGTCGGATAGGCGTCAAGGTAGCCATTATTGGCGGCATAGATCGACAGAACCTGAGTAGCAACCGGCAGCGGCTTGTACTGCCCCTGCTTGAGGATTTCGACCAGACGGGCACCACGGTTAAGCTGTGCCTGGGTCGCCGCGTCAAGGTCAGAACCGAACTGAGCAAATGCAGCCATCTCACGATACTGGGCAAGCGCCAGACGCAAGGTACCAGCAACCTGCTTCATCGCTTTGACCTGTGCCGAACCACCGACTCGGGAAACCGACAGACCGACGTTGATCGCCGGACGAACACCTGAGTAGAAAAGATCAGTCTCAAGGAAGATCTGGCCATCGGTGATCGAGATAACGTTGGTCGGGATGTAGGCCGAAACGTCACCTGCCTGGGTTTCAATGATCGGCAGCGCGGTCAGAGATCCGGCACCTTTTGCATCACTGAGTTTACAGGCCCGCTCGAGCAACCGGCTGTGCAGGTAGAAAACGTCTCCCGGGAAGGCTTCACGGCCCGGCGGACGACGCAACAACAGCGAAAGCTGACGGTATGCAACCGACTGTTTAGAGAGGTCATCATAAATGATCAGGCCGTGCTTGCCGTTGTCACGGAAAAACTCACCCATGGTCACGCCGGTGTAAGGTGCGATAAACTGCAGCGGAGCCGGGTCGGATGCGGTCGCAGCAACAACGATGGTGTAATCCATCGCACCGTGCTGACGCAGCTTCTCAACGACCTGGGCAACAGTCGAACGCTTTTGGCCGATAGCGACGTAGATACAGATCACGCCGTTACCTTTTTGATTGATGATCGTATCGAGAGCAACGGCGGTCTTTCCGGTCTGCCGGTCACCGATGATCAACTCGCGCTGACCGCGGCCGATCGGAACCATCGAGTCGATCGCTTTCAGACCCGTCTGCATCGGCTCGTGAACCGACTTACGGTCAACGATACCTGGGGCCTTAAGTTCTACCTGGCTGTAGGTGTCAGTCTTGATGTCACCCTTGCCGTCAATCGGAATACCGATCCCGTTGACAACCCGGCCGATCAGAGCATCACCAACCGGAACCTGAACAATCTGCTCGGTCCGCTTAACGATGTCGCCTTCCTTGATGTGTTCGGATTCACCGAGAATCGCGGCACCGACGTTATCTTCTTCAAGGTTGAGAACCATACCCATGGTCCCGCCGGGAAACTCAAGAAGCTCACCGGACATTGCCTTGTCGAGGCCGTGGATACGCGCAATACCGTCACCTACGGAGATGATGGTGCCGGTTTCGCTGACTTCAACTTCGCGACCGAAGTTCTCAATCTGCTTCTTGATTATCGCACTGATTTCTTCTGCTCTTATTTCCATGATATTCTTGTCACCCCTTTGCTAAGGTCTCTGCAATCCGTTTCAGCTGGGTTTTCACACTGCCGTCAAAAAGTTTTCCGCCCATCTCGGCCTGCAGGCCGCCGATCAGCGATGCATCGGTTTCAACACTCAACACCACCTGCTTGCCGGTCTGTTTTTCCAGCCCCTGCTTGATGTCGTCAACGCGTTCACTGCTCAGGTCGCTGGCCGACCTGATGGTGGCCCGCATCAGACCTGAAAGATCATCGGCAAACTTGCGATAATTCCGGTCAATCTGCGCAATGTAACCTATCCGGTTTTTTTCAAGGAGCAGACTGAGGAAATTTTTCATCCTGTCACTCGACTTGAGCAGGCCGCAGAGGTCACTCATGATCGCTTGCTTTTTCTCCAGCGGGAAGGTCGGGCTGTCAAGCAACAGACGTAACATGTCTTCGCTCTTCAAAATCGCCGCAACGTTCGCCAGCTGCTGTGCATACTGTTCAACCTGCTTCTGCTCTGAAGCGATGTTGAGCAGCGCCTTGGCGTATCTTATGGAAATCGCACTGGTGCTCAATGTAACTCTCCCACCTTCTGCATATACTCGTCGATCAGACGGGTATCATCATCCTTGGTAACGTTCTTTTTCAACTTTTCTTCAGCAACGCCGACAGCCAGCTGAACGGCTTCGCGCCGCAGTTCGTTGCGAGCCTTGGCAACTTCCAGCTCTGCGGTTTTTTCCGCGTCCTGCTCAATCTTGATCGCCAGTTCTTTGGCGTTAGCGATGATTTTCTGCTTTTCCAGCTCACCTTCACGGCGGATGGCATCACTGATTTCGGCAATCTCATCGGTTGCCTGAGCCAGCTTACGGTCATACTCGGCAAACTTTGCTTCCGCGTCCTGCTTGGCCTGCTTGGCTTCGGCTAGCGCCTTCTCGATCTCTTCCCGGCGGCCAGCCAGACCCTTTTTGATCGGCTTGGCCAGATAATAAACCAGAATAGCAACTACGATGCTGAAGCTCAGAACCCGGTAGAGGAAATCCTTCAGCAGGACTCCGCTATCGGCGTGGCCGGCGCTGGCGGCAAAGGCTACGGTACTGGTCAGAACAACCAGCAGTACTATAAACATGATGAATGAGGTTTTGCTGCGCATATCTATTGAACCCTTCCTGAACTTAAACCAGTTCGCGGCCAAGAACCTTGGTGGCGATCTGTCCAGCCAGAGTTTCGGCTTGACTCTTCAGTGTTTTGCTGGCTTCTGCAGCCTCCTCGGCAACCTTGCTTTTAATCGCTGCAAGGCGCGCGGTCGCTTTGCCGTGTGCTTCCGCAAGCAAAGCGGACTCTTCTTCGCCAGCAGCCTTCTTCAGCTTGTTGCGCTCCTCATTGGCCAGTTTCTTGGCATCGCTGAGCTGCTGCTGATAACGCTGCATCTTCTCCTCGATGTCAGCTTCAAGCCCTTTGGCTTGTGCATGGGAGCCATCAATTGCCTCACGCCGTTCAGCCAGTATTTTTTGCAATGGCCGATAGAGCAATTTATTGAGGACTATCAGCAGGATAATAAAATGGACAAACTGCAGACCAAGGGTCCAGTCGAGACTGATCACCTATTTCACCTCTTCATCTTTACTGGTTAGTGCTAGCTGGAAATGCTCGGCAATACTCGGACGTTCCAAAGGGCCTGAGCCCAAAGCAGCGCATTGACTATCATAGGGGCTGCAGTGTGTCAAGACTTTTGCGCCAATCTGTAACATTATTATATTTTCAGCGTAAAAAAATCAGTCCTCTTTCTTTTCATTTTTCGCTTCACTGCCGCGACCAGTATTGCTACTTACCTGGCCCATAACGATGTCGCCATTAAAGATGACTTTTTCATCAATCTTCAGATTTGGTGTCCGAATGGAACCTTCGACCTGCGCAGGAGCCCGTAGCTCGACCCGGTCAGAGGCGACAATATTGCCGGTAAACCGGCCGCTGAGGATCAGCGCGCCAACCTGGATATCCCCCTGCATGATCGCAGTCTCACCAACAATCAGAGTATCGCTCGACTTGATCTCTCCGGTAAAACTGCCATCGAGGCGTACCATTTCATCAAAACTGAGCTTTCCCTCGAAACGACTGCCCGGGCCGAGAAATGCCTTGATATCCGCCTTGTCGATCGCGACTGGCTTTTTCATCTGAGTCTGCTCCTGTTTTTTTCCACCGAACATAGAATCACCGCTTCAGAAATGGCTACAACGAACTGACAACACCGAGAAGATCGAGCAGACGCTCCAGCTCGTCCTGATCGTGATAACTGATTTCAATCCGCCCCCCCTTCCCCTTAGATGCCAACTTGACCTGAGCACCAAGGGTCTGCCGCAAACTGTTCTCCAGTTCGACCAGGTTGGGATCGACCACCGGAGTTTTCGCTGCGGCGATCGGAACAGGGCCGCCAAAGGCTTTAATTTTTTTCACCAGCTTTTCTGTTTCACGAACCGACAACTTTTTTCGCAGCACCTCATTGCTGGCCTCGACCATATCCTCGTCATCCTCCAGCGACAGCAGCGCCCTGGCGTGCCCCATGGAGTAGCGATTGGCCAGCAGGTCATCCTTCACCTTATCGGGCAGACGCAACAGGCGCAGAGCGTTGGCGACTGAAGAGCGATCCTTGCCGACCCGCTTGGCGACCTCCTCCTGCAACAGGTCAAAAGTATCCATCAGATGGCGATAGGCACCCGCCTCTTCCAGTGGATTAAGATCTTCACGCTGAATATTTTCGATCAGCGCGATCTCCAGCGCCCAATCTTCAGAGACATCCTGAATGACCACCGGCAAACGATCGAGTCCAGCCTTCTGCGCCGCCCGCCAGCGTCGCTCACCGGCGATGATCTGATAATGGTCGGACATCTGACGCACGACCAGCGGCTGGATTACCCCCTTCTCTTTGATCGAGGCAACCAGCTCGGCCATCTTGCTGTCGTCAAAAGATTTTCGCGGCTGCTGGCTGTGTGGTTTGAGCTCTTCAATCGGGCAGGAGAAGTATTTCTTCCCCCCCTCTTGCGCCGCCGAGCTGAGTAGCGCGCCAATCCCCTTACCTAAAGCCGGTCGCTTAACCATGAACCACCTCTCCCATCAGAAGCTCTCTCGCCAATTCCATGTACGCCTGTGCCCCGCGTGACGAAATATCATACAGCAGAACCGGCTGGCCATAACTTGGAGCTTCAGACAAGCGCACGTTGCGCGGCACAACCACGTTGAAGACCTTGTTACCGAAATGCTCCCTTATCTCATTACTGACCTGATGACAGAGATTGTTGCGGCCATCAAACATGGTCAGCAAAATGCCGCAGAGCTCCAGTTGCGGATTCAGTTCCTGCTGCACAAGCCGAACGGTCTGCATTAACTGGCCTAAGCCCTCCATCGCATAAAACTCACATTGCAACGGCACTAAAACAGAATTCGCGGCACAGAGCGCGTTGACCGTCAACAAACTTAACGAGGGGGGGCAATCGATGATGATATATTCATAATTGTCAGACACGGCAGCCAGCGCTAATTTAAGCTGCTGGTCACGGTTCGGCGTTTCGATTAATTCGATTTCTGCACCGATAAGATTTGTGTTGGACGGCAAGACATCCAGCTGCTGCAGGTCGGTCGTGCGGATCACATCCAGGACACTGGCCTCACCCAGCAAAACATCGTAAACAGTTAATATTACTTCTTTTTTATTGACACCAAGGCCACTACAGGCGTTAGCCTGTGGGTCCATATCAACCAACAGGGTCCGATGTTCAGCCGCGGCCAACGAGGCGGAGAGATTGACTGCAGTAGTAGTTTTGCCAACCCCGCCCTTCTGGTTGGCAACAGCGATGATAATAGCCATCTCGATACTCCTTGTTTACAGATAAGTTCAGGAGATTAACACAGACAGAGGTGAAATTCAGCCCAAAACTCACCTATCTAGGAGCTCGAACAACAGTTTTTTCCTGGTTTCAGACGGGCAGCTTTTTGAGGACCAGCAACTGTCTTTCAGCGCGACTGAAAGGCAACTGGTACTGGTGGCAAGCCAGGAACTTAAAACCTGTCGAACAGACAGAAGACCCAGCGTCATTGAATTCAGCCAACCCTTCAGGCCCCTTCATAACCAGCAGCTGGCCATCGGCCTCCAACCAAGGTGCCGCGTAAGCGCAGATAGCATCGAGAGAGGAGAACGCTCTGGCGGTAACGGCTTGGAACAGACCGTCCTGACTTAACTGCTGAGCCAAACCCTCAATCCGACAATGGAGTGGTCGCAGATTCGGTAATCCCAGCTTGCGCTTGATGTGCCTCTGGAAGTTGATCTTTTTACCGACACTGTCTACCGAAGTCACAACCATTTCAGGTCGGGCAATCGCCAAAGGAATTCCAGGTAATCCGCCACCGGAACCGATATCGAGCAGCGCAGCGCTTCCATTCAAATAGGGGAGCAGCGCCAAGGAATCGACCAGGTGCTTTTCAACCGCCTCATCCAGGTCGCGGATAGATGTCAGGTTGACGCTCTTGTTCCAGTGCAGTAATTCTTCAAGAAACAGGAGTTCCTTCCGGACGACCTCAGCGGGAATATCGACCCCCAGCTGCTTAAGTCCAGAGGTCAAATCACCCATGACGCGACTTTCGCAGATAGATTTGCAGCACTGCAATCGCCGCTGGCGTAACTCCAGATATCCGGCTGGCCTGGCCCAGAGTTACTGGCTGGATCTTCGTGAGTTTTTCGCGCACCTCACTGGAAAGGCTTTCGATCCCCGCATAATCCATCCCCTCCGGCAACACCACCTCCTCCTGCTGCCGAAACCGTTCCACCTGCTCCACCTGACGCTTGATGTACCCCTCGTACTTTACCGATATCTCTAACTGTTCCAATGCGGCGGCAGACAAACCCGCCAAGGCCGGACTGACCGTCGCTAACTGCTCGATATTGATCTCCGGCCGACGCAACAACACCTCGAGGCTAATACCGTTCTTCAATCCATCCAAGCCTAAAGCAGCGACCGCCTCTGCATCAGAAGGTCGAACAGTCTCCTGCTGCAGTATTTGCAACCCCTGCCCTACCTGCAACTGCTTCTGCTGGTACCGCTCCCAGCGCTCATCAGAAACCAAACCCAACAGGCGCCCCACCCCAGTCAGACGTTGATCCGCGTTATCCTCGCGCAAGATCAGTCGGTATTCAGAACGAGAAGTGAACATCCGGTACGGCTCCAGGGTTGGCTGAGTCACCAGATCATCAACCATTACCCCCAGATACCCCTGATCACGACCAAGAGTTAGCGGCTCGCGATCAAGGCTGCTTTGCGCTGCATTTATCCCGGCAAGCAAACCCTGTGCGGCCGCTTCTTCGTATCCAGAAGTGCCGTTAATCTGCCCAGCATGGAAAAGCCCGCGCAATACCCGCGTCTCTAAGGTCGGGCGCAACTGGGTCGGTTCGACAAAATCATACTCAATCGCGTAGCCCGGACGCATAATTTCAACCTGGGAAAAACCGGCCATGGTGCGAAAGTACTGCAACTGAACATCAGGCGGCAACGACGTTGACAGGCCACTGGGGTACATTTCTGAGCTATTGCGCCCCTCTGGCTCTAGAAACGACTGGTGCGAATCCTTCCCCGGAAACCGCATAACCTTATCTTCGATTGATGGACAGTACCTCGGACCTATCCCCTCTATAACCCCAGCAAACAGTGCAGACTTTTCAATATTTTCACGAATGACCTGATGAGTTCTTTTATTGGTGTGAGCGATATAACAGTCAACCTGTGGCCTGACAATGGCGTCGGTCATAAAAGAAAAGGGTTTTATATTGATATCGCCTGATTGTTTTTCCAGACAACTAAAATCGATAGAACGTGCAGATAAGCGTGCGGGTGTTCCCGTCTTCAAGCGACCAACGGTTAAGCCGAGGCCACGCAAGGCTTCCGACAACCCTTCCGAGGAAGGCTCGCCAGCCCGCCCACCAGAATAGCTGTTCAGACCGACATGGATAAGCCCGCGCATGAAAGTGCCCGTTGTCAACACGACTGATCGTGCCAAAAAATCCAGACCATCACGAGTCCGGACCCCGGCGATACGGTCGCCAGCGTGCAGAAGATCCACCACGACCCCTTGCTTTAAATCCAGCAACTCCTGTTGTTCTACAACCGTCTTCATTCTTGCGCTGTAGGCCATACGATCGGCCTGGGCCCTGGCAGCACGAACCGCCGGACCTTTTTTCATATTTAGCCGGCGGAATTGAATGCCGGTCGCATCGATATTCAACCCCATCTCGCCACCAAGGGCATCGACCTCGTGCACCAGGTGTCCCTTGGCCAAACCACCGATTGCAGGATTGCAGGACATCTGAGCAACAGTATCCAAACCCATGGTTAACAACAAAGTCGAACAACCTATCCGCGCTGCGGCCAGCGCCGCCTCACAGCCTGCATGCCCTGCGCCGACTACGATGACATCGTATTTTTTACCGTACCCTGACATCAGCATTTGATACCCGCTAAAATGTTTCACGTGGAACAACTACTTACCAACACAGAAACTAGAAAAGATGCCCTCGAGCACATCATCACTTGTTGTTTCACCCGAGATCTGCCCCAACAAATGCAAGGCTTCGCGCAGCTCAAATACCAAAAATTCCAAAGGCAGCCCCAGGGCCAGCGATTCAATAAATCTAGCAAGACAGCGACCAGCTGAAATCAAAGCATCGTAATGACGCTGTTCAGTCAAGAGAACTGTTTCACTTGATGGCAGGTAACTACCCAGCAAAAATTCGGCAATAGCTGAGCGAAGTTCAGATAATCCGAGCCCTACCTTAGTAGAAACTGGGTACTCGGTGTAGGGACAAAAAGAGGTGTCTGCTATTTGGGGTAAATCCAACTTGGTCCGAACCAGAAAAGCAGGAGCCTGTTGACAGGCATCATAAGCATAAAGATCCTGCTCACCAACCTCACTGGAACCGTCAACCAAAAACAAAACAAGATCAGCCTGCTGAATCTTTTGTTTGGCGCGACGAATCCCCTCAGCCTCGACTGGATCCATCGACTCTCTGAGGCCAGCGCTGTCCACCAGTCGCACCGGTACCCCGGAAATAGTCACTCCCTCCTCAAGGAGGTCCCTTGTCGTACCCGGAACATCAGTAACAATTGCCCGCTCTTCTCCAAGAAGAGCATTCAACAATGAGCTCTTGCCAACATTGGGCCGTCCAACCAGAAGAATGGAAGCGCCCTCGGACAAAACCCGACCAGCGCTGTAAGTGTCTGTTATTTCTACGATTTCCTTACTGACTTGTGCCATGACCTGCTGGATATGATGCAGGTCCTCCTTGGGTAGTTCCTCTTCCGGGAAATCTATCCACGCCTCGAGTAGGACCTGTGTGTGCCGAAGACTCTCGGTTACATCGAAAAGGGTCCGACTTAAAAGACCCTCTACCTGAGCGAGGGCAAGCTTGCGGGATGAATCGGTCTTGGCATGGATCAAACTCGCAACCGCTTCAGCTTGTCCCAAATCAAGACGCCCGTTCACAAAAGCTCGATAGGTGAATTCACCCGCCTGCGCTAAACGCAAGCCATAGCACAGATAAAGGTTCAGGATTGACTTGACCACCTGTTGGCTGCCATGACAGTGAATCTCAACCACATCGTCACGCGTATAAGTGTGCGGCGCGGCCATATACACGGCCATCACTTCATCTACGTGCTGTCCTTGTTCATCAAGCAACAGGCCATGGTACAGCTGATGGGAGAGATATGTTTTGGTGCGGGATGTGGGACGGAAGTATTTCTGCAGGGCTGAAAGCGACTGTGGTCCGGAAATCCGGACCACAGCAATGCCGCCTTCTCCTAGCGCAGTTGCTGGAGCTATTATTGTATCAGATGTTATCACCGAGACTTCTCACCTGAAAATCAGTCAGGCTGACGCTTGATAAGGTATTGTTGCAGAATTGTCAGCAGGTTGTTCACCATCCAGTAAATAACCAAGCCAGAAGGGAAATTTAAAAACAAAAAGGTAAAAACAATCGGCATCATCAACATGATTTTTGCCTGGGTCGGATCCATGTTGGTGGGGGTCATTTTTTGCTGAATAAACATCGTCCCGCCCATAATGATCGGGGTGATGTAGTAGGGGTCTTTCATTGACAAGTCAGTCAACCAGAAAATAAAGGGTGCGTGTCGCAATTCAATCGCACCGAGAAGAACCTGATATAAAGCAAAAAACACCGGGATCTGGATCAACATTGGCAAACATCCGCCCAAAGGATTAACCTTGTTCTCCTTGTAAAAGGACATCATTTCCTGGTTCAGCCGTTGTTTGTCATTTGAGTACTTCTCGCGCATCTTCTGCATTTGTGGCTGCAACTTCTGCATCCCCTTCATCGACTTGTAGCTCTTCTGAGTCAATGGCCAGAAAATGATCTTGATACAGACCGTCAGCAGAATGATGGCGAAGCCATAGTTCCCGATATAGGAATAAAAGAACTTGAGAACGTGCATCAACGGCTTCGCAAGAACACTGAAAAAGCCATAATCCTTGGCCTGCTCAAATTGGTGTCCTCCTGCCAATAACAGGTCGTAATCCTTCGGTCCCAAAAAGGCGGTATATTTAAAAGAGATGTCCTGATTGGGCTCTAGGGTAATAAATGGTGAAACAAAACGATTTTCAACAAAACCATCGCCCATCTGCACTTGAACCTGCTTTGCTGAATCCTGCGGACTCATAATTGCCAGAAAGTATTTTCCGGCGAAACCAGACCAGACTATGCCGTTGCCATAAATCTTGGCGGATTTCTGCAGATCGTCCGGGCTATCCTCAAGCAGCTCTTCTCCATCGAAAGAGAGCGGTCCGACGAAGGAGTACATATCCTGCATTCCCTCATCATCGTCACCACTCAGCCATGGATATATCAGTGATAAATTAAACAGACCCTTACTGGTTGTATTACCTGTATTGACCAGTCGCACATCGACATCAACCAGATAGGAATCAGCATAAAACGTAAAGTTCTTTACGATCGTAAGACCGGCTGCATTCGTTGCTGAAAAACTAACGGTCTTTTGCTCTCCCTCAACAAAAATATTGTCGGAACTCTCCGACAGTACATACGGGAGATCTGTCGGGATGGAAAGACCCTCGCTACCGCTTGATTTAAAAGTCGCGAGCCTGCCATCCGACAGTTCGAGAAGTTTAAAGGGTGCAGAATCTTTGGCGTTGGTTTCTTTATACTCTTTAAGTGTTACGGCCCGAACGACCGCCCCGGTCGTAGATATTTTTATATCAAAAAGAGCGGAAGACACTGTCACCAAACGCTCCTTGTAATCTACCGGCACGTAGGCAGACATCTGGGTTACGGGCTGTACACTTTGGGCCCCCTCGCTGACCGGCGCGGTCTGCTCCAGTTGCTTTTCTGTCACCGCGGACTGGGGAGCGCTTGTAACCGGTTGTGGTTGCGGCGAGAAGAAAATGCTGTAACCCGACCAAAGAAGAATGACGAGCGCAATTGCAATAATGGTCCGGTTATTGTTTTCCATCTTAACTATCCTGTTTATTTATGGCCGGTACGGGATCAAACCCACCCGGATGAAAGGGATGACACTTCAAAAGTCTAAACAAAGTAAGATAAAGACCTTTAAACAGGCCAAAAGTCAAAAGAGCTTCGCGTGCATAAGTTGAGCAAGAAGGGTAAAAACGGCAAGAACGGGGCAATAATGGTGATATGCAGTAGCGGTAGAAATCAATAAATAGAACGAAAGGTTTAACAACCACTTGTCGTACCGCCTTAATCGAATGCCCGATCAAGTTCAGCAAACACTTGCTTAATTGATAAGGATGCAGCACCTTTTTTGGCTATCACGGAAAAATCAACCGGCGTCGAAAAGAGATGGTATTTCTGTCTGAAGAACTCTCTGATGAGCCGTTTTACCCGGTTACGCTCCACAGCATTACCTACTTTACGACTGACTGTCATACCAAGTCGCGGCTGGGCAGCTGAATTGACCATACTCAAAAGAATAAAATGGGGTGTATGTTGCTTACACCCCATTTGCCAAACTCTTTGATACTCCCAAGTTTTTCGCAATCGACGAAATTTGGGAAGTCCGTGTTCCATTTGGGTTACTTCTGCGGAGTGGACACCGACAAAGATTTGCGTCCGCGAGCACGGCGACGGCTGATGACCTGGCTGCCATTTTTGCTCTGCATCCGTTTACGGAAACCATGTGTTCTTTTACGCTTGATACGGCTTGGCTGATAAGTACGTTTCGACATCTCGATATTCCTCCAAAATTTTGTGCTGACGAAAGTAGACGTTTAATCACATAACAGAAATCAAGTCAACGAATAATCGTAATTTATTCTTAAAATATACGGATTTGAAGACAACACAAGCAGTCTACTCGACCCAGACAGCGGTGCTAAAAAGCTTCAACAATAAGCCTAAACGGACCAACCCGTTAACCTGTGTATCTCTTGCTTTTTGTAAAATCATCTGTTAATTTAACACGCTTGTAAAGTCGCTAAAATAAGGACTTTTCGTCAAAAAATAAAATATAAACAGTTGTTTATAAGTTGTGGATTTGTATTTGACTATGCTTAAAATATGGCAAGAAACCTTAGAAATACTTAAACGAGAAGTTAGCCCGCAAAACTTCTCAACCTGGCTGAAGCCTATTAGCTTTAGCGATATAAACAAAGATGTTGTGACCTTGGAGGTACCCAACAGATTTATTAAAGATTGGTTGACTGATAATTATCTGAAATCCATAGAAAAAACCATGTCAGAAATTGGCACGGTTAACTACAGAGTAAATTTGATAGTCAATGCCTCTGCTAGCAGCAAAAAACCAATAGAAATAAAAGAAACTAACCCAGATTTAAGATCCGTACCGATCAAAATTAAAAATCAAATAGCGGAACCGATAAGCAATATAAATCCAAAATACACTTTTGAAAGTTTCGTTTCGGGACCATCTAATCAGTTTGCCCATGCGGCCGCGATGGCGGTTGCGAATAATCCAGCAACCACCTATAATCCGCTGTTTATTTATGGGGGTGTCGGGTTGGGAAAAACCCATATTGTTCACGCAATAGGTAACGAAATAATAAATAAAAACAAAAATTTAAAAATTGGTTATTACTCATCGGAGAAATTTACCAACGAACTTATAAATTCACTTAGACATGCAAAAATGGATGAATTTAGAAATAAATTCAGATCAATAGATGTTCTACTTATAGATGATATCCAATTTATTGCTGGTAAAAAGAGTACCCAGGAGGAATTTTTCCATACGTTCAATGCTCTATATGAATCACATAAACAGATAGTTGTTACATCAGATAAATTCCCTAAGGAAATGCCAGAATTAGAAGAAAGACTTCGTTCTAGATTCGAATGGGGTTTAATTGCAGATATACAGGCTCCTGATACTGAAACTAAACAAGCTATTCTTAAAATGAAAGCTGATCAAAATAATATTATAATACCTGAAGATGTTTCTTTTTTTCTTGCGAGTTCAGTTACAAGCAATGTTCGTGAATTGGAAGGTTATCTTATAAGAATTGGTGCTTATTCGAGCCTCACTTCGACAGCCATAGATATTGATATGGCTAAAAACATACTTAAGGATATAATAGTAGAACAAAATAAAGAAATTACTATCGATAATATCCAAAAAATTATAGCTAATTATTATCAACTAAAAGTAGTGGATTTAAAATCATCTAAACGCTTAAAAACTTTAGTACTTCCAAGGCAAATAGCAATGTATGTTTGCCGAAAACTTACTTCATCATCCTATCCAGAAATAGGCTCTAAATTTGGTGGGAAAGATCACTCAACAGTAATACACGCTATTAAAAAAATAGAAAAAAGCATGGCTGATGACATTCAACTTAAATCGACGATAGAAAAATTGATTAACAGCATAAAGCCATAAGCTGTTTAAAAAACATTGATAAAATGTTGAAAATTTAAAATACCTGAGTTTTAAACAAAAAATAAGAGTTTTAAAAAAATTATCAACATAATTTTTTCCTTATTTTTCCTTATTTTTCTTATGTTTAACTGTTAATTCACAAACTAACAGGCCCTATATATAGACTACTAAAAAGATTTAAAACCTAATAATATATAATCACTGTTTATGGAGGTTAAAATGCAGTTTCACATAAGAAAAGACATCTTTGTAAAAGGATTAAACAAAGTCCAGGGTATTATAGAAAAGAGACATACAATACCTATTTTGGCTAATGTTTTAATAGAAGCTATTGATGGTAAAATAAAAATAACAGCTACTGATCTTGAAGTGGGTATAAGATCAGAATACCCTGCAGATGTAGTTAAAAACGGAAAAATAACAGTTTCTGGTAAAAAATTATTTGAAATAATAAAAGAACTTCCAGATAAAGACATTCAATTTAGTTCAAAAAATAATTTTTGGGTCGAAATAACATGTGGTAAGTCTATTTTTAATCTAGTCGGTTTATCTCCAGATGAGTTCCCTAAATTTCCTGATGTAACTTCTAACCCAAGTTCAATTAAGACAAGCATTATTGGAGAAATGATAGATAAGACCATTTTCTCAGTTTCCAGTGATGAAACTAAGTTCAATTTAACTGGTATTTTTATAAAATCTGAAAATAAAAATTGTATTTCGTTTGTATCGACTGATGGTCATAGACTTTCTAAAATAGAAAGAAATATCGACAAAAATTTAAACGATAAGTTTGAAGAAGGATTTATTCTACCTAAAAAAGGTATAAACGAAATCAAGAAATTAATGGAAAATACAATTGATACTATAAACATTGGTATTTCAGATAATAATTTTTCTGTAAGCAATGATTCAACCACCCTTATAATGAGGATGGTTGATGGAGATTTTCCAGACTACAAAAGAGTTATCCCAGAAAAAGGTAACAATTCTGCATTAATAAATAAGGATATATTCTTACACTCTTTACGGAGAATATCTGTTCTTTCCAGTGAAAAATCAAAAGGTATAAAAGTTAATTTAACAAAAGATTGTCTGACACTCTCTTCTTCTAATCCAGAATTGGGAGATGCAAAAGAAGAAATAGACATCATTTATTCTGGATCTGACATTTCAATAGGATTTAATGCTAGATATATTTTGGATATACTTCAAACTATAGAAAAAGAAAATGTTTTACTTATTTTAAAAGATAATATTTCACCAGGGTTAGTGCAGCCAGAAAATGATAATGATTATTTAGCTGTCATTATGCCAATGCGTCTTTAGTAAAAAATGGTCATAAAAAAAATTAAAATTGGGAATTTTAGAAATATAGAAAGTGCTGAATTTAAAGTTAGCCCTAAATTAAATTTTTTCGTAGGAAATAACGCGCAAGGTAAAACAAATTTAGTTGAAGCAATTTATACCGCTGCTTTTTTGAAAAGTTTTCGTACCCAAAATATCGAAGAAACTATAAAAGAAAATTCTTCAAGGGCCACTATAGAAATAGAAGTTAATAACCAATCAGTTAATAATATTATTAATTGTAGTTACGATAAAAAAAACAAAATATTAACAATAGACAAAAAAAAACCAGAGTATAATAAGTATTACTCTTTACTAAATGTTGTTATTTTTTATCCTGAGGAAGTTAATTATTTAAGTAATTATCCATTATTTAGAAGGAATTTGCTGGATAGGTCTATATTCTATTCAAATTTTGATTATATTTATGTTTATAAAAAATATGTTAGATGTCTAAAACAGAGAAATTCATACCTTAAAAAAGATTCTAGAGATGTTGACTGTTGGACAGATCAATTAATTGCATATGGTTCTGAAATAGTTAAAGAAAGATTATTGTACATAGAAAAAATTAATAATTATTTCAACAGTTTTAATTTTAAAAAAATTAATGGAGAAAATTATTATCTAAATTATTC
>DATCYW010000008.1:0-87491 GCA_036526255.1 Malonomonas sp. | reverse complement strand
AGCAAAGCCCTCTAAAATTAGATACTTAGAGGGCTTTGCCTTTCGTAGATTTTCAAGATGAAGTCAAATGGTTAAACTACTGAAATTCCATGCTGCCTTTCACTGAATCCCATTTTTCAACAGATTAACCGACCGGCTTGGATTTACACCGGCGGGGCTTATGCGCAAAACTGGGTTCAGTAACTCTTCGGCTCGTGGTCGACACCGTGACAACTCAGCGCACAGGAGCCGTGCCGAGTCGCCACCCCCTGTGCCTTGTATTCAAGCTTGCCGGCCAGGTTCGACTCAACGACGTCGAGGTTAAAACGGATCAAATAGGGGTTACCAGCGCTGCCGTGGGCATCGTGACAGGTGAAACAGGAGGTTCCAGGCAGATCACGGCCACGGTCACCGAGAATATGCTGGGCGTGGTATGGAAAACTCTCATTGCCAAGGATACTGCTGCGCTCGTGGCACTGATAGCAGAGTTCATAAGCAAAGCTGCTTTCGGGGCGCGCATCTTCAGTGTCATAATTTGACTTCAGTAGACCACGGTAATTGGAGCCATGCGGACCGCGTGGACTTTTAGGATTTTCGCTGCCGTGGCAGTCGCTGCAACTGATAATGGAAATATCACCAGGTCGTTGCTTTCGGGTCGCGTAGGGCTCCTTAAGGCTTATAACGTGCGCATTGGCCCCCTCGCCCTCGACAGGGTGATAAGATTTGTTCGTCAGCCGAAATTCCAGCTGTTTGTCAGTAGAACCTGCCGGAAGGTTGGCACTGCGGCCATGGCACTTGTAACAGAGTTCATATTCCTTGGTGATCTCTGCAACGAAACTGCCGACCCTTTTCCCCTGAATGCCACTGAATGGATTTTCACGACTGACCTTGTGCGGCTCATGACAATCGACACATTCAGCGTGACGCGCAGCATTCACCAGCGTCTCAGGTAAAAGCTCCTTGCGCTGATGGACACCGTTTTCGGTCAAGACCGGATGCCGATAAGTTTTCTTCAACTCCTCTTCGATATCCAACAGACGAGCCGACCCTGAATCGCGCAAATAGCCCGCAGTGACCATATCTCGCCTGTTCAGCGAATTCCCGTGACAACTAAGGCAGCTTTTCTCTTCATTGCGGATCGCCATCTTCATGCCTCGATGACAAGCACGGCAACTTTTCAGCAAATAACGCTCCTGACCGTGAGCACCGGTCAGGATACTCTGCTGCGCTAGTGCCAGCGCAGGCGTACCAAGCAACAGAATTAAGAGAAAAGCGTAGATTGTGAGTTTCATCTAAATGACCTCAGTGCAGGCTACCAACACCGGGAACCACATTGTGGCAGGTCAAACAGGTGTTGTTATAGTCATCTGCTTCAGTTCCCGTGTAGAGGCGCCACATTGGCAAAGTATAAGCACCGCCGGTATTGGTATCGTTATGCGGATCGTGACAAGTTGTACATTGCATCCGCTCTGCGCCATCCAGTTTGACAATCGAGCCAGGCGCCGGGCGGCTGTAGCTACCTGGGAGCAGCGCCCTTACTGCCTCGGTGTAAGTAAATGAAACCGGATGTGAAGTACTCAGGTCTATGGTACCGAAGGCAGACATCGTCAGGTTGGCCAGAGTGCCGCCCGAAATAACTTCACCGACCGCCGTCACACCATCGTGGCAGGACAGACAAAGACGGGTGGCGCCGTTTGGGTAAAGGCTGGCATCAGTTGCGATCGCTGCCGTGTATTGTGCAGCAGGAATGGCCTTGAGAGCAGCAGCACCGGTGTAGAGAGGAAAAGTTCCATCCGCGTTCGGGCCTATTGGGTCGATTCGGTTCCAGAGCGGGCCGGCAGCTGTACCGCCGTGTGGTGTGTGACAGAATTTACAGAGCTCATCCTCGCCACCAAGCGGAGCATGGATACTGCCCGAGCTACCACTGCTGAGGTTGTGCGGATGTGAATTCTGGATGCCGCTGCTGCCCAGATCGGTATCATAACCGAGCGTCATTGTTGCCGGAATAGCAAGGGCGGCAGTGGCATAAAGCACGCCAAATAGCGAAATAAAAAGGGTAAAACACCTGAACCGGTACTGCATATAGTGCCTCATTTACTTATTCAGGACATGCGGGAAAACCGTGCGAGTCTCTTTAAAACTTACCGATAGCCAACCGGCGCTTACCAAACGGCTGCAATATTGACGCCTAAAGCTTCTTTCCTAATGATTCTCACTTAAAAACTGAAAGACTTTGACCCGATGCGCGCAGCTGTCCACAACATAAAGCCTATCCCACTGATCCGTAACCATTCCGGCTGGCATACAGAACTGCCCCGGGCCCTTTTCTCCGCTTCCCAGAATGAGTAGTAATTGCCCCTGCCGGTCAAATATTTGAATATTGTCAAATGCTGCGTCTGAAACATAGATATGCCCTTCCGAATCAAGCGCGATTCCTCTCGGACGGGCAAAACTGCCAGGAACATTTCCCAATCTGCCGATGGCGGAGGGTACTTCGCCAGGCAGTCCAATGATCTCGACACGAAAGTTCATCGCATCGACAACATAAATGCGCCCCTGTCGATCAAGTGTAATATTGGTCGGGCGATTGAATTTCCCATCAGCAGCCAGCGCGCTGCCGATTGATGGCAATGCCTCTCCAGTCACAGAAAAAACCTTGATGTCACCTGCCAGAGCGTCAGCGACATAAAGTCGACCTGTTGAGTCAATTGCAATCCCGCCGGGCCGCTGCAAGGTTTCGGCAGGCCGCAAACTCTTCTGATACTTACCATTGACGTCAAACTGCAAAATTTCCAGCAGACCAGAATCAGAAACGTAGAGTCTCTGCCTGACTCGATCGTAAGCAACGCCGACCGGACTGACAAGTTGACGGCCGTCGAAAACAGACAGATAATCGATCCGCTTGCGACCGATATCGATCATATGTACGACTGCTGAACCGGGATCAGCCACCCAGATACGCCCTTCTCCATCGGCATCGACACCGTAGGGTGACAACAGGGGCAGTTCTGCTGCGCTTTCACCACTGATCCACTTAAACAGCGGCCGACCTGTATCATCCTGGCGAAGATCGTCCAGACCGGCGATCTGACGTAAAAAACGGATCCGTGGCTGTTCTGGTGCTGGCGGGGCAACCCATTCGAGCCCTTCTGTCTGCCAGACGACCGGTGACGAGATTGGTGAACAGGCCGTCATCAACAGACCGACAGCAAGCAACATACCTTTGCTGATGATTTTGCCGGCCATCTTAGCGGGGATACTTTTCGACTGGACAATCAGCCCGTGCCGTAGCAATCCAGGCTGAATAGAGTTCTTCGCGCTGCCGGTCTTCAAGCAGCTTTTTGATCTGCTCGGAAACCTCTTCAAAGAGTAATTGGCGGGATTCGTTTTTCTCGGTCAACTTGATAATATGAAATCCGTACATTGTTGTGACAATATCCGAAATCTCACCAACCTTCATGTCCTGTAATGCCGCTTCAAATTCAGGAACCGTCTGCCCCTCATGAAACAGACCAAGGTCACCACCGACATATTTTGTTCGATCATCTGAGTTGTAATAAGCCAGATTGTAGAAATCCTCAGTCGTCCTGGCCTTTTCGAGCAAGTCATCTGCCCTGGCTTTCAGAATAGCCCTGTCCTCTTTGGTCAACGCGGGGTCCACTTTTACAAGAATATGGCTTGCCCGAAACTGCCGTGGGCGCAGATAAGTTTCTTTATGCTTTTCATAAAAAGCCGCAACGGTTTCTGCTGATACAGAAATTTTCGCATCGACGAACTGTTTTTCCGCCGCGTCTGCCAGCAATTGCCGGCGCACAGAAGCCTTTAAACCGGCCAGAGTTTCGGCGGCGACTGTGCGCTCAAACTGTTCCGGCGACAGTTGTTCACGTGCTTTATCAATAACAGCCGCGACGTCCGAGTCAGGCACGGTCAGTTTGCTATTTAGCGCCGCGCAGGCCTTGTAACCACGCTCTATCAAACCATCGTACGCCTTTTGTTGAATCTCAAGCTGTTTTTCCTTGGTGACTTTCCCGTGAAAAGAGACCAGCATTGGCATGATTTTATTCATTTCACGTTGCAGATCGAAGCTGGTAAAGGGAACGCCGCCAACTTTAGCAACAAGATTCTCCTCAGCTGAAACATTCATCACTGCACTGCAAAACGAAAGCAGTAGTACAAATATGATCAACGATAATTTTTTATACATTAACGTCTCCTTTAAGTTTAATTTGGAATGATAACATAATTTAAAAACTCTCACATTGAAAACAAAACAAAAAAAGAGGCAATCGGTAATCGATTGCCTCTTTTTCTAAATGGCGGGAGTGACGAGACTTGAACTCGCGACTTCTAGCGTGACAGGCTAGCGCTCTAACCAACTGAGCTACACCCCCTAATTAAACTTTTCTTACTAATTGCAGTAAAGCCGTTAGCGACCCTACTACAGTCCCTTAAATGGTGGGCGAAGAGGGGCTCGAACCCCCGACATCCTGCTTGTAAGGCAGGCGCTCTCCCAGCTGAGCTATTCGCCCTTAAAAATATGGCGGGGCTGACGGGACTTGAACCCGCGACCTCCGGCGTGACAGGCCGGCGTTGTAACCGACTCTACTACAGCCCCGCAGATAGAAATAGGAAGCACTTTATTGCCCAATTGGGAATAGAGACGGGCAGCCTTTGCTTCCTACTTCCAGTTACTCTTTAAGGTTGTACGGTAATTAATTTACGGCGTCCTTCAAAGACTTGCCAGCCTTGAACTTAGGTACATTGGCGGCAGCAATCTGAATCTTGGCACCGGTCTGTGGGTTCTGTCCGGTACGAGCAGCGCGGGTACCAACACTGAAAACGCCAAAACCGACCAGAGCAACTTTTTCCCCTGCCTTCAGAGCTTCAGTGACAGCTTCAGTAAATGCCTTAAGAGCACCTTCGGTATCAGTTTTGCTCAGTCCAGCTTTTTCTGCCATTGCATTGATCAGATCAGATTTAGTCACAGTATGCCTCCTGAATGAGTATAGTTAATTTTGGCCTCAAAACGGGTTAAGATATATCAGGTTTGCAAAAAAACTGTCAAGCGGTTTTCCCCATTTTTTCAGCGTTGAACAGTTTTTCTCTGACATTTTCTCTGCGATCTATCACGCGGCGACATCGCTAATTAACAGAAACCAATGAAGCCTCAAGAACCTGATCCATATGACCGACGGTTACGATCTCCAGAGACTGCTGTAATTCCTTTGGCAACTCAGCAAGATGCTTTTCATTTTCAGCCGGCAACAGGACTTTAGCCATCCCACCGCGACGAGCAGCCAACAGTTTTTCCTTGATCCCACCGATCGCCAGAACCCGACCACGCAGCGTCACCTCCCCGGTCATCGCCAGATCTTTACGTACCGCTCGTCCGGTCAAGGCTGAAGCTATCGCTGTCGCCATAGTTATTCCGGCTGAAGGGCCGTCTTTAGGTACAGCGCCTTCTGGAACATGAACATGAATATCGAGACTCGAATAAAAATCTTCTGCCAGACCAAGCTGCTGCCAACGTGAACGGATATAGGTCATAGCGGCATGAGCTGACTCCTGCATCACATCACCAAGTTTTCCGGTCACCGCCAGATGTCCTTTTCCTGGCAGAGTTGTCACCTCGATCATCAGCAGCTCGCCTCCGGTTTCCGTCCAGGCCAGACCGGTTGCGACTCCAACCTGGTCTTCTTCCTCACAGACACCGTGCTCATAGGTAGGTACACCGAGATATTTTGCGATCTGTTTCTCTCCGACCTGAAAGCTCTTCTTGGACCCTTCCTGCAAGAAGCGTTTGGCCAGTTTACGATAAACCGAAGCGATACTTCGATCCAGACTACGTACCCCGGCTTCACGAGTGTAGCGGCGGATAATCTCGTAAAGGGCCGAATCGGAAAAGTTAACCTTCTCATCGGCAAGACCGTGAGCCTTCGCCTGTTTCTCTAATAAATAGCGCTTGGCGATATGCAGCTTCTCTTCTTCTGAATAACCCTCGATACGGATCACTTCGAGTCGATCATGCAGGGGGCGCGGAATCGCATGCAGGTTATTCGCCGTGGCCACAAACAACACCTGCGACAGATCATAATCGACGTCGAGAAAATGATCGGCAAAGCTGTTGTTTTGTTCAGGATCAAGAACTTCCAGTAACGCCGAAGAGGGGTCTCCGCGGAAATCTGTACTCATCTTGTCAATTTCATCGAGCATGAATACCGGATTTCTTACCCCGGATTTACGCAACCCCTGAATAATCTTGCCCGGCATCGCACCTATATAAGTGCGTCGATGACCACGAATTTCAGCTTCATCGCGTACTCCGCCGAGGGAAATCCGTAAAAACTTGCGACCCAGGGCTTTTGCTATCGACTGCCCGAGAGACGTCTTACCAACACCCGGAGGGCCGACCAGGCAGAGGATTGGCCCCTTGATCTTCTTGACCAATGCCTGCACGGCCAGATATTCAAGCACCCGCTCTTTGACTTTTTCCAGACCATAATGGTCAGCATCAAGAATCTGCTCTGCCTTGCCCAGGTCGTGGCAATCCTTGGTCCCCTTTTTCCAGGGGAGAGCCAGCAGGCATTCAACATAATTGCGAACGACCGTTGCCTCAGCCGACATGGGCGACATCATTTTCAGCTTGCGCAGCTCTGCATAGGCCTTGTCGGTCGCCTCTTTGGACATCTTCTTTTTTGCAATCTGTTCTTCAAAATGCAGGATCTCCTGCTTGAACTCGTCCTTGTCGCCAAGTTCTTTCTGTATCGCCCGCATCTGCTCGTTCAGATAGTATTCTTTCTGACTGCGCTCCATCTGACTCTTGACACGACTGCGAATCCGGCTTTCGATCTGCAGGATTTCATTCTCCTGCTCTAGCAGCATCAACAGGTGCTCAAGTCGCTCTGCCGGATTGATAAACTCGAGGATTTCCTGCTTTTCAGCAATCGGTAGCTGCAGATGACCGGCAACCGAATCCCCCAGTCGCGAAGGGTCATCGATTCCGGCGATGGTTGCGTTCACTTCGGCCGGAACCTTTTTGCTCAAGGTGACATAAGCGTCGAAGGTTGAGCGAATCGCACGCATCACCGCATCCATCTCCGGCGACAGGGTCACTTCTTCTTTCAGCGGCTCAACGATAGCCTGCAGCAGATCATCGCCCGGCAGAAACTCTGTGATTCGAGCACGCCGCTGCCCCTCCACCAGAACCTTGACCGTGCCGTCAGGCAATTTCAACAATTGCGCGACCTTGCCGATCGTTCCGACCCGATAAAGATCTTCTTCGGTCGGATTGTCGACTTTCGGATCAATCTGGGAAATCAGAAAAATCTGCTTGTCTGCTGCGGTTGCTGCCTCCAGCGCACCGATCGAGGGGGCGCGCCCGACAAACAACGGAGCCACCATGTGCGGGAAAACAACAATATCGCGCAAAGGCAGAACGGGGAGCTGAACAGCGGCTGTGGTGGCGATTTGAGTTTTTTGTTCAGACATAAATAACCTGTAAAGAGAAAAGGAGCGTGCTGCCACTATCGACAGTCCACGCTCCTATCAAAAACTTGAAAAGAGATTAGGAATTAGGCACTTTCAGCGACATCATAAAGGATAATCGGCTTCGCGCCCTTAGTAATCACCTCTTCGTTGAGGACCACCTCTTTGACCCGGTCCTGCGAAGGGATATCATACATAACGTCAAGCATCGCGTTCTCAAGGATTGAACGCAGTCCGCGTGCGCCAGTCTTGCGCTCAAGCGCTTCCCGGGCAATTGCGACCAAGGCACCGTCAGTGAACTTGAGGTTGACTTTCTCCATATCAAACAGCCGCTGGTACTGCTTCACCAGAGCGTTTTTCGGCTCGCGCAAAATCTGGATCAGTGCCGCCTCGTCCAGCTCGTTGAGAGTCGAAACAATCGGCAGACGACCGACGAACTCAGGGATCAAGCCAAACTTTAGCAGATCCGCCGGCTGAATCTTGTTCAGCAGATTGCCAAGATTCTCTTCTTTAAGGGAACGGACTTCAGCACCGAAACCCATTGACTTTGCCGCAATTCGCCGATTGATGATTTTTTCGATACCGGAGAAAGCGCCACCGCAAATGAACAGAATATTGGTCGTATCGACCTTGAGAAATTCCTGCTGCGGATGCTTGCGTCCGCCCTTAGGTGGAACGCTGGCAGTGGTACCCTCTATAATCTTCAACAGCGCCTGCTGCACCCCTTCGCCTGAAACATCACGGGTGATCGAAGGAGATTCGGACTTACGGGCAATCTTATCGACCTCATCAATATAGATGATGCCGCGCTGAGCCTTTTCCAAATCGTAGTCAGCCGCCTGCAACAGGTTCAGGATTATATTCTCGACATCCTCACCGACATAGCCGGCCTCGGTGAGATTGGTCGCGTCAGCAATCGCAAAAGGAACGTTCAGCACTTTGGCCAAGGTCTGAGCCAACAACGTCTTGCCGCTACCGGTCGGTCCAAGGAGCAGAATATTGCTTTTCTGGATCTCGATATCCGTATTCTTTTCGGAAAACTCAACCCGCTTGTAGTGATTGTAAACGGCGACCGAGAGAATCTTTTTCGCACGTTCCTGGCCAACGACATATTCATCAAGGATATCTTTGATCTCAGCAGGCTTCGGCAGGTTCCGCGCACTGTCTTCAGACGCATCGTCAAGACGCGCCTCTTCGTCAATGATATCGTTGCAAAGTTCGATACATTCGTCGCATATATAGACCGTAGGTCCAGCAATCAGTTTTTTGACTTCATCCTGAGACTTACCACAAAAGGAACAAGTCAATTGTCCTGATTCATCTTTAGACTTCACGTATTCCACCTCCAGAGACCAAGTTAAACCTTACGCTGCACAATGGAATCGATAATACCATAACCGCGCGCTGCTTCGCCATCCATGAAAAAATCACGATCGGTATCGGCGGCAACCTTTTCAATTGCCTGCCCGGAATGCTTGGACAGGATGCCGTTCAGGCTGTCACGCATGCGCAGAATTTCCTGGGCGTGAATGTTGATGTCAGTGGCTTGCCCCTGAAAACCGCCCAGCGGCTGATGGATCATGATCCGCGCGTGCGGCAGAGCAAATCGCTTGCCTGGAGCACCCGCCGCCAGCAGAATCGCACCCATACTTGCAGCTTGGCCGACGCAGATGGTCGATACCGGCGCTTTCAGATACTGCATGGTGTCATAAATTGCCATACCGGCGGTCACCACGCCGCCTGGCGAGTTAACATACAGATGGATATCGCGATCCGGATCTTCTGATTCGAGAAACAGCAGCTGGGCAATGATCAGGTTGGCCATATGATCCTCTATGGCTCCACCGAGAAAAATAATCCGATCTTTCAGTAACCGGGAGTAAATGTCATAGGCACGTTCGCCACGACCGGTATCCTCAACGACCATCGGCACCAGACTCATAATCAGGATTCCTTCTCGGTAGCTTCTTCCTGCTGCTGTTTTGGTTCAACTTCGGTAACGACCGACTTCTCGAGTAGAGCAGCGATCACCTTGTCGCTGAGCAACTGCCCGCGCAGACCATCACGAGCCTGAGCATTTTCGAAGTACTTCTGCACGTCGGCCAACGGAGCATTGGCTTCTTCAGCGATCGACTTGATCTTCTCTTCAACTTCAGCATCATCGGCAGTGAGTTTTTCTTGCTCAGCGATCGAATCGAGCAGCAGCTCACCCTTCACCTGCTGAAGAGCCATGTCGTGATAGGTCTTATTGAAGTTCTCGTCGTTCAGGCCAAGCATTTCCAGGCTCATGCCTTGCGACTTAAGCCGCTGGGTAAAGTTGTCCTTGAGGTGCAGCAGCTGATTCTCGACCATCCCTTCGGGCACTTCAAAAGGATTGTTTGCCACCAGAGCATTCATCAGCTGCTCCTGAAGTTGACCTTTAATCCGCCCTTCTTCCTGCTTGACGGCATTCTCACGAATCGATGCCTTGAGCGCTGCCAGACTTTCCGCCCCGGACTCCTTGGCGAAATCATCATCAATCTTCGGCTCGATCTTTTCCTTGATCTCGTTCAGCACCACTTTAAACACAACCGGCTTCCCCGCTAGTTCCTTAGCGCCATAACTCTCCGGGAAGTTTACGTTGATCTCTTTTTCCTCTTCGCGCTTCATACCCACGACCTGCTCTTCAAAGCCAGGGATGAAACTGCCGGAGCCGAGCTCAAGCTGGTAATCTTTGGCCGCGCCGTTCTCGAATTCTGTGCCGTCAAGGAAACCGGTAAAGTCGATGATAACGGTATCCCCTTCGCGCGCTTTTTTGCGGCTGGTAACGTCCAGTTGAACGCGAGAAGTCGCCATCTGCGCAAGTTGCTGCTCAACGACATCCTCATTGAAAGAGAATTTTTCTTTTTCCAGCTTCAAGCCAGTGTAGTCTTTAGCAACGACCTGCGGGCGGACATCGACTTCGGCCTGATAAGAGTACGACTGCCCTTTGGCGACCGCTCCCGACTCAATGATTTCCGGCTGTGAAACCGGCTCAATCTTGTTCTCAATCATCGCTTTATAGAGGCTGTTGTTCACCAGCGAGCCGGCGACATCACTCGCCACCCGCGGAGCATAATGCTTTTCAAGGATAGCGCGAGGTACCTTACCTTTACGGAAACCTTTAAGATCGGCAGTTTTTGCCACCTTCTGATATGCTTTTTCAATCTCGGTTGCGACAACATCGGCAGCAACTTCAATGATCAGTTTTTTGCGGATAGCACTTACTTCTTCAACGGTAACATTCATCATTTTTTCCTTCCTGAACCGGTAATTTTCAGCCCGCAGCATAACAGATGGGCCAGTTTCGAAATATCTGAAGTCGTTTCGCAAGAAACGATGAGCGTCTGGTGCGAGAGGGGGGACTCGAACCCCCACATCATAGGATACTGGTTCCTAAGACCAGCGCGTCTACCAATTCCGCCACTCTCGCAGTAAAATCCTGAAATTAAAATACTCACCTCCCATACCCACCCGGTCTGACGGGCTAACTGAGTGTGGAAGGTGAGCATTGTATGTTTAATGGGGTGAGTGAAGGGGCTCGAACCCTCGACAACCAGAGTCACAATCTGGCACTCTACCAACTGAGCTACACCCACCAGAAAAACTTGGCCATATTACGGAAATGGCCTACAACTTGTCAAATTAAAAATGGCGCGCCAGGAAGGATTCGAACCCTCGGCCTACGGATTAGAAGTCCGTTGCTCTATCCAGCTGAGCTACTGGCGCGTACCCACCAGGAACCGCATCGCTTCAGGCACGGCCCCCAACGGCAGGCTGAGTTTCTATCACGCACGAAAAAGTTTTGCAAACAAAAACGCCAGCAGTTTAAAACCGGCGGGCCTTAGCCTCTGGCAGTGCTGAAAACTTCTGCCTCGCATGCACAATCAATAGCATTAAAAGCATATTTGAGCATTTTGCCAGGCAAATTATCTGACGACAAACCAATCAGATTCTGATTAAAACATTGAAATTTGCCAAACGAATAACTAGTATTGGAAAAATCTAAAACACAGCGACCTGTTACTAATAGCTTGCGGGAGATGAAAACATGGCAACAAAAACCCAGGGACTGAGAATCAGAACAAAACTGTTGGCGATGGTTATGTTGCTGGTCGGCGTTTCCATCGCTGTCGGTGCGGTCTCCTTCTTTGGCCTTTCAAAAGCCCTGGAACAGTATCAGACCCACCTTCTGCCCGATCTGGAAGCTGCCCACAAAATCGATGCGCTGACAGCAAAATCGAGACGTTACGAAAAAGAATTTTTTCTTTTCTCAAGCCTTGGCGACAATCCGGCCTACAAAAAAAAGCAGGTCGGCTACAGTGAGCAGTGGCTGGAGACCTTTCAGAGCATCACCCCGCTGCTTAATAAGTTCCAGCCAGCCGAACATGACACTGCAGAGGCCAGAAAAGCTCGTCAGGCACTGATCAACAGCGTCCGGGAAGCTCACAGCAGAACCTTTAACGCACTGATCCCATTGAATAAAGAGATGATGGGCGGTAAAACCTTTCTTGAATCTGAGAAGCCCTACGCAAATTATAAAGCGGAGGTCCATCAGCTTGAGGACAGCATTGGCAAACTTGTCTCCTATCTAGGCCAGGCCATGCACCAGCAACGTCAGGACTCGATCGCTTTTGAATCCGAAATGATTACCACCCTGACGTTTATGAGCCTCGGCATGATCCTGTTCGGAGTTATCGCCGGGCTCTTTGTTTCCAACCGGATCAGTACCCCGCTCAATCAACTGATGAAAGGGATCGAGACCGTTGGCCAGGGGGAGATTGTGGTTGTTTCTGCATCGTCAAAAGATGAGTTCGCTGAAATCGCCCGAATCTTCAACGAGACGATTGACCGGATCAAGGGCTATATCAAAACCGATGAGCAGCGCCGCAAAACAGAAGAGAATGTTATCAATTTTCTTGAAGTCGTCAGTGAAGCTGCCGACGGCGACCTGACCTTGCGGGCACCGGTAACCGAAGATGCCTTTGGCTCGATCGCTGATGCCTATAACCTGATGATCGAAAGTCTTGCTGACCTGCTCACCGACACCAGCATCAACGCTGAAGAGGTAGGTGAAGAATCTCGCCACCTCTTGGAAATCTTCCAGCAGATGAAAGAGGGTGCCGATGATCAGCTGCACCATGTTACCGATGCCACCGACGCTGCCGAGAACACTGCCGAATCCGCTGGACAGATCGCTGAAAAAGCCGCTCTGGCTCTTGAGGCAGCAACCAAAGTAGACACCGCGACGGCACGGGGCAACGAACAGGTCAATCGCAGTATCGAAGGGATGCAGCTGATCCGCGTTACAGTACAGGTCATCAACAAGAAGATGAAGTCACTCTCCGAGCGCCTGTTGGAAATCGGCACCATCTCCCAGTTGATTACCGACGTGGCGACCAGAACCACAATTCTGGCAATGAACGCCTCCATAGAAGCATCCCGCGCCGGCGAGCAAGGGCGCGGCTTTCTGGTTATTTCTGCAGAAATAAAGCGCTTGGCCGATGAAGCATCTGAAGCGACCAAACAGATCGGTGGCATCGTTAAGGCCATTCAATCAGAAGCAAACGACGTCACGATGGCGCTGGAAGAAGAGACCAGTACGGTTGAAGAACAGACCCGCATCGCTCAGGATACTGGCGAAGCGCTGACAGCCATCAATCAGGCCACCGGCGAATCGAAACGAGTGGTCACCGAAATCACCAGCCTGTCTCAGGAGCAGCAGCAGATCTCCGACGGCATGGTTGCCACTATCCGCAACATGGCCGAAATTACTGCCCGAACTTCTGCGCTGATTACCGAATCAGCGCAGATCTCCGAAGGTCTGAACGGCGTCTCCGAGTCGCTGCTGCAGTCGCTCGCCCAGTTCCGCTTGAACCCAGATGAGCTAACCGATCAGAATCAAACGACAGACATTGTCGAAGAGACGTTTCTTTCGCTGGATACTTAAGAAAAGATCAGATCGGATCTCTGATCCGGATGACAAAGAAACAACGAAGGCGGACCCTGCAAAGCGGCCCGCCTTCGTTGTTTCGATACTGTTAAACGCTTAAAGCTGACGATGCCGATTCACCACCGCCAGCAGCCCATCTTCGTCAAAAGGCTTGACCAGATAATCCGTCGCACCCAAGGCAAAAGCCTCCCTGCGGTGTTGCTCCCCGGCCCGCGACGTCAACACCGCAACCGGGATATGCCGATAGTCACTGTTTTTCAGTTCACGCAACAATTCATAACCATGCATCCCCGGCATTTCCAGATCGGTGATAATCGAAAAAATCGCTTCGGTCTGCAGTTTGGCAAGGGCATCATCACCATTGATCGCAGTGACCACCTCATAGCCACGCCCACTTAATAACAGACTGGCAAACTTACGCACACTGAGGGAATCATCGACCAGCAACACCTTGGCAACCGGCGTATTGGCAGACGGCAGAGACGAGGCAACCGCGGCCTCGGTCACCGCAACCGATTTATGGCGTTTCATGCGTGCCGGGTTAATCACCAAACGCATGGTCCCATCACCCGCCAGACTGGAACCGGAGATATAGGGCAGTTCCTGCAGAAAGGCGCCAAACGGCTTGATGACTGTGTCCTCCTGCCCCAGCATGGCATCGACCAGCAGCATCACCGGCGTCCCCTCTGACTGAGTGACAATACCGTAGGCAGGCGTGCTCTGCGTTGCGGTAAGTTTGAGCAGCTCCGCCAAATCGATCCGCTGCAGAGACTTATGCGACTCATAAACAGCTGAGGTTCTTTGCGCGTATTCAAGATCGACAATCTCTTCAACCAGCGCCGAAGGGATGACCAGCTGCTGCCCGGCGCAGCTGAACTGAATGATATTAACGATCACCAGTGACAGCGGTAAACGCAGGCGAAAACTGGTCCCCTGTCCGGATTCGGTGTCAACGTCGATGGTGCCGTTGAGACCGGCCAGGCGGTCCATGACCACGTTCATTCCAACCCCGCGGCCAGACTGGCTGTCTGCGGCAAGCGTGGTGCTGAATCCAGGGCGGAAGATCAACTGAATCAATTCCTGATCCGAGGTCGGATCGCTGGCGGCAAAAAAGCCTTTTTCAATGCCGCGCGCCCGCACCCGCTGCAGATCAATCCCGCGACCATCATCCTGGACTGTGATTTCAACCGTATTGCCTCGCCGCTCGGCCTTCAGCAGGATTTTGGCCGTGGCCGGTTTATCGGCGGCCAGCCGCTCATCAATCGGCTCAATCCCGTGGGCAAAGGCATTGCGAACAATGTGCAACAAAGGATCGTACAACCCATCATAAATGACCCGGTCGATCGGCGTTTCACCGCCGGCAATTAAAAACTCCACTGGCTTGCCCAGGTCCTGGGACATATCCCGAACCATCCGGCTGAAGCGTTGAAATAGCTGTCCGGCCGGCACGGTACGGGCGGCAGAGATTTGCTCTTTCATCTCATCGGTCATCCGATCCAAGGTTTGGACATCCCGAGAGAACCCCTTATAAAATCCGGCCATCTCTTTCAGAGCGGCATCGATATCGTTGGTAATTTCACGCAATTTACGGGAAAAAAGATTCAATTCATCGTAACGGTCAAATTCCAGTTCGTTAAAAGACTCGTCACCGGAAAGCGCGCTCTGCACCGGCAGCGAATAATCGTAGCGCTCGGCAAAACCGCTCACTTCTTTGAGCAGCCGCTTGCCGGCAAAATCAACTTCGCTACGCATCTGCTCCATCACCGGCAGACGACTCAGCAGATGATTTTTGGTGACGGTGAATTCACCGACCAGCCCCATCAGCGATTCGATCTTCTCCATGCCGACCCGAACGACACCCGCTTCTTCCAACCGACGACCGGGACTGCGCCGTTCGCGAGCAGCCTCTTCAGCGCGATTTCGCATTAACGCTGTCGCAGTTTCGGGCTCGTCGGCCTCGGCGGTAGCTACGACATCTGCATCACCGGCCTCCGCTTCTGCGGACGGTGTTTCGGCTTCGGCTAGCCGGCGCAGCGTCTCTGTTACCAACCTTTCAGGGGCGACCTCCCCCTGCTTGCGAAATTCGATCAACTCACGCATCTGATCAAGGGCAAACAACATCGCATCAACCTGAGCCGGCCGCAAGGTACCGACGCCAGTGCGGAGATCTTCGAGCAAATCTTCGATCCGGTGTGCGACCGCGCCGACATCGGTGATCGTCATCAGATTGGCTGACCCTTTTAAGGTGTGAGCAGCACGAAATAACGGCTCTATCAGTTCGGCCGCCGCCGAAGGGTCTTTTTCCAGCTGCAGCAATCCCCCTTCAAGAACGCGTAAATGCTCGCCGGCCTCTTCGACAAAAAAGCCGAAGACATTATCGTAAATGCTCACTCTTCGACCCCTTTTAACTTATGGCTCTGGATAAATGTCGGCAGGTCGATTTTTTCGCCGACAAAATCTTCAGAAAGATATGGGATGCCATCCGCCAGAAATGCCAGTTTCTCCTGTTGATGCTCGACAACAACCAGGCGACGGACAGCTGCCGAGGTCGCTGACTGCTGGTTGAGACTGGAAAGATCGATAACCGGCAGGACCTGGCCGCGAAGATTGACCAGACCGTAGACCGGCGCGGGCGCCAGCGGCAATGACAGTAGCGGCGGCATATCGGCAATTTCTAGAACATCGTCTATCGGCAGATAATATTTGCGACCAGAAAGTTCAAAACTGCAGCAGACATAAAGATGCTCTGGCATCGTAGCGTCATCCGGCAACAATAACCAGTCCGCAATCCCTTTGACCTGGGCTGGTGTTGCTTCTTCAGCCACAGGAAGACTGTCCGCCGGTGCCAGAACGGCTGAATCATCATCCAGAAAATCATCGTCAGCAAATGGATCGACCGGCAATGCAGCTGGTGGTTTTGGTAACGCTGGCGGAGACTCAACCAACTCTTCCGCAGGAGGATCATCTACCGAAGAGGCCACAGAGAAAACCTCTGCGTTCTCTGTCTTTGTCCGCGGCAGAGACTCTTCTGTTTCGAGAAACGACAAATCGTCGGCAAAGGGATCAAACGGAACCGCAGCAGGATCAGCGACAACGGGTTCTGGCTGTTGCTCACTTGCGACATCGGAATCCGCAACAGAGACAAGTGGAGCAGCTTGCGCCGGTGAAACGGTTTCGGACAAATTTGCTAGCGGGTCAGGCAGAAAATTAAAGCCGAAACCAAAACTGGGATCGTCGGCAAAGGGATCTTTGGCGGTGCGCATGATCTCTTCAGCATCAAGCGGCAGCTCAGGGTCGGCAGAGAAGGGATCGCTTAATTGCGGGGCTCTGTTTTGTGCGGCGCTGTCCAGCAATTCAACCAGCGGCGTGTCGCCGGGAAACCGGGACGCCAGATCAAGCGCAGCGAGTGCATCGGCAACCAGCGCCGAGGAACCGGAACGACCGGCCTGCAGGTCAACCAGCAGATGATTCAGCCAACCTGTGGCAAGTTCAAGTGCTTCACGTTCAACCGCTGTCGGCCTGGTCTTTGCGGTGAGATGTTTCTCCAAAAGCGCTTCGATTCGCCGGCCGATCTGATAAACAGAATCAACCTTGACCAGTCGCGCTGTGCCCTTGAGCGTATGGGCGGAACGAAAGGCATCTTCTATCGGCACCGGAGCGCCTGACGAAGCGCCCCCTGCCGTAAGAAAATCCTGAAGAATTTTCAGGTTTTTTGCCGTTTCCTTGAGAAATATCGGAAACAATTTATCCCGCATATCCATCTGTAAACTCCCTAAAAACCCTTGACGCGCAGCAGACCAACTTTGCGCAAAGCATAGCAGATCCGTTTGGTTTCAAGGGGGTTCAACTGACTCTCAACGATGACCTGCGACAGCGGCTTGCGCCCATCGATCAGGGCAAAAATTTCCAGTTCCCGCGGTTTCAACTGAACGGTTTCCAGAGCGTCTTCATTGGTGATCAACCTGACCAGCACAGTGCTTTCATCCTTGAATTCGCTGGCCGCAAGATGGCGTTCATCCAGATGACTCAGCCCTTCCATCAGCATATTGATCAATGGAATCCGTACACTGATATCCCGCAGGTTGGCCGGCAGTTCGTCCCGTTCGAGGAAAAAACTGCCACTACTCGCTTCAAGAATCACCCCGAATGCGTCCTGAGCGTGGATCCGCAGCGCCTCCATGAGCTGTTCTTCGCTGACCAGATTTTTTGCAACCAGCATCCTGCCGATCGGCAGATTTTTTTCCCGCGCTTCAGTGACCACCTGCCGGATCGTTTCATCATCGGCGTGCAGCAGGTCCTGACGACGCAACAGGTCGGTCAAAAAGGGTTGATTGGTGCTTTTGGTACTGCAAGAGGCAAAGACAAACATGCCGTTTTCGATAAAAATTTCACCGAAAATTTCTGCGGCAAAAATAGTCAGGCGACCGGATAAACGCGAGTTGTAGGCAAAATTGACGACATCCGGTAGCGGAACTTCTTTTAATGATCCGGAAAAAATTACCCCGCCTTTTTTTAACAGACCGGCTTCGAGAAACATATCGGACATGACATTACGCATCAGCAGCGGAAAGTCTTTTTGAAAATATTGCCGCAACAGCTTATCGAACATTTCGTGCAGAACGCCGGGTGTGACCTGCGCCATAACAGCTGTAGACATGTCCAAGGTTGAAGGTTCTGCGATCTGAACGTCGCGTAAAACCTCTTCAAGCTTTCTGATCAGATCATCCGGCTCGAAAGGCTTGGAAAAATAGTGCAGGATGCCAAACTCCTCTTCAAACGCCTGCCCGATGGACTCCCCCTTGGAAGAGATCAGGATCAAAGGGATGTCCCTGGTGGCTTCGTCCTGCCTGATCAGTCGACAAAAGGTGTGGCCGTTCATGTTCGGCATGATGTAATCGACCAAAATAACCGCCGGTTTGATGCTCTGCGCCAACGCCAGACCACGCTCGCCGTCCTCGGCGGTAAACACCTGGTAGCCCTGTTGGGAAAGAATCAATTCCCCCAAACGCCGGACGGTCGGTGAATCATCGACCAGTAGTACCTTCAGCCCTTCCGTACCCATCTAAAGCCTCCAAAGTTTAGCAACTCAGAAAAGTATTGACGGCCGCGAGCAACTGTTCAGGCGTATAGGGCTTGCAGAGATAGACATCCGCCCCCTGCTTCTGCCCCCAGAATTTGTCGCTGTCGGCTGATTTCGAGGTTGTCAGGATAACAGGAACCGCTGCCGTGGCAGGATGTTTTTTCAGTCCACGGCAAACTTGAAAACCATTTTTCCCCGGCATGATCACATCCAGAATAAACAGATCAAAACGTTCATTTTTGACTTTTTCTTCAACCTGGGCGCCATCACGGACAGAGACAACCTGATGCGGCAGGTCACTTAAAATTTCAAGCAGATATGCCAGATCGGTATCGCTGTCATCAGCAATCAGTATTTTGGCCACAGAGAGGGACTCCTGAAGTAGAAACTGTGCGAAGGGAATAATAAAAAAATTCTTACGTCGTAATTTAGGGGATTGGTCGAAGCAGGTCAAACAAATATTAAACAATTAAAATCAAATCGTTATTTGGATTTCTAGTTATCGTTGTGCAAAACAAAATCAACAGGGACAACCACCCGGCTGGCAACCACCAGACCGGCAGAAGTCGCCGGATGAAAGCGCCATCGACGCACAGCTGTCAGTGCCGCACGATCAAGAAGTCTAAACCCTGAGGACTGCGTCACAATTGCTTTTTCTACAGAGCCATCGTCCAGCACAGCAACCTCAAGCAGCACTGTCCCCTGCTGTCCACGCCGCCGGGAAACTTCCGGGTAGACAGGACGCGGGTTCAGATCGTAGCGCGGCAGCGCATCGCGAAAAACCTGGGTTTCAGGTACGGAACTGCTATCAAAAACCATTGTGTCATGACCATTCAGTTCAACAGCTGTGGTTATATTTCCCTGCTCAACTGAATTTTTCTGTGGCGCGAAATCCGCAGCAGTGCCCAGACCAGTAGATTGATTCGTTAACGGCATTTCAGGAGCTGACTCGACGACTTTTTCTGTCTTATTGACTCGCGGAACCTTTTCGACAACTGGCGTCGCAGCCCTGGCAACCGATCGCTCTGGCGGCGCAACAAATTCAGTTACGACGGCCGATGGCGTTAACACAGCAGGAATCTTAGTACTTACCTGGGACACTTCCGATTGGTGAAGAACCGGCGATGAGTCGACCTGATCTGTATTTTGCATCTTCGCATTGAACTTCGGAAAGGACCGTTGCACCAGCCCGACCCCCACGGCCTGAGCTGTCTGATGCGGTCGCTGGCGTGGAAGTTCGATAAACAGAAGCAACAGGTGCAGAGTGAATGAAAGTACTATGAATACTGTGATTTTTACGTAACGAGACAATTGACTCACCAGCGAAGGTAATAAATCTAAAAGGACTCTGGATACTGACTTGCGTTCCTGACTAATGTGCTGGTAGTTTAGCGCAAAATCGAACATGGTTACATAATATTAAATATTTGTGAGAGCGATGACCTTTTCCATTATCAAATCAGCCAACAACACCTACCTAAAGCTTTTACATGGCTGTATTCTGTTGATATTTATCCCATTGAGTGTCTTTGCTGATAGCGGGCAGTTACCAAATACAGATATGACGATGTTGCCAACGGTTGTCGTCGAAGCGACAAAGCCCCTTCCAGAATCAGGAATTACGACCTTAAACTCTGACGATATTAAAAATCTGCCAAACAAGAATGGAACGCTCACTGACTATCTGAAAGTGGTACCTGGCGTTCAGTTTTCAGAGCAAGCAGATACTTCATATCAAGCGGGAGAGATCGAACCCGCAAATGTTTCTATCTCAGGTGGGCGTGGTTATGAAAACAACTTTTTAATTGATGGCATTAGCAATTCCAGCACCTTAGACCCCTATGCCCTGAAATTCGATGACACTCATATTTTGGCTGGAAACCCGCAAGATATCTACTTAAGTCCTAGTCTTATAAAAAGTCTAACGATTCTCGACCATAACATATCAGCGCGCTACGGTAATTTTTCCGGCGGTGCTATAGAAGCAGAAACAATTGACCCAGCCAGTAAACCGTCAGGCGAGATAAGCTATAGAACTACACGCGACAACTGGACAAAATTTTACACCCACCCTGACGAGGAAGAAGATTTTCAAAATGCCGACCGCACAACACGTCAACCACATTTCGATAAACACAACGCCTCATTTCATTTGAGTGGACCAATCAATAACTCGCAGGGGCTACTTTTCGCCTATGCGCTCAACTACTCTCGGATTCCACTGACCCCATTCAATGTTAAAGAAATACAAACCAGACGCTCAGAAAATTACTACCTTAAACATGTCAGTGAATTATCGACAGATACAACGTTAAAAACCTCATTCACTTATGCACCTTACCGAGCAAAAGGGTTCCTTAATAGCACAATGAACAGCAACTTCACTAATGTCAGTGATACCTACGCGCTACAATCAATGCTAGAGACCTATAACAAAAATGGAACCTTTGAATTGAAGGCAGCCATTAAGAAAAATAGTGACAAACGAGAAGCACCAGATCACTTCTACAACTGGAAATCAACCTACGGTGAGACAAAAGACTGGGGCCGGCTGATTGGTAGCAGCAGTAGCAACGAAGGGGGATTTGGAGAGCTAATCAGAACTGAGCAATCAATTAATCTGCAAGGCCATTTCAGCAGCAACCCTATAGTATCGCACCTATTGGAAACCCAACTGAAAAGCGGCATTGAATATGAGCACATACAAGCAAAGTACAACAGGCCGAATACGGTCTATTCATACGGCACAGCAAAAGTACTCGGCGCTGGAGACTTTTGTAATCAGGGGGATCAAGCCTGCGTTAGTGAAGAGCAGTATTTAAGTAAACGAATTGTTTACCCGGCGGGTAGTTCTAGCGAACGTGTAAACTTCTTTTCAGGCTACCTTGAACTACATGAAAAATTTTACCGATTTACAATCAGACCCGGACTGCGAATTGACTATGACGATTTGATGAAAAATATCAATCCAGCACCACGATTATTGATTTCATTGGATATTTTCGGAGATGACAAATCTACACTTACATTTGGCGCTAATCGTTACTACGGACAAGACTTATTAGCTGCGAAACTCCGTGGAGCAATTCAGCCAACTGAATCATCTACCAGACCAGACCAACTCACAGAATGGTCCGATCCAATAAAACTTTCCTATACAACGGTAACGAAATTCAACACTTTAGAAACACCATATTCTGACGAACTTACTTTTGGTTTTCGTCAGGTTCTATTTTCAAGCCTTTTCACTTTAGACTATATCTACAGGCAGAACGAAGACCAATTAGCCAAAGAAACCAACCCAGATCTAAATCCATCGGGTGATCACGAAATAACCCTGAACAACAATGGCTATAGTGAATATAAAAGCTACAGACTCGGTTGGAAAAAACAATGGGGGAGAAACTCGCTGACCATTAATGCAGCCTACGAAAAGGTAACAAGCAGCAATGAGAGCTATTACGACACTCTTGATGATGGGGACTTAGAGGATTATGTTTACCATGATGGGGAGTTGAAGCTCAAAACTGATCTTCCTCGTGAAGACTACAGCCGACCGTGGACTGCGAACTTGATCTATGTAACTGATCTCCCATACGGTTTTTCATTCACAAACACTACTCGATATCAAAGTCGCTACAGGGTTATTGCAAAGACCAATGAGCCAAAGTTTGACACTGATGGTGATCTAAATACAAAAGACGATCAATATTTTGTATACGATGAAGTTTCACAACAAAGTGCACTAACCTTTGATTGGAAAATCAGCTGGACAAAAGCACTCGTCAACAATCATTCCATAGAATTAAACCTCGATATTTTTAACGTTTTCAATCGTAAAATACCTATCGGCACCGAAGATAATACATACCGCCTCGGTCGCCAGTACTGGGCTGGGCTGACCTACAAGTTCTGAACCGTTTGATACTGCAGCACCCCGCTTAACGCTGCAGTCTGCTTTTTGTTACTGACCTGAAGGCGATAGCGCCCGGGCAGTTTTGGTGACGGCACCCTGACGCGCAGCATTTCTGCAGAAAGAACCTTGACGTCTTTGATCTGCTGCGGAACCGGAATCGCCGTCACCCCGTTGAGACCGTTGCCTAAATAGATCGTTCCGTCGACAATCTGAACCCCTGAACTCAGGCCGTACATGACAATGCTGGTTTCAAGTTGTGGCTGCTTCGGGTCGCTGACTTCGACGATTTGCAGGCCGCTCTTCCGGCAGGAGACGTAAACCCTGCTGCCGTCGAGGGTCAGAGACGAGGCGATTCCCGGCAGGGCGATGGAGCTGAGAATTTTCACCTTGCGCGGATTACGCACGTCAGCAATCAGCAAACCGCCGCTGCCATTGGCAATATAGGCGATCCCCTTGCGGACCAGCACCTGCTGCGCTGCAGAAAAACCATCGAGGGGGAATGGCGGCACGATTTTGCCAAGCGGTTCAAATCTGCCTTGTTCGCTAATCCCTAGAATTATCACCCCCGCCTGATCAGCTGCGACATAAAACAGTCCATTATCCACTTCAATCTTCACTGCGTGAACATCGTCCAGCCTGTCGGTAATCAGCGGGTTATTCATATCGGAAACGTCAACCAGGACTAACCCTGCAGCACCTTTTGCCAGAACCAGAAAGTTATCAACCCTGGACAGAGAACCGACGTCACCCAAGCGTGAAAAACTGGCAATACTTACCGGCGCCGAAGGGTCGGCCATACTGAAGACTTCGACACCATGCGTTTTTTTTGCAACGTACAGCAAGTCCCCATCAGCGACCAAAGCCATACTTTCATCATTTGTCAACTGATCGACCGGCGCATCTTGTAAATTCAAACGAGTCGATAGCAAACCACCCTTCCAATCAGCGGCATAGAGTCTGTCATTTCGGACATACAAATCCGTAATGGAATTTGAGGTATTCAAGACAACCGCTACCTGCCTTGGCAAGATGGATCTTTTATCGACAACTTTCAGCCCCGAGTTGCTGGCAGCAACATAAAGATAGTGCCCCCTGCTCGCCATAGCGCGCGGAATGCCACCAACATCGATAAATCCGTCTGAAGCGTACCCCCCCCCTAACTGTTGTGTCAGGCGCTTAAGCCCGGTGCGACTATCCGCGACATAAAGAGTCTCATCCACAAAGTGCAGATCCTGCGCATTGCCGGAAAAGACCTCTTCGGTTAACAGTTCTGGCAGCGCGGGTCCCAGCTGATAAAGGGAGACTCCACTGTTTTCTATCAGATAAAGTTTATCCTGGTCGCGTTTCAGATCCCGCACCATTTTACCCTCGGCAAACTGGCCGAGAGAACGCAGCTTACCTTGCTCATGAATCTGGTAAACCTGGATGCCGACGCTTCTGGTGGCTAAATAGAGCCGGTCTTGATAAATCTCCAGCCCCAGCAGCAACCCGCCAGTATCGACAACAGTTATCGGCCGATCTTCTTCAGGATTTCCCAGATCGTAAACCATCAACCCTTTGTTACCCGCAGCGACATAAAGAAAATTGTCGAAGACACGACTTTTGATGGCAATGCCGCTAGTATAAAGGCGCCTGACCTCTTTTAACCGATTCTCCTTGCTTGCCTCTAAAATAAAGATTCCCTGCGACGCGCAACTTAAAATGTACTGAGAGCCGCTCTTTTCGATGTCCAGAACCGAAACTCTCGGCAGATAGGTCCTGAGGTATTCAGGTTCAGTTGGATTGCTGATATCAAAGACCTGTAACCCTTCCTGAGTGGTCGCCAGAAAAAGCTGGTCATCAACCAGCAGCATGTCATTGGCGACACCCTCCAGCGGAAAGGTACCGACGATGGAATCCTGGTTATTGATGTCGAGTTGCAGTTGAACTCGGGTCGAACGATCAAAACCACCCCCCTGTAATTCGAGGGTCAAAGGCTCACCGAGCACAAGTGGCTGGATTTGCCGAGTTTCCAGACTGAGTTCTGTATTTTCTCTGGCGTAAGAGATGAACCTGTTACCGAACCAGCCAAGCGAAAACAGATAAAGCAGCGCCGCACTCAGAACGATTATGGCCAGAACAATTCGAGTCATGCCCTGCCCTCATCATTCGTGCTGGTCCTTTTATCGACCTGATTTAAAACCGGTTGCAACAAACGGGTTAAAGAATCACGATTTGCCGGTTTTAGCAGCAGAGCTTCGGCAAATGGTTCCAGCGCTGCGACCGCGTCGGTCGCGGCGTGCAGAACAAAGAGAGGTGGAAATTCAGCCAACCGTTCTGTGACGACCAGCAACCGGGCCAGTGGCAACGACTGAAGATCAAGCAGCAGTGCCGCGTAGCTGTGTTGTTGAATTTTCTCCTCAAGTTGTTCCATGTTGCCGGCAGTCACAATCTGCAGCGGTAAATCTGCCAACGCAAGCTTGATCAGTTCACGGCTGGCAACACCGCCGCCGGCGAGCAGAATTTTGGGAGAGTCCACGGCAGCCGCAGTTGCCGACTCTGCGGACAGCAGCACTGCTGGCTTTTCCACCAGATGCAGATCAAACCAGCAATGGGACAAGGTCGCGTGCAGAGCCGTCCAACCGACCGGCTGATACAGCAGCTGTTCCTGCTTTTGCAGCGCCATCTGATCGTTTCGCGTCGACAGCAGAATTCTGCGCAAGTCGGGCTGAGAAGACATTTCGCGGATCGCATTATACAACAGTTGGCCATTGGGAAGCTGCTGCTCAGCATCAAGCAGAGCGATGGTAAAAGGCTGGTTGCTACGCTGCGCAGCACCAAGCTGATAAAGCAGGTCAGTTGCAGAATCTGCGCTGGCAACTCGCAAGCCGAACGACTGCAACATCTCAAGAAGCAACTGTTGCGCGGTGTGATCGGCAAGATGAACAAGCAGGCGCTGCTGCAGAAGCTTTTCCGGCAGGGAAAAACAGCAGGCTTCTATCTGCGGCAACCGGAATGAAACCTTAAAGCAGCTGCCGACTCCGAGTTGACTGGTGACTTCAATCGAACCGTCGAACAGCGCAACGAGCCGTTGCACGATCGCCAGCCCCAGACCGGTACCGCTCTGGGTCCGGGTATGACTGTCATCCGCCTGATAGAAGGCGGCGAAGATCCGCTGCTGCGCATCTGCCGTCATGCCGACACCGGTGTCTTCGACTGAAAGTTCAAAGTCTGCGAAACCCGACGTCTGTTCATGGCAGGAAAGCTTCAGGGTTACTGCGCCACGCTCGGTAAATTTGATGGCGTTACCGAGCAGATTCATGATGATCTGCCGCAGCCGTAATTCATCGCCACGCACCTTGCTGGCGGCAGCCTTATCAATAGCAACGTAAAGCGCCAGCCCTTTATCCAGCGCCTGACCAGCCAGCAGGGCGACCACCTCTTCCAGTGCCTTGTGCAGTTCGAACTCGTGTGTATGCAGCTGCAGTTCGCCCGCTTCAATCTTCGAGAAATCAAGCACATCATTAATCAGCAGCAACAGGTCTTCGCCCGACTTATGCACCGTTTCGGCGAGCATCTGCTGCTGCTCATTCAACCGGGTCTTGAAGAGCAGTTCGTTCATCCCCAGAACACCGATTAAGGGCGTGCGTAATTCGTGCGTGATATTGGCAAGAAATTGCGATTTGGCTTCACTGGCAACTTCTGCCTGCTGCTTAGCCTTGCCAAGATCAGTGACGGTTTGCTGCAATTCGGCAGTCCGCGTTGCGACGGTCTGCTCCAGCGTTTGCTGATGATCTCTCAATTCAGCCTGATGCAGCTCCAACTGATCGAGGGTCTGATTGAAACCATCCACCAGAATACCGATTTCATCCTGCGCATCCTTTTTCGCCCGTAACGAATAATCCTGCCGCTGCAAGATTGACTGCATGGTTTCAACCAGTCGTAACAGCGGCACAGACACCGGCATTTGCAGCAGGCCGGCCATAAACCAGGAGCAGGCCAGCACCACTCCCAAAAGAATCAACGTGCCGAAAATGACTCCACTGAGCTGGCCGTACAGGTCTTGCAGATCACTCAACAGATAGATGGTGCCGATGCGACGCCCTTCATGCTCTATCGGCACAAACAGCGACAGGTAGTCCCAGCTTTCAACCAGACGAACCTCACTACTACCGGCCAGCAGTTGGCGTTGCTCGGGGGGAAAATCAAGCGGGATGACTTTATACAGAAAGTCAGCATCAGACTGGTCCAGATATTCAGCCACCGGTTTGCCTTGATCATCAAACAGATAAGCGGCCCGGTACTTGGTTTGCAGTTTCAACGAAGCGAGCAAACGCGTCGCGTCTTTGAACTGTTTTGTCATCAGCAGGCTTTTGCAGTTGGCCGCCAGAGAACTTGCCAGGGTCAAAGTTTCGACCTCGAGCGAGGTCCGGTAGGATTGAATCTGCGCAGCGACGAACAGGCTGCTGATCGACAGCATGATGAAAATGCTGATCAGCATGATCATGACTGTCAGTTTTGTTCTGACTGATGTATTGCGTAAAGCAGATTTCACGTTTGAGCACCCGGATAAAAGTTGTTCGAGAGTAGCAATATTTATCGTCAAATAGAAGTAAAAGCTTGATTACTCGGGTAAAGTTTGAAACGAAGTTGATAAAATCCAGCGTCTGCTTTAGAGTAGCGATCCTTTTCAAACGGATTTAGCAACCTAGTCACCGGAGGACCACGAATGACCCGGATTCAATTGCCGACGGAACGCCAGATCGGCCATCTGACCCTGCATCGCCAGGGGCGTAAACTGTCTTTAAAAGAATATAATGCCTTGTCCCGCAGCGAACGGCTGGAGATGATCCACCAGGCCTCGGGCAAGCAGAAGTACGATCTGATCCTGAATGCTAACGATAATGAGCAACTGGTGCCGCTGCTGCATCCGCAGGAGTTGTACCTGACTGTCAACGAACTTGGCGCAGAATACGCGGTCGAACTGCTGACGCTGGCCAGCACCGAACAGATCACCACCCTGCTCGATCTCGACTGCTGGAATGGCGACAGCTTAAGCCCGGTGCTGACCCTGCACTGGCTGCAACTGCTGTTGGAAACCGGCCAGGAAAAGGTCTGTCAGCTGGCGCAGGAAATCGAGCCGGAAATTCTGGCGATCTTTCTGCAAAAGCACCTGACCATCATTCGCGGACTGGAAGCCTACGATGATGATGACGCCGAAAATGCCAAGCGCATGGAATCGATCTACGATGTCGATTATGCCACTGAAGACGCGGCAAAGGTTATCGGGCCATTTTTGCAGATTATCGTCGAGCGAGTCCAGGAAACCTACATGCGGGTGATGGAAATGATTCGCAGCGAAATGCTTTCCACCTTTGAAGAAGAGATGTTTCAGGAGCGGAATAACCGACTCTCCGATCTCGGTTTTGTGACGAAAGTGGAGGCCAGAGGAATCTACGCCTTTACCGATCCGAAACAGTTCAAACCAGGCGGTAAAAGCGACTATCGGATCGAAGCAGAAGGATTACCTTACCCAGGCGCCCTGCTGGCCAAGGCCAACCCCGACAACCTGCTAGCTGAAATTCTGAGTAACGGCCTGAACCATCAGCTGGCTACTGAACTCTGCATGCTGGCCAACCGCAAGATGAGCGCCGACGGAACCGACACCTCAGCCGCAGCAGAAATCACCAGTTCGCTGCAACAGCTCTATGACACACTCAATCTCGCGCTGGAATATCTGGCCGGAACCGACCTGCAGAAAGCGGAGCAGATTGTCGACAGCACCTATCTGCTGCACCTGTTCCAGCTTGGCCACAGTCTGCAGAAGCAACTGGTGACAGCGGCGCAGAAAATTGCCGCTAGCCCGATCGGGGCCTTCCTGGATTACCCAGAACAACTGTTCATCGACTCGCTGCTGGATAACCCGGCCATGCTTTATCATGAAGCGACAACCGAAATGCCCAGCCATCTGCAACCGATCGCGACCCTTAACGATCTGAACTTAACCCGAGTGCGACTGCAACAGGTGCAGGCGCTGCAGCAACTGTTCTGCCAGCAGCTCCCCTTCTCGCTACCGGAGCAAAGCGATCCGCCGGAGGAAAGCCCATCCCTCTCGGCGCTGTTTCTGACCGCGGTTGCCAACCAGCTGCTCGGCAGAAGCTTTCAGCCCACGCCGCTGCAAGCGGAAGATCTGCTATTGCTTCAGTCAAAGACGCTGACTGCGGGAGAAATTGCCCCGGAATTTAAATCGGCACTGCACAGGCAGGTTGAGCAGCTGGATCTCGACTGCGGATTTTTTATCGAATTCTGCCTGGAATGCTGGGAAGATGATTTTCTCAATCTCGACATCGACAACCTGCAGACCAACAGTCCGGCAGGCTTATTACTGGCGGATTAACCCCGCAAAAAGATATATTGCGCTGGCCCTTTGCCGGCATTCAATCACCAAGGAGGTTACTTCATGCTGCACAGAATTCTCTGCATTTTTGTCGTACTCGCGTGCCTGACCAGCCCCGTGCAGGCGGCAGTGACCGCCGGCAGCTTCACACTGTCACCAATGGTTGGCGGCTACCTGTTCGAGGGGGACCAATCGCTCGAACATTCGGCGCTCGGCAGTCTCGGCCTTGGCTACAACCTGTCCAAGTTGGCCGCACTTGAAGCCGTCTTTGTCTACACTGAAGCCGAAGCCAGCGATTCTTCAACCACCGACACCACAGTAAAATCGCTGCGACTGGATGCTCTCTACCACTTTTCTCCAGACAGCAGACTGGTCCCTTACTTTGCCGTCGGCATGGGGGGGATCACCCTCAACCCGGATGGGGCGGGAGATCGCGATCATTTCCTGCTCAACTATGGCGGCGGGATTAAATACTTCTTTAACGACAATGTCGCCCTGCGCGCCGATGTTCGCCACCTGCTCGACTTCCGCAAACCAGACAACAACCTGCTCTATTCCGCCGGCCTGCTGTTTCAGTTCGGCGCACCCGCGCCTGCAGCTAAACCTGCGCTTGTTCCGGCTGCGCCGGCAGCAGCGCCGGTGTCAGTTGCACCGACTGTTGCAAGTGCACCTGCTCAGCCAGCACCGACAGTTCTCGACAGCGATGGCGACGGAGTTATTGACGCTCAGGACCAGTGCCCGGAAACCCCGCAGGCCGTTTCTATCGACCAGCAGGGCTGCCCGACAAAACTGACCCTGCGGATCAACTTCGACCTCGACAGTACGTCAATCAGCTCTGACTTCGATGACGAGTTGGCCAAGGCGGCCCGCTGCATCAATGACTATCCGGGCAATAGCGTCTTTATCGACGGACACACCGATTATCTCGGCGCGGCACACTACAATCAGGTGCTGTCTGTACAGCGTGCCAATGCAGTAAAAAACAGCTTGAGCGAAAAATTCAACATCCCGGCCGAGCGTATGATTGCCCGTGGTTTCGGCGAAACCCAGCCGATTGCCGACAACCGTACAACCGAGGGGCTCTTCCAAAACCGCCGGGTTGAAGTTTCCTGCGGTGCCTCCAATTAAACGTCTGCTCAAATAAAAAAGGCCGGGAATCCCGGCCTTTTTTCATTCCTCCAGCAACAGTTCCCTGACCTCAAGCCCCTGTGCACTTCTGGTCAGATAAAGAAAAATCACCACCCGGCGGCCGGGAAGATCTTCCAGGTGATGGTAGAGGGCAGCAAAGTACTGCACTTTGCCGCTGCGGGGTTCTTCAGCCGTCACCTGTTTGACCTGCCGTCGGACCTGTTCTGCTTCTTCTGCATTCAGATTGACATCAAAAAAGTCAGGCGCAGACCCACCAACCACCCGCTCGTTATGTGCAAAATCCCGCCCAAGCAGCTCCCGCATCCGCGTCAACTTCTGGCCGGAAAAAACTTGTTTTAAATAGCCGTCCACGATCCAGTAGAGTTCACGCAGGGAACGTGTGCCGCGATAGAGATCGGCGCTGCGCCAGTAACGATCAAGACTATCCAGCGTTGCTGACAGGCTGGAAAAATGCGCCGTCAGCGCCGGCAGCAGAAATTTGAAGCGGCCACTGTTCACCAGCAGATCAAGCAATCGCCCGATGCCGCGCAAGCGCTCGAGTTCGGCATAATCCAGGTCGGTCGAGTGTAAAATGGCATAGGGCGGGTTCGGATCGAAGCGCAGGCCCAAAGCAGCCGACTGCTCACGCAGCGGGGCACCGGGAAGCACTTTGACCGGCTCGATCTGCAGGTGGTGAGGTTGCAGCGCGGCGGTCCAGTCAAGCGAAGTTAAAAACTGCGAAAAGCTCTCTCCCGGTAATCCGGCGATCAGATCGAGATGCAAGTGAATATTTCCAAACGAGCGTAACCGGTGGACATTTTCCGCCAACTTCGCCAGCGACGCCGACCGCCCGACCTTAGCCAGCGTCTCCGGCAGGGTCGATTGTACGCCGATCTCGAACTGGAACATTCCTTCGGGAACGGTTTCGAGCAACTGCAGGGTTTCGGCATCGAGCAGATGAGCGCCGATTTCAAAATGAAAATGGCTGCTACGATTGTGCTGCAGGATAAAGCGGAAAATTTCGCGACTGCGTTGGTTATGATAATTGAAGGTCCGGTCGACGAACTTGATCTGTTTCACCTGCCGATCCATTAACAACTTAAGATCGGTAAAGATCCGCTCCTGCGAAAAGCTGCGCACCTGTTCGTCAAGCGCGCTCATGCAGAAGCTGCAATCATAGGGGCAACCGCGACTGCTTTCGTAATAGACCAGCCCTCGGGTAAGATCGACCAGACCGGCGGCAAACGGCGATGGCAACTGATCGAGGTTCTCCAGCAGGCTCTGACCGTTCGGTTGCGGCTGCAATTTTGTCCGTAATCCGGAAAACGGCTGCGGTTCAGCGCCGACCTGCCAGGCGCGCAGCAGCTGCCGCAGCGGCAACTCCCCCTCGCCGCAGATCAACGCGTCGACCGGGTGTCGAGCAAAAAAGTCGTCATCCTCAAAGGAGATTTCCGGTCCGCCGAGAACAATTTTCAATTCTGGATTCACCAGTTTCAAACAGACGACCAACTCCAGCGTTGCCAGCCGGTTCCACAGATAAACCGAAAAGGCCACGACATCGGCATCACAGTCGACGATCTGCGCCAGCAATGATTCTTTCGGCTCGTGAACGGTGTATTCGCGGATCAGCAGTTCACCGCAATCCTCGGCACAAAAGGCCGCCAGGCAAGGTAGCGCCAGGCTGGCGTGGATATATTTACTGTGTAGTGTCGTCAGTAAGGTTCGCATGTGCGGGAGAATAGCCTGAGGCGGGTTCAGGTTCAAGGATTTAGCCAGTGGATAGCGGTTGCGCAGGAAAGCTTTTTTCTGCTTTACCACCTGTGCTATCCTCTGCCGCCTGAGTGACAGGGAGTAGAGCTATGAGCAGAGACAAAACAATCTTGGCCGTCGTCGCCGATGAAACCGGCGAAGTTTTTGAACATCCTGAATTACTGATGGCGGGCATGAACGGCCTGACCGCCCGCAGGCCGGAGCTGGACGAGCTGATCCCACTGCCGGAAGGCAGCCGCCTGTTCACCATCCCCGACACGCCGCCGATCGGTTTTGACCGCAGCAGCGGCCAGTTGAAAACGGTCAGCAAGCTGCCGCGTGAATGGGGTGGCGGACGCATTCAGGCGGTTTCGGCCTTTATGACTCCGGCCTTCACCCGCACGCTGCTGCCGGCCGCCGACTACGGCAAAAAGCAGGTCGAGTTGACGCTCTGGGCTTACACCGCCGTCGGCTGGTGTGTCGAGGAGGAACGTTTCTATGTCGCGGCGGCACGGGTAGATCGTAATCAACAGTGGCAACCGGACCATTTTGACGACCGCAAGCTTGAGCCGTTGGTGCGCAAGCGGGTCGCAGCGCAACCGAAAAACCGCCTGATCGAACAGCTGTCGCGCTGCGCGCTGGACTATCACTGTTTCGCCGCAAAAAATCTGTTCTTCGGCCGCTGGGAAGCGCCTCTGCCCTGTTCACCAACCTGTAATGCCAGCTGCGTCGGCTGCATCTCTGAGCAGGCCGAATCGGACTGCTGCCCCTCCAGTCAGGAACGTCTGCAATTCGTACCGAGCGTCGAAGAACTCTGTCAGGTCGCCATCCCCCATCTGCAGACCGCCGAGAATGCCATCGTCTCCTTCGGCCAGGGGTGCGAAGGAGATCCGATCCTGCAGGCCGATACCATCTGCGGCGCGGTGCAGCAGATGCGGCAAAAAACCACCCGCGGCACCATCAACTTCAACTCCAACGCCTCGATTCCAGCAGCCATCGACAAGCTCGCCGCCGCCGGCATCGATTCGATCCGCATCTCGCTGAATTCGGTGCAAAAACCGTTCTATAATGCCTATTACCGCCCGCGCGGCTACTGTTTTGAGGATGTGCTGGAGTCGATCCACCGCGCCAAAAGTAACGGTCTGTACACCATGCTTAACTATCTGGTGTTCCCCGGCATTACCGATCGGGAGGATGAAATTGAGGCGCTGCTGAAACTGATCGACTCCGCAGGAATCGACATGATCCAGATGCGCAACCTGAGCATCGATCCGCTGCTCTACTGGAAAACCCTCGGCGCCAACGGCAGCGGTATCGGCATGAAGCGGATGCTGGACCGGGTAAAACGGGAAGTTCCGCGAATTCAGTACGGATACTTTAACCGACTGAAGGAGAATTTTTATCCGAAAGGGTTTGAGTCAGACTGGCCTTTGCCGGCGATCTTATAAGGGTAAGTACTTCCTGGGGTAAGCGCCGCGGTCAAGGTTAATGGCTTCGCCCGCTTTTAATCAGCGCCAGAAACTCCGTATGACCGCTGAGGTTCAGTATTTTATCCCTGTGTTCTCCCCCCTTGAAGGTGGCGGCGATGTCGGCGAGAATCTCCAGCTGGGCACCATCATCATCAAGTGGAGTCAGAATAAGACAGACGATCTGCGTTTGCTGACCGTCCGGCGCATCAAAATCAACCCCTTTTTCCGTTAAACCGACCCCGACCAGCGGCTTGGTCAGCCCGGCCAGACGCGCGTGTGGCACGGCAACCCCCTGACCGATTCCGGTCGCCATAATCCGCTCACGGGCGATGACTGCCGACCTGATCGTTTCGACGGCCATCCCTGACAGGGGTGCCAGAACCTCGGCCATTTCATCGATCACCTGTTCAGGCTCTGTGCCGTTCAAACGCCTGATAAAACCCGCCGCCATTACATAATCAGTGAATCTTCGCGGTTTTTTCAGGCGCAGAATCCGCTGCAGCATCGGCCCGCTGACCAGCGAGGTCACCAGCGCCATAACCACCAGCGAAACAAAGACCTGCTGATTGATGAAACCGAACTGCAGGGCCAGTACGCCGAGGATAATCCCCATGGTCCCTTGCGCGCCCATACCGAATCCGGCCCCCCAGGACTCGCGCCACCGTAGCCCCCCTGCTTTAGCGCCAAGTGCGCTGCCAACGACCTTGCCGGTCATGGCGATAAACAGAATGGTCAGTGTCAACAACAGATCGAAATGGGCAGCAAAATCGACCTTCAGGCCGATACTGGCGAAAAACAAGGGGGCAAAAAAGAAAGAGACAAACTGGTCGATCGTGGTTCTGGTGCGTTCACGCAGATGCTTTGACTGACCGAGTGCGACGCCAGCAAGAAAAGAACCGAAGATCGCGTGAATCCCCAGCCATTCGGTAAAGGCCGCCGCAAAAAGTGCCAGACAGAGGGCAAAACTGAGAACCCCGCCGGGCAGGCTGGAATAGGCCTGAATCCGGGAGAGCGTGTGATGAATCAGCCAAGGGACGGCGGTGAGCATGAGCAGGGTGAAGGCGAAGGTCATCCACAACAGATGGCCAAGGGCGAGGCCGCTGCCGTGATCGGCGCCTGACAAGCCAAGAATCACGGCAAACACCAGCCAGCCGAGCAGATCGTTCAGAACCGCCGCCGCGACAATCGTTACCCCCAGATCGCTGCGATACAGATTAAGATCCATAAGAATCTTAACAATGATCGGCAGAGCGGAAATCGACATGGCGGTCGCCATGAACAGGGCAAAAACCAGCTGATCGGAGTTGGGCTGATAGCCGATAAGCTGCGGTGCGTACCAGGCGGTGACGAAACCCAGGGCAAACGGCAGCAGCATTCCGGCCAGGGCAACACAAACCGCCGAGCGCCCCTGTCGCCAGACTGTGCGCAGATCGATCTCGATTCCAGCCACCAGCAGAAACAGCACGATCGCCAGGGTGGTCAGGCCGCTCAGGACCAGAGCTCCGCCGCCGTGGGTTGGAAATAACGAGTGACTGAGGTCTGGTGCGAGCCAGCCGAGAACGGTCGGTCCGAGCAGAATCCCGGCGATAATTTCGCCCAGCACCGGCGGCAGGTTGCAGCGTTTGGCCAGTTCGCCCAGCACGCGCGCAGAAAAAAGCAAAACTCCAAGGGCAAGAAACATCATGGTAATTTCGCGGGGAGTCAGGTTGTCCATGGGCGTATCCGAAAGAGATGGTTTACGAACGATCGCGAATGAACAGAGGTCGGTTTATCAGTATTTATGACATGCCGACCGTTGCTTAAAATCTTTGTTTACCAGAATTGCCATTGCCCTGTCTGCAGCACATAAATTCCCAGAATCAGGTTCGTCACGGCATGTGCCAGCACGCACTGGGCGACACTTTTCGTTTTGTAAAGCAGCAGATTGTAAGCCACTCCGGCCATCACGCCGGCAAGAATCAGATTGTGTTCCAGCCCGAAGAAGGCCGCTCCGATAAGAAAGGACGGCCAAGTGAATGCGCCAATCGCGACTCTGGAAAAATCTGCGTTGATGATGTAGCGCAATAAAAACGAACGCCAGAACAGCTCTTCCATGATCGGCACGACCAGCGCTGCGCCGAACAGACGGAAAACAATCAGGGTGCTGCGTACGCCGTCGTCCTGAATCAGGGTCGGATCAAAGCCCTTGGCCGCGCCGATGGTGGCGAAGTCCCAATCCATGTTGACCCAGAGGATGAAAACAATAACGCCAACAAATATGCTCAGGGCAGTGTTGGACAGCTTATGCAGATCGCAGAAGTTCAGTTCGGTGTAGCGGCGAGCAAAAAACAGTAACAGCCCGAAAACCACCAGCGCCTTGATCGGGTAGAGAAAGAGCAGTTGTTGCTCGCTGAGCGGCAGAATGCCCTTCTCGGCCAGCGCGACGACCCCTTCCTGAATGCCGATAAAGCCCATAAATACGGCAAACGGCAAAATTCTCGGCCAGAATTCCTGTTTCATTTATTCCCTCCACGGCAATGGCACTTAAATAATATTAATAACCTGAATCAACCGACATTAAGGATTTCCCTGTTTCCAGCGCGCAACAAAATCACTGCTATCTAGCATAAAGGCGGCAAAATCAATTTCAAGCTCTTTTCGCCAACGGTGCAGTTCAGAAAAACCTTCAGCCAACGGCAGACGATGATTCAGCCGTTCTTCCAGCCGCACAAGAACCCGAGCGACAGACTCTTCCAGACGATAGGAGTAGAGCCAGTTCCGCTCGCTCATCATCGGCAGTATTTTCAGTAATCCTGGCGAGAGATGCTGCTGCTGTTCGGCCAGCCCGGCATAGACCTGCCGGGAAAAATCGAGCAACGGCTGATGATGGTACTGCAGCCAGTTCTGCGCCAAGAAGTGATCGTAAAAAACATCGACCAGAACACTGCGGGCATGACGAAAACGCGGATCAAGCCGTCTGCGGCTGGTCTGAAAATTTTCATTCTGTTGAGTCAGGGAGTCGATGCGGCGATGCAACATGAGATGTCGCAGCAAAGGTTGCGGAAATTCTTGTGGAATCGTGCCTTTGTGAAAATCTCCCATCAACGATCCGGCCCAGGCCAGCGGTTCAGGATCGGAGAAATAAAGATGCGCGAGATAATTCACGACTGTGGCTTAGGTCAATCGTTGCTCTGCAGTTTTTCCAGCAGACTGCGAATCCCGGTACAGGCAGCTTCTGAGCCGCGTTCTGCTGCCAGCAGCCGGCGAAAGAAGGCAAGCATCAGTTCGCGTTGTCCAGAACGGACAAAACGCTTGCTCAACTCTTCCAGTTGCAGATCCGCGGCCTCTTCTTTTTCGCACAATGACCAGAAGATGTCGATCGCCTGCTGCCACATATCCCGCTCGCATAACAGCCGAACCAACCCGACCATGGCGAACCGGTCGTACCCTTCCTGCAGGGCTAACTGATAGGATTTTTCAGCAGCTTCAGGTTGATTCAGATGCACATAAACGTCGCCCATCCGCGAATGCAGGGTTTTGTTCCCTTCGGAAAACTCCAGAATTTCACTCCAAACTTCAAGCGTCTTCTGGTACTGACGGTGCCAGCGGTAGCAGTTGCCCAGACCGTAAAGCGCGTAGGGGTTCTTCGGATCGATCTTAAGCGCCCGACGGAAATATTTTTCTGCCTTGTCGAAATCGTTAATCCGCCAGCAGAGCTTGCCGACGATGGTCAGGATATGCAGTTCGTTCTGATCGAACTCAAGGACCATTTCATAGTAGCGGATCGCCTCGACATCGCGGCCCAGCCGGTGTTGCAGGTCGGCAATGCCGGTCAGGGCAAAGCGCTCCTGCGGTTCGTATTTCAGAATCTGCCGGTAGGTTTCTTCGGCTTGGTCAAACTGCATCAGCGTCTTGCAGCTATCGGCGATTCGCGTCATCACATGCTTGTCGCGTGGCCGCAAACCAAGATACTGCTTCCAATTACGGATCGCCTCCTGGTGTCGCCCCTGTTTTTTACAGACGTCACCGAGTCCGCGCAGGGCAAACAGGTTGTTCCGATCCACATCCAGCAAACGTCGATAACAGCGCTCTGCCTCCTCAAGATTACCGATTTCACGACAAGCATCCCCCATCCCTGAAAGCAGGTACGGATTGTCTGGCTCTCGCTCCAGACCAAGGGCGAACAGTTCGCAGGCTTCGCGGTATTTTCGCGAACGAAACTTTTCGCGCCCCTTTTTGGAAATGTCGATCACCGACAGCTGCCCGCGGTCGTGACTGCCGCCTTCTGAGTTGTTATCGGAATAGCTCACAGAGTCTCCTGACTTATCATTTAATGCGCTGCATCAGCCGTTGCAGGAACTCGCGTCGGCACCAGTTTTCCAGCTCAATCATTGCACGAAGTGGTTTTTTAAAATTTTCTACGCCACAGGCAAAGACACCATGCCCATAAACAACGGCGATACCGGCGGCGATAACCGGCGGTACTTTTCTGGCGATACCACCAGCGCCGACTTCACCGGCCACCACCGGAACTTTGTCCAGATAGCGAACCTTGTCGCAATCTTTCCAGCAATCGCTGATGCGACATTCTGTCTCTTCACAGAGCAAGCTGAAAATAACCGTGAATTTTGGATGGCCATGCAGAATCAACCGGACCGCGTTCTGCTGATAGATGGCACGGTGGGCGATCAGTTCGCTCGATGCGGTTATTCCGGCAGTACTGGAATTGTCGTTCGGAACCAGATCGATACAGCCCGGCAGCTCATCCAGACTTGAGGCGGATTGTGAGATGAGAATCTGATCTGTCATACTCGCGGAAATATTGCCGAAAAAGGAATCGACCAGCTTCAAGGCCACGGTCCGTTTGCCGACTTGATCAATCGCGGCAAGCAACTCGACTTTTTCGGTCAATGGGCCGGACAGCAGATCGTCAACCTGCAATGGAATCGGCTGCGACAACTGCGTGATCAGCGGTTGCAACAGTTCAAGTTCAGTCTTTGAAGGGGGCGTCTCGACCAGCAACATCAGCAGTAATTTGACGAACAGCGCGTGATAGACCGAAGAGTAATTGATATAAGCCTGCTCGACAGTGACACTGCCGGTGGCCATAATCCCGACCCCTTCGACCAGAATCCCCTTGCGCTGGCCAAGCAACTCGACCAGTCGTTGTGGATTTTCCAGCGAGAACTCATCGCGTCGGACCAGCGGGATATCGTGCAGAAAGGTTCTGGTTTCGGTGTCCTGCGGGATCAGCGTCCGTGCAGTCTGCGGCATACGCTGCAACAGGATTTCCAGCAGCGGCAGCGGCGGTTGTGCAACCACCAGCGAAACCACGTTGAGACGCTTTATCACCGCCTGTCCGAGCGGCAACAAGGTTTCGCTGCCATGAGAGAGCAAACGGTCATCCTGGGCGAGAAGCGCGGATTTATCCGCCAGCGCGCTGCCGTCGAGTTGCAGCTTCTCGGCGTATTTCCTGAGCTGACGGATCATGGTTGCTGGTCCAGATAACTATCAGCAGTAAAGCAGCCCTGCTCATCAAGCCCACGGATCCGGTAGTATTTCTGGATCTCTTCATCAAACCGCTGCCGATCAATCGGCGCCACCTCAATCCCCTCGCCACTGCTGCCAGCTTCGCGGTAAAAACGTTGCGGTAACTGGTCATCCATCACGCTAAAACCGTTCTTCTGGTTGTAGAAACGCTCGGTCAGGTAGATGCGTTCACCTATCTGCTTGAGTTGCTGGGGCGAGTATTCAACGCCAGTCGTTGCCGACAGCAGTTCGGCATACTCTTCGAGACTGGCACCTAAAAAGGAGAATTTGCAGGCGACCAGCGAATCGATGGTGGCGTTGCAATCTTCGGCGATCTTGATAATGCGCGCCTTACCGGCAAAGTCGAAACGGTCGGTCGGCACCGGTTTGCGCAGAATTTCATGCGAGATCGGATATGCCCGTAGATGACAGCCGCCCCGGTTGCTGGTGCAGTAAGCCAGTGCCATGCCGTAAGCGCCACGCGGATCATAAGCGGGGAGCTCCAGCCCCTTGACGCTCATGCTCAGCTGCGGCTGCCCCAGTTGTTCACTCATCCGCTGAGCACCTTCAGCGAGCAGATTTCCTTCTTCGCTGCGCAGGGCAATCTTCTGCAACAGTTCACCAATCTCCTCTGCCCGAGGAAAGCTGCCGCGGATCTCCCCCCAGGAAGAAAGAGTGGCAGCGGCGGTGATGGTGTCCATTCCTAATTGATTGCAGAGATTATTTGAATTGACGATCGAACGCAGGTCGCTGATGCCGTTTAACGCGCCGAAATGATTAACCGTTTCGTACTCGGGCAGTGGCGTGCCATCCTGCGTGCTCTTCTTGCACTGGATCGGGCAGCCGTAACAGCCGTGGTTTTTCGGTTGATAGGCCTTGCGGATCGCCGGTCCGGAATATTGATCGGCGGCAGAAAAAACGGTTTTTTTGAAATTCTCGGTCGGCGCCATCCGACGTTGCGCCATCAGATCAACCAGCGCCGGCGTGCCATATTCGGCGATCCCCAGATCACCGTAAATGATTGGCGAAGCCTTGAACAGACGAAGGATATCGCGCCGCGCCACGTCAAAACGCCCCTGATCCGGAATGGCGACCTTCAAGTCACCATCGACAACCAGAGCTTTGAGGTTCTTCACCCCCATGACCGCGCCCAACCCACCGCGCCCGAGCGAGTTGCCTTCACCCATCATGATATTGGCAAAACGGACCCGATTTTCACCGGCCGGACCAATGGCGGCGACACTGCCGTGGTTTTGTAATTGTGCGACGGTTTCGCCAACCGTTAAACCCCACAGCTGTTGCGCAGGCAGCAACTCCCCACCTTGTGGCGTTACTTTCAACACCACCGGCGCGGCACTCTGGCCGACAATCTTCAGCGCATCAAATCCGGCCGCCTTCAAACGCCAGGCAAAGCGGCCGCCGGCTGAGCAATCATAGATGGTGCCGGTCAACGGCGAACGGGAAACAACCCCCAGACGGGCGGCAGTCGGTGCGGCAGTTCCACAAAGTGGCCCGACGGAAAAGATCAGTGGCATTTCGGGAGCAAAGGGATCGAGCTGATAATAATCGCGCATCAGCCGGACGCCGAGCCCACGCCCCCCCAGATAGGTGTGCAACAATTCAGCGGGGAGTGCTTCAGGCCAACAGCGTCCGTTAGTCAAATCCACGTTGAGCAGTCGGCCATGCCAACCGGTCATTGGGCGGACTCCAGAACCGGCAGCGAATCATCGACAGGCGCGTCCAGCTCGGCCATTTGCGCGGCGGCACGGCTTTCTTCAAAGCGTGCCAGCAACGGTGCCGCCTTAGCTTTAAAATCTGCCAGTTGCGCTTTTGCAACGGCCTTTGCTGCAGGCACCTTGACCTTATAGGGGTTAATCGGGTTGCCGTCTTTGCGCATCCGGAAACAGAGGTGCGGCCCGGTTGCCAGGCCGGTGCTGCCGACATAGCCGATCACCTGCCCCTGCGAGAGCCGTTTGCCTTTTTGCATGCCACGGGCAAACCCCTTCATATGCAGATAAAGGGTCGTGTAGCCGTTACTGTGGCGTACTTCGATGAAATTACCGTTGCCCTTGGTGTAGCCAATCCGGGTAATTGAGCCGTCACCGACAGTTTTGATCGGGGTTCCCGGAGCTGCAGCATAATCGATAGCCGGGTGGGATTTCCAGGTGTTGGTGATCGGATGAAAACGCTTCATGCTGAAACCTGATGAGATCCGCGAAAATGACAACGGTGCTTTCAAAAAGGCCTTGCGGACATTTTCGCCGGTTTCATCATAATAGGACGCCCGCTGATCGCCATCCTGATAGAGCACGGCGTTGAAGGTTTTTTTTCGGTTGATGAACTCGGCGGCGAGAATTTTGCCGTAACCGGCAGGCTTCCCTTCACGGAAACGCTTTTCAACCAGTGCCTGAAAGGTGTCGCCAACCCGCAGATCGAGGATAAAATCGATGTCCCAGGCGAAGATATCAGCCAGTGAAATAGCCAGTTCAGGCTCTTCACCGATCTCGGTCACCGCATCAAACAGGCTGGACTTAATCGTCCCCTGCACCATTTCAGTTTTTACATCATAAATGATCGGCACCCGCTCCATTCGCGTCTCTTCGGTTTCGCGGCTGATGACCAATAACTCTTCCGAGTCGATTTCGTAGATGAAACTGTCAAATTCACCATCGGTGGTGCAGATTCGATAAGGCTGGCCGGCGCAGATTTTCGTAAAAGGGAAAACCTCACGACTCTCAATATTGAGGTTGTGAATCTCCTGCGGCGTGAAATAATCCCCCAGCAGGGCAGAGATTGTTTCACCGGACTGAACGGTATTCTGGATTTCGCGGCGGACCGGCTGTGGCGGCAAGACAACTTTTGGCGCAGATATTTCCAGCGGCGGGGTGCTTGCTTCCAGATCCGGGCCCGGTTCGCCGCTCAACAACATGACGACAACAACGACTGCGATCAGCAGTCCGGCAACAATCGAGACATTGCGCCGTTTCGGACGCTTGGGTGACGGCGTATTTATCGAGCGCGGTGGTTGAAAATCTTGATTAAAATTCATCAGTAAACTCAATACAGGCAGAGGAGAGCCTCGGGCTCTGGGATTACTGTTAGATACTTGGAGTGAATTAGCGGATGATAACATTTCTGAGCTACTGATGTCCAAGAAAACCGCAGCCCGAAATGATTGCCTCGGCCTGCGGTTCCGGCTAACATACGCAGCCGAATCCACCGAATGCAAGGGAGACACACAATGATCAACAGAGAACGTATCTGCACAGAATTTTCCCGTCAGGCCGCTATCGACAGCCCTTCCTTCAAAGAAGCGACGATCGCTGCTTATCTGCAGCAGCGCTTCGAACAGTTGGGCGCAACCGTCGAATATGACAACGCCGGCACGAAAATCGGCAGCGACAGCAACAATATGATTATCCGCCTGAACGGTAACAAAGCAGGCGATTCGCTCCTGCTCTCAGTTCATATGGACACCGTGACTCCGGCGGAAAATGTGCAGCCACTGTTGCAGGACGGAATTTTCACCAGCGCCGGCGAAACCATTCTCGGCGCTGACGATAAAGCCGGCATTGTCGAAATCCTCGAGGCGCTCGAAGTTCTCAAGGAACAGCAGATCCCGCATGTTCCGCTGGAGGTTGTCATCACCATCTGTGAAGAACAGGGGCTGCTCGGTGCCAAACACCTCGACTTTTCGCGCCTTACCGCCAAACGCGGCCTGGCCCTCGACACCACCGGCGTCGATATCGTCATCAATCGGGCTCCGGCGGCCAACCGCTTCAAAGCCGACATCTTCGGCCATGAAGCTCACGCCGGCGTCTGTCCCGAAGAGGGGATTTCCGCAATCCAGATCGCCTGCAAAGCGATCGGCAGGATGCCGCTCGGGCGCATCGACCATGAGACAACCGCAAACATCGGCACCATCGAGGGCGGGCTGGCTTCCAACATTATCCCGCGACTGGTCAGCCTGAAAGGGGAAATCCGCAGCCACGATGTCAATAAGCTCAGAGAACAAACCGAGCGGATGGTCGCAGCGCTGGAAGAAGAAGTCAATCTCGCGACCATCCTGGTCAAGGGTGAAACCAAACGTGCTTCGATGTCACTGGAACTGCATGAGGATTTTCCAGCCATGCAGGTTGCTGAAAATGCTGGAATACTGCAGCTCGTCCGCGCTGCCGGAACGGCCCTTGGCCGACCACAGGAAGTTCGCGCGGCAGGTGGCGGTTCCGACGCCAACGTCTACAATGGCAAAGGGATCGAAATGGTCATTCTGGCGACCGGCATGGCCAAAGTGCACACGGTTCATGAGCAGGTCAGCGTTGAGGACATGGTTAAGGTCAGCGAACTGCTGGTCGAAATCATCCGCCGAGCCTAAGCGACATGTTCACCCAGCCCCATATCCGGCAGATTCAGCCACCGCCGATCACCGAAGTCAAAAGCTGGCTTGCAGGGCGATCTTTTCCGGCCGAAAAACCACTGATCGATCTCTGCCAGGCGATCCCCGACTACCCGCCACCGTCGCAGTTGATTGCGCATCTGCAGGAGAGCCTGAACGACCCGCTGACCTTCAAATACAGCCCGGATGAAGGACTGCCCGAGGTCCGTCAGGCCGTGAGTGAATGGTATCAGCGCCGCTACCAGAGGGCACCGACGGCCAGCCAGATCTGCCTGACCATAGGCGCCAGCCAGGCGTTCTGGCTGGCAATCTGCTGTCTCTGCCAGCCGGGGGACGAAGTCATCCTGCAATCTCCGGCCTACTTTGATCATCCGATGGGCTTGCAGGCGCTAGGGATCAAGCCGGTCTTCGCGCCCTTTATTCCAGAAGATGGCGGACAGCCGAATATTGAAACCATCGCCGCACTGATCACGCCAAAAACCAGAGCGATCCTGCTGGTCACTCCGAGTAATCCGACCGGAGCAGTCATCCCTGCCGAAACCATCGCGGCACTGTTTGAACTCGCACAACAGAAACAGCTGGCACTCGTATTGGATGAAACCTACAACGCCTTTATCGAAGAAGTTCCACACCAACTGTTCAGTCGTAGTAACTGGCCGGACAACTTTATCCAGATCGCCTCGTTCGGCAAAACCTTTGCTTTGACCGGATTGCGTTGTGGCGCATTGATCGCATCAGAAAAACTGATCGGACAGGCGCTGAAACTGCAGGACAGCATGGCGGTCTGCCAACCGCGGCCGGCACAGCTGGCGCTGGCCTTTGGCTGTCGCTATCTGGACGACTGGGTGGCGGAGAATGCGCGGATGATGCGCGAGCGACACGATCTATTCAAGGCGGGATTTGCAAATTCTGGCAGCAGTTTTAAACTGGTTGCAAGCGGTTCTTTCTTTGCCTGGATCAAGCACCCATGGTCAGAGTTGACCGGCCGTGCGGCGGCGAAACGGCTCGCTGACCAGGCCAACCTGATCTGTCTGCCGGGCGAAGCTTTCGGCCCGGGATTAAACAGCTATCTGCGACTGGCCTTCGGCAACATCGCCAAAGAACAGATATCCGCTGCAATTCAGCGTTTTTGCCAGTAATTAAACAGTTTAAAAATCAACTACCTGGCTGCTTCGGAACAGCAGGGGACTTTGCGGAAGAGTCATTTTTCTTTGCCGGAACATAGATGAACTCCCATTCCGAATACTTTGTCTTGCCTGCCAGCTTTTCGTTTTCTGTGCTGAAATTGTCCTTCTTAAACGGCTCTTTCTGACTGCTGCTGCGAACCCCCTTGATCCGACCGTTCGGTTCCTTGATCAAATCCCAGTCTTCCCCGGTCATCGGGTCCAAATAGTGCCGGCGCAGATGACGCTTGGTTCCGGCAAAACGCGGGTCTTTAAGTAATTGTTCAAAATTGGCCGGAAAGGATAATTGCCCCCCCCCGTGCGCCGTGCGGTAATAAGAGCCGATCGCCTGACGAATCTGCCCACCACGCCAGAGCAGCTCCTGCTCTTTGGCCCGCGTGACAATTGTCTGCCAACTGCTGCCGGCAATTCCCGCCATCAGTCCAAGCAGCGTCACTGCGACCAGGACAAACACCAGGACAGAACCTTGTTGATTTTTAAGCGGTTGCGTAACACTCATTCGACGGACCAGGCAGACTAAAAGGGAAAACAACAGGTAAAATCCTAACCCACCAAACGGTATTGATCAATTTATATTCGCCACCTGTCGACCTAAGCCCGGACAGAAAAGATCAATTATCCCAACTCGAATACGACAAAAATATTGACCTGATTTCTAAGCTGTGGGATTTTAACAACTCATTAATTGACTGTAGTTACTTAATATCAGCCAACCTTTCCTCGTGGGTAGAGATTGATTCGAAGCAACCTCCATAACTTCTGTGGATCAATCGGCCAGCACGGCATACTTCTTAAGTGCAGGCGACTGGCCCTGCGACTGCTGCTCTTCAGCCTCACCAGCTGCTGCTTGTTGCTCCCCTTTGCGTCTGAAGCTTTTTCGGCACAGCGCTTCGCCGTATTATATCCCGAAGTTCCAAGTCCCTACAGGGCGATATTTGATACCATCATTCAGGGAATCAAGTCGCTGGAGAACGCAGAATACTCTCTTTATCCTCTCAGTGAAGATCAGAATATCGAGCAGCTGCGTAAACGTCTTGAAAAATCTCAGGTTAAGGGGATTATCGCTCTGGGAAAACGTGGTTTTTTAACCGCGCAGCAATTAAACATGCCGCTGCCGATAACCATCGGCGCGCTGCCCCTGATTCCCAATGGCATTTCTGGAATCAGCCTGTCAGCTGACCCTGAGCAGATATTTTCCAGATTGAAATCCCTGGTTCCAGACACCAAGCAGGTTTTTGTTGTCTACTCGCCTAAAGCAAATGGCTGGCTGCTCCCCTATGCAGAAAAGGCCGCCCGAAATTACGGCTTAAACCTTACGGCTTTTTCTGCCGAAGACCTAAGAGAAACCATGCATCTATACCGTCAGCTACTTGATGAGAACCGGGGGCGCAGTACGACGATCTGGCTGCCGCTGGACAAGCTGACAGCTGATGAGGACATCGTTCTGCCGATGTTACTGCAGGAAGCCTGGAACCGCGACCTAGTGATCGTCTCCAGTAAACCGACCCACGTGCAGCGCGGTGCCCTCTTCTCTTTATATCCAGATAATTTCGGTCTGGGGCAGGAACTGGCAGAGCACCTCCAACAGCAGCAGAAACTGGGGAAAACTGGCGTAGTCCCCTTAAAGAAATTACACCTGGCGGTCAATATGCGTACTGCGGCACACCTGGGGCTGAACTTCAGTAACAGCCAGCTGCAGTCCTTTGACCTGTCGTTCCCCGCACGTTAACGGGCAGCTCCATGGGACTGAGAGACAGCATACATGCAAGCACTTCAGGTTTTCGCGGTCGCTTACTGACCATCGTAACCTTTGGTATTATCGGCCTCGCATTGACAGCATCGATAACCACGGCCTGGGTGACCAGTAACCGTGCTGCTGAACAGATGGTTGCCCAGGGACTGCAGATCACCGATACGCTTGCAGCCCAGAGCGTGCTCGGCCTGATCTACGCGAGCCAGGAAAACGCAGAGAAGCCGCTGGCAACAGTCATGAGTTTTCCTGATGTCATTCAAGCGGGAATTTTTCATTCTGACTACAGCCCCCTGGCAAAAAAGGGCGGTGGCAGAATGGTCTTGCCGGTCGACAATGATCTGGGGATGAACGGAGCCAGACTCACAGAACAGAATGCTGATGCCTGGCATTTCATCGCTCCGGTCTTGACCGGAGACCAGGCAACCAATGAAGAGGATTCCCAGTTCCAGCTCGTCAATCCGAGAATTGAACAGCTGGGCTATGTTTATGTCGTAATGGGGAAAGCGACCCTGCGGGAGCTGCAAGTCAGCATTTTTCTGAATAATATTTTCATCGCCCTGTCGTTCGCGGCAATTCTGGCGTTTCTGGTCAACATCGGCATCAACCGCCTGCTCCAGCCGCTGTTCAAGCTGATCAGGGTTATGGAGCAGAGCGAAAAAGAAGGGACTCGCGTTTACGCCGAGCTCAAAGGCCCGAAGGAGATCACCCTGTTGGCCAGCGTCTTTAATCGCATGATGAATAACCTCAACGAACGGGATAAACGCCTGCGTGAGCACGGTGAAATGCTTGAGAGCGAAGTGGCCATCCGCACCCACGAGCTGCTTGAAGCGCGTGACGCCGCGTTAACCGCCAGCCGGCACAAATCTGAGGTTCTTGCCAATATCAGCCACGAACTGCGTACTCCGCTGCAGGCGATCATCGGCTATTCCGATGTGGTCAGAGAAGATCTGGAGCTCGAAGGGATGGACAACCATGCTGAAGAACTGACGCTGGTCATCCGCAACGCCGAACGACTGATGACACTGATCAACAACATCCTCGATATGGCGAAAATCGAATCGGGAAAAATGGATTTAAAATTACAGGCCGTTGATATCAATGCCCTGCTGAAAGAAGCCGGCGCAACGATTTTTCCAATCCTGCGCCAGAACAACAACCAGTTGTCAATAGAAGCGCTGCAGGAACAGACCGAGGTTCAGCTCGACAAAGAGAAGCTGCTACAGATCGTCCTCAACCTGCTCAGCAACGCCGGAAAATTCACCCGTCAAGGCAGCATTCGTGTCACCCCGCATCTTTCAGAGCGTCTGCTGACCATCAAAGTCTCAGACACCGGAATCGGCCTGACTGCGGAACAGCAAAAACTTATTTTTGAAGAATTTCGACAAATTGACGGCAGCACCACCCGCAGCTTCGAAGGGACCGGGCTGGGGCTGGCGATCACGAAACGCTTCTGTGAATTGATGGGGGGAACCATTGAAGTAGAAAGTGAACCGGGCAAGGGATCAACATTCAGCATCATCATCCCTTTACCCCTGGTCACGGCGAGCCATCATCAAACAGAGACCTTGGTGAATGGATGGAGTATCGAAGAAGCAGATACCAGCCATTAACAGGCGGGAGTTCGTTTATGTCAAAAAAGTTAAGTTACCTACTACTGCTATTCACTTTAGCGCTCTGCTGCCCGCATCAGGTCGTCCACGCCGGGCCATCTGAAACGCTGCTGCAGCTGAATGGCGATGGCATGGAGGAACTCTACGGCAGTGAGGAGTTTGTCAGCATCGCCACCGGCAGCAGTAAACCGGCCTATAAAGCGCCGGCGGTCGCCAGCGTTATTACGGCCCGACAGATTGAAGCGATGGGTGCGACAACTCTGGATGAAGTCCTGGAGAAAGTACCTGGCCTGCACGTTGGTGTTTCGACTCAGGGGCGGCTCGATTCGGTCTACTCAATCAGAGGAATTCATACAAAGTTCAACCCGCAGGTTCTACTGTTAATGAACGGCATTTCGTTCCCCAGTTTTACCGGCGGACGTCCGTTGCAATTTCACCTGCCGGTGGAGGCAATCGAAAGGATTGAAGTTATCCGCGGCCCCGGTTCCGCGGTTTATGGTGCAGACGCTTTCGCCGGTGTCATCAACATCATCACGAAAGACAGCCAGGATATCAACGGAACGGTGGTGGGAACCAGGCATGGCTCATTCGATACACATAACAGCTGGCTGCAACATGGCAGCAGTTACGCAGGCTGGGATCTGGCCTTCTCTGTCGAACAGCAGAAGAGCGCTGGTGACTCAAACCGTATCATCAACAGTGATCTGCAATCGATACTGGACAGCAACTTATCAAATGCACCCGGCCCGCTTGACACCCGTTACAATTTGGTTGACACCCACCTAGAGATTTCACGTAAGAACTGGAAATTCCGCCACTGGTACTGGCATCAAGATGATGCCGGCATGGGCGCAGGGGCAGCATTTGCGCTCGACCCAAATGGTGGGGAAGATGCAGACCAGCATCTAGCCGATCTATCCTGGCAATCAGATCAGCTGCTGACCAATTGGGATCTGGAGGCAAACCTGAATTATCTACACCACCGCAGCGAGAGCCGCTTCAACCTGCTGCCAGCAGGCACCAATGCGCCAATCGGCAGCGATGGCAATCTGAATTTAGTAAACCCCACAAGATCAGTTTTCTTTACAGACGGCATGATTGGCAAACCGGATGGAACCGACCAGCAGTACGGCTTAGATCTGACCGCTTTCTATCGCGGATTAAGTTCTCATCAAATCCGCTTCGGCAGCGGCTTTAAGTACCATGAAGTCTGGATCACCAGCGAAGAGAAAAACTTTGGCCCCGGCAGCCCGCTTGATGGTTCCATGACACAAGTGACCGACACCCCGTACGTGTTTCTGCCCGATTCGGACCGTACGGCCTACTACCTCTCCATTCAGGATGAATGGAATTTCGCCCCGGACTGGGAATTAACCGCAGGTATCCGGCTGGATAGCTATTCAGATTTCGGAGAGACCATCAACCCGCGTCTGGCGCTGGTCTGGTCGACACGCCACAACCTGACGACCAAACTCCTCTATGGCCGCGCCTTCCGCGCCCCCTCGTTTGTCGAACTCTATTCAATCAACAATCCGGTCGCCCTCGGTAATCCACAACTTGATCCGGAAACCATCGATACACTGGAGCTGGCCTTTGACTACCGACTCACCTTCAACCTGCAGACCAACCTGAGCTTTTATTACTATCAGGCCGACGATCTGATTGAATTTGTTCCCGACAGCAGTGGCAGCACAGCAACAGCGCAAAATGCCCGCGATCAGCAAGGCTACGGGTTGGAGCTTGAAGTTCTTTGGCAGGCAACTCAAAAGTTAAAAATTCAAGGAAATTATGCCTTACAGCATTCCGAAGACGTCGCAACCGGCAACAGAATTGCCGATGCTCCGGGCCAAGAGCTGTACTTGTCCGCTAACTGGAAATTCCTGCCGGACTGGTCGGTCGAAACACAGCTGAACTGGGTAGCGGACCGGAAACGCGCGGCCAACGATACGCGACCACAAATAGATGACTACAGTATTGTAAACCTGACGCTGCACAAGAATAACATTCTCAAAAGATTTGATGTCAGCGTCGCGGCAAGAAACCTCTTTGATACAGACGCCTACGAACCAAGCCGGGCGGGAATTCCTGGATTTACCGGTGATTACCCGCTGGCAGGCAGAAGTTTCTGGGCTGAAGTCAGCTACAGGTTCTGAACATGACAAAAACGCGCGATGGCGAAAAAAGGCGGGAACAAAAGTTCACCAACCGCCCGGCGACGAAAATCTGGTGCGAGACCCCTGCCGCAGACAACCCCTATATTGCTGAGAAGGTTCACTGTCACGGCTACAATCTGATGGAGTTAATGCAGAAGAGAAGCTTCCCTGAAGTGCTTTTCCTGCTCTTCAAAGGAGAGCTGCCATCGGCAGACCAGGTTCAGCTGCTGGAACAGCTCATGATTGCGCTGCTTAATCCGGGCCCCCGCCATCCGGCAACCCGAGCGGCGATGAATACCGGCATCGGCAAGTCGGATTACAATCACATTCTGCCGGTCGCATTGAGTATTTTAGGTGGCGAGCACCTGGGTTCCGGGGCCATAGAACGCTGCGTTCGGTTCTTCAATAAAACCCATAACAGTGCAATCGACAGCCTGATTGAAGAACAGATAAAATCGGCAGAGCGACCAGCCCAAGGGGACTGGCACCCACTACCCGGCTTTGGCAGCTACTTTGGCGGAATAGACCTAATGACCACGCAGATCGCCACACAACTGGCCACACTGCCCGGAGCAGGCAAGGCACTGAAGTTTGGCGTGACGCTGGCTGAACAACTACGCCCGTATAACCTGGGCTGGTTGACAACTGGTGTAGCAGCTGCAGTTTTTGCAGACTTTAAATTTCAACCAAAACACAGTGCAGGAATTTTTCAGCTGTTATGCGCGCCCGGATTGCTGGCCCACGGTATGGAAATGCTCAACAAGCCGATAACTGCGATGCCTTTTCAGAACGACGAGGACTATATCATTGAAGACTAACCCACCAGTAGATACCAGTTTTTGGGATAGAAACCGCGGAACAATCCGCAGTCGAAAAGGTGGCTGGAAGATCGGCGAAGCGGTTTATTGTCATGGCTATAACATGCTCGAGGAGTTTATCGGTCATAAAAGCTATTTCCAGGTGCTCATTCTGAATGCCACCGGACGTTTGGTTGAACGAAGAATAGCTGACTGGTTTGAAGCGATATTTATCAGCATGAGTTGGCCTGATCCACGCATCTGGTGCAATCAGATTGGTGCACTCGGGGGCACCATGCGCACATCGATTGTAGCGGCAACCACTGCAGGCCTGTTGGCTGCTGACTCACGCAACTATGCACAACGCACTCTGGCAGGCGGCTGTCAATTCATCTCGTCCGCTCTGAATGCAATAAAAACAGGACTTTCTGCCGAAGAGTTTGTCCTGCAGCAGACGGCCAAAACCGGAATTTCTCCGAATTTCATGGGCTATTCCCGCCCTGTCGCAAAAGGTGATGAACGTGTTCCAGCGATGGAGCGTGTCTCTAAAGACCTGAAATTCCCAGAAGGCGAGCACTTAACGTTGGCCTATGAAATAGAAAAAGTTCTACTCCAGCGTTACGATGAAGCGATGAACCTGACCGGCTATGCCTCTGCCTTTCTCTGTGATCAGGGATTTACAGGTGAGGAAATCTGCCGTATTGGCACAATAATCGTCAACAGTGGCGTCACCGCCTGCTACACCGACACCATTGAACGTCCAGCTGGTGCCTTTCTGCCAATGCGTTGTGAAGATATTGACTATCAGGGGCCGCCACCACGTGCTGTGCCTGATCGCCGGTAACAACAAAAAAGGCGGCTGAGATTTTCTTCTCTGCCGCCTTTTTCATTGACTCCGCCCAAGGGTTTTCATTCGCGCCCCCATTGGCGGGACCTCTTCCGGATCGATATACACATCGAGCAGCGTTGGCCCTTCACGACGACAGATTTCAGCAAAATCGAGTGTGGTCAGCTCTTCGATGGTGCAGATGGTTTCAGCCGCTGCCCCCATCCCCCGAGCGACCTGGGCGAAATTTATGGGCGGCAGTTCGAAGCCGATCTGTTCAGCCCCGCCCATCCGCTGCCCATGCATGACCATCCCCAAGGCGCTGTCATTCAGAATCACAAAAATTACCGGCAGTTTTTCCACGACAGCGACGGTAATTTCCTGGCCACTCATCAGAAAACTACCATCACCGGTTATGCAAAAAGTCGGGCTTCCCGGCGATCCCAAGGCGCTACCGACACTGGCACCAATCGCCCAGGCCATGGCCCCGAACCCCATCCCGACGCGGTAAAGGCCACTGCTGCGCATGTGCAGATAATGGGTCGCCCAAGCCCAACTGTTGCCGGCATCGACAAACACCCGCGCATCGACCGGCATTTTTTTTGAGAGCTCACGCATCAACCGCTGCGGCTTCAACGGCAGCGCGTCGGAAACACAGGCCGCGGGATCGTTCAGTTGAATTTGAGAATGGGGGAAATCGGCCGCTGAACTGTCGCCGCGCAAACTGACGGCAACAGGCTTCAAAGGCAAACAGTGAGTCCCCTCATTTTTCTTTGCCAGCAGACCCTCAAGCAAAAACTGAAAAATATTGCGGATGGTGCCACAGACCTGTAAGCGGGCCCAATGTGAGTTCGCCAGATTTTCAAGATTCTCATCGATATGAATAATCTTTCCTGCCAGTTCTTCATTATTCTCAAAACCAGAGAAAATCATCTCACTGAATCTGGTGCCTACGGCTAAGACCAGATCATTGCGCTCATCCTGCAAAGTTTCACGAGCGCTGCGATGGCTTGCATAGCCCAACACGCCACGATAAAGCGGATGCTGATGATTAATCCAGCGCTTACCTGAAGGGCCGCTGATGATCGGCGCGTGAACAAGTTCGGCGAACTCGTGAATTTTATCAATCGCCTTGCCACAGCCGTCGCCAAGTAACAGCACAATACGCCGGGCCTGCAGCAACTCCTCTAGCAGTTCATGTAGCGCTTCAGTGTCGAGTAATGCATGTGGTCTGAACAGCGAATCAAACCGATACAGCGATTTCGAACGCGTGCGACGCGGCGAGTTGAGCACATCCATCGGGATGCTTAAGTGCGCGGGGCCTGACGGCACCCCCTGAGTCGCGGCAATGGCAGCAGCCAGTTTCCCCTCCAGCTGACCACGATGAGATACCAGGCTGCTGTATCTGGTACAGGACTGAAACATGGCAACGGTATTGATGGCGGTGCAGGACGATTCCTGCAGGGTGTGTTTACCGAACAGATGCAGGGCAGTCTGGGCGGTGATCACCAGGAGCGGGGTATTTTCTGTGTAGGCCGAGGCCACGCCGGTCATCAGGTTGGTTGCCCCCGGGCCGGTTGTCGAGCAGCAGACGCCCAGCTTGCCGGTTTCGCGAGCGTAACCATCGGCCATAAACGCTGCCCCAGACTCATGACGGGCAACGATCGGTCGCAAACCGCCACGTCGGGAACTGCGGGCCAGTGCATTGTAGAGCGGCTCTATCGCTCCGCCTGGAACGCCGAAGATATATTCAACGCCAATCGACTCAAGAGACTCAACCACCATGTCAGCAAGGTCGCTCTGATGGGCAGGCCTGGCCTCAATCGCCGGGGGAAAAATTGACATCGTCATCTGAATCTCCTGAAACCATGTATGAATTAATCAGTACAATGACATGAGAAACTGGCACATTCTTACAACATCGCGACCTGACGACAAACGTTGACGGAAAGCAAAATCAGAGGACACGAAAACTTATATTACAATGATCCCGGAAAGTTTTGCAATACTAATGAACCAAACTTGTTAAATATAAAATACTTAACAAGCTATAACATTTATGGTTATTTTTTTGTTTGTTCAGAGATAAAAATAGAACCCAGCTGCGTCTGCCAAAAATTGGCAGACGCAGAAAGTGACAACTTACTAAAGGAAAAGGTTCAGGATTGGTTCAGTGGCAGACTGATGGTGAAGGTCGCGCCCCTACCTGCGGAAGAAGAGACGGTCATGGTTCCATGATGGTTTTCGGTGACAATCAGATATGAGATGAACAAGCCGAGCCCAGTCCCTTCGCCGACTTCTTTTGTAGTGAAAAACGGATCAAACACCCGTGGCAACGAGGCCTCATCAATCCCCGGCCCGCTATCTTCAATCTCTATCTGCACATTCCCTTCACGCAAACTCAGACGCATTTCAAAACGACCGCGATAGAGCCCTTGCTGCTCAGTCGGCAAGCGACGTTGCTTCTCCCCCATTGCGTGTGCGCCGTTCATCAATAGATTCAACAGAACCTGCTGAATCTGGCCGGCATCACAGTTAACGAGTGGTAACTGCGGATCATAGACGCGCACAATTTCCAACGATTTAAAATCAACCTTATTTTTCAAACTATAATGACTTGAAGCCAATTCAAGCGACTTGTCCAACAGTTCTGCAAGATTTTCCGGCTTGACCTTGGTGCCACCCTGATAACTGAAAGCCAACATGGTTTCGATTATTTTTGCTGCTCTGACACCCGATTCCATAATAGCGTCAAGACGCGACGCGACACCACGCTCCTGATGATATTGCGCGACGGTCTCCATGGTCGTTCCAAGTGCCTCTGCCGCGAGCCGATTCTTGTTCACTGAGGTGTCAAGTCGATTTCGTATCACCTGGGCATTCTGCAAGACACCAGCCAGCGGGTTGTTGATTTCGTGGGCAATCCCAGCAATCAATTCCCCCAAAGAAGCCATTTTTTTCGTCTGTATCACCCGCTCCTCAAGCAGAACCCGGTCAGTGACATCATCGATCCGGATTACCGCACCGCCACACCCCGCCTCGGAAAGCGGGTAGATCGTCTTATCGAAAAAGCAAAGTGGTCCACCAGTATTGTTTGGCACTTTCGTCTTTATCTTCACCTGCTGCTCTTTGATCGCCTGACGCACCTCAAGCATTCCGACCTGCGCAATCGACAGATCCTCCAGTGGCTGTCCCAGCGCGTCAACAGCCGCGATCCCAAGCTTTAACTCCGCCTGCTGATTCCACTGCGTGACCCGACAGTCGCAGTCGACCGCGATCATGATCGACGGCATTGAATCGATAATATTCCCGAGCAGGTTCTGCAGCTGCTGGACAGATTCGAGTCGCTGCGCGAACTGTGCGTGGCTGATTAGATAGTCATCCCTTCGCGCCGCCAGTTCGCAGACCTGACGCAGCTGCGCAGGCCGGAAAGGCTTGGTGATAAAATCGACCGCTCCCCGCCGCATCAGCTTTTCCGCCAGATCAATCGAACCGTGCGCTGTCATGACAACAACCGGCTGCTGCGGAGAAAGACTTAAAATTTCATGCAGCACATCCTCACCGGACATTTTCGGCAACATCACATCGAGCAGCACCAGATCGTAAACATTCTGTTTCCAGACCGCCAATCCCTGCTGTCCATCCGCAGCCAGATCGACATCGAAGCGTTCACGCAGAATCTTGCTGACCAGCCTGGCGTTATCCGGATTATCTTCTACCACCAGAATCCTGGCTCTGCGCACCGAACTGCAATGACCTTGCATACAATGCATCACCAGTTCGGGCAGATGCTCTGCATCGGCAAATGTCATCAGGTGGTTGATGCCAAACTCACGCGCAGTAACTTCGGTAATCCGCTCACACCAGAGCTGAGTTATAATGATGATTGGAATATCAGAACTGCTCTGGTAAATTCCCGAACGAACCAGCCGGGTCAATCGCCAGCAATCGAACTCACCGATGGCAATTTCCGTCAGCAGCAGATCCACCCGGGTTGATCGCAGCACTTCAATGGCTTCAACACCACCCGGAACCACGCTCAAACGAACCGGTAAAGGCTCAAGCAGTAAAAGCAGCTGCTTCACAGCGTCAGAATTGTCATTAACCAACAACAGATGTGGCAAAACAGAATTCATATAATCACCAATAGCTTGTCATTAAGATTTTCTATCACTTTCTTACATCATCTCAACATTCATAGCAACAGGTAAACATCTAATAATAATATTATTATATTAAATATCGATCAGTTGTCCGTTAAGACCTGCCGGCTAGAACAAATTTGGAATTTCTTACAACAACTGACTGGCGAGTTCTATGTTGTTGTACCCCAGACAGCATGACATACTGGTGAACGCTCCTCTGACAAAACTGGAAACGATGAACGAACCAGCCTTTACCATTGATGAAGTTCTCCCTGCGTTGCGCAACAGCCTGAGCAGCTCTCGGGTGGTCGTCCTACAGGCACCGCCGGGAGCCGGAAAAACCACTCGCGTCCCCCTGGCGCTGCTGAATGAACCCTGGCTGAAAAACCGATCGATCCTGATGCTCGAACCCCGGCGACTGGCGGCCAGCAACGCCGCCGGCTTTATGGCCGGGCAAATTGGCGAAAGGGTCGGACAGACGGTCGGCTACAGCATACGCTATCAACGCAGGGTGTCACGACAGACGCGCATCGAAGTGGTCACCGAGGGCATCCTGACCCGTCGGCTGCAGAACGACCCGGAGCTATCCGGAGTGGGACTGGTGATTTTTGATGAGTTTCACGAACGCCACCTGCAATCCGATCTCGCATTGGCGCTCTGCCGAGACAGCCAGTTAGGGCTGCGGGACGACCTGAAGCTGCTGGTGATGTCGGCAACCCTCGACAGCGAACCGCTGGCAAAACTGCTGGATGCGCCGAGCCTGATCTGTGAGGGGCGCTCCTTTCCGGTCGACATCCATTACCTGAACCAGCCGCCACAACAAAAGATCGTCGAAACGACGACCAATGCGATCCGCCGCGCGCTGCAGGAAACCAGCGGCGACCTGCTGGTTTTTCTCCCCGGCGAAGGAGAAGTCCGCCGAGTTCACCAGCAGCTGGGCGACCTGAGTCCCCAGCATCTGCTCTGTCCGCTCTACGGAAGCCTCCCCTTCGCCCAACAACAGCAGGCAATTCAACCGGGCAAACTGCGCAAAATCGTACTGGCCACCAATATTGCTGAAACCAGCCTGACCATCGAAGGGGTCACGGTGGTTATCGACAGCGGCTACTGCCGCCAGCCGCGCTTCGACAGCGGCAGCGGCCTGACCCGCCTGGAATTGTGCCGCATCTCACAAGCCAGCGCCACCCAGCGGGCCGGACGAGCGGGCCGGCTGGGGCCAGGAACCTGCTACCGGCTCTGGACGCAAAGCAACCAGGGCACGCTGCTCCCCTTCACGCCTCCAGAGATGCGCAACGCGGACCTGTCTTCTCTTGCGCTGGAGCTGATCAACTGGGGCGTGACCGATCCGGCAACCTTGACCTGGCTTGATCCTCCGGCAACCACAGCCTGGAAAGCGGCGCTGACACTGCTGAAAACCCTGACGGCGCTGAATTCCGAAGAGCAATTGACCGCACACGGCAGAGCGCTGGCAGAGCTGCCCTGCCACCCGCGACTCGGCTGCCTGCTCCTTGCCGCACAACAGCTGCAGCAGCTTCCGCTTGGCTGTGATCTGGCGGCCCTGCTCGGTGAGCGCGATCCCTGGATGACACAGCGCCCAGCTCTCGTGCAAAGCCGCTGCGACCTGTACGACCGACTTGAAGAGCTATGGAAACGTCGCCGGTCAAACAATCTCGGCAAATTCTCTGCCATTGATCGCGCCAGCCGCTACTGGTACCACTATTTCAAGCTGGATAATCCCTTGCCAGCCCGTGCCGGCAACGCCGAACAGCTTGGCCGACTGCTGGCCGCGGCCTTCCCCGACCGCATCGCCAAAGCGCGGCAGCCAAACTCAAGAAACTACCTGCTCAGTTCGGGGCTCGGTGCAACCCTCGATGAATCTTCAGCGCTACGCCCCGCCCCGTACCTGATCGCTGTCGAGTTTCGTCCGGGAAAAACAGCGGAAAACCTGATCAGCCTGGCCAGTCAGCTGGACGAAACGACGCTTATGCAGCTTTACCCGCAACTCCCCTGGCAACGGCACTGTTACTGGGAGAGCAAAGAAGGGCGGGTGATCAGCTGTGCGCAACAGAAGCTGGGTGAAATCATCCTTGCCGAACGACCGGAGAAACCCGACCCAGAGAGCCTGGCACAGGCAACACTGGCCGCCATCCGCAGTGAAGGTTTACAGCTGCTGAACTGGACGCCGGCGGCTGAGAATTTTGTCGGTCGGGTCAACTTTCTCCATCGACAACTGAACAGCGACAACTGGCCCGACCTCAGCGAATCCGGCCTGTTAAATACGTTGGACGTCTGGTTGCAGCCGTTTCTCGGCAACAGTCGTAACCGCACCGATCTGAAAAAAATTGACCTGCTGACGGCCCTGCGCAGCCAACTTGACTGGCAGCGTCTGCAGCAGCTGGAGCAGTTGGCACCGGAACGACTGCAGGTACCGAGCGGCTCGCAGATCCGCCTGAAATACCCGGCAGCAGACATGCCGATTCTGGCGGTCAAGCTGCAGGAGATGTTCGGCCAGCTGGAAACCCCACGGATTGCCGGCGGCGAGGTCGCGGTGGTCATCCACCTACTCTCCCCGGCCGGTCGACCGCTGCAGGTGACGCAGGACCTGCAGAACTTCTGGGCGGTCAATTATCACGAAGTGAAAAAAGAAATGAAGGGGCGCTACCCCAAACACCCCTGGCCCGATGACCCGCTGGTGGCCCTGCCGACCGCCAGAACCAAACGTAAGGAGTTAACATGACGTATCAGAATCTGCTGGTGCAGATCACCAACCAGATCGCCCTGCTGACGATCAACCGACCACAGGCGCTCAACGCCCTCAACCCTGCGACGCTACAGGAACTGACGCTGATGATTGCCGAGCTGGAGAGCAATCCGCAGGTCAAAGTGGTCATCATCACCGGCGCTGGTGAAAAAGCCTTTGTCGCTGGCGGTGATATCTCAGTGATGCAGCCGTTGGGTCCGCTGGCCGCCCGCGAAGTGGCGTTGCAGGCGCAACAACTGTTTAACGCCATTGAGTATTCGCCAAAGGTGATGATCGCCGCCATCAACGGTTTTGCGCTGGGTGGTGGCTGTGAGCTGGCGATGGCCTGTGATATCCGGATTGCCGCAGATACGGCCAGACTCGGCCAGCCGGAAATCAACCTGGGGATCATCCCCGGCTGGGCAGGAACCCAGCGGCTGCCAAGATTGATCGGCAAAGGCAAGGCGAAACAGATGATGTTTACCGGCGAGATGGTTGGCGCGGCAGAGGCAGAAAGAATCGGTCTGGTCAATCAGGTGGTGCCACAAAAAGAGCTGCTGTCGGTCGCGCAGACCATGGCCGAAACCATTGCCGGAAAATCGCAGGTAGCGATCCGTCTGATCAAAGAAGCGGTCGATAACGGCATGGAAATGGATATCGACAAGGCGTTCATCTATGAAGCCGATCTGTTCGCGCTCTGTTTCTCGACTGAGGACCAAAAGGAAGGGATGGCCGCTTTTCTGGAAAAAAGACCGGCAAAATGGCAGGACAAATAACAGCGAAACGGCGAAAGGGCGACCCGACGGATCGCCCTTTGCGTTTATTTTACGTGCCGTCGCAGCTGCGCCTGCTTGATCTCTTCAACGCAACGATAGGGGATTTCCAATCCTCGGAAGCCACTGCCGATCTCAATATTGGAACCCGGATCGCCATGGAAATCCGAGCCGCCGGTGACAATCAGCTGATACTTGCGCGCCAGCTTGATCAGCCAGTCGGTGTCCTCCAGATTTGAGCCGTTATTGTACGCTTCGATCCCATCAAGCCCGAGCGGCAGTAGTTCGGCGACCAGCTTCTCCAGCTTTTGCCGATCGCGGCTGATATAAGGCGGATGCGCCAGCACGGCGATGCCGCCACTGCGATGGATCAGACTGATCGCCTCATCGACCGGGAAATAGCGTTTCGGCACATTACAGGGGACCAGATAACGGACGAACGCCTCTTCGTTGTGGGTCACGTAGCCCGCCTCGCGCAGCGCCTGGGCGATATGCGGCCGACCAATGGTGCCGCCGGCCAGCTTGCGGACCGCATCCGGATCGAGCGGTTGCCGCTGTTCACCGGCCAGCTTTTCATTGACCCGCTCAATGATCTGCCGGTTGCGCCCGGAGCGGAACTCTTGGAATTCCTCCAGCTGCCGAATCAGGTAGGGATCCTCGTGATTAAACCCGTAGCCGAGCAGGTGCATATCGAAATAGTCGTACCAGAGGGTCGACAGCTCGACCGCTGACAGCACTTCGACGCCCAGCTCTGCCCCCGCCTGTTGCGCGGCGCTGATGCCGGCGACGTTGTCGTGATCGGCCAGCGCAATCGCGGTCAGTCCCTTTTCCGCCGCCATCTCCACCAGCTCTCGCGGTGAGTAAAAGCCGTCCGAGCAGGTCGAATGGACATGCAGATCAACCAGTTGTTTTTCCATGTCTGACTAAATTCCCTTTTTGACCTTGAAACCCGATTTGGCAAAGGCCGCTGCCAGGTCGGTCTGCGGTTTTTCAGCGGACTTTTTTGCCGGCTGCTGTTGAAACGACTTTTTCTGCTGCGGCGCCTGCCGTTGTATATCGCTTGGCTGCTCGCCGTTGCTGCACCGCATGGTCAGGGCAATCCGCTTGCGCTGCAGATCGACAGAGACCACCCGCACCTGCACCTGCTGACCAACCTTGACGACCTCGTTCGGATCTTTGACAAAGCGATCGGCCAGCTGGCTGATATGCACCAGGCCATCCTGATGCACGCCGATATCGACAAAAGCACCGAAAGCCGCGACATTGGTCACGATGCCGTTCAGGGTCATCCCCTCAATGAGATCCTTGACCTCCATGACATCTTCGCGAAAGCTGGCGGTGACAAAGAATTCGCGCGGGTCACGCCCAGGCTTCTGCAGTTCACTGATAATATCCCGCAGCGTCGGCAGACCGATGTCCGCGCCGACATAGTTCTGCAGCTGAATCTTCTCCAGCAGGCGCGGTTCGGCGATCAGTTTCGTCAAGGCAACACCCTGATCGGCTGCCATCTGCTCCACCAGTTTGTAGCGCTCCGGGTGGACGGCGGTGTTATCGAGCGGCTGTTCTGAGTTGCGCACCCGCAGGAATCCAGCGGCCTGCTCAAAAGCTTTCTTACCGAACCTGGGCACTTCAAGCAACTGTTTCCGACGGCTGAAGCCCCCCAGCTCATCGCGTTGCTGGACAATCGACTTAGCCAGGGTCGCGCCGATACCGGAGACAAAACTGAGCAACGCCCAGCTGGCGGTATTCAGATCGACGCCGACATAGTTAACGCAGCTTTCGACCACATCATCCAACGACTTTTTCAGCGCCGGCTGACTGACATCGTGCTGGTACTGACCGACGCCGATGCTCTTTGGATCGACCTTGACCAGCTCGGCCAGCGGATCCTGCAGACGCCGGGCGATAGAGATCGCGCCACGCACGGTCAGATCGAGATCTGGAAACTCCTCGCGGGCGATATCGGAGGCCGAATAGACGCTGGCGCCCGACTCGCTGACCATCACCACCGGCAGCTTCAACCCGGCCTCTTTCAGTGCCTGCCGCACGAACTGATCCATTTCGCGCCCGGCGGTGCCGTTGCCGATCGCCACCATTTCGACCTGCTGCCCTTCTATCAGACGCAGCAGATCTTTTTTTGCCGGTTCGATCCGGCCGCTGCCGGCATGTGGATAGATAGTCGCATGCTCGTGAAAACGGCCGGTCGCATCGACGGTTGCCAACTTGGAGCCGGTGCGCAAGCCGGGGTCAACCCCAAGCACCCGATGGCTGCCGGCAGGGGCCGCAAGCAACAGGTTACGCAGGTTTTCGGCAAACACCCGGATCGCTTCTTCGTCGGCGGCCTTTTTTGCCTGAAGACGTAATTCAACTTCAATTGAGGGTGCCAACAGGCGCTGATAGGCATCTTCAACCACCTGTTGCAGCCAGGCACGGAAAGGGTTGCCAGCAGGAATCAGCAACTGCCCGAGGCGGGCCAACAGCTCCGCTTCCGGCGCCTCGACATTCAGCCGCAGCACCTCCTCTTTCTCGCCCCGGCGCATCGCCAGCATCCGGTGCGAAGGGATCTGTCGCAGCGGCTCGCTGAAATCGTAGTACATTTCGTATTTGCTGACCGTCCCCTCTTTGCCGCGCGCCGGTTGCGAACGGAACACCCCCTGCTGCCAGGACAGGTCGCGCACAATGGCCCGCGCTTCAGCGCGATCGGCAAACTGTTCGGCCAGAATATGTCCGGCACCAGTCAGTGCGGCGGCTACATCGACAATCTCAAGCTCGGCGTTGACATAGGCTTCAGCCAACTGTTCGGCGGATACGCCGGTGGAACTTGCTATCAGCAACTGCTCCGCCAAGGGCTCAAGGCCGCGTTCTTTGGCGATCGACGCCTTGGTCCGCCGTTTCGGCTTGAAGGGCAGATAGAGATCTTCCAGTTCGGTCTTCTGCATGACCGCTTCAATTTTCTGCCGTAACTCCGCGGTCAACTTCCCTTGTTCTTCAATCGATTTGAGGATCGTCTGCCGCCGCTCGGCCAGCTCCTTGTGATAGGCCAGCCGCTCCTGCAACTGACGGATCTGTACCTCATCGAGTTCGCCGGTCACTTCTTTGCGGTAACGGGCGATAAAAGGGACCGTCGCTCCCTCTTCCAGCAGCGCCACGGTCTGGGTGACCTGAAAATCTTTAAAGCCGGTCTCAGTCTGCAGAATCCTGCAGAGATCGGTTAATTTTGAATTGCTCATCGTCTTCCTTCATATTAGGTTTAGCGCAGTGTTCAAAGCGCGCGATGGTAACATGTGCACCCGGCTTTGCAAAGTGCGGGATGCTTGACCGTTGCGACGCTTTACGTGTACACAATGATGCAACTGAAATCCTACAGGAAAACCATGCCTCCACGTCTTGACGTCGAAAATCTGCGCAGTTATTTCTTCACCCGCTCCGGTCTGGTCAAGGCTGTTGACGATGTCTCCTTTACCATCAACAGCGGCGAAACCCTGGCTCTGGTCGGCGAATCGGGCTGCGGCAAATCGATGACCGCCCTGTCACTGCTGCGGCTGCTCCCGGAACCGGGACGCGTGGTCGGCGGTGAAATCCGCCTGGATGGCCGCGACCTGCTGCGCCTGCCCGATCTTGAGATGCGCCGGATTCGCGGCAATCAGATTTCGATGATTTTCCAGGAGCCGATGACCGCGCTGAACCCGGTGCTGCGGATCGGCGAACAGATCGCCGAAGTGTTGCGTCTCCATAAAGGCTTGACCCCACCACAGGCGCTCGTGCAGGCGGGCGAGCTGCTGACTCAGGTCGGCATCTCCGACCCGGGACGGCGGCTGCGCGATTACCCGCACCAGCTTTCCGGCGGCCAGCGCCAGCGTGTGGTTATCGCCATCGCCCTGGCCTGCGACCCGAAACTGCTGATCGCCGACGAACCGACCACTGCGCTGGATGTGACAATTCAGGCACAGATCATGGACCTGCTGCAGAAGCTCAAAGAGGAGCGGCAGATGACCACCCTGCTGATTACCCACGATCTGGGGATCGTCGCCAGCAACGCCGACCGACTGGCGGTCATGTACGCTGGCCAGATCGTCGAGACCGGTAGCGTCGAGCAGCTGTTTAACGATCCGCTGCACCCCTATACGCAGGGTTTACTCGACTGCATTCCGCGACTCGGGCAAAAGGGGTTGCTGCCGACCATCCCCGGCCAGCTTCCCGGCCTGCGCGAACATCACGACGGCTGCCTGTTCATCGATCGCTGCGATATGCCGTCACTCCCCTGCGGTCATCAACACCCGCAGCTCAAAGAGCAGAATCCAGGTCACTGGGTGCGCTGCTGGAGACACTGATGCCACTGCTGCAGATCGATAATCTACGCAAAAGTTTCCGTACCAGCAACGCGCTCGGCAACACTGGCGCGCGACTGGTCGCGGTCAACAATATCAGCTTCACCCTGGAAAAAGGGGAAACCCTCGGCCTGGTCGGAGAATCGGGGTGTGGAAAATCGACCACCGGAAAACTGATCATGCAGCTGCAGAAAGCTGATCAGGGGCGGGTTCTATTTGACGGCAACGACCTGACAAAACTCTCGCCGCGGCAGCTGCGCCCTTTCCGGCGACAAATGCAGATGATTTTTCAGGACCCCTTCGCTTCACTCAATCCACGGATGACGGTCGGCGGCATCCTCAGCGAACCGCTGCTGATCCACCGCCTTGCGACCGGCCGGCAGGTGCGCGACCGGGTCATCGAACTGCTGGAAAAAGTCGGGCTGACCGCCGAGCACGAACAACGCTATCCACACGAGTTTTCCGGCGGACAGCGACAACGGGTCGGCATCGCCCGGGCGCTGGCGGTGGAACCTCAGCTGATTATCGCCGACGAACCGGTTTCGGCACTCGACCTCTCGGTGCAGGCGCAGATTCTCAACCTGCTGCAGGAACTGCAGCGCGAGCACAATCTCAGTTATCTGTTTATCGCCCACGATCTTGCGGTCATCGAACATGTCAGCGACCGGATTGCGGTCATGTACCTGGGGAACATTGTCGAACTGACCAGCGCCGACCAGCTCTATAAGCAACCGCGCCACCCCTACACCGAAGCGCTGCTCAACGCGGTGCCGATTGCCGAACCGGGCCATCCGCGCCCGGCCCCGCTGTCAGGCGAAATCCCCTCGCCGGTTAACCCGCCGAGCGGTTGTTACTTTCACCCCCGCTGCCCCTATGCGGACCAGCTCTGCCGGCAACAAGCGCCACCACTGGCCGATCTAGGAGACGGCCACCTGGTCGCCTGCCATCACAGTGAGTCGGTCGGTCGCTACCTGATCCAGCGAAGATAACTTGACAGACCTGTGCCACAACCGACACAATGCGGAACCTTTTTCCCGCAGGAATCCGCATGCAACAGAAGTCGTCCGGCCCGATCACCACCATCCGCAGTCTCTGCCGTAAATGTTACGCCTGTGTCCGCAACTGCCCGACCAAGGCGATCGGCGTTTTTCAGGATTCCGCTGAAGTCATTCACCATCGCTGCATCGGCTGCGGCAAATGCATTCAGGTCTGTTCGCAGAAAGCCAAGGTGATCGCCGACGCGATCAAAGAGACCGAAGAACGGCTGCGCAGTAAAAAATCGGTGGTAGCAGTGCTGGGGTGTTCGTTTCAGGCGTTTTTTTACGATGTCCATCCGGCCCAGATGGTGACGGCTTTAAAAAACCTCGGGTTCGATGAGGTCCTAGAAGGAGCCGCGGGAGTGGAACTGATCGCTCCGGAATACCGTGAGCTGATCGCACAGAAATCGGACCTGCCGCTGATCTCAAGCCACTGCCCGACCGTCGTTGACCTGATCGAACGCCACTACCCGCAGCTACTGAAAAATCTGGTGCCGGTGGTTTCGCCAATGGTCGCGATCGGTCGCTTTATCAAAGCGCAGCGTGGTGAAGAGACCCAGGTGGTCTACATCAGCTCCTGTATCGGTGGCAAATTCGAAATCAATTCCGAACCGGTCAAAGGGGCCATCGATACGGTTCTGACCTACCGCGAACTCAACCGCATGCTGGTTGCCCGGCAGATCGACCTGCACCGACTCGGCAAAACGCCATTTTCCGGTTTAACAACCAGCAGCGGTCGCAGCTTCTCGATCTACGGTGGCCCGTTCAACAATTTCGGCATCGTCAACAACGGCCTCGATCCCAACTTTGTCGCCACCGTCGGTGAAGAGGCGTCGATGGAAGTGATCCGCGATCTGTCGGCCGGGCGCATCTCTCCGCAGTATGTTGATGTCCGCTTCTGCAACGGCGGCTGTATTGGCGGTCCGGGCCGGACCAACCGGCTGACCTCTTTTTCAAAACGCAAAATAATTATCGACTACCTGCACAGTGACCTCCCCTATCAACCCTCGGCCCACTATCTGACCGTACCGAACCAGCTGCAGCTTGACCGGCATTTTACCAACAAACAGTACCAGTTGGAAAAGCCAACCGGTGGCGCTGTAAATCGAATCCTGCAGGAGACCGATAAATTCACCGAACAAGATGAATTGAACTGCGCCGGTTGCGGCTACCCCAGCTGTCGTGAGCATGCGGTGGCCGTCTATCAGGGGCTGGCCGATAACCGCATGTGCCTGCCCTACTCTTTGCGTCGACTTGAAGAAGATCGCACCCGGCTTGAACAGAAATACGATCTGGCCCGCCGGGCGCTGGATCAGGAGTATGAAGGGACCAAAATCATCGGTAGCGACCCGCGCACCGAAGGGGTGCTGCACATGATTCAACAAGTCGGCCCGACGCCAACTTCGGTGCTGATTCGCGGCGAAAGCGGCACCGGCAAAGAGCTGACCGCCCGCTCTATCCATGAGGTCAGTCAGCGCGCCGACAAGCCACTGGTGACCGTCAACTGCACCACCCTGACCGACAGCCTGCTGGAAAGTGAACTGTTCGGCCATAAGAAGGGTTCATTCACCGGCGCGGTTGCAGACAAAAAGGGGTTGTTCGAGGCAGCCGATGGCGGCACTATTTTTCTCGATGAGATCGGCGACATCACTCCGAAACTGCAGGCGGAACTGCTGCGGGTGCTCGACAGCGGCGAGATCAAACCGGTCGGCAGCAACAGCACCAAACGGGTCGATGTCAGGATTATTGCCGCCACCAACAAACCGCTGGAAGAAGGGATCAGTAATGGCTGGTTCCGCGAAGACCTTTTCTATCGGATCAATGTCTTCACCATTACCCTGCCACCGCTACGCAACCGGCTCGATTCGATTCCACAGCTGGTCGACAATTTTCTGAACCTCTCAGCCCGCCGGCTGAATAAGACCATCCACAAGATTGATCAGCAGGCCCTGCAGGCACTGACCTGCTATCACTGGCCCGGCAATATCCGCGAACTGCAGAACATCATCGAACGCGCGGTCGTCCTGTCACCAGACCAGGTGATCCATCTTGAGCAGTTACCGGTGATTTTTGGCGAACTGCTGCGCAAACAGCAGAACGGCAGCAGCCTGCTTACTGATTCAGGGCTGCGCAAGCAGCGCGACCAACAAGTCGGCAAAGTTGAGAGTGATCTGATCGGTCACTATCTGCATGAGGCCGGCGGCAATGTCTCGGCAGCGGCCAGACTGGCCAATATCCCCAGACGGACCTTTTATCGCATGCTAGAACGACACAAAATCGACGGACAGAGCTACCGCGGCAAGCAATAAACTGTGCCAGATACTGCACAAACGAGATCGCGCTGTGCCATTTGTGTCACGCAGCGATTCTACCTACTGGTGTGGCGATAACACTCAGCTGCCTATAATAAGCACAGTCGCTGTGCCAAATATGGCACAGCGACGACATGTGTCCCGCCTAACAAACCGCCCCAAACGGCCCCCTTAGGCATTTTCTGCCTTTTTCTAAAAACTGGCACACCCATTGCTTATTCTTTGAGTAATGCATAGGGATCAATCCCGTTCCCGCCCGAACGGTTCCAGTACATCCCTCTTCCGCCACCAAGGACCTCTCTCCCTTTGGTGGCGGTTTTTTTTTGCAGTCGCAATCCCTACCGCTTTACGTTAAACTTATCGATATTTAATTTTATGACTTGAACGGCCCATCCATGACTCCAAAACACCACAAAAAATCTGATCGCAGCCTCGGCCTCAGCACCCTGCAGGACATCAGCGCGCTGATTCTGAAGTCGCACGATCTGAATGAAACCATCAGCAACATTGTTACCCTGGTAGCAAAACGTGCGCATTCGGATGTCTGCTCTCTCTACCTGCTGGAAGACGATCAGCAGACCCTGCTGCTGCGGGCCACCTACGGCCTCGACCCGGCCTCTATCGGCAGCGTCAGCCTGAAAATAGGCGAGGGCCTGACCGGACAGGTGGCCAAAGAGGGGCGCATTCTTGCTCTTGAAGAGCCGCAGAACCACCCTCACTACCGCTACTTTGCCGAAACCAAAGAGGAGCAGCTGCATACCTTTGTCGGTATCCCGCTGTTTGATCGCAGCCAGACCATCGGCGTTCTGGTTATCCAGACCCGCGAGACACATCATTTCAGCGATGAAGAGCTGTCAGCCCTCACAACCATCGCTTTTCAGGTGGCCTCGATTGTCGTCAATGCCCGCCTGCTTGATGCCATCGACAATCGTGACCTCAACCAGCTCGACTCCCTGCTCGCCAGTGACCAGCCTGCCGAATCATCCAAGGAAACGGCAGCTTTGAATGGCCATATTGCCTACCCCGGCGTCGTCAGCGGCACCGCCAATGTCATCGACGAAAAACTCGGCTTCGCTGACATTTTTGACGAAGAGAACGTGGACACCGTCGCCGAATTGAAACGGCTTGACGAAGCATTGCGCAAAACCCGCATCCAGACCCTCTACCTGGAGAAACGGGTCGCTGACAAGCTGACCCAGGCCGACGCAGCGATTTTCCATACGCACCTGATGATTCTTGAAGATCGCGGTTTTATTGAGAAACTGCACGATCTGATTGAAACAGAGCACAGCGCTCCCTATGCGTTGAAAAAGGTGATCGGCGACTATCTGGATGCCTTTGCCGGAATGGAAGACGCCTACCTGCGCGAACGCGCCGCGGACATGGAAGATATCGGCCGGCGGTTGCTGGCCAACCTGGTCGGCCAGGAAGGACATTCGCTCCAACTGCACCACCCCGGAATTCTGGTCGCCAAACGCCTGCTCCCCTCTGATATGGCGACGCTCGATCACGAGATGATCACCGGCATGCTGATCGAGTCGAATGAACGCAATTCGCATTCGGTGATCATGGCCAAATCGCTCGGCATTCCTGCGCTGATCGGCGTACAGGGCGCCACCACCATGATAAAGCCGGACGCTCAGCTAATTCTCGACGCCAATGCCGGCTGTGTTTACCTGTCTCCTAGCGATGCGATTCTGGATGAATATTTCCGCTTGGAGCACGACCGGGTTCAGGAGCAGGAGCGGCTGGACAAACTACGCGATGTACCGGCGATTTCTGCAGACGAACAACGAGTGATGCTGCGTGCCAACATCGGACTGCTCAGCGACATCAACATTGCCAAACGGAACGGCGCAGAAGGGGTCGGACTGTACCGCACCGAGTTCCCTTACATGGCCCGCAACAGCTTCCCCGACCGGGACGAGCAGTATCAGCTCTACAAACGGGTTGTCGAGGAATTTGATGGCCAATCTGTCACCATCCGCACACTCGATATCGGTGGCGACAAAGCCCTTCCGTACTTCTCTCATCCGAAAGAAGATAACCCCTTTATGGGTTGGCGTTCTGTTCGTATCAGTCTGGACAACCGGGAAATTTTCCAGACTCAGGTTGAAGCGATCCTGATGGCGGCCGTCCATGGCCCGATCCGGCTGCTGTTTCCGATGATCTGCAACATGGAAGAGATTCGCGCCTGCAAGGCAGTGATTCAGGATGCAAAGAGGCTGCTCCGTGAACAGAATATTGCTTTCGCCGAAGATATTTCTATCGGCGCTATGATCGAAGTTCCGGCAGCCGTACGTCTGGCGCCACACCTCTACAAGGAAGTCGACTTTTTCGCCTTGGGCACCAACGACCTGATTCAATATTTGCTGGCTGCAGACCGCGGCAACCCGCGTGTTCAGCGCTACTACGATCCGCTGCACCCGGCGGTGTTACTGTCGATCGAGTCACTGATGCAACTCGCACGCAAAACCGGAACAGACATCTGCGTCTGCGGCGAGATGTCCACTGACCCCGCCTGCCTGCTGGCCCTGCTCGGCATGGGAATCCGGCAGTTTTCCCTGTCGGCGCCCTATATCCCGAAAATCAAAGAACTGATCTGCCGGATCAATCTCAGCGAGGCAGAACAGCTCACGTCTGAAATTTTGCAACTATCAGACAGCACCGCTATCCGCTCAATCCTGGAAGCGAAGGTTGCTGAGCTCAATTAGTGCGTACCGGCAAGCCGGCATAAAAAAGCCGCCCCTTCGATCAGAAGGGGCGGCTTTTTTATTGTTACAGCAGTGAACCCTGGCTATTCAAAGACAACCAGCAGATCCCCTTGATCGATCTGATCACCTTCACCAAAAACCAGCTGCTTGATGACGCCATTTTTCTTGGCCTTGATGTTGGTCTCCATCTTCATCGCTTCGGATACCAACAGCACATCACCTTCCTTAACTTCATCACCGGTCGCGACCATGATTTTAAAAATCTTACCCGGCATCGGCGCGCCGATCTCTTTGCTGTTCTCCGGATCGGCCTTGACATGGCTGGACTCGTCAGCCTCTACCGACTCATCCTTGACCGTCGCCGAACGTGGCTCACCGTTGAGTTCGAAGTAGATATTGCGGGTGCCGTCCTCGCGAACCCGGCCGATAGCGTTCAACTTGACAATCAGCGTCTTGCCAGCTTCGATCTCGATGGAGACTTCGTCACCGACATCCAGCCCATAAAAGAAAACCGGGGTCGGCAGCACCGAGGTATCGCTGTGCTCCTGACGGAACCGATCGTACTCTTCAAACACACCGGGATAGAGAACCGCCGAGAGGACATCTTCGTCACGCACCTTATGACCAAGTTTCTTCTCCAGATCGACCTTCTTCTGTACAAAATCGACCGGCTCAAGCAGTTCACCCGGACGATGGGTAAGCGGCTGCTCCCCTTTGAGGATAATCTTCTGCAACTTCTCCGGAAAACCGCCATACGGCTGGCCAATCATCCCTTTGAAGAAATCAACCACCCCCTGCGGATAAGCCAGGTCCTGTCCACGCTCGTAGACATCCTCAGGCTCCAGATTGTTCTGAATCATGAACATCGCCATGTCACCGACGATTTTCGACGAAGGGGTCACCTTGACCAGGTCGCCGAACATGTCGTTGACCTTGCGATACATCTCTTTACACTCTTCCCAGCGGTGTCCGAGCCCAAGACCCTCAACCTGCGGTTTGTAATTGGAGTACTGGCCACCGGGAATTTCATGGTGATAGACCTGGGCGGTGCCGCTGCGCAGTTCGGATTCGAAAGGCGCATAATAGGTGCGCACCGTCTCCCAATAATTCGCCAGTTTCTGCAACCCAGCCATATCCAGCTTCGGATCCCAGATCGTCCCTTCAAGAGTTGCCAGCAGGGCGTTCATATTTGGCTGAGCGGTCAGACCCGAGACCGAAGAAAGCGCTGTATCGACGATATCGCATCCGGCCTGCGCGGCCATCATCAGTGTGGCGCCGCCATTGCTTGAGGTATCGTGGGTATGCAGATGAATCGGCAGGCCGACTTCGCTCTTCAAAGCCTTAACCAGCTTGACCGCGGCGAACGGCTTGAGCAATCCGGCCATGTCTTTGATCGCCAGAATGTCAGCACCCATATTTTCGAGTTCTTTGGCCATCTTGACGTAGTATTCAAGCGGGTACTTGTCCCGCTTCGGATCAAGGATGTCGCCGGTGTAGCAGATCGCCGCTTCGCAGATGGCTCCACTCTTATTGACCGCATCCATCGCCACCTTCATGCCGGTAGTCCAGTTCAACGAATCGAAGACCCGGAAGACGTCGATGCCACGCTCGGCGGCCTTGGCAACAAATTCCTGGACAACGTTGTCGGGATAGTTGGTGTATCCAACCGCGTTTGAGCCCCGTAGCAACATCTGGAAAAGGACGTTCGGAATTTTACTACGCAGACGCTCCAACCGATCCCAGGGATCTTCGCGCAAGAAACGCATGGACACGTCGTAAGTTGCGCCACCCCACATCTCCAGTGAGAAGAGACCACCACCCAGATGCGCGGTGGCTTCGGCGATCCGGTCCAGATCGTAGGTGCGGAAACGGGTCGCCATCAGCGACTGGTGGGCATCACGCATGGTGGTATCGGTAATCAGCAGATGCTTCTGCTTACGCGCCCACTCGGCCAGCCCTTTGGGACCTTTTTCCCGCAGGATATCGCGCGTGCCACGCGGGTGTGCCTGACCGTAAGGGATTTCCGGCACCACGGCTTCGCGCAGGTTCTTGAATTGCAGAGCCTTTGCCGGCGTGATCCCCGGATAGCCATTGACGGTGGTGTGACCGATGTAATTGAGGATTTTGTTCGCCCGGTCCTTCTTGACACGCAGATCGAAAATTTCCGGATGCTTGTCGAGAAATGACGTATCACACTTGCCTTCGAGAAACAGCGGATGCGTAATCACCTTTTCCAAAAAGCCGATATTGGTCTTGACGCCACGAATCCGAAATTCCTGCAGAGAACGATGCATGGTGCGGGCGGCATCTGCAAAGGTCAGTCCCCAAGTGGAAATCTTCACAAGCAGCGAATCGTAGTGCGGAGTGATGTAAGCACCGGCATAACCAGCAGCGGCATCCAGACGGACTCCAAAACCGGCGGCGGTCCGATAGGCCTTGATCGTACCGAAGTCCGGTGCAAAGTTGTTGGTCGGGTCTTCAGTGGTAATCCGTGACTGAATAGCGAAGCCGCGCAGCTCGATGTCCTTCTGCGATTTGATCCCGATCTCCGGATCGGAAAGCTTGTAGCCCTCAGCGACGCGGATCTGTGCCTGCACCAGATTGCGCATGGTAACAACTTCAGTCACCGTGTGTTCAACCTGAATCCGCGGGTTGACCTCGATAAAATAGAAATTATCGTCTTTATCCATCAGAAACTCGACGGTGCCGGCATTGCGATAATTGACCGACTTGGCAATCTTCAAGGCATATCCGCAAAGCTCTTCACGCTGCTTTTTTGACAGATACAGCGACGGCGCAATCTCGATCACCTTCTGATGACGACGCTGAATCGAGCAGTCGCGTTCATAGAAATGAACCAGGTTGCCGTGAGTATCACCAAGAATCTGCACTTCAACGTGCTTGGGATTCTGGATGTATTTTTCCAGAAAAACCGTGGCATCACCAAAACAAGCCTTGGCTTCGGACGCCGCGCTGCGGAGCCCCTCGATCAGTTCTTTCTGATTGTTGACAACCCGCATGCCACGGCCGCCACCGCCGGAACTGGCCTTGACGATGATCGGATAGCCGCAGTCCTTGGCGAAGATCAACGCGTCCTCGTCAGACTGGACCGGATTCTCTGTGCCCGGAACAACCGGCACGCCTGCTTCAAGGGCAACATGCCGCCCCGAAACCTTGTCACCAAGTCGCCGTTGAGTGTCCGGGGTGGGGCCAATAAAGACGATTCCGGCCCGCTCACAGGCTTCAGCAAATTCAGCATTTTCTGAGAGAAAGCCGTAACCCGGATGGATCGCATCGACATCTTTTTTGCGGGCCAGGTCGATGATCTCATCAATCGACAGGTAGGCATCAATCGGCCCCTTCCCTTTGCCGATCTGATATGCCTCATCCGCCTTATAGCGGTGCAGTGAAAGACGATCCTCTTCAGAATAGATCGCTACGGTTGAGATCCCCAGCTCAGTACAAGCACGGAAGATCCGGATGGCAATCTCACCACGATTTGCCGCCATGATTTTTTTGAACTTCGTTACACCCATTGCTTTACCCTCTCATAAAAAGTTAAACGATTAACAAATATGTAATTTTTTGAGATAGCTAAATTTTTTCACTAAAACTAAATTTTCGTTGTAAAATCAGAAGCTTACAAACGAAGGCATGTGACATTGGTACAGAATTTCCAAAAACAAGTCAAGCTAGAATAGCGTTCTATTTATATCAGAAAAGGTACGGGAAATGGTTCAGGTGGGCAAAGGATGGATGAAAAATGAATGAATACAGCCAACTACAGAAGAATAATAATTATCACATCTGGATGGAGACGGGTAAAAAAAGTGAGTGGTCTGACCAATTCACTTAGGCGTAAACATTCAGACGTGCAATTGGCGCAGCCGAGCTACTTGCATTTGAGGCTGATGGTGTCGCGCTAGAAGCATTGCCTGAGGAGACCTTCTCGCTGCCATCTGTTGCATCAGCGGTTCCGATTCCTCCTTCAACTGCCGCTGATTTCAATAGCTCGGATTGTTGCGTAGCAAGTTCGGTACGCGCTTTCGCAGCCATGGATTGAGCACGCTGAGCGACCTTCATATCCTGCCCACTCGGTTCAGCTGGAGCCAGCGCTGCGGCACGCACCTGCTGCGCTTTTTGTAGAGTGGCCTGTGGGTCGCCGGAGATCGGCGAAACGTCGATACTGACTTCACCGCCGACCGCATAGGATTTCCCGTCAGGGCCGCGCTCAAAACTGAAACTGGGTGCCCCAGCGTAAGAACCGCCAGCAGCAGCATGAGCCGCTTCGTGGGCTCGAACCTCTTGGTCGCGAGTCTGCAGCTTACGTATTTCCTGTGCCTCACGGCTCAGTTCTACACTGTCTTTTTTACGACCATCGGGGCGAGTTTCTTCTTCAGCGGCAATCGTGCGGGTCTTCTGAACGGTTTCTTCATGCGTGTGTTCTTGCAAAGCGGCAGCGCCAGCAGCCACAGAGCGTTCGGCCTGCTCCTGAGCATGGGTCGCGGTAAAATAACTGGAATTCTGAGCTATGGTCGCAAACATCGAGGTAGACCTCCCCACCAGGCAGGTAACTTTGCTTCCAACTATAACACCCCCCAACAATTAAAGTCAACTAACCAGAAGGCATCACCTCAGCAGATAACAACTGTTTCCACTTGCGGTGAAATCTTCTGCCATGCTAGCTTACGTCAATGAAATGACGCTTTTCTTTTCGGGGGATGGGAAAATGGTACAGATGGCGGATATCCTGCTGATCGACGACGAGCTTGAAAGCTGTAAAGCGCTCTCACTACTGCTGTCTCGCGAAGGTTACCATGTCGAAACCTGCAACTCAGGCGAGCAGGCGCTCAGACTGCTTAAAAAACAGCCCTTCGAACTTATCATCAGCGACCTCTTCCTCCCCGGAATCAGCGGCATTGAAATCCTCAGACAGGTCAAGGAAGACTATCCCCACACCTGTGTTATCCTGATCACCGGCAATGCTTCGGCAGAGACTGCTGTCGAAGCGATGAAAGCCGGTGCTTTCGACTACATCACCAAGCCGTTCAACCTGGAAAAATTGAAACTACAGGTTGCCAAGGCTCTCGAAAAAAGCCAACTGGTTAGTGAAAATCAGTACCTGCGACAACAGCTGCGCGGCAAATACAAGTTCGACAAGATCATCGGCACCAGCCAGGCGATGCAACAGGTCTTCACCCGTATGGAAAAAGTGGCGGGCACCGATTCAACCATTCTGATTCTCGGAGCGTCTGGAACCGGCAAAGAGCTGGTCGCCAAGGCGATTCACTTCAACAGCCCCCGTAAAGATAAACCCTTTGTCGCAATCAACTGTGGAGCGATTCCGGCCGACCTGCTCGAATCTGAACTGTTCGGCCACGTCAAGGGCGCCTTCACCAGTGCGGTGGTCGACAAGCCGGGCAAGTTCGAAGCCGCGAACGGTGGAACGATTTTTCTGGATGAAATAGGTGACATGCCGTTGCAGCTGCAGATGAAACTGCTGCGGGTTTTACAGGAGCATGAATTTGAGCGGGTTGGTTCCAGTAAAAAGATTCTTCTGGATATCCGCCTGATCTCGGCGACAAACACCGCGTTGGCGCAACTGGTTAAAGATGGAAAATTCCGCGAGGATCTCTATTATCGCCTGAATGTCATCCCGATCGTCCTGCCGCAGCTCAAAGAGCGGCGCGGCGATATCGCGCTGCTGTCGCGCTACTTTCTCGACAAGCTCTGCAAGGAGATGCACCGTCCGCAGATGACGATCGACAGCGCAGCAATGCTGGCGATTGAAGCCTACGACTGGCCCGGCAATGTGCGTGAAATGGAGAATGTCATCGAGAGGACGGTGGCCCTGACCGATGGCAATGTCATTACCTGCGCCGACCTGCCCGCAGATATCAGCGCTGCCCACCTTGAACAACCCAAGTTCGCGCCGGTCGTGACCAGCGAAGGGGTCGACATCAACCAGACGATTGCCGACATCGAACGACAGATGATTCTACAGGCGATGGATATCGGTAACGGCGTCAAAGCGCGAGCCGCCGACCTGCTCAGGCTGAACCGCACCACCCTGGTCGAGAAGATCAAACGCCTGGGCATGGAACTCTGAACGACACCACACCGCAAACAACGCAAAAGGCCGACCCCAAACGGGATCGGCCTTTAATTTATTCAGTTCGGCAAGACAGGTCTCACCCAAAAGAATTACTTCTTTTTTTCCATCTTTTTGCGATCGTTGGCATCCAGATAGCGCTTACGCAGGCGGATCGACTTCGGTGTCACCTCGACCAGTTCGTCAGCAGCGATGTATTCCAGCGCTTGCTCCAGAGACAGAGTTGTCGCTGTGGTCAACCGCGTCGACTCATCAGTCCCCGAAGCCCGCACGTTGGTCAGTTTTTTGCCGCGACAGGCATTGACAACCAGATCGCCCTCCTTGGCCGCCTGACCGATGATCATCCCCTCGTAGACCTCAACCCCGGCTCCGATAAAGAGAATGCCGCGGTCCTGCAAGTTAAACAGAGAGTAGCCAACCGTCTCTCCCGCGTCCATGGAGATCATTACGCCATTTTTCCGCCCGACAATCGGTCCCTTATAGGGTGAGTATTCGTGGAAAGTGTGGTTCATGACTCCGGTACCACGGGTTTCAGTCATAAACTCGGTGCGGAAACCGATCAAACCACGCGCCGGGACGATAAACTCGATCCGAATGGTGCCGTCCATCGGCTGCATTGCAACCATTTCGGCCTTACGGGTGCCAAGCTTCTCGATCACTGCCCCCTGGTATTCTTCGGGCACGTCGATGGTCAGATATTCCATCGGCTCGCAGCGCTGGCCATCGATCTCGCGGAAGATAACCTCCGGCTTGGAGACCGACATCTCGAAACCTTCACGGCGCATGTTCTCGATCAGAATTGATAAGTGCAACTCGCCGCGGCCGGAAACCTTGAAGGTATCGGTACTGTCGGTATCCTCGACCCGCAACGAGACATTGGTGCGCAGCTCGTTGGTCAACCGGTCACGAATGTTCCGCGAAGTGACAAACTTGCCCTCACGACCAGCAAAAGGCGAGTTACTGACCATAAAATTCATCGACAGGGTCGGCTCATCAATCGCGACATAGGGTAGCGCGATGGGAGTTTCTGCCGAAGCGAGGGTTTCGCCGATGCCCAAATCCTCAAAACCGGCGATAGAAATGATATCCCCGGCGAAGGCTTCCTCAATCTCTACCTGCTGCAGTCCCTGATAACCAAGCAGCTTGGAGATCCGACTTTTCTTGATATTGCCTTCTTTATCAATCCAGGCAATGGTTTCGCCTGACTTGACCCGGCCGTTGAAAATTTTCCCGGTGGCGATCCGACCGATAAATTTGTTGTAAGCGATATTGGTGACCAACAACTGGAACGGGGCACCAACATCAACCTGGGGCGCGTCGACCCGGTCACGAATGACATTGAACAGCGGCTCGAGATTCTCTGCCTTGTCGCCCAGCTCATGCATGGCGTAGCCATTTTTGGCACTCGCATAAACAATCGGGAAATCAAGTTGATTTTCGTTAGCGTTCAGCTCGCAGAACAGATCGAAGACCATGTCGACCACTGCTTCCGGGCGGGAACCGGGGCGATCGATTTTATTGATGACGACGATCGGCTTCAGACCCAGATCAAGTGATTTCTTCAGCACGAAACGGGTCTGCGGCATCGGGCCATCGAAGGCGTCAACCAACAGCAGGACCGAATCGACCATTTTCAAGACACGCTCAACCTCACCCCCGAAGTCAGCGTGACCGGGAGTGTCGACGATATTTATCTTCAGACCACCATGCTGGATCGAGAGGTTTTTCGACAGGATGGTGATCCCGCGCTCCTTCTCCAGATCGTTACTGTCCATCACCCGTTCGGTGATCGCCTGGTTTTCACGAAACACTCCGGATTGAATCAGCATGGCATCAACCAAAGTTGTTTTACCGTGGTCAACGTGAGCAATAATGGCGATGTTGCGAATCTTTTCTGACATCAGCTAAACCCTTTATAAATCGTTATTTTTTGAAAGACGGGAGAGTATGCCAGAAAGCGCCTGCGCAGCCAAGGAAAAAACAAGCTCAGGAAAAAGAAACATTTCGAATCCCCTCAGGCCGCCAAGCCGGGGAGATAACATGACTCCCCTTGCCTTTGACATCGAGCAGACTGGCCGACATGACGCTGAATTCACCGTGCCGATCGTTGACTTGATCGAGGGATTCGCACAGCTGCTGCTTGCGGCGCTCCTCGGGCAGCAGCAACAACTGACGGTCGCGGTGCTGCAGGCTGGAAAGCCGCACACCGAGCAGGCGGGTCGGCTGCTCCAGAATCAGGCTATCGAGAATCCGCAGGCTGGCGCGATAGATCTCCTCACTCTGCCCGATCGGCTCGACCTGAACCTGCTGCCGGCTGAAGGTGGTGAAATCGGCATAGCGCAGCGTCAGGGTCACCGTTTTTCCCAGCACCCCGTAGCGCCGCGCCCGACGACCGACCATTTCAGAGAGTTGCAATAAAAAGCGGGCGATTGATTGCCGGTCATCGATATCCTGCCTCAGAGTCATGCTGTGGCCGACAGTCTTCACCTCGGCCTCCTGCTCAAGGGGGATCACCGCAGCGGCGTCAACCCCCTGCCCCATCAGCTTCAAGCGCTCTCCGATCACGCCGAATCGCCCCTTCAAGGTTGCTGCGGAGTAGCGCCCCAATTGGCCGCAGCTGTAAATCCCCAGAGCATTCAGCTTATGTTCAGTACTGCGGCCGATGCCGCAGAGCTCACCGATCGGCAGCTCCTCAAGCACGATGCCGACCTCTTCCGGCCGGATAAAGGTCAAACCGTCCGGCTTCTGCATGTCCGAAGCCAGCTTGGCCAGCAGTTTATTCGGCGCCACACCGATGGAACAAGTCAAACCCAGCCGTGCCTTGATGCGCGACTTGATCAAGTAGGCGATCCGCTGCACGCTGCCGAAAATCTGCAGCGAGCCGGTGACATCAAGAAACGCCTCGTCAATGGAAAAGACTTCAACTAATGGTGTGTAATCCCTGAATATCTCGATTATTTGTGCAGAGACATGGGTGTAAAGCCGGTTATTGGCCGCCACCAGCTGCAGCTGCGGGCACTTCTGCCGCGCCTCGAACAGGGTCATGCCGGTCTTGACGCCGAAGCTGCGCGCTTCGTAGGAGGCGGTCAGAATGATCGTGCGCTGTTGACTGCCGACCACCGCCACCGGCTGGCCGCGCAGGGCCGGATTCGACTGCTGTTCGACGGCGGCGAAAAAGGCGTTCATGTCGATGTGCATGATCAAGCGCTGACTCATAAACTCTCTATCTGCTCCAGCAGCCAGCAACCGCTGGTGAGGTTGTAGATCAGTTCGTAAAGCGCTCCCTCGTCTACCACGTGAAAATGCAGCAAAGCTGTATCACCACGACGTTCGCGCCAGCAGTTGGTAATTTCGCGGATACTGTGCTTGCGGCGGTTCAGATCGAACCAGACCGGCTTAATCGCGTTGCCCGGCCCGTGAATAACACCGACACGGAGGCCATCTTTCGTTTCAGGCATGCCTTACCCCAACGCCCGGACGATGCCCGTCACCTTGCCGATGATCGCCACTTCGCCAGCTTCGGCCGTGATGATAATCGGTTGCATCCGGGCGTTTTCCGGCTGCAGCCGAATCTGTCCCGCTTCGCGAAAAAAGCGCTTAAGGGTCGCCTCGCCGTCGAACATCGCAACTACGATATCGCCATTTTCAGCACTGGCCTGCGGCCGGACAATCGCCAGATCACCGGGCGCAATCTGTGCTTCGATCATCGAATCGCCACGGACCCGCAGCGCAAAGCACCCCTCCCCGCGCACCAGCGACGGATCGACCGCCAGCGAACCCTCAACGTCCTCCAGCGCTTCACTGAGCGCGCCGGCCTGCACCGAGCCGACCAGCGGCAGCGCAACCGCCGTGCTCGACCGACCGGGCAGGACGATACCGCGCGAACTGCCTACGGTGCGGCGGATGCAGCCCTTTTTTTCCAGCGCCTGCAGGTGCCGGATCACCCCCAGGTTACCGCGCACATTCAGATGTGCAGCGATCTCCTGCAAGCTTGGGGCATAACCGCAGCGCTGAAGATAATCGCTGATAAAATCGTAGACCTGCTGTTGTCGCTTGGTCAGTGAAGCCATCGCCACTCCTTGCAAATAGTTACCATAAAGTAACTATCACGAGACGGGCGAAGCGTCAAGTCAGGAATGGGGGGATTTTGCGGAAGGGTTAGAACTCGAATTCATAAAGCAGGTCGACTGCTGACCTTAAACCGCTGATCGCTTCGAGCATCAGTTTCGGCAGGATTTCGTAACGCAAGGTGATTTCGGTCGCCGGTGAAAAAACCCCGACACCGTAACTGACCTGCACCCCCGGCAGCAGGTAACCGCTGACGGCAACCTTGGTGTCGCTGCCTTCGCCGCGGGTATCGACCGCCAGCTCCCTGACCCCGAGTGCCTGTCCCAGGTCACTGATGATCCCTTCGCTGCTGCCGAGTCCGGCGCCGAGCAGCGCGGTGGCGACTGTCGTATCCTGCGAGGTATCGGAACTGGACGCCAGCGAACGGCCGCGCAGCAGGTAGGAGAGTGCCTCCTGCTGGGCCATTGCCGGTTCGGAATAGATCGTGATTTTGGGATTTTTCGCCGCGCCGCGCAAACGCAATCCGGCAATCACATTATCGCTGGTCGCATCCGGGTTACGGATAGCATCGACATCGACAAAGGGCTCACCGATCGGTCCGGCAAAAAGCAGCAACCCTTTATTGATCTGCAGGTTCTGCCCGAAGGCCTTATAGCTGCCTTTCTGCAGCTCGATACTGCCGTTGCCGGCCAGTGGCTGAGCGGGGGCCTGCTTGACAGCCAACTCTCCTTCCAGGTCGGCTTTCAGGCCGAACGCATCAATTTTCACATCATCATGAAGAATCACGTCCAGGTCCAGCGCAAGCGGCAGCAGTTGCTGCTTCTTTGCGCGCTTCGGAGCATCGACGATCACCACATCAGCCGAACGGTTGACCGCCCCTTTCGGCAACTGTTTCAGCTTGATCCGGCCGTAGGGCACGACAACCGTCCCGCTGACTTCCAGCAGTTCCGGCTGATAATCCAGACGCAGGTCAGGACTGAGCAGCAAGGTCATCCCCGGCTCAAAACTGAATCGGTGCCGGGCACCTTTCAGGGTCAGCCAACCGGTCGCCGGGGGTTGCTGCCAATCGATAACACCTTCGAGTTGCGCCAACCCTTTGCCGAGCAGCAACTCTCCGCTGATTTCCGCCTGATCGTTATTAAATTCAGCCCGAATGCCGATCTGTTCCAAACTGGTCGGCAGACTGGGGCCCTTCAACTGTCCATCGCTTAAAGCGACGGCCCCGCTGACCAGCGGCCGCTTGAGCGTTCCGCCGATGGTTGCTTCAGCATCGACCGAACCGGCGATTTCCGTAAAAGGAGCGATCAGCGGCTGTAGAAATTTCAGCTGAAATGCCGCCAGGTCGATTTGCCCCTGCAGCGAACGCTCTTTCTCCAGCAACGACAGCTGCAGGTTGATTTCTCCACGACCAAGCTGGGCTGACTGCAGCTGCAAGCGCGAATTCGCCAGCCCTTCGGCCAGTGTCAGCGTCAGAGCCAGCTGCTGATAATCCGCCTGAACAGTCTGACCATCCTGAACAATCTCAAAGCTTCCGCTGCCGGCCGACAGCTCAACGTGAGCCCTGGGTTGCTGCTCCGGCGCCCAATGAGCATCGGCTGTCGCAGAAAGCATCCCCTGCCAGACAAAACCTTTGGCCAGCAGCTCCGCCAACCGGCTGCCGGCAAAGTTATCCAACCGCAGACTCAGATCCCCTTCGGCGCCGATGCTGGCATCCTCAGCCAGGCAGAGGCTGGCGTCGTCAGAGTGCCAGCAGTGTCTTTCGACAATCAGCTGACGCTGCTCCGCATCATAAAGCAGCTGCGATGGAACGTCCTGCTCCCAACGACCGAATGGCGTCTGCGCCCAGCTGTTCCGCAGCTGCCCGCGCCAGAGCTGTTCGACATATTGTCCCTGAACGCTGCTTTGCAGCGACAATTGCTCGCCATAAAGCTCAAGCGCTAACTGATGATTCTGCAGATCTCCCGCAAGCAACAGCTCCAACTGCTCAACCAGGATCCCCTGATAGAGTCCGTCTTCGAGTTGCAGACTGATCTTGCCACGCGGGTCGCTACTGAGCTGCACCTGACCTTCGGTCTTGAGCTTGGCGACACGCTGCCCGGCATAGGCCAGTTGCTCGCCGGAGAGTGAAAAATCGAGCAGCGGAGAGGCTTTCGCGCCGGTCAGCTTGAAGCTTCCAGCCAGTCGGCCTGCGGCCTGCGGGATCGATTGCTGCAGATCGACAACCTGCAGCGTCCCTTGCAGATCAGCCTGTTCACCGATCTGACCGTTAACCAACAGGTGATTGTCACCGCTGAGAAGTTCCAGCTCGGTGATCTGCCATTCGCCGCGCTGATTGCCAGAGACCTGCCCCTGCAGCTTTAAGCGCTGCTCGGCCAGCACTCCCGCCAGCTTGATATCCTGCAACTGCAAAGACCAGTCGTCATCCTGCAGATTGAATTCTGTGTGCAGACTGCCGGACAGTTTGCCGGGCAGATCGGCCCGTAACTCGGCCGGATTGATGTCGGCGAAAGTCAGTGTTCCCCGCCAGTCAACTCCCTCCGCGAAGCCAAGGGTTCCGGTCGCAGCGACCTGTCCCTGATAGACATCGACCTCAAGCGGTGCAAAGCTCAGCTGCCGGTCATCCCCTTGCCCTTTCGCTGCCACTGACAAAGCAGGCAGCTGATCGCCGCTGACCTGCGCGGCAACTTCGAAGCGGTACTCCCTGAGGGTTCCCTGAATGTCAGCCCGGCCGCTTTCTGAAAAGTACTGCGGCAGTTCCAGCGGCCAGCCGAACTCTTGCCAGGCGACCTGCGCGCTATAAGGCAGCTGCGGATCGAGCAGATTGACCCTGCCGGTCAGTTGGCTGTTGAGCTCTCCGACGGTTTTCAGCTCGAGCTTGAGGTCTTCAAGACTGCCGCCGGCAAGTAAATTAGCCGTCAACCGGGTAAAGGGGGGCAGCGTAAGCCGGGTTGCTTCGATCTGCAGATCGAGTGGATAGCTTTTGTGCAGAGCGATTTTCCCCTGCGCCCGTAATGCCGCCTGCGGAATTTCGAGCGTCAACTGCTGCAGTTGAATCTCAGCCTGCTGCCCTCGGGCCGAAAGCTGCAGCTGTTCTACGATGAAGGACTCATCCGCCTGCTCAAACCGTCCGTTCTGAAGCGACAGCCCTTCGAGCCGGATCGGGAATGGCAGGGTAACTTCCGGAAAATGGATCGGCGTGGCGTCCGAACGAGTCATTTCGGGTTCAGTGTCTGCGGGATTCTTTGCTTCCGCTGCCAGCACGATTCGCAAATCCTGCAATTTCAGTGGTGATACGGACAAACCTTCTGGAATCAATGCTGCAGCCAGTTGCAACTGCTTGAGAGCTATTTTTTGCCCTGGCAAATCAAGACTGACCTGTTCCAGTTGCAGGTGTTGCAACCCGATGCGGTAGGGCGTATTTTCTCCAGCCGCACTGCCGGCGGTTGCGAACGGTTGCGCCTCTGCCGACAGCTGCAGACGCTCGACTGCAAACCGCAGCCCCGCTTGTTCAAAGCGGCCATTTTGTAGCTGTAGTCCGTCAAGTTGGACTGGAAACGGCAGGTAGATTTTGGGCGCCAGGCCTGGCGTATCCGCTGTGGCTGGCGCGGATGCAGAGCGTTGTTCGGCGCGCTGCAAGCCGGCCAGAAGGATCTGCAAATCCTGCAGCTCCAACGCTGAAACCCGCAGCCCCTGCTGATCGAGACGTGCAGCACCCTGCAGCACGTCTAACTCAATCTTATCGCCATAGACATCGACTCGGGTTTGCTCCATTCGCAGCTCATGCAGTTCGATACTGAATGGCAGTTCAAACGGCTCCGCGCGCTCTTCATCTGCAGCCTTTGCGGCCTCCTCAGAGCTTGCAGCGATGACGATGCTTGCCCCTTGACTGTGCAGCCGATCGAGGCTGAGGTTCCCTTGCCACACCCCCTGCCAGTTCCATGACCAGTCGGCGCGGGGGATATCAATTTCGACACCGGGCGAGCTCCAGCGCAACTGGCTGACGCTGGCGTCCCCCAGCAGCAGTCCGCGCTCCAGCGTCACGCTCAGGCGCGGCTCCAACCTGGGCAGAAAGCGTAACAGCGCCTGGTTGCCGCTATGAGTCCCGAGCAGCAGCAACACCGCGAACAGCGCGCTTAAGAGCAGCAGGTAAACGGCCCAGTGCAACCAGCTTTTGAATGATGTTGAGGCGTCCGGTTGACTCATATATCCGGCCCCATGGAAAAGTGGATCATCCAGGGTTTGCCCGGCTCCGAGAGGGCGAAGGCCAGATCAAGGCGGATAGGTCCGACCGGGGTAATCCAGCGCAGACCGACGCCACTGCCGACCGAAACCGGCTCACTGAAATCGTTGGTGGCGGTACCAAAATCGACAAACCCGGCAAGTCGCCAATCCTCCAGCACCGGATAACTATACTCCAGGCTGCCAACGGTCAGATATTTGCCCCCGACCAGCAGCCCCTGCTCATCCCTGGGAGCGACACTTTCGTAACTGAAACCACGGATCGATTGATCGCCACCGGTAAAAAATCGCAGCGACGCGGGAACGTCAAAGATACTGTCGACCAGGATCGCACCGAGATCGGCACGGGCAATCAGCTTGTGCTGACTATCTTCCCCGGCGGTCCGCACCCACTTGCCGGCGCCGCGGATTTTCGCCAACCGGACATCCGACCCCCAGATCGGATCGGAAACCTCCAGGTAGAATTGCGTCCGATCCCCCCAGGTGACATTGAGTCCGCCCTTGGTGCGGTCCCGGGTAAAGCTGATACCGGGCAGCAGCAGGTTGGTCACATCCCGCTGCGCGCCCTGACGAAAATCTTCTGCTTCGTAACTCAGTGAAATGGACCGCGTCCACAGATCAGGCAGTCGCCACTGGCGTCGACCCTGCAGGCTGTACTTGCTGCTTTCGGTGTCTTCGGAATTTTTGTGCAGATAGCCGGCCTGTGCCAGGGCAAAATTATCGCTGGCGTCCTCGATCGGAATTTTGTAGGCGACCGTCATGTTCTGCTCTGGGTAGGAGACTTCGATGCCGGTAATGATCGAATGACCGGCCTGATTGATCCGCGGGATGGTCCACTTCAGTTTGCCACGCAGACCGACGTCGGTGGCATAACCGCCACCGATGCTGACGATATTCTCCGCTTTCGGAACCGCCTGCACGGCAATCGGCACACTGCCATCGCTCCGCTCTTCGAGCAGCGGCCGGACCATAACGCTGCGAAAATAATTGCTGTCACTCAAAGCGACATTGTAATTTGACATTTTTTCAGCGAGGTAATAATCGCCGGGTTCGAACGTCCGTGAAGACAGGATCAGCTCTTCGAGCTGACTTGCACCACTGATGCTTATGACACCGAAGCGATAGCGTGGGCCGGAGACAAAAACCAGTGACGCGTCAGCCAGCCGCTCTTTGCCGCGAACCTCGACCCGCGCCGTCTGCCATGTGGCATCAAAATAGCCCCGGGTCAGCGCCAGATTACTGACTGCGGTTTTAAATGCTTCGTAATGGCCGTGATGAAAGACATCCCCAGTCTGCATTTTTCGTTCGGAAACGAGCTGTTCAAAGGCATCATCCTGCCGGGCATCCCCCTCAAGCGCAAAGTCAAACCGCTCAAGCAGCACCGGACGACCAGCGACAATATTGATATCAGCAGCGACACCCTTCTCCCGCGGTTGAACCTTTACAATAATCTTAGGCTCGTAATAACCGAGCGCCTGCAGGGCTTCGGCTGCGGCACTGCGCAGCTGCTCCGGGTAGCTTTCCAGGCCGCCGTTACTTGGCTCGGGCACCGCTTTCAGAAACGCCGACACATTGTCCTGCAACTCACCACTGACCCCCTTGATCGTCAATTTGGCAGCAAAGACGGCTTGCGGGAGGATCAGCAGGAAGAGAATGCAGACGCATAGCGGCGTCAAAAAAAATCTGAATTTTGGCAGAAAACGAGTGATCATCAGCTAAAAATCGCGACAGAGGTTGGTGGGCCGCAGACAGTATAACCTATCCACGGAAGCCCACCCAAGCCAGTACTCAAACGGTCAGAGATCCTCAATACTGCGGATCACCTGCTCAATGACGGCGCGGTCGGTTTTCGGGTTAAAAAAGACCGCCTTCCAGGCCGGGATATTGATGCCGTGCGGAGAATAGCCGATGGCGGTAGTAAAGCTGAGTCGGGCATCAATTTTTGGGTTCAGGTTTGCGCAACGCTTTTCAAACAGGTGCTTGATTTCACGAAAATAACGCTGCTGCTCTTCAACCGTCAGTTCGCCCCGCTCCAGCCGGCCAAAGATGTCTTCGGCATTACGTCCTTTCGGCAACACCCACCAGATGACCGTTGACCCGGTCGTATCTGCGTTAAGCACCTTGCAGTAATCCAGTTTGGCCAGCTCATTCTTGGTGAAATTGGCCATTTCCAGAGAATTGGCCAACAGCACCTGATAGCCGCGCAGACCGATGCCGTTCAGGCTGGCCATGACCGAATAGGGGCCGATGGCCGGTCGTGAGCATTCAAGGGTGAAAAGTGCCGGGTCGTGACGAAATTCGGCTTCACTGAAATAGGGCATCTGCTCGAGGGTTCTGAGCAGATGGCGCAGGTCATCGCGGCGATTGACGATAAAGGCGCTGGCAGGGTAATGCCCCCAGCCCATCTTGTGAAAATCGACGGTGATCGAATCCGCATACTTCAGGGCCTTGGCGTGCTTCTGGATGGTGCCGATGGTGGGCAGCACCTGCTCTTCAATGCCGAGCGGATTGGCCTGCAGATCATATTCGTTCAAAACACAGAGAATCCAGCCGACAGCAGCGTCGATATGCAGTTGCGGCGCTGGCACCTGATACTGCGCGGCTTTTTCGTCAATCAGTTTACGGATCGCACCAACGTCATCGATGCCGAACGCATCAGTGCTGCCGAAGGTGGCGATCACAAAGGCAACGCGCACCTCCTGCTGGTAGAGTTCATCCAGCTTTTCGGCCAGCACATCAATGCGCATGGCGAAATTGCTGTCAGTCGTGATGGAATGCAGATTATCGGTCCCTATCCCCAACCAGCCGGCCAGCGTCTTGTTCGAATAGTGAGCGGCTTCTGAAACCAGTCCGGCCAGTTTTGCCCCTTGTAAGCCACTGCTCATGGCTTTGGGCAGCACCTTCTCGATACCAATCTTGCCACCGTAAAGGTTGGAGATTGTCCCCCCCATGTTAAAAACCCCCCAGGGGGAATCGGTATTGTAGAAAACCAGGTTGGCCAAGGCGGTGATGGCTTTTACTTCCAGTTCATTGGAGCGCTGGCTGTAGGTATCGATACAGAGGTTCGGATTTTTCAGCAGGCAGGCCAGCGAACCGATCAAAGAGGCGTAGTTGGCCGGGCCTTTGACGTTTTCAAGATGCAGCTTTGAATACCATTCGTCCGTCCCCCAGTAAAACGGAAAGATCGCGTCGCGGGCATCGCGCAGATTACCGGTTAGAGTGTGGATTTCTGGATTGGCTTGAGCCGTCTCATAGTTGCGCGACATCAACCCACCGGGGTTATGGACACCGTCAGTCTGCAGAGCGCTCAGCAGTTCATTGAAAATCTCCATCAACTCATCGCGATTGCAGGTGAAAAAGGTATCGATAATCGTCTGAAGGGTTTTATCCTGCATATAAGCACTCCCGGAAGCTAATTATCAGTCTGAAATTAAAGGCAAAGTGTGCCACAAAGCGATCGGCAACACCAAGGAAATCCCTTTTAAGATCGGGGGGCGCTCTGCTGTAAAGACACATAGTGTTTCAACCCAATCCAAGGCTCCTGGTCGGGCAAAATCAATCTCACATTCATTACCCCAAAAGTGCAGATCAAACAAAAACAGCGACCCGGCCTAATCGGCTAAGTCGCTGTTTTTATTATGGT
>DATCYW010000007.1:0-6646 GCA_036526255.1 Malonomonas sp. | reverse complement strand
AGCGATCAGCTGCTGTTGTTCGACAGATTTGACGAAAAAATCGAAGGCGCCCGATTTCATGCAGCGAACCGACAGCTCGATCTGGTTGATTCCGGTAAGAATAATGACCGGAATCTCCGGATGGGCTTCGACCAGCAGCGGTAACAGCTCATCGCCGCTGAGGTACGGCATGGTGATGTCGAGCAGGATCAGGTCCACCCTAGTTTGCTGCAGCGTTTGAAGCACCAGTCGACTGTCATTGCAGGTGGTGATGCTGCAGTCTGGCAGCGAGCGTTCGAGAGCAAGTGACAGCCCGTGCAGCCAGGCGGCCTCATCATCAACGAGCAGAATAGAGAGTTCGGCAGAATTGGTCATGGTGGTCAGGCCCTGCTTGCAGTGGGAAAATGGATGCTGACGGTCGTGCCCTGACCCGGCGTAGACGTGAACAGCAGCCGGCCGTTGTGTTCTTTGACGATTCGCGCCGAGACTGACAGGCCAAGCCCGGTGCCACCTGTATCGCGACGGGTGGTGTAGAACGGATCGGTGATGCGTGGCAGATGTTCTGCCGAAATGCCACGGCCGTTATCGGTGACCCGTAAGTAAACCTCCTGTCGCTGTGGATCGTAGCCGGTGACCAGTTCGATATGCTGCTGTTGACTGGTCAAGGCTTCGCAGGCGTTGATCAGCAGGTTGAGGATCACCTGCTCAACCCGCTGCGCTGAACCTTTAACGGCCGGCAGCTGCGGTAAAAGTTGGCTGCTGAAGTGGTCGGTCGCATTTTTTAGATGATTTGTCGCCAGGCGCAGTGTCTTTTCTGCCGAAAGGCTGAGGTCGAAGGACTCTTCAGGCTGGTAAGTTTCCTGACGGGAGAAATCCTTCAGGTCTTCGACGATCTGTTTGATGCGGCGGGCGCCATCTTCCAGTTCGGTTATCAGTTGCGGAAAGGCCTTTGCTGCGCGTTCGGCTTTGAATCCGCCCATTGTCATGGCTGGATTCTCTATTGCCAGTTGTTGCTGAAGGTCGATGGCGTCGAGCACAAAATCCTTCAAGGTCGGCAGATTGAGCAGGATCAGACCGTTCGGATTGTTGATCTCGTGGGCGACTCCGGCCGCCAGTTCACCCAGCGATGCCAGCCTGCTGTAGCGTTCGGCCTCAGTACGTAGCCGCTGTTTTTCACTGATGTCTTCGGAAATGATAATGACGCCGCAGATGGCAGACGAACTGTTGAACAGCGGGGCCGTGGAGATGCTGATCTTCAGCTGCTGACCGTTCTTGTGGTAACGGATCAACTCCAGTCCTTTGAATTGTCTACCCGTCATGGCCAGTGAGAGGTTGGTTGAAGATTCCAGTTGTTTGTCGGGGCCTGCCAGCGGGTAGGGTTGGCCGAGAATTTCGTCATGGGTCCAGCCGAAGAGCTCCTCGGCCGCTTTGTTCCACAGGGTGACCCGCCTGTTCGTGTCGATGGCAAGGATCGCCAGTGGCGCGGCATTGAAGAGCGCTTCAAGGGTCTGTTTGCTACTGTGCAGCTCCTGGTAGGCAGATTCCAGCGCCTGGGTGCGGGTGACGATCTTTTCCTCTAACAATTTCTGATGCAGCAGGTTCTCCAGTTTCAGCCGGTTGCGTTCAAATGCCTTGTCGATGCTGTGCTGCAGAACCTGTAGGTCCAGTATCGGTTTGAGGATGAAGTCCCAGGCGCCCAGGTTCAGCGCCTTGACGACGTCATTGCTGGCACCTGTTCCGGAGATGATAATGATGGGCAGCTCCGGATTCAGTTCGCGCAGCTGTTCGAGACAGCCAAAGCCGTCGATTCCCGGGATGCGCAGGTCCAGCAGCACCAGATCCGGGTTATGGCTCCACGCCAGCTCCAGTCCAATGCTGCCGGTGGCCGCTTCCAGAACCCGGTAACCCCGATCCTCCAGAAACATCCTAAAGCTGCCGCGGATGCCTTCATCATCATCGATGGTCAGAATGGTCTTGGCAGTTGTTTCACTGAGGTTGACTGCTGTATGCAACGAAAACTCCTGCTCAGTTAGCGAACTCTTAATTTAGCAGCTGTTCCTGTTGTGATGCAATGGCTATTGCCGACTGCTGAAATGAAAAAAGCCCCCGGATTTCTCCGAGGGCTTCCTATTTTCTAACTCTGTCTGCCGTCGTTTACTCGACAGTCACCTTGGCGTCTTCGATAATGACGTTGTACTGGTAGCCGTAACCGAAGTCTTTATCGAGGGTCAGGGCACCGGTCACCAGAACGGTGTCGCCGACATTGGCGGTGACATCGGTGGTAACGGTCAGGTCGTTGGTGCCGGCGGCTGCGTCACCGCTGCCGTCCTGCAGGTGGATCCAGTTCTTGCCCATGATCTGCGGGCTGAATTTGACAACTTTGCCGCGCAAGACTACTTCTTTACCCGCCAGACCATCTTTGCCAGTAAAGACTTCACCAACGGTCAGGCCGCCAGTGGCCTTGGCAATGTTCGTAAGGTCGACGGCTTCAGTTGCCGAAGTGGAGACGCCGGTCGGCGGATGTCCGTCAGGCATGGTGGCACCGTTCATCTGCATGCCGGCCGGTGCAGCGCCTGCGCCTGCAGCAGAGCTGGCGTTCATGACCGAGTCAACGAAGTAGACGACCGGGAAGTTACGATCAAGGGTCTTGCTGTGGTAGTTGTTCATCGGCATGCCATCAGGAACGATGACCGAATCGCCAACCGCGACGGCAAATTTCGGGGCCGCAGCCCAGATTTTTTCACTGCCACTGTCAACCTGAATATAGGTGTAACCGGCTGCGTCCATGGTTTCCAGAACGGTACCTGAGGTTCCGCCGACTTTGTTCGCCGATGGAGTCGGTGCCGACATTGCGGTCGGAGCCGATGCTTGCGGGGCTTGAGCTGCAGGTTTGGCTGGTTCATCTTTGCTGCAGGCGGCAAGCGATAGTGCAGCGAGAGCAACGGTAATAAGTGTCAGGGTTTTTTTCACGACGGTAATCCTCCAGCTTTTGCGCCGCGTCAGCGGCTTGATTGGTTGTTATTTTCGGCGACGATAGCATAGCCGAGAAAATAGATACAAGCGCTTAAGTCACCCCAGCTGTGTTTCTGCGGGAATGCACAGGACGCGTCCGTATAGATGAGAAACATGGCGGAATTGCACGGCTATTTCACTGGTTAGTTGGCCGCGTCCGAGACGCCATTGCCAGTTTCCAGTTGAGGTGCCGGGCTGGTTCATGCGGCTGTCAGCATCCAGCGTCAGCAGGTCCTGCAGGGGGATGATCGCCAGATTGGCAACGCTGGCCAGGGCTGTTTCGATCAAGGGGTCAGGCATATCGCGGCATGGGCGTTTCAGATATTCTTTGACCTGCTCCTGCCCCTTCACAGTAAGCGACCGCCACCAGCCGAGCGTGGTGTTGTTGTCGTGCGTGCCGGTGTAGATGACCGAGTTCGGCAGGTGGTTATGTGGCAGGTAAGGGTTGGTCGGCCCTGAGTCGAAGGCGAATTGCAGGATTTTCATCCCGGGCAACTTGAAGTGGTCACGCAGCTTTTCGACATCCGCGGTGATAATCCCGAGGTCCTCCGCTACGATCGGCAGGTCGCCCAGTTCGTTCTGCAGGGCGGTGAACAGCTGATAGCCAGCGGCCGGCATCCATTCACCATTGATGGCGGTCGGTTCATCGGCCCGAATCGCCCAGCAGGCGGAAAACCCGCGGAAATGATCGACCCGTATCAGGTCGAACATTTCCAGATTCCAGATGAAGCGTGCCCGCCACCAGGAGAAGCCGTTCTCTGCCATCCGATCCCAACGATAAAGGGGGTTGCCCCAGCGCTGCCCGGTTTTACTGAAGTAGTCGGGTGGTACCCCTGCGACCAGCGTCGCCTGATCGTTATCATCCAGGAAGAACAGGTGGCGATTGGTCCAGACGTCGGCAGAATCAGCAGCGACAAAAATCGGCAGGTCGCCGAAGATCTGTACCCCTTGGGCATTTGCGTATCTCTTCAGCTTGAACCACTGCTCAAAGAAGGCGAATTGCAGGTATTTGTGCCACTCGATCTGCTCATGGAGTTTGATCCCCCACTCCTGCAGCGCCGAATCGTGGCGCTGGCGCAATTCGATGGGCCAATCCTGCCAGCCCTGCCCCTGGCGCTGTTCGCGCATCGCCTGAAAGAAGGCATAATCGTTCAGCCAGAAGGCTTGTTTGCTGCAAAATTCGGCATAATCCTGCAGCCGTTCGATGTCCGGGCCGGTGGAAAAGCGTTGAAATGCTCTTTTCAGTAAAGGGAGATGCGTTCGGGTGGCGCTGGCAAAGTCAGACTTAGTTCCGGCTGGTGCGGGGGGTGGCAGCTCTTTCTCAAGCAGATCGCCGTTTTTGACCAGCTGCTCAAGGCTGATCAACAGCGGCTCGCCAGCGAAGGCTGAGTAGCAACTGTAGGGGCAATCACCGTAGCCGATCGGCCCAAGCGGCAACATCTGCCAGACCGATTGCCCGGCGGCGACCAGAAAGTCGACAAAATCGTAGGCTTCCTGACCCAGCGAACCGATTGGCTGTGGACCCGCAAGAGAGGTCGGATGGAGCAGGATCCCACTACGTCTTGTCGTTAACATTCAGTCTCCGATAAAAGCTCTCTGCTACGACTGAAGTCTTTTCAGTCAACGAATCCGGTGTGTTCATTCTTTGTCGCCAAGGTAGTTTTTAATCAGCGCAGCGACCTCTGCCGACTTGAAAGGTTTGGTGATGTACTCGTCGGCACCGGCTTTTTTGCCCCGCTCGACATCGTCATCGGTTTTTTTCGCCGAAACCATAAAAACCGGGATGTTCGCAGTTGCTGCCGTCTGCTTGATGTGCTGGCAGATTTTAAAGCCGTCGATGTCGGGCAGCATCACATCGAGTAATGCCAGCGCCGGCATCTCGCGCGCCAGATATTTTATTGCGTCGGTCCCACAGGCGACGCCGACCGGTTCGTAACCGAGCAGCTTCAGCATTGTCGTGGAGAGTTCAAGTATCGGTGCGCTGTCGTCGACGACAAGAATCTTCTGTTTCACTGGGGAGAATCCTCTCTCGGCAGCCTTAAGTGGCAAGCAACGATTAAAATCATTCAAGAATAGCCTGCTGTTAGTAAATTCTCAAGTGGTGGAGGAGTGCTTTTTTGTAAAATAATGCGAAATAGTTGGTCACGGTTTGTTTCAGGGGCGGAAGACCCGCCCGGCCTGCAGCGTTGTTTCTGCGATCTCCAGCATATTAGTGGTGCGCCCGACCTGCAACTTTTCCTTCAGGTGATAAAAGTCCAGGCAGAGCCCGCAGGCGGCAATATCGACCCCACGACAGGCCAGCGCGGTGAGCGCTTCCAGCGCTTCCGATCCCTGACAAGCCAGCTTGACCCCCGCATTCACGAACAGGATGGCATCCGGCGGAACCTCGAGTTCGGTCAACGTGACTAAAAAGTTTTTCAGCAATATCCGGCCCAGGTCGGGGTCGCCATCCCCCATGGTTTCGCAGCCGCAGAAAATGACGGTTTTGCCTCCAATGGCTGCTGCCGCCACAGTTGTCGGCTCCATCTGTGCGCCCGGCGTCAGGGTCAGCTGATAATTGTCTGCGACCTTGGTTTCGCTGACCTGGTAGCCCATTTTTCCCGCCAGGCGGCTGATGTTTTCACGGGCGGTCTGATCTCCGACCAGAACCGCGACAGTTGCCGCCGGATTTGCCAGCAGCTGCTTGCGGGTTTCAACTACCGGGTAGGGGCACTGGTGTTGATGATAGTCGAGTTCAATCATGACTTGAGTCTCCACTTAAGTAAGTGTTTCTTACTGAAAGCCTAAGTCAGGTCTGAGGGGAAAGTCCAGCCGGCTGAGGTTTTTTGCGGTGAAGCCGAACCGCCGCGGTCTAAAGGCGCTGTTGTTCGTTTTTGAACCTGGGTATCGTTTGAGCGATTATCTTTTCAGCTGCACCAGTGTTTCCACGTGGGAGGTCTGCGGGAACATGTCAACCGGCTGGACACGCTCAATCTGATAACCGCCAGCGGTCAGGATCTTCAGATCCCGCGCCAGGCTTTCGGGGTCGCAGGAAACGTAGATGATCTGCCGTGGACGGATTTCGCAGAGCTCGCGCAGCAGCCCTTCATCGCACCCTTTGCGCGGCGGGTTGATGGTTGCCAGGGCCAGATCGTCCAGATTGCCGGCCAGCTTCTGCAGCTCTTCGGTCGCATCGCCAGCCTGAAACCGGCAGTTGGGCAGCTCGTTCAGGGTGGCGTTGTCAGTCGCGTTGCGCACCGCTTCGGCGACATATTCAATCCCGTAAACCCGGCCGGCGTCCTTGGCCAGATGCAGGGCGATGCCGCCGATACCGCAGTAGATATCGACCGCGGTGTCCTGTCTGTTCAGGTTGGCCCATTCGCGAACCAGCGCGTAGAGTCGGGTGGCCTGCAGGGTGTTGACCTGAAAAAATGACTCAGGTGCGATCCGCAGGCGGATCTCGCCGACCCGGTCGATCAGGTCGGGTAGGCCGGCCAGTTTCAGGGTTTCCTGACCAAGGATGACGTTGCCGCCCGAACTGTTGACGTTCTGGTGCACGCTGACCACCTCAGGCACCTTGTGCATCAGGCGCTTGGCCAGCTTCGGCAGCTGCTGCAAGTCGCGGAAGTTGCTGACGAAGGTCACCATCGCCTTGTCGTTGAGCGGGCTGAGGCGG
>DATCYW010000006.1:0-84502 GCA_036526255.1 Malonomonas sp. | reverse complement strand
GTCGGTTAATCTGTTGAAAAATGGGATTCAGTGAAAGGCAGCATGGAATTTCAGTAGTTTAACCATTTGACTTCATCTTGAAAATCTACGAAAGGCAAAGCCCTCTAAGTATCTAATTTTAGAGGGCTTTGCTTGTTCTTGTTTAGATGGTCAACACGCTTACCGACCGGCTAGATTATTGGATCGTGGGGCTTTGTTCGATGACGGTGCTAGGTGTAGAAGGTCAGACTTACTCAAATTACCTCGTTCGAATTGCGATGTAACGCGTACCGTCACCCTGCCGAACCAGTAGCAGAAGAGTATTCTGCCTATTCTCTTGCAGTAAGGTCATCGCCTGCTTTACCGTTGTCACTTTTTTTCGGTTAACTTCTTGAATCAGGCTACCCCGACTGATCCCGGCCCGTTCGGCCAAAGATCCACTTTCGACGGCAGCAACCAAAACCCCGTGTTGATCATTATAGCCGAAGCGCTGTGCCAATTCGGGAGTCAGGCTCTGCAAACTGAGGCCAAGCGTTGGCAGGTCGCTGGATTTTCCGGTAGGATCGGAGTCAGCGGTATTCAGTTGGCCAACCTTCACTTTAACTTCGCGTCGTTCTCCATCACGTAAAATTGTCAGGCGGATTTTGGTCTCCGGAGCAGTCAAGGCAATGCGATTGCGGAAGTTAGAAACCTTGTCGACCTTTTCACCATCGATCCGCAGGATCACGTCGCCCTGCTTCAGTCCGGCATCCTCCGCTGGCGAAGCTTCGATGACCTGCGTCACCAGAATTCCTTCGACTTCATCCAGGCCGAAAGAGTCGGCCAGATCTTTGGTCAGATCCTGAATATAAACGCCGAGCCGCCCGCGTTTGACCTCGCCATCTTCAATCAGCTGGCTCTTGATCTGCTTGGCCATATTGACCGGGATAGCGAAACCGATTCCCATGTAGCCGCCGCTGCGGCTGAAGATCGCTGTGTTGATGCCAACCACCTCACCATCGAGGTTGACCAACGGACCGCCCGAATTTCCGGGATTGATCGCGGCGTCGGTCTGGATGAAGTCCTCATAGTCATTCAGCCCAATGCCGCTACGCCCTTTGGCACTGACGACACCTGCGGTCAAGGTGTGAGAGAGCCCGAATGGATTGCCGACCGCCAGAACCCAGTCACCAACCTCCAGCATTTCTGAATCTCCGAAACGCAAAAAGGGCAGATCGGTTTCGTCGATCTTGATGACGGCCAGATCGCTACCGGGGTCGTTACCGATGATCTTGGCCTGATATTCACGGCCATCAAGCAGCTGCACCGAGACCTTGTCGGCCTCACCGGCGACATGGTTATTGGTCAGGATGTAGCCATCCGGAGTGATCAGAAAACCTGAGCCCTGTCCGACTTCCTGACGGTGCTTTTTGGGCGCTTGATAGGGCTGTTGAAACTGTGGCGGCGCACCGAAGAAACGGCGAAAAAACTCATCGTCGAATGGACCGCCGAACGGAGAGTAAAATTCCGTTGTACCTTGGTTGCTGACCTCTTTTTCAGCCTTGATGAAAACCACGGCCGGGGAGACGTTTTTCGCCACGCTGCGAAACGCCTGGCCTGTTTGCTTGAGACTCTCCAGCCCCCGTTCCTGGGCTAAAGAGACCGCGGGATGAACGCCACCTGCACCGATCGCGATCAGTAATGCAACAGCAATCGTCACCAGTTGTTTATGCCAGTACATGGTCTTGACTCCTTGAACTTGGGGAACCTCACATCAAAAGTGGTTTCAAATATTTCCTTCTGGACGAAAAAACAGCCCCCGCGGGAATCGGGGGCTGCCCAAATGCAGGTGATTAACTTCTGATTACAATCCGTTTCGGTTTGGCCGATTCCGCTTTGGGGATCGTCAGGGTTAATACTCCGTTCACCAGCGCCGCCGAGGTTTTTTCAGGATCGATATGCTCGGAAAGCTTGAATTGGCGGTAATAATTGGTGCCAGCAAACTCGCGCTGTAAGGATTGACCGCGGCCGGGCAATTTGACTTCACCGTTGATCGTCAAAATGCCTTTATCAAGATTGATATCCAGCCCCTCCTTGTCGACGCCGGGCATATCCGCCACAAGGGTCAGATCCACGTCCGATTCGAAAATATCCACCGCCGGAACCAAAACTCTCCCGACAGAACGGGTCTCTTCGCGGGACACCGGTGTTGCGTCTTGCCGTTTGACCATTTCTTGAGCTGTCATGGTTTTACCTCCCTGATGATTTAGTGCGTGATTTCTCGAATTAGTTAGCGCGTACCGAAATTTTCTTCGGCTTAGCGCTTGGTTGCTTCGGCAGCCTGATCAGCAGTACCCCGTTGCGGTACTCCGCATCAACTTTCGTACCGTCGACCGAGTTGGGCAGTTCGATCGTCCGCATAAATTTCCCTGCGCCCCGCTCGTGGCGATGCCAGGTGTGCCCTTTTTTCTCATCGGCCCGACGCTCTCCGGAAAGAGTCAGGGTGCCTTGCATCAGGTTCAAGTCGAGGTCTTTCGGGTCAACCCCTGGAACCACGGCCTCAATGAAATAACTTTCTTCGTCTTCGCTCAGGTTGATGCGGGGGAAGTCACCGGTACCGATGCCGGGCAGAAATGAAGGATTCAAAGTGCTCCTGCCAACGCCACGGAAGGCTTGATCGATTTCCCTGCGCAACATATCCATTTCTTGAAACAGATCCCATCCAGCCATTTTCTCCTCCTTTGTGTTGTTGGTGAATATTTGTCAGGTCGCGCCTGATTTACCCACTCAAATATCAAATCCTGTGCCAAATGGAAAAATTGCTGGGTGCGTTTTTTCCGTTTATTTCTAGAGAGTTAATCCGGCCATCTGAGTTTCCCCCTATCCCGCATGTTTGCAAGGTGTCGCGGGGGGTGTCGCAACTGTCGCAAGCGACATTCCCTGCGACGTCGCAACACCTGGAGAGGTGCAACAACGACCCATATTTGGGCGATTTTCAGGTTGGCATAGCTGTTGATAAAGAAACGGTGCGGCACTTCCCGTAACAACAAAAGGCCCTGAGAGATAGATCTTTGGTGCCGAAAAAATATACCGAAGGAGGTAAGACCATGAGCAAGATTATCGGAATTGACCTGGGTACCACCAACTCCTGTGTTTCCATCCTGGAAAACGGCAAGCCGAAGGTGATCGAAAACAGTGAAGGCGCCCGAACGACCCCTTCCATTGTGGCTTATGCCGCAGACAAAGAGGTGCTGGTCGGTCAGACTGCCAAGCGTCAGGCGGTGACCAATCCACAGAATACCCTGTTCGCCATCAAGCGTCTTATCGGTCGCCGTTACGACGACCCAATGGTGAAAAAAGACAAGGACATGGTGTCTTATAAAATCATCAAAGCGAAAAACGGTGATGCCTGGGTAGAGGCAGGCGGCAAAAAACTATCGCCACAGGAAATTTCTGCCAAAATCCTGCAGAAGATGAAGAAGACCGCCGAAGACTATCTCGGCGAAACGGTCACCGAAGCGGTCATCACGGTACCGGCCTACTTCAACGATTCGCAGCGCCAGGCAACCAAGGACGCCGGCAAGATTGCCGGATTGGAGGTCAAGCGGATCATCAATGAACCGACCGCTGCGGCCCTGGCTTATGGATTGGATAGAAAAGGAGAGCAAAAAATAGCCGTCTACGACCTCGGCGGCGGAACCTTCGATATTTCCATCATCGAAATGGCGAACGTCGAAGGCGATCAGCAGTTTGAAGTCTTGTCGACCAACGGCGACACCTTCCTCGGCGGCGAGGATTTCGACACGCTGCTGATGGAGTTTATAACCGAGGAATTCAAGAAGGAGCAGGGGATCGACCTGAGCAAGGATCAAATGGCCCTGCAGCGGCTCAAGGAAGCGGCGGAAAAAGCCAAGATCGAACTGTCGACCACCGAGCAGACCGAGATCAATCTGCCCTTTATTACCGCTGATGCCAGCGGACCGAAACACTTGACCCTTAAAGTCAGCCGGGCGCGTTTCGAATCGCTGGTCGCAGATCTGGTCGGGCGGACGATTGAACCCTGCAAGCAGGCACTCAAGGATGCCAGGTTGTCCGCCAGAGAAATCGACAACGTGATTCTGGTCGGTGGTCAGACCCGCATGCCGTTGGTGCAGCAAAAGGTCAAGGAGTTCTTCGGCAAAGAGCCACGCAAGGATGTCAACCCGGATGAAGCGGTTGCCATCGGTGCGGCGATTCAGGGCGGAGTGCTCGGAGGCAGCCTCGACGATGTGCTGCTGCTTGATGTGACCCCGTTGTCGCTGGGGATCGAAACTCTTGGTGGAGTGATGACCAAGCTGATCGAGAAGAACACCACCATCCCGGCGCAGGCCAGCCAGGTCTTCTCGACTGCCGATGACAACCAATCCGCGGTTACCGTCCATGTGCTGCAGGGCGAACGCGAGCAGGCCGTGCGTAACAAATCGCTCGGCCAGTTCAACCTCGAAGGGATCAACCCGGCGCCGCGCGGCGTACCACAGATTGAGGTCAAGTTCGACATTGACGCCAACGGCATCCTCAACGTGTCGGCCAAGGACAAGGTAAGCGGCAAGGAGCAGTCTGTGGTGATCAAAGCGTCGAGCGGTCTGACTGAAGCAGAGATCGAGCGGATGGTCAAGGAAGCGGAAACACACGCTGAGGAAGACCGGCAGTTCCATGAACTGGTCAGCGCGCGCAATCAGGGCGAAGCGCTGGTGCATGCAACCCGTAAATCGTTGGAAGAACTTGGCGATCAGCTTGAACCCGCAGAAAAAGAGCGCATCGAGACAGCAGCCAAGGAACTTGAAGAGGCGCTCAAAGGGGACGACAAAGAGCAGATCGAAGCCAGGAGCAAGGCGCTCGGCGAAGCCTCGGCAAAAATGGCAGAAAAACTGTATGCCCAAAACAACGGCACAAAGGAAGAGACTCCCCGTCACGCTGGCCATCCTGAAGACAATGTGATCGATGCAGAATTCGAAGATGTCTCCAACGACAAGTGATTTGTCGAGAATGAGGATCAATTGCTTCACCAGCCCCGCTCTGACCGGCGGGGCTGGTGAAGCTGACTAACGGAGAGAGGAGAATGAAAATGGCAACCTGGCAACAACTTCGTGAAGGCGTCAGCCGTGCCTGGGACTCACTGCTGGATGGCTGGCAGCAACTTTATCAAAAAGCTTCCGGGGCCATCACCCGTTTTGTCCCCGGGTCCGCCAAGGAGAAGGGCACAAACCTCGAATTGCGCGAAATGGAGCGGCGCAGTTCCGGTTGGGGTGTGCTGGCCGCCGAGGTCTTCGATGACAAGAAGAATGTCGTCGTGCGGCTCGAAGCCCCCGGTCTCGAACCTGATGAAATCGACCTGAAGGTGCTCGACAACATGCTGATTGTGCGCGGAGAAAAACAGTTGCAGCGTGAGCGTGATGAAGGCCACTACCATGTTCTGGAATGCGCGTATGGTGCCTTTGAACGAGCCATCCCACTGCCTGCAGAGGTCGATTCAAGCGGAGCTAAGGCGAACTACAAGCGCGGCGTTCTGCGGGTGGAACTGCCCAAGATAAAAACCAAGACGTCGACGGCGATCAAGATCAAGGTCGGTTGACCAGTAAAAATAGCGTTATCTGCGCGACATAGCCGCAAATTCTGCCACCTGGACGAAGCAGGGCAGAAACTGCTGGAAATGGTCGTCGACCGGCGCGGCATCTCGGCACGTCCCTTCAGCCGGATTCTCAAGGTGGCACGGGCGATTGCCGACCTGTCCGGCGAAGAAACAATCCTGCAAGCACATCTGGCCGAGACGATCCAGTGCCGGGGGCTGGACCGCAAGTCTACGGGTCGAGCTTGACGAATTCCAGCGACGCGGCATTGATACAATGCCGCTGGCCGGTCGGCTTGGGGCCGTCACCGAACACATGGCCAAGGTGCCCCTCGCAGCGGCGGCAGATCAGTTCGTTGCGGGTCATGATAAAGCTGCGATCCTCGCGCACCGCGATGTTCTCTGCCGCGACCGGCTGGAAAAAGCTCGGCCAGCCGGTTCCTGACTGGTACTTACTATCAGATTGATAGAGATCAAGCCCGCAGCCGGCGCAGCGGTAGAGGCCATGTTCCTTGTTATCCCAGGTCGCCCCGGTGAACGCACACTCGGTCCCCTGTTCCCGCAGAACCTGATACTGCTCCGGAGTCAGTTGCCGGCGCCATTCCTCCTCGGTTTTCTGCACCTTTTCAGTCAAAACATAATCCCCTGCCGCCACCGAATAGACCTTGATCTTGGTTGATTCCGCCATCTGCTGCTCCTTTGCGCCTGAATCCGCAAATATCACCTTTACTGTCACCTTAGTTTAACAGCGAGGCAGACCCCTGTCGACCAGCGGTGATCCGCCCGGAGAAATTTGCCCACCCCCCTGACACGAGACCGGCAAATCCGTTATCCTTAAAGAGCTTGTCAGTTTTCAGACAGAAAAGGACGCTTATGGCTAAAGTTATCCCCTTCCCGCAGGCAACCAAAAATGTCGCGCAGATCGTTGAAGAGATTCTGGAAACCCGACTGACCCATAAAAACCCGCAGGTGCTGCGCTGCCTGAAACGCGAACTACAGGGGCTGGTCGAACGCTTCTTCGTCACCGAAGAGTTTTCCGCAACCATGGTCCTGCCGGCCGACTTGAGCGCTGAGCAGTTTGAGACCATCGAACAGAATCTGCAGGCGATTTTTCAGCAACACAATGACCAGCTGGTCCGCCGCACCAACGCGCTGTTTCTTGAGCTCTGTCTGTCACGCATGACGATCTGCGAGCTGGAGCAATACAAAGCGGCACCGCAGAAGAATTAACCGCCCACCAGCCGGATAAACATTTAATACGGTTACGCTTGTAACTCATGATTGCCGGAGAGCCCCATGTCTGAGAAATTCGATATTATCATCCTCGGTGCCGGCACCACTGCCTTTGCCGGCGGACGCCTGGCGGCAGCCAGCGGCAAAAAGGTGCTGATGATCGAACAGAGTCAGTTAGGCGGCGTCTGCGTCAACTGGGGCTGTGTACCGAGCAAAACCCTGATTCACAAGGCCGAAATGTACCAGGCCGCCCGCAAAGGGAAAGACTGGGGCCTGAACCTGCTGGCGGGGAAACCGCACTGCCCCACGCTGATGGGGTTGAAACATCTGGCGGTACGCACCCTGCGCGACTCCCACTATCAGCAAGAGCTCGACCGGACCGAAAATCTGAGCGTGCGCTACGGTCGCGGCCGCTTCCTTTCCGCCACCAGCCTTGAGGTCGGCGGCCAGATTGTCGAGGCGCCGCAGATCCTGATCGCGACCGGTGGTGCGCCACGGACCTTCCCCCTGCCCGGACTGGAAAACATCAACTACCTGACCAGCCAGAATGCCCTGCACCTTGACGAATTCCCCGAATCGCTGGTCATGCTTGGTGGCGGTGTAATCGCGCTGGAGATGGGGCAGATGTTTGCCCGCTTCGGCACCAAGGTCACAATCCTTGAACGCGGCGGTAAACTGCTGAGTGAATTCGATCCGCGCCTGACCGAACAGTTTCGCGCCATGCTCGAACTGGAAGATATCAAGATTTTCTTCAACGTCGAAAGTCAACGGGTCGAACAACGCGGCGAAGGGGTCTGTCTTTACGCCACGACCAATGGCCATCCGGTCGGAATCTGCGCTGAAAAGCTGATGCTGGCGATCGGCACCCAGCCGGCGACGCAGAAGCTTGGCCTGCAGGAGATCGGTGTTGAACTGGATCAAGGCGGCTTTATCCGCGTTGACGCGCAGCTGCGTACCAGCGTCCCAGGCATCTGGGCCGCCGGCGACGTCACCGGCAACCCGATGATCGCCCCGGCCGGCGCCCGAGAGGCCTACACCGCGGTCAAGGATATGCTTGAGCCGGAGGTCGGACACAGCATCGACCACCGCTTTTCGCCGATGGCGGTTTTCGTCGATCCGGAGTTCGCCACCGTCGGCCTGACCCAGCAGCAGGCGCAAGATCAGGGCTTTGCCGCCGTCACCACCTACCTCGGCCTCGAACGGGTCCCCAAAGCCCACGTCATGGGCGATTTGATGGGGGGCGTGCTGCTGACCGCCGAAAAAGGCAGCGGCAAAGTGCTCGGCGTGCAGATGCTCTGCCCGCGCGCCGCCGACATCATCCATGAGGCGACCCTCGCCGTACGCTTCGGCCTAAGCGTGGTCGATCTGGCCAGTACTGTCCATGTCTACCCCAGCATCAGCGACGGGCTGCGCCAGGCCGCCCGCGACAACGCTCACCAGCAGGGACTGCTCTGACCGCGATCCAAGGGTTGCCCGCCCTGTCGGATTGTGTATACTGCATACCAGATAATGATATTTAACTCACTTCTGGTTTGCCATGAGTCGACACCTTTTCCGATTTGTCAATAAGCTGAAAATCCGCTGGAAGCTGCTGGTCGTCATCCTGCCGCTGGTGGTGATCCCGATCTTTCTGCTCGGCGGCATCGTCGGCTTTGTCGCCACCGAACAGGCCTATCAGGGGCTGACTGCCGCGAGCAAAACCGACCTCGACCACATGGCCAGCTTTACCCTCGACCTGCTCGACGGCCATTACCGGCAGTTTGAGGTCTATCGCGAGGATAAGCGCAAAATCGTCCGCGATGAGATGAAGATTCTTGTCGATCTGGCCTACTCACTGGTCGATGAACAGCAGCAGCAGTTCAAGGCCGGCCGGATCGATCTGGCCAGCGCCCAGCAGCTGGCGCGCAGCACCTTGAAGAAGGTCAGCATCGGCAGCAGCGGCTACCTGTTCGCCATGACCAGCGGCGGGCTGCTGACCGTACACCCCGCCCGCGAAGGGGAGAACGTCGCCGGCGAGCAGGATGAAAACGGCCATTTCTTTATCCGCGGTCTCAGCCAACGCGCTCTGAACTCCGACCCCGAAAAAGTTCTCTTCAGTGTCTACCCTTGGCGCAACAAAACTCTGGGGGAACAACAGCCCCGCCAGAAGCTCGTCGCCTATCGTTATTTTCCCGAGTGGGACTGGATTATCGCCGCCGGCGGCTACCTGGATGAAACCTACGGCGACCTCGGCTTTGAAAAAGCCTCGATGGCCGAGCTGAAAGAGCAGATCAAGAGCAAGCAGGTCGGCCAGACCGGCTATATTTTCTGCATGACCGGTGACGGCACCCTGACGATCCACCCGGATGCCGAAGGGCGCAACATTCTCGCCGCGCGCGACAGTGACGACCGCGCCTTCATTGCCGAAATGACCGAAAACAGAAATGGCTGGATCCGCTACCCCTGGCACAATCCAGGCGACGATAGCGCGCGGATGAAGATCGTACGCTATCGCTACTTCAAGCCTTGGGACTGGATCGTCGCCGTCGGTAGCTATGAGGACGAATTCTACCAGCCGGCCAACCAGCTGAAGTGGCGGATTGCCACCCATGTTCTGCTGCTGCCGCTGGTGATGGGGCTGCTGGCCGCCGCGCTGGTGTTTCTGGCGTCAAAAGTGCTGACCGACCCGATCCAGCAGATGATCACCGTCATCCGGCGGGTCAGGCAGGGGCGCTTCGACGAACAGGTTCCGGTAGAAAGCCATGATGAGTTGGGCGAGCTGGCGCTGGCATTCAACCGCATGACCCGCATGCTGCGCAAAAATAAGGAGATGGAAGCCGCCCTGGCGCAACAGGGCAAGATGGCCTCGCTGGGCGTCCTCTCCTCCGGCGTCGCCCACGAAATCAACAACCCGCTCGGGGTGATCCTGGGCTATGCCGGCTATCTGGAAAAGAAGATCCCCGAAGACGACCCGAACTTCACCTACATCCACGAAATCAAGCGGGAGAGCAAGCGCTGCAAAAAGATCGTCCAGGATCTGCTCAGCTACGCCCGAACCCCCAAGCCAGTGCTGGAACCGACCGACCTGAACCGGCTGTTGCGCCAAATCATCGAATTTGCCGCCAATCACACCGACCTGCATCAGGTCGAAATCATCCAGGACTTTGCTCCGTTGCCGCAGATCCAGGCCGACGGCGACCAGCTGCGGCAGGTGGCGATCAACCTGCTGCTGAACGCCGGCTCCGCCTTGCCGAACGGCGGTCAGATCCGCGTCAGCACCAGACTCTGTGATGACAATTCGGTGCGGATCGAAGTCGCTGACAGCGGCGAGGGGATCGCCGAAGAACATCTGGAAAAAATCTTTGAGCCGTTTTTTACCACCAAAGCACGCGGCACCGGACTGGGGCTGGCGATTACCAAGCAGATTATCGATATGCACCAGGGGGAAATCTTTATCGATTCGACGCCTGGCAAAGGGACAACGGTGGTGATCCGATTGCCGTTGGTGCGCGAAGAGTACTAAAACGAAAACCGCTGTCACTGTCAGCAGTCGCAGCGGTTCCGGAAGGAGCAAGGCATGTCAGCCAAAAAAATCATGATCATTGACAACGAAGAAGGTCTCTGCCGGATGATGGAGGCCGTGTTGATGGACGATGGGCACGCCGTTCGCTCGTTCAACGACCCGCTCGAGGCGGTGGAGGTGTTTCGCCCGGGGATCTGGGATCTGGTCATCAGCGATATTAAAATGCCCGGGATTGACGGGCTGGAAGTGCTGCAGCGGATAAAAACCGCACAACCGGGCATCCCGGTGATCATGATCACCGCTTTTGCCACGGTCGAAATGTCGATTCAGGCCCTGCGCAAGGGCGCCTACGACATGCTGACCAAGCCCTTTGAGCCGGACGAGCTGCTGTTTCGGGTGCGCAATGCCATGAATCACAACCAGCTGTTGAGCGAGAATCAGCAGTTACGCCAGGAGCTGGCCGGCAAATTCAACTTCGAAAACATCATCGGTGCCTCCAGTTCGCTGCAGAAGTTGCTCGACAAAGTCGAAAAGGTTGCGGTGCGCGACACCTCGGTGCTGATCACCGGAGAATCGGGCACCGGCAAAGAGCTGATCGCGCAGGCCATCCATTACAATTCGCCGCGCAAGGAACAACCCTTTATCGCCATCAACTGCGGTGCCATCCCTGATTCAGTGCTGGAAAGCGAGCTGTTCGGCCACAAAAAGGGCTCCTTCACCGGCGCGGACAGCGACAAGGTCGGGCTGCTCAAGGCCGCCGATGGCGGGACCCTGTTTCTCGATGAAATCGGCAACCTGCCGCTGAATATCCAGAAGACCCTGTTGCGCTTTCTGCAGGAGCAGGAGTTCCGCCGGGTCGGCGACACCCAGTCGACCAAAGTTGATGTGCGGCTGATTTCAGCAACCAATTCCGACTTGGAACAGGGGGTCGAACAGGGCAGCTTCCGCGAAGACCTGCTCTACCGGCTCAACGTCATCAACCTGCACCTGCCGCCGCTACGCGAGCGGCGGGCCGACATCCCGCTGCTGGCGAGCCATTTTATCGCCGCGCAGAATAAAAAGTTCAACACCAGCATCAGCGGCCTGTCGGCTGATGCGCAACGGGCCGCCGGCGAGTTTTCATGGCCGGGAAATATCCGCCAGCTGAAAAATGTCATCGAAGCCTGCCTGACCGTCGAAACCGAACAGCAGATCAGCCTGACCACCCTGGCGCAGTTTATCGAGACCGACGGCGGCGCGGATGATGACGCTGAATACACCCAGGCGCTGGCCCGCTTTGAGGTCGATTACCTGCACCAACTGCTGCGCTCGGTGGATGGCAACATTGAGGAAGGAGCTAAAAAAGCCGGAATGAACATGGCGACCATCTATCGAAAACTGAAAAAATATGGACTGCGCAAAGAAGATGTCCTCGGCTGAAGGCGCAAGAAGCCTTTAGAATGACAGAGACGGAACAAACAACCAGAATGCTTGAATTTTTGCAAAATAATTCGCAGATCTGCAAATCATCACGACCTCTCCGCCGGACACCCTAAGTGACTTGATTAACAAGACAATCTGCCTTTCTCAGTGAAATCAACCGAACAACAGCAGTTTTCCAGTTTTGCAGTTCTGCAAAACCGGCCGCAACGCTGCGACCTGAAGCCAATCGATATCGATATTTATCTACAACTTTTCAGCTAGTTACGGACCACCAATGAAACAGGCACAGCCTTTGCTGTAAACAGCTGCGTAGAGAAACTCCATTCGGGAGAAGGGAGTCTTGGCTTCCCTTCTCCCACTTTTTCTCCGGGAGGTCGACTATGAATAACTTCGCCGCCAATCTTCCGCACAACCAAATCCCCAGCCTCGGGCTGTTTGCGCTTGCCTTGACCATCAGCACCTACGCCTTCAGTCAGATACATCTGCTGCAACCACCTGTCACCAGCCTGGGAACAGTCCTGCTGATCGGCGGCGGCCTGCAGATCCTGACCGGTCTGCACAGCCACTCTGAGGGGCTGAACACGGCCAGAACCACCCTGGTGCCACTCGGTCTGTTCTGGCTGTCATTGATCGGCTTTGAAGTTTTCCCCGAGCTCGGCTACGGCAGACACCCCAGCCCGGTCGCGATGGTTGCCTATCTGAGTATGTGGGGCTTCTTCGTGGCGCTGCTGTTTCTCGGCAGCTTCCGCCAAAGCCGTCCCCTGCAGCTGATCTATGCCACACTGATGGTCTGCCTGCTGCTGCTGGCGATGGCAACCTTGAAAGAGAATCCGCTGCTGCTGCTGTTCGGCAGTCTTGCCGGAATCATCTGCGGGCTGACGGCCGGCTGTACCGCCTTGGCGCAACTTTATCACCAGTGGTTCAGGCGCACACGGCTACCGCGGGGCAGCTGGCAATCCCAACTGAATGATAAAACCGACGAAACCCTTGCACCTTGACGCCGTTACGCTATAAAGAATAACGAGCCCGTTGAAACAAACCCGACCTCAATAAGGCATTAGTTGAACGTGAACTTAAGCCAACAGATGACTCTGCTGGGATTGGCGGCCATGGTCTTTTACGCCATCCTACTGGCGACCGGAACTGTCGGCACCGACGTGATGCCGCAATTTATGGTTTCGGCGATTGTCTTTCTCTCTTCGGGCAGGCTGATGCGCGGGGCGGCCCGCAACTTGCCGCGCAAAGAAAAGGTCGACCAGCCAGCCTTCACCGAACGCGACTGGAACCTGTTCAACAAGTTTCTCAACTGGTTCATGGCCCTGCTGATCGTCGGCGTGATGGCGCTCTGGCTGTTAAAGCCGGTCGGCGTTTCCTTTGTCGATGCCTACATCTTTCACGATCCGCCCCAACACAGCTATCACTCCGATCCAGCCCCTTGAGCAGACAGTTACCTGAAACACAAAGAGCCCCGAAATAACTTCGGGGCTCTTTGTGTTCTATTACTTTTCTTTGTGCTTCCCGTCGGGGGAAGCTGTTGTGGATTATCCGACTTCGATAATCCAAGCATGATGACTGTTTAGTTTTCTGCTGTTCCCAACTGTACCTGGTGGCTCAGAGAGCGACATATTGCCTTCCTCCTTTGCGCTAGGGTTATCAGTAAGAGTAGCACTAATAAGCCGGATGTAAACCGCCGGGGGAAAAACAGTTCTGTCCTCCGGTTGCGGATAAAAAAAGGGCCCCGCCAAACGGCGAGGCCCTCCCCCCTGCCTTACTTGTTTTGCTACCAGCTAGCGGTTGGCGATTTCCTGAAGAACCAGCTCCTCCTCTTCGACAGGCGCAGTTGCCGGAACCTCGACTGCAACCGGCTGCGGCCGAAGCGACAGCGCCATCATGGCGCCGACCAGCAACAGGATACCGGCAACGGTAAAGGAGGTGGTCATGCCGCCGAACTTGACATTGAGCGCCGCCGAAAGCTTGACCAGTACGAAGGCGCCGACGCCCCAGGCTGAAAACAGGATGCCGTAGTTCATGCCGTAGTTCTTGGCGCCCCAGTAATCCTTGGCGAAGGAGGGGAACAGCGACAGGTTGGTGCCATAGTTGAAACCGATGAAGGTGGCCAGCAGGGTCACGACAACGGCGCTGGAACCGCTGCCGGTGACGACCGGAATCGCGATGAACATCAGCGCGGCCTGAAACACCAGCATAATCGTCAAGGTCGCGGCGCGACCGATTTTATCGGAGAGCACACCGGCGACAATCCGCCCGGCGGCGTTACCGAGCGCCATCACCGCCACGGCGATAAAGGCCATTTCACCCATACTCTGCTTGGCGATGCCGGCGATGCTGCCGATCACCATCAGGCCGGCACCGGCACCGATGAAATAGGTCAGCCAGAGGGTATAAAAACGTCCATCCTTGAACATTTCCGCAGGGGTCCGGTCAACCACCGCGCTCTTTTTCGCTGCAACCACGCCCGCCCCAGCCGCAGCTGCGTCGGCAGGCTGGTAGCCGGCCGGTGGATTGACAACCATCAGCGCCATGCCGCAGACGATGGCGATAAAGGCGACGCCGAGGATCATCATCGTCTGATGCAGACCGTAGGCACCGAGCAGGTATTTACTGAATGGGGCCAGGTAAACCGGGGCGATGCCGAAACCGGAGACGACGATGCCGGCAATCAGCCCGGTTTTGGCTGACGAAAACCATTTCAACGCAGGGGGTGTCGCCGCAGAATAACCGAAGCCGAAACCAAGGCCGGCGAGCACGCCGAAACCGAGCGTCCAGCCCCAGTAACTGGAGGTCTGTGAGCAGACCAGAAAGCCGGCGCCGACCAGCAGACCGCCCAGAATCGCCGTCAGCCGGGGACCAACCTTATCCTGCATTTTTCCGCCGAGGATCATCGACAGAGCAAAAGCCAGACAGGCCACAGCATAGGGGTCGCCGGCACCATCGAACAGCTTGCCGATCTCCCCTTTGAGCATGCTGTAAGCATAGAGAATCCCCAGCGCCAGATTGATTCCGGTTCCGGCCAATACAACCCTCCAACCCAGATTCTTAGTTACTTTTTCACTCATGACGGACTCCTCTCTCAATGGTTCAATAGAATGACAACGGGAACTGATGTAACGAAGCCGGAACGACAACGGCCATTTGTTGCGGAATTTAAGACGGATCGGCGGACGGTTGTAGACGCGCGGCTGCGGAAAGCTGATCCGGTTCTGGTTTTGCAGTGCGGTCCCCTGCCTCAGCCCTTCCGGGTGATACGCCAGCAACTGTTGAAACTTGTCGCAGTCACTGAAGTGGCAGGAGCAGAAATGCGAGATCGTTTTGACATCGTGGGGCGAAATGTAATCGGCGCCCACGTCACAGAACTCTTCATTTTGGCCGTAATAGGGACAAACCGACATGGCGTCCTCCCACGCGAAAGTCTTTCGACGAACCATTCGTCAACCAGACTTATCGCAACCGCCGTACCAAGTTGAAAAAACAATTTTACCTGTTATTTAGGCAACTTAGACAGGGTCCAGCATTGGACTGAAAAACGCGTTTTTTGCAGAGGTGCAAAACAGAAGAGGAAGAAAAACAACGGGAGAACAACGGGGCGGGAAAACTGTTTGACAAAAAAACCCTGTATTCTACGGGGCAAAGCTGGACAGCTGCCCCCTCAAACGGTATACGACAAACAGGGTTTTGCATTCTCGCGAAGCGACACAGCGCCGTTTTGCAGTTCTGCAAAAAAGTCCGTCACAGTACAGAGTTCGGACGTGGCAAATAAACGACCGTTCCGTTAAGCTATAAAGCGACAACCAAGGAGACAAAAGATGCCGAGACTCGACAAGATTATGACGCGTGGTGGTGATAAGGGCGAAACCAGCCTGGTGGACGGCAGCCGGGTGGCAAAATGCTCACAGCGGGTGATCACGTACGGAACCGTGGATGAACTGAACTCGGTGCTGGGGATGGTGCGTTGCGAGGAACTGCCGGAGGGATTGCGGGAAAAACTGCTGCAACTGCAGAATGAACTCTTCGATCTCGGCTGCGAGTTGGCCACCCCGCCCGACAGCGAACTGGCGAAGCAGATACCCAACGTCCGCCAGTTTCAGATCGACCTGCTCGAGAACTGGCTACAGGAGACCAACCAGCAGCTGGAACCGGCCGAAAATTTCGTGCTGCCCGGCGGTACCCGCGCCGCCGCGACCCTGCACCTGGCCCGCACCGTCACCCGCCGCTGCGAGCGCGAGCTGGTCGCGCTGCTCGAAACCGGCGTCGAGGTCAACCCCTGTTGTCTGCGTTTTCTCAACCGCCTCTCTGATCTCTGCTTCGTCTGGGCGCGGCTCTGTAACGATTACGGCAAAGCCGACATCCGCTGGCAGCCGGGACCACATCGCTGAAAAACAACGGTCGTTAACGCAACACCTCCGGCCGGTAACCCGCCTCTTCGAGCACCAGCAGGATCTCTTCGATGTGCCCGGGACCGCGGGTTTCCAGTTCGAGGATCACTTCAGCCTCACCGAGCGGCAGCGATGACTTATGCCGGTCGTGACTGACCTGAAAGATGTTCGCGCCGATCTGACTGAGGACCCCGGTCAGCTTGGCCAGCGCGCCTGGCATGTCGATCATCTCCAGCCGTAACTTGAGATAGCGCCCTTCGGCCAGCATGCCCCGCTCGACCACCCGCGACATGGTCTGCACATCCAGATTGCCGCCAGAGAGCAGGCAGACCGTTGGCCCCTTACAAGGCGGGGTCACCCCGCTGAGCAACGCCGCCAATCCGGCCGCGCCGGCGCCTTCGACCACCAGCTTGCTCTTCTCCATCATGCTGACGATCGCCATGGCGATCGATTCCTCGTCAACACTGACAATCGCATCGACCAGCACTTCGATGATCGGAAAGGTCAGCTCTCCGACTTTTTTGACGGCGATACCGTCAGCCAGCGAATGGCCGCGTCCGGCCACCTTGACCGGTCGCCCTTTACGCCGCGCCGCCTGCGCACTGGCAGCGCTGGCCGCCTCGACGCCGATAATTCTGACGTTCGGTTTTCTGGCTTTGACGGCCGTGGCGATACCGGCGATCAAACCGCCGCCGCCGATCGGCACAATCAGGTTTTGCAGGTCGCGCAGCTGGGTCAGAATCTCCAGACCGATGGTCCCCTGCCCGGCCATGATCAACTCATCGTCAAAGGCGGGGACATAGAGCAGTTCGTCACTCTCGGCCAACTGTCTGGCCCGGGCGACCGACTCATCAAAGCTGTCGCCGTAAAGTTCGACCGTTGCGCCATACTCGATGGTCGCCAGCTCTTTGGCCAGCGGCGTGCCGACCGGCATGACCACCCGGCAGGGGCAGTCGAGCAGGCTGGCGGCACGCGCCAACCCCTGGGCATGATTGCCGGCCGAGGCGGTGATCACCCCGGCGGCCAGCTGTTGCGGGGATTGTTGCGAAAGAAAATGATAGGCACCACGCAGCTTGAACGAGCCGGTGTGCTGCAGATTTTCACATTTGAAATAGACGGGAGTATCGAGGGTCTCGGAAAAGAAGGGGGAATGAATCAGTTCTGTCTTGCGAATGATGCCTTTCAGGTTCTCAGCCGCAAACTCGATCTGCTGGGGTGTCAGCATCGCTCACCTCCGAACACGGGGTTAGGAATCGAATATCAAAGCTTAACATAAGGTTTTTTATCCGCATTCATCCGTCAGGGTTGCTATAGTCAGCGTTGCAACTGCTCAGGCAACTGGACGGCACAACGTTTTCTCCAGGCGAATGGCGCCTGCAACTCTGACCCGACGAACGACGAAGATGAATTTGATTCTCTTGCATAATGATGATTTTATTGCTGATGACCGGGTTCGACTGAGCGGCCGCCGACGGGAACATGTACTGGAGGTCCATCGCGCCGCAGTCGGCGACAGCCTGCGGGTCGGCAAGCTGAATGGTTTGATCGGGACCGGCAAGGTTCTCGTGCTGGATGATGAAAAGCTTGAGCTGGAAATCTGCCTCGATCAACCTCCGCCGCCGCCCCTACCGATCACTCTGCTGCTGGCGCTGCCGCGCCCGAAAATGCTCAAGCGGGTGCTGCAATGCGTCACTTCGCTCGGCGTCAAACAACTCTACCTGCTCAACAGTTACCGGGTCGAAAAAAGCTTCTGGGGCAGCCCGCTGCTGCAACCGGAGAAGTTGCAGGAACAGCTGCTGCTCGGACTGGAACAGGCCCGCGACACCATTCTGCCACAGGTGCAGCTGCGGCAGCGCTTCAAACCCTTTGTCGAAGACGAACTGCCGCTACTCGCAGCAAATACGGCCGCTTACGTTGCCCATCCGGTCGCGACCGGCAGTTGCCCCAGCGGCAATCAGGGACCAGTCACTCTGGCGATCGGCCCGGAAGGCGGCTTTATCCCTTACGAAGTCGAAAAACTGCAGGACTGCGGATTCACCCCGATCAGCCTAGGACCGCGGATTTTAAGGGTCGAAACGGCGGTGCCGGTGCTGCTGAACCGGTTTTCCTGACTCCGGGCATTATACCGGCTTTTCATCCGCCGGAACTTGAGGCTCTTCAATCAGGTGGAGTTGCTTCCGCAGCTGATCCAGCTGCTGCTGCTCCCAATCCAGCTTGGCCTCAGCCTTGGCGGACCGCCGGGTTGCTTTATCCAGCTGCTGGTGAAGCGTCGCCCGTTCGGCATACAGACCGGCGACGGCCTCTTCATTGCCCTGCTGTCGGGCCTCGAGCAACGCTTTAAGGTTCGCCTCGATTGCCTGGCTGGTCTCCTGCACCTCCGCTTCGGCCCGCTTGGAACGCTCCTGCGCTGCGGCCAAGGCATCTTCGGCCTCTGCCAGCAGGCCGGCGCTGCCCTCTTCCGGTTCGGCATCCAGGGTGATCTGTTCGGCAGCGACCACCAGCGCCACCAGCGGCAGTTGCGCCAAGAGACTGTCGACCGCCCCGCCGGCACAGTCGATGATCTGCCCGGCCTTCAAACTCAAGGGTAAAAACACCAGGCTGGCATCTGCTGAATAGCGGCTAATCGTGGCGCTGCTGCAATCTTCCACCACCACCGCCTTGGCGGCGATCCGCCCCTGTTCCAGCTCGAGCCGCAGCGCCTCGGCCGTCGCCGCCGGATCTTCAGCCTGAACCGCACCCAACACCCGCAACTCGGCTTTTTCCCAACTCGGGGAGCGCATCATCAGGTGCGCCAACAGCAACATCAGCGCGCCGCTGCTCCCCTGCTCGTACCAGATATCGATCCGGCGCTGCTCGGCAGGCTGTTCTTCCAGCTGCTGCCACTCCTGCTCTTCCGCAGCCAGCAGCACCAGATTGAAGCCCAGCCGCAATGCCGTGCGCAGATTCTTGCCGAAGCTTTGCAGCTGTTCGGTAAAAAACTCATCGGTGTACAGACCGTGATGGTTGAGCAGAATGGTGTTGGCCTTTATCGGGCCGATGCCAAACGACTGCAACAACAGCTCGGCGCCAAGCTCAAAGGTGGGGGCGGTGACGACCAACGGAAAGGCCGGCACGCCGCTGGCGGCGATATCCTCATGAAGCTCGGCTTCGACCTCGGCCTTGCGCCGGGCCTGCTGCGCGCCACTCCCCTCGAGCACCCGGACCAGGGTGGTCAGACCGCTGCCGCCTTCAAGCCAGGCAGAAAATTTCAGCAGGCGCACGCGTCGCTCATGACTATCGGAAAAGGCCAGAATCTGCGGTCGCCAGTCGCGGGAATGTTCCAGTTCGCGCGAGACCTGCAGCAGATGTTCGCGCACCTGTTGCAGGTGGTAAGAACGACGGCTGTCAGCCCAGCGGCTCTGCTTGGCAGTACGCTGCAGATATTGAAACAGGATAAACAGGACCGCCAGAGCCAATGCGCCGGATTTCCAGTCAATCGCCAGCATCGCCAGCAGACAGATGATCGCCCCGGCCAAACTGGCGCGCTGGTGAAACCATTTGAAGCGCGGTCGAAATGACGGGCTGGCGGCGCGCGCTTCAAAATAGGTCGCGTAGTTGAGCAACCCGTAGGAGATCAGAAAGAACATCGCCACGACGCTGGCGATCAGGTTCAGGTTACCGAGGCCGACGGTCAAAGCCGCGATGGCCGTTGCCAACAGCACGCCGTTACGCGGATTGTTGGCAGGCCCGACCCCTTTACCAAACAGGTTTAATAACGGGAAAATCTTATCTGACGCCAATGACTGCAGAATCCGTGGCGCGCCAAGAAAAGAGGCCATCGCTGAAGAAAGGGTTGCGGCGAACACCCCGGCGGTGATCAGCACCGGCAGCCAGGCGACCCGGTTCATCGCTGAGAAATCACTGGTCAGTGATGCCTGCGGCAGACTGCCGGCAAAAAACAGCGCAGCGGCGAAATAGACCAGAATCGAAACGCCCACGGCGAGAAAGGTTCCCAGCGGCAGACTTTTGCCCGGATCGCGCAGATCCCCCGACATGCTCACTCCCTGGGTAAATCCGGTGACGGCCGGGAAAAATACCGCGAACAGCACCCAGAAGCCGGGACTCTCGAGCGACGGCTGCCAGTTCGCCTGCAACAGATCGGTCTCCCAATGCGCCAGGCCGCCGAGAAAAAAGGAAATCAGCGCCAGACAGAGGATCGCCATGACCCCGTATTGAAAGCGGGTCGCCCAGTCGGCCCCCTGCCAGGCAAGCACGAACAGCCCAGCGATCGCCAGCAGCGCGATAATCTGCGCGGCGGTCCCGCCCATCCCCAGCAAGCCGGCAAACACCTCGCCGAAACCGATGCAATAAAAACCGATCGACACCGCCTGGGCCAGAAACAGCACCAGGCCGAGGGCACCGCCGAACTCCAGCCCAAGGGTACGGGAGATCAGGTAGTAGTCACCACCGCCACGCACGGTCAGGTTGGTGGCGATCGCCGACAGTGAAATGCTGGTCAACACCGAGATGGTATTGGCCAGCAGAATAATCAACAGCGCCTGCTGCAGGCCGGCGGAACCAACGACGTAACCAAGCCGCATAAACAGGATAATGCCGAGAATCGTCAAAACGCTCGGGGTAAAGACGCCGGCAAAGGTGCCAAGCTTATTCTGCTGAGTCTCCTCTGGGGGCGGCTGCTCAGATCGATTGTTCATTGGTACTCCCTGGTGATTCAAAACCGGTTGTAGATAATGATCTGCAAGTCTACTATCCCCTGGATAGCTCTGCTATCAAAGAAAAGTTATCTGCCGCCTGATGACCGGTTATCCGGCAGGCTGCTGAACAGAAATCCTTTGCGAGGGGGCATGACAAACCCAAAAAACACCAAAGACTCTCGCTGGGCCTACCTGCTGCTGGTGCTGCCGCCGCTGTTCTGGGCCGGCAACGCGGTGCTGGCGCGCGGCATCGCCGAACTGATCCCGCCGGTGGCGCTGTCGTTCTGGCGCTGGACCATTGCGCTGGCGATCCTGCTGCCGTTCACCTGGCGGCAGACCTGGCGCGACTGGCCACAGATCAAGGCCGGCTGGAAAGCGATTCTGCTGCTCGGCCTGCTTGGCATCGCCATTTTCAATACCCTGCTCTATACCGCCGCACACAGTACCACGGCGCTCAACATCAGCCTGACCCAGTCGGTGATGCCGGCGGCGATTGTGCTGATCAGCTTTGTGCTGTTTCGCGAAAGGGTCAGTCGTCTGCAACTGGTCGCGGTGCTGCTCTGCATTCTCGGCGCGACCTATATTGTCATGCGCGGCGACTGGCAGCGGCTGCTACAGCTCAGCTTTGTCGAGGGGGACCTGATCATGCTGCTGGCGGTGGTTCTCTACGGCCTTTATACGGTGCTGTTGCGCAAGCGGCCGCCGATCCACCCGTTCAGCTTTCTCGTTACCACCTTCAGCGTCGGCGTGATCTGCCTGCTGCCGCTCTACCTGTGGGAACTGGGGCAAACTGCCCCGCTGATTTTGAGTCAGCCGGTCATCCTCAGCCTTGCTTATGTCGGCCTGTTTCCGTCGATCTTCGCCTATTTCTGCTGGAATCGCGGTATCGAACTGATCGGTGCCAACCGCGCCGGGCTGTTCATCAACCTGATTCCAGTCTTCGCGGCGCTGATGGCGGTGATTTTTCTTGGCGAGCAATTTCAGCGCTATCACCTGCTCGGGATGCTGTTCATCTTCAGCGGCTTGGCCCTGTTCAACTGGCCACGTCGACCGGCCGCTGCCTCTTGACATCCCATTAATGCCAACGCAGGATAGGGACGGTCTTTTTGTGATTTTTCTCTGTGCGGATAAACCATCATGCGTCTGACCTTGCGAATTACCATTGCCGTGCTGCTCGGCGTAGCGCTGATCTTCTCCGCCCACAGCTACCTGTCGATTCAGCGCGAACGGGAGCAGCTGAAAAAAAACCTCAGCCGCGAAGCCAGACACCTGGGCGAAAGCCTGCGGGTCATGGTGACTGAAACCTGGAAGGAGCGTGGCGAAGCCGCGGCGCTCAACTTTCTGTTGCGTGCCAACAAAATCCACAATGACATCCTGGTCCGCTGGGTCTGGATCGATGATCAGGCGCCGCTGAACTATCAACCACGCGTCCCCGTCAGTCAGCTGGACGCCTTGCGGGACGAGGAGACCCTGGCGCTGCTGGCCGGTTCGCCCGAAGGTGGTGATTTTCTGCTCACCTATCTGCCGCTGCTGATCGACGGCGGCTTACGCATCGGCGCCATCGAATTGACCGAATCGATGGACGAACTGCACGATTACGTCGAAGAGAGCCTGCGCCGCTCAGCATTGGTGGTCGGCGGCATGGTGGTTTCCAGCCTGCTGTTGATGGCGACCCTCGGCAGCCTCTGGATCAACCGACCGATGCGCCGTCTGCGCGCCCAGGCGGAACGGATCGGCAGCGGCGATTTCAGCCCCAGCCCCGACCTCCCCGGCCGCGGCGAATTGGCCGAGTTGGCGGCAACCATCGAACGGATGCGCGGCCAGCTGGCCGATGCGCGGCAGGCCGAAGAGATCGCCAACCAGGAAAAGATCGACACCCTGGAAAAGCTCCGTCACACCGAGCGACTGGCAACCTTGGGGCGGCTGTCGGCCGGTATGGCGCACGAACTCGGCACCCCGCTCAATGTTATCTCCGGCCGCGCCAAACTGATCGGCAGCGCCGACTTAAGCGCCGCTGATATCAGCCGCTCGGCCCGAATCATCGGCGAACAGGCTGAACGAATGACCGGCATCATGCAGCAGCTGCTGAGTTTCGCCCGCCGCAGTAAAACCCGCAAACAACCGGTCGAGTTGAACGCTGTGCTGCGCGCCGTGGCGCCGCTGCTCGAACCGGCCATTCATGCACAGCGGGTTGTTCTTAAATTACAGGAGAGTACTGAGCCGTTGCAGGTTAACGCCGATCCCGGACAGCTGCAGCAGGTGCTGCTCAACCTGAGCTTGAACGGCATTCAGGCGATGCCGAACGGCGGCGAGCTGGAGCTGAGCTGCGCCGTTGTCGAGGCACCCGAGCCGCCGGAGGAGATCGAAAAGCACAGTGGCCGCTGGCTGCAGCTGCAGGTGCGCGATCAAGGGCTGGGGATTGCAGCGGAAGACCTGCAGCACATCTTCGATCCCTTCTTCACCACCAAAGATGTCGGTCAGGGAACCGGCCTCGGCCTGTCGATCACTTACGGAATTATCGAGGAACATGGCGGCTGGATAAATGTCGCCAGCAGCCCCGGTGTCGGTAGCTGCTTCAGCGTCTACCTGCCGGAAATCACCAGCGGAGCCCAGGCATGAGCGGAACAAGACTGAATGGGCGGATGCTGGTGGTTGATGATGACCAGGCGCTCTGTGAACTGCTGGAAGAGGATCTGACCAGGCGCGGCAACCAGGTCTGGACCGCTCGCAACGTCAACCAGGCGCGGGAGCTGCTGCATCAGCAGGAGGTCGATCTGGTGCTGACCGACCTCAACATGCCAGGCAGCAGCGGCATCGACTTCTGCGCCGAACTGCACGGCAACCGCCCCGATCTGCCGGTGGTGATCATGACCGCCTTCGGCAGCCTGGAGACCGCCATCGCCGCTCTGCGCGCCGGGGCCTACGATTTTGTCACCAAGCCGGTCGACCTTGACCTGCTGAATATCACCCTGACGCGGGCGCTGCAGCATCGTCATCTGCAGGAGAAGGTGCGGCTGCTCAAGGCACAGGTGCGCCGTCAGCAGCCGGACGATGAACTGCTCGGCGAAAGCAGCGTTCTGCAACAGGTCAAACAGCAGATCGATCGGATCGCCGCCCTCGACACTTCGGTGCTGATCAGCGGCGAGAGCGGCACCGGCAAAGAGCTGGTCGCCCGCGCCCTGCACCGACAGAGCAAGCGCAGCGAAGGCCCCTTCGTCGCCATCAACTGCGCCGCGCTGCCGGAGAATCTGCTCGAAAGCGAGCTCTTCGGCCACGTCCGTGGCGCCTTCACCGACGCCCGCGAAAACCGCAACGGGCTGTTTGTCGAGGCGTCCGGTGGCACCCTGCTGCTCGATGAAATCGCCGAACTGCCATTGGCCCTGCAACCGAAACTGCTGCGGGTGCTGGAGGATCACAGAGTCCGCCCCTTAGGCAGCAGCAAGGAGGTCGCCTGTGATGTCCGGGTGCTGGCTGCCAGTCACCGTGACCTGAATAAAGCGGTTACTCAGGGGCGTTTCCGCAGCGATCTCTATTATCGACTCAACGTCATTCAGCTTGAACTGCCGCCACTGCGCGCACGCGGCAACGACATCCTGCTGCTGAGCCTGAGCTTTATCGCCCAGCTCAGCAAAAGGTTCGGCAAATCGATTACCGGCCTGGCGCAACCGGCTGCCGCCTGCCTGCTGGCCTACCAATGGCCGGGGAACGTGCGCGAACTGCGCAACGTCATTGAGCGCGCTCTGGCGCTCTCCTGTCACGACCTGATCACCCTGGAAGACCTTCCCGAGCAGGTTCGTCACCCGGATGGCGAAGCGCCGCTGCCAATCGGCCTGGTCGAACCGGGCACCATTCTGCCGCTTGAGGAGATGGAGCGCCGCTACATCCATCAGGTTCTCGAACAGCTCGAGGGCAACCGAACGCTGGCCGCCCGGCTGCTCGGCGTCGACCGCAAAACCCTCTACCGCAAACTTAAAGAAGACTGATAGCCGGGGCATTCTGCCCCGCCGGGGCATTCTGCCCCGCCCCACCAACAGGCTAACCTGCCGTTTTTTATCAATTTTAACTTGGCACACAGGTTGCGTTAAAGATTCGACATCACCATCAACCTGGAGCCGTCGGATGGAAGCCATCTGCCTGAACACACATCCACATATTCTGCTGGCCGAAGACAATCTGGAACTGCGCGAGCTGCTCAGCTTTGCCCTGACCCGGGCTGGCTATCTGGTCAGCAGCTGCGATAACGGCTTGGCGCTGCTCGAAAAGCTGCAGCAGCCGCTGGACTATGATTTAATCCTCAGCGATCTGCGCATGCCAGCGCTGACCGGCCTGGAAGTGCTCGAGTTTCTGCACGACCTGCCGCATCCGCCCTTTATCTGCATGACCGCCTTCGGTGACCCGCAGACCCATGAAACCGCCCGGAAACTTGGTGCGGCAGCAACAATCGACAAACCCTTCGATCTGGATGAGCTGATCGAACTGGTTCAGGCAACCCGGCTCCAGAACCACGAACAACCTGCGATCTCAGGAGTCCACTCATGAACAGCAAGAAAAAACTACTGACCCTCTTCTCATTGCTACTGCTGCTGGTCAGCGGCCTGCTCACCAGCGCCCTAGCTCAGGATGCCGGTCTGGAAAGCCTGCGTGAAACCGGCAAAGCCTTCCGCAGCGTCGCCAAACAGGTGTCTCCGGCAGTGGTCTATATTCAGGTCGAAAAGGCGGTCGAACAGCAGCAGCGGATCAACCCCTTCGGCAACAGCCCGTTCGGCGATGAGTTTTTCCGCCGTTTTTTCGGTGAACCGCCTCAGCAACAGCAGCCGCAGAACACCCCCAAGCGCCGCTCCAGCGGCCAGGGTTCTGGCTTCATCATCTCGGCTGACGGCTACATCATGACCAACAACCACGTGGTCGGCGGTGCCGACAAACTGACCGTGCAGCTGCTCGACGGTCGTGAGTTCAGCGCCAAGATTATCGGCACCGATCCGCCGTCCGACGTCGCGATCATCAAGATCGACGCGGACGAGAAGTTCCCCTTTTTGCAGCTTGGCAATTCGGACCAGCTTGAAGTCGGCGACTGGGTACTGGCCTTCGGCAACCCCTTCGGCCTGTCGCACACCCTGACCGCCGGCATCGTCAGCGCCAAAGGGCGCAGCGGCATGGGGCTGAACGAATATGAAAACTTCATCCAGACCGACGCCGCGATCAATCCCGGTAACTCCGGCGGCCCGCTGGTCAATCTCGATTCCGAAGTGATCGGCATGAACACCGCCATCTTCAGCCGCAGCGGCGGCTACATGGGGATCGGCTTCGCCATCCCGATCAACATGATCAAAACCATCCGCGAGCAATTGGTCGAGCAGGGCACTGTCACCCGCGGCCGGCTGGGCGTCTACATTCAGGATATGACCCAGGAGCTCGCTGAATCCTTCGGCCTCGACCAGAGCAAAGGAATCCTCGTTGCTCAGGTGATCGAGGATTCTCCGGCGGCAGAAGCTGGCTTGAAACAGGGGGATGTGATCACCAAGCTCAATGGTGAGCCGGTCGACAAGACCGCGAATTTCCGCAACCGGATCGCACTGACCCGCCCCGGCACCAGCGTACAACTGACGGTGCTGCGCGATGGGAAGGAACGAACCATCAAGGTAAAAATCGGCGCCATGGAAACGGACGACCAAGGGCAGCCGATTGAAAGCGGCAAGGTCGCCAAGCTCGGACTGAGCCTGCAGGACCTGACCCCGGAGTTGGCAGAGCGCTTCGGCTACGAAGGCGCCAACGGAGTCCTGATCTCGGCGGTAGAAACTGACTCGCTGGCAGCCCGCGCCGGCCTGCGCAGCGGCGATCTGATCGAGGAGGTCGACCGCAAACCAGTAACCAATCTGGCGCAGGTGCAGGAACTGATCAAAGAGAGCCGCAAGAAATCGCTGTTGCTGCTGGTGCGGCAAGGCAACACCAGACGCTATCTGGCGCTGAAACTGGAAGATTGACCCACGGGCCGGCAGACGTACTGCTCAGCGTCAGCCGGTCGCTTCAACATACTATGGACGTGGCCTCCTACGTCCACTCTCGGGGGGAATCAGCAGGGTTCCCCCCCTTTTTTTGTCTTTTTTCCGGCGGCTTTGAATTTGACAGCGGCGGCCGGATTGGCGTATACAGACGACTCTGAAATTTACCACCCGCACTTATCAACCGCTCCCTGCCCCGCGAAACGTCCCCTTTCGCCGTTGTCAGCCCCGGTCAGGACAGTTACTGAAAGAGAGTCTGCCATGATGAATCTGAAACCTGAAGTCGTCGCTCAACTCGAGCGGGTGCTGGGTTCAGTCGAAATGCTGCTGCCCAAAGCGACCAAACCGGTCGATTGGTCCAAATGTCACGCCGCCAACTGGCGCCGCCACTCCTTCTCCGGTTGTCTCGAACCGGTCAAGGTGACCGACAACATCCGGCTGGATGAACTGCTCGGTGTCGATGACCAGAAAAAAATCATGATCAACAACACCCGCCAGTTCCTGCAGGGGTTGCCCGCCAACAATGCGTTGCTCTGGGGTTCGCGCGGCACCGGCAAATCATCGATCGTCAAGGCCCTGCTGAATGAATATGGCGATCAGGGCCTGCGCGTCATTCAAGTAGAAAAAGAGGACCTGATCTACCTGTCGGAGATCTTCTCCGCGGTCGAAAATCTGCCCTACCGCTTCATCATGCTCTGCGACGACCTGACCTTCGAGATGGGCGAACTGTCCTATAAGATGCTCAAAAGCGCGCTCGACGGTTCGGTCTATTCGGCCCCGGAGAACGTGCTGATCTACGTTACCAGTAACCGCCGCTATCTGCTCCCCGAATACGAAGGCGACCACCTGGGCGGAAAATACGTCAAGGGCGAGCTGCAGCAGAGCGAAATTCAGGAAGAGAAAAGCTCGCTCTCCGACCGCTTCGGCCTCTGGGTGCCCTTCCACGTCTTCAGCCAGGATCGCTATCTCGAAGCGGTCAAGCTCTGTATCGATCGCTGGAGCAAACAGCTCAACCGCGAAATCCCCTGGAGCAAAGACCTGGAACTTGCGGCCATCAAGTGGACTCACGAAAAAAGCAAACGCTGCGGCCGGACCGCCTTCCAGTTCACGAAAAACTGGGTCGGAAAGTATCTGCTGAAGTAACAATCAACCTGAATTCACAGCAAAAAAGGGCAGCCTGCTTAATGCAGACTGCCCTTTTCTATTGTGGTGGAGCTGATGAGGATCGAACTCACGACCTTCGCATTGCGAACGCGACGCTCTCCCAACTGAGCTACAGCCCCTTAAACTTTTGTCTTTTATCGCCGGTTACGGCGCTGTCTGTCAATCCCCATTCGGTTTGGCTGGAATCTCCTGGCCGTGCGGGTCTTGTTGCGGCTTGCCGAGCACTTCGCTCAGATATTCGACCGTGCCTGCTTCACGCATATGCTCCAGGTGGTGCGCGGTGCTATGCCAGTCTTTTTCCGGTGTGCCGATGGAATGCAGGTAGGCTTCCCACAGGCGGTGGGCGCGCAGCACCTGCTGGGCTTCTTTTTCGCCGCTTTCGGTCAGGGCGTAATCCGCACCGACCAGCTGCAGCAGGCCATCGTCGACCATCTGGCCGAGGGCTTTGAGCAGCCGCGGGCGCTGCTCGACGTACTTGCGGATCACCGGCAACGGTGTCGCCTGACCGTGGCGCAGAATGGTGGTGAGCACGTCCTCGATCACCGGTTGCGGCACCATCCGCCGCAGTCGCAGCCAGCGGGCCAGCATGCCGTAGCGCGGGGCGAAGATCAGCACCAGCAGGAACTGCAGGGTACAAAAGAGCATGATCGCGCCGCCGCCGGCGGAGTCGAGCCAGACACACAGATACAGACCGCCGACCACGCTGGTAAAACCGAAGAAGGCCGAGAGCAGCATCATCCGGTCGAGCCGGTCGCTAAGCAGGTAGGCGGTGGCCGCCGGGGTGATCAGCAGGCCGACGACCAGGATCACGCCGACCATGCTGACCGCCGAGACCACCACCAGTGAGACGCAGGTGGTCAGCAGGTAGTCGATCAGCAGCACCGGCAAGCCGATGGAGGCGGCCATCACCGGGTCGAAGGTGGTGATCTGGAAATGACGGAAAAACAGGATGATGATGGAAAGCACGACCACCGCGACAAAGGCGCTGGTCCAGAGATCGGCATCGGCGACGCCGAGCACATCGCCCATGATGAAGTGCATCAGGTCGATGTGGATATAGTGACGGAAGATCGAGACGATCACCACGCCGAGGGCGAAGACGCCGGTGTACATGATGCCGATGGCGGTGTCTTCCTTGACGCGGCTGACCCGCGAGACGAAGCCGATCAGCGCCACGGTGATGATCGCGGACAAGAGTGAGCCGAGCAGCATCCCCATGGCGTGCGCTTCGTAACCGAACAGCATCTTCATGACCAGATAGCCGCCGGCGACCCCGGCGATCATCGCGTGGGAAAGGGCATCGCCCAAAAAGGCCATCCGCCGCAACACCACCAGACAACCGACCACCGCCGAAACGATGGCGACGATGCTGCCGCCGATCAGCGCTTTCTGAAAGTAGGTTTCACCCAAAGGCGCGAGAAATGCGTTTAAGAGAGTTTCCATCAGACACTCTCCTTCTTCAGCACGTCGGCAAAGATCCGCAGCTTGCCTTCGTAAACCTCGCTGAGCAGGTCCTCGCGTAACACCGCCCGCGGTGGTCCGTAGGCGTACATCCGCTGCTTGATGAGGATCAGATTATCGAAATACTCGGCGGCGGTGACCAGATCGTGATGCACCACCACCAGGGTCTTGCCGGCGTGCTTGGCGCGTTCGAGAACATCGAGAATCGCCCGCTCGGTGGCGGCATCGACGCCGGCAAAAGGTTCGTCGAGCAGCAGGATATCGGAGCCCTGCGCCAATGCCCGCGCCAGAAACACCCGCTGTTGCTGACCGCCGGAGAGCTGACCGATCTGTCGGTCGGCAAACTCGGTCATACGCACCATCGACAGCGCTTCCATCGCCGCTTCGCGATCAGCCTTGTTCGGGTTGCGGTACCAGGGGATGCGCTGATAACGCCCCATCAGCGCGACCTCTTTGACGGTGATCGGAAAATCCCAGTCGACCGCGCCGCGCTGCGGCACATAGGCAACCTGCCCCTTGGCATCCTGCACATCCTGCCCGTCAATCAGCACCTGACCGACATCCGGCTTGACGAAGCCGAGGATCGCCTTGATGAAGGTCGATTTGCCGGCGCCGTTGGGACCGATCACGCCGACCAGCTGGTCGCGCTCGATGGCCACCGAAACGTCGAGCAGGGCCGGCTTGGATTGATAGCTGACGGTCAGGTTACGCACCTCGACGGCGATTGATTTAGTGGTCATTGCCGGCCTCCGCGCTGGGTTCAAGCTGGAAAAGAACGGTTCCAGAGACCTTGCCGCCGGCTTCGGCCCAGAGGGTCTGATCCAGTTGCACCACCCCGCCACGCAGCAGGCGCACCCGCAGCGCGTGGTTCAGGTGGGCCTCCTCGAAGGGGGGGCTGGCTTCGAAATACAGTTCGTTATTACCTTCGACCAGTCCCGAAACCGGCTCAATCTGCAGGATTTCTCCCCGTGCCAGCGGTTCTTCGCCGCGGTACAGGTTCTGCCCGCCGAGCCGGACCAGCAGGGTCGCCGGCGCCTGCCCTTCATCCAGCAGGGCAAAAGGGTCAACTTCAGCGCCGAAGGTCGGGGTCACTTCCAGCAGATAATCGGCTGCCGTCATCGCGACCGAAATTTGCGCCTGCGCCTGCGGGATAATCCGCGCATCGCGCTGATGGATGTAAAAGCTCAAGCCACCGATCACTACCAGCCAGATCAGCGCCGTTAAAATAAACCGCATCGACAATCCCTCGTTATGGTTTTAAAGCGTCAACAATCAGCAGCACGTTTTCGCGCATCATGCCGACGTAGGTTTCCCCGGCGCTGTTCCGCTCGCCCATCGAATCGGAATAGAGCGAGCCGCCGATTTTCACCCCGGTATCGCGGGCGATTTCGCGGATCAGCTTGGGGTTGATGCTGGTTTCGACAAAGATCGCCGGCGCGCCGGAATTGCGGATCGACTCGATCACCAACCGACGCCGTTCCGGAGTCATGCCGGCGCCAACCTCGCCACCCGTCGACCAGCCGACCGGCGCGATGCTTAAGTAGTTGTTGCTCGGATTGAACTTGTACTCATGGCAAAAATAGTTGAAGGCGTCGTGGGTGGTGACCAGAATCCGCTGTTGCGGCGGGATCTGGCTGACCATCTCGCGGATCCATGCGTCGAGCACCCGCAGCTGCTGCAGCAGCAGTTTGGCGCGAGCACGGTACTCGTCCTTGTGCGGCGGATCGAACTGCTCGAAGGCCTTGAGGATGTTGTTAACGTAGACCGCAGCGTTGCGCGGCGTAAACCAGGCGTGCGGATCGGGAACCGTCTCGCCGTTGGCGCCGATCTCCAGCGGCTTGATGCCGATGGTGGTGGTCACCAGCGGCTTGCCGGCATCGCGGGCCAGGGTCGCCATCCAGCTTTTCCCTTCGAGATGCAGGCCGTTTTCCAGACAGAGATCAGCTTGGAGCACGATCTGCACATCGTCCGGGGTCGGCTGGTAGGTGTGCGGATCAGCGCCCGGTGCGAGGATGCTGCGGACATCCAGCCGGTCGCCGGAAATCTGCCGGGCCAGATCGGCGATCTGGGTGGTCGAGGCGACCACCAGCGGCCTTCTTTCTTCGGCAACCGCTGGACTGATAAACGTTGTGAGCAGCAGGCTCAGAACAAGCAGAAAGGTAATCGACAAACGCATAGTGTTCTCCTAGAAAGATCAGTCCATCAATATAGCACAGCCTTCTCCTGGTCGGGGCTGGCTGTTTCATTTTACCAGTTCTGTTTCCGGGGGGTGGTGTCGCAATAAAAAACCGGCAGAGCCCTAATGCTCGCCGGTTTTTTATTGCCTCTATCGAAATGCTGCGGAGCTAAAATCGCCCCGCGCCGAGCAGGTGCTCACGCCAGTAGGGATTGTCGAGGGATGCGTAGCTGACCTCTTTGCCCGAGGAAGGGGCGTGAATGAAGCGGCCGTCACGGTCGTAGATAGCGACATGCGAAACCTTGGGCGGCTGCAGGCGGAAAAACAGCAGATCGCCAGGTAACAGGCTGTGCAACGGCACTTTCTGGGCGTAGCGGTACTGGTCGGACGAGGTGCGCGGCACCTCAATTCCCGCCTGTTGGTAGGCGTAACTGACCAGACCGCTGCAGTCGAAACCCTGCGGCGAATCACCGCCGTAAAGGTAGGGAATCCCAAGCATCTCGCGGGCGTGCTCGACAACCGTTAAACCGGACAGGGTAGCTGCGCTGCCTGTCACCGGTGGAACCGTCTGCACAACAGGTGGCTTGATGGCTGCCAGCCTGACGGCAGGGTTACCGGCACAGGCGGTCAAAAAGACGGTCAGCAGAAGAATGCCATAATCTGTTGTTCGCATACGAAACCTCCGCAACCGGGGGTATTGAGACAGGGCTGGCGGCTGCGCATCATTGAAACAATGGACAGGCTGATGGCCCTGGCAGTCTCCTGATTGGCTATCCGCTACTGTAGCCGCCGGGTTGATTTCAGCTTAAAGCTGCCCAACATCTGTCGCATCTGTTCAGCCTGCCCGGAGAGTTCAATTGCCGCTGCCGCACTCTGTTCGGCGCTGGCCGTGTTCTGCTGAGTCACCTGATCTATCTGTTGAATTCCCCGGTTAACCTGCTGGATTCCCTGCGCCTGCTCCTGACTGGCTGCGGCGATATTTGCAACCAGTTCAGTGACCCTGGTAATGCCAGTGACAATTTCATCCAGTTCCTTGGTGGTATTTTCGGCAATTCGCGTCCCGTTCACAGTTTTTTCCACCGAGCCCTCAATCAGTGCCGCTGTTTCTCTTGCCGCCTTGGCACTGCGTCCGGCCAGATTTCGCACCTCTTCGGCGACCACCGCAAAGCCCTTGCCATGTTGACCGGCACGGGCCGCCTCAACAGCGGCGTTAAGCGCCAGGAGGTTGGTCTGAAAAGCGATTTCGTCGATCACCTTGATGATTTTGGAGATATTCTGGCCAGCTTCGTTGATCTGCGCCATCGCCCGGACCATCTCCTGCATACTACGATTGCCCTTTTCAGCAGTCGTTCTGGCTTCCGCAGAAAGCGAGTTGGCTTGACCGGCATTTTCGGCATTGGTCTCTATTTGCGAAGAAATCTGGCTCATTGAGGCGGAAATTTCCTCAAGAGAACTGGCCTGGCTGATCGCTCCATCAGAAAGGGATTGACTCGATTCCGCGACCAGCCCACTGCCTGACGCGATCTCGGTGCCGACCCCGGTCATCTGACTGAGCAGACCATTAAGTTCGGAGCCGAGCCTTTTCAGTTCTCCGCGCAGCTGATCCTGCTGGTCCCGGGGCTGGACGTCAAAGGTCAGATCACCGCCAGCCAGTTTTTGCAACGACCCAACCACGTCATGTTCCAGACAGTCGGCAAAGGAGTTCATTGCCCGTGCCAGCCGGCCAATTTCATCATCCTGATTCAACGTGACTCGCAGATCCAGATGGCCGAGTTCTAACTGTTCCATGACATGGACCACCTGATTAAGCGGTTTACGCACGAACCGGCCAAGCAACAGATAAACGCCCAACGATGCCACCAGCAGACCACCGCCACCAAAACCAAGCCCGGTGAACAGGCTGCTGCTGCGCCCAGCGGACAGCGCTGCCGCGGCGGCTTTTTCCTCGGCACGAAGACTGCTTAAGCTGTAACGAACATAGAGCACCCCGGCCAGATCACCGACTTTGCTCTCATCATGACAGCCAAGACAGTCCTGAGTCAGTCGCTGAGCTCTGAGCACCAATAATGAATCGCTACCAGGCTCTTCATGCACACCCTGAGTCTTCGTCGCGCCCTCAAAAGCTTCAACATCGATCTGTTGCCCAAGCTTGTCCTGCAGGTTTGAGTAACCAATTTTGCCGTTTGGATCGACCATCCCGATTTCCTCGACTCCCGGGATGCCTGAAAGCTCGGTAAGCAGTTCCTGAAAGGCGTCCATCTCCCCCTGCTCGACGGACGTTTTGGTCCCCAACTCCAAGCTGGTGAAAATACTTATCGCCTGCTCGTGAACGGCATTCTTGAGTATTTCCAGAGAGCTGCTTGCCTGATTGCCAAGGAGAGAACCTGTTTGGACAGTGAAGACGAGGGTGCTGATCCCGAAGGCCAATAAAAGAACGATCGTGAGAAAAGCACTGACTTTGACCTGAATCGAATTCATTTATCAATCCCTTGCGGGAATAATTATAAAAATCTTATTATTGTCAGTAAATAAAATCTGTCAAGTTTATATTTTTTAAATACAGGTCGCCTTCTCAAGATAAATCGTATTTCCAGTGGCACATCATCTGCTTCAGTGATGAGCCGTTTTATGTTTTACTGAACATAAAATAGCCCTATGGCCTCGGACCTGATCCAGCACACGCAATCAACACGAAAACTGCTATTCTTGAAGCCTGTTTCAGCAAATCACTTAAGGAGCGATTGAATGAGCAAAACGATTCTGATTACCGGCGCGACAGCGGGATTTGGCGCCGCCTGCGCAAAAAAGTTCGCTGAGCAGGGGTGGCAACTGATTCTGACCGGTCGCCGGGTCGAACGCCTGGAGCAGTTGCAGTCTGAACTGGGGGCTGCGGTCCGGCAGATCATTCCGCTGGATGTGCGTGACCGGCAGCAGGTGTTCGACCAGCTTGGCGCATTGCAGGATGTCGACCTGCTGCTCAACAACGCCGGTCTGGCGCTGGGGCTGGAACCGGCCTGGGACGTCAATATCGACGATTGGGAGACGATGGTCGATACCAACATCAAGGGGCTGATGTACTGCACCCGCGCCCTGCTGCCGCAGATGGTGGCGCGCAACAGCGGCCACATCGTCAACGTCGGCTCGACCGCAGGCAGCTGGCCGTATCCCGGCGGCAACGTCTACGGCAGCACCAAGGCGTTTGTCCAGCAGTTCAGCCGCAATCTGCGCGCCGACCTGCTCGGCAAAAAGGTGCGCGTCACCAATCTGGCGCCAGGGATGGCCGAGAGTGAATTCTCCAAAGTGCGCTTCAAGGGGGATGACGAAAAAGCCGCCAAGGTTTATCAGGGGACCACTCCGCTACAGCCGGAGGATATCGCCGAAATCATCTACTGGATCGCGACCCAGCCGGCACACGTCAATATCAATGCCATCGAGGTGATGTCGATAAACCAATCCTGGGGACCGCTGGCGGTCCAGCGGGAGGGGTGAGCAGCGCCGCGGATCAGAAGACCTCGCGGTGAATGGCCTTCTGCAACTCCAGAGCCGGGCGAAAATCAGCCTGCAGGCCGAGCACCACTCGGCAATCGCTGAGCGCCCGGCTGAACAGCTTCATCTCAAAACAGGTCTGCGCCCGCCCCCAGAAACCGTCCAGCGTGGTCGCGGAAAGATCGACCGCCCGTCCGTAATCGGCCAGCGACTGGTCATATTTGCCCTGCACCCGGTAAACCAGACCGCGATTGCACCAGGCTCGGCAGTTGTTCTCGTTGTAGTCGAGCGCCTTGCTGAAATCCTCGATCGCCCGCTGGTATTCGGCCAGGGCAAACAGCGCCATGCCGCGGTGGTTATAGACCAGCGACCGCAGCTGGTGACTGAGCTTCATATGCAGAACTTTGCCGTAGATCTTTATCGCTGTCGGGAAATTTTTGTTGCTGTGCTCCTGCAACGCGCGGAACATCAACTTCTCCAGCCCCTGCGGCACCTCACCAAGCTCAGCGTCACCAGCGTCCTGCTCTTCGGCCAGCGCCACCCCTTGCGGTCGCTGCTCAATTTCAATCCGGCCGGTCGCTGACAACAGCTCTTCGACACTCTGGCGGCGCTTCAAGCCTCGCTCGCGCAGCTCTTTCTGATAATCGCGGATCTCCTGAAAAATCAGGTCAGATAACCCCAGCGAAGCGTTCAGCGAGGCGAGCTTGCGTTTGATCGAATCGTTGGGGAACGCCAGATCCGATTTGTAAACCAGCTCGTGCTCAACTTCAGCCCAGGCATCCTGCAGGATGGTACGCAGCTGAATTTCACAAAAGGCTCCGGTCCGCGGCAGGCGTTTGCTGTCACCGTCATCAAGCTGAATCAGCAGGTGCACCGAATCGTAGCCGAACTCGCGAAAAGAGTGCCGCTCCCCTTTTCGTTCCAGCTCGACGACCTTAAAGTTGGCGGTAATCAATTGCTCGATTGCCGTCAGGTCTTCCAGAAACGGGCTGATCACCCGCAGTCCGAGCAGGTCATAGACCAGCGGCGACCTGTCTGGCTCAGCCTGACTTAACCGCGTCATTTTATGGAAATAGTTGTCAAACTTTTTAACCCGGTATTTAATGGTCGGCGAAAAGCCCTGCTCGCTGAGCAGCTTACGAAGCCGACGATAAAGCGTCTGCAGCTGGGCTTCCAGTTCCGGCAACAGCACGGCATAGCGTTTTCCGGTTCCGGTTCGATCAGGCAGCTTGACTGCCCGGTTCCGCTTGTCGGCCATCGTCTCTCCTTCGCAGAAAACATGATTAGTCCTCTACAATACTAACGGGGAAATTATAAAATTGCAGTAGCGATTTGTTAAAAGCTCCCCTCAGTTGCTTTTGCCTATAGAAGGATTTAATCTGGTCCGAGATTTTCAAACAACATTGCTTGCCCGAACAGGACCAGCAGAATGCTCTCACTAAAGACAAAACTGACCTGCCTGACCCTGCTGCCGATTATCATTTCTTTCGGCGCATTTTATTTGCTCAGTAGTTTTCAATTTTCACAGCCTTTGGAGGGAGCCTTAGCCGGTGAACAGCAGGCCAAGGCACGTCTGGTTGCCAATGATATCGACCGCTTTGTCACCCAGCGGGTTACCGAGGCCCGACTCTTCGCCTATTCAGAGATCCTGCAGAGCGATGATTTTGCCTCGATAACCGCCTACCTGATTAACCTGGCCGACAACAACGATCTGATCACCGAAATCGACCTGATTGATCAGACAGGAACAATCATTGTTCATTCCGGCGCAAAAACCGACCTGGGCGGATTGATCTGGGACAATTATCCACCGTTAAAAGAATTGTTTGAAGCTGCCCGAAATTCAGGTTCTCCAGATGTTTACATCCTTGAGACCCCAGAACTCGACAACCAGCAGGGCGCAGGCATTCTGCTGCTGACTCCGGTTGCGACGCAAGCGGCTGAAAGACCGAACAGATACCTACTGGTCGAGCTCACCTTGTCGCCGATAAAAAAGATCATCATCGGCTTTCAGCAGTCGCTCGCCGGTGGCAAACATGTCTACCTGGTCAGAAATGATGGCAGCATTGTCGTCACCGACAGAAAAGACCTGCAACCCTTTGAGCTGTTTCCTGACCTAGACCGCCACCCGGATATGCTCGAATTCTTTTCCCGGCCCGGCGCGGAAGGAACCTTTAACTATGTCGACGGTTCCGGCGACCAGATAACCGCCAGCTATATCGACATGGGCGAATTCGGCAGCAACCTTGCGCTGGACTGGAGCATTCTGGTCACCGCCGCGACTGCCAAAATCATGGCGCCGGTCAGAACAGCGATGCAGCTGCTGCTGACGGTGGGCTTGCTGTTGAGCGCGCTGATGGCGATCATCGCCTATACCTTCTCGCGCCGAATCACGGTTCCTCTCGGCCAGGCGGTGGAGGCGGCAGAAAAAGTGCAACAGGGGGACTACCGGCAGCGCCTGTTCGTCACGGGGGATAAAGAGATCAAAACCCTGGCGGATGCGTTCAACCGGATGGTGACCAAAATCGAACAGCACACCGAAGACCTGGCCGAGGCAAACATCCGGCTGGAAATCTTCAATACCATCATCGAAGCCTCACCGATGCCGGTCTATCTGAACGATCTGGACGGACGTTATCTGTTCACCAACCAGGCCTTCCTTAAACTGCATAAGCTTGACGCGACTGAGCCGATCGGCAAAACCAGCCTTGAACTGTTCAATCCGGATTATGGCGAAGACTATTTTCAGCAGGTCAAGCAGGTGCTGAGCAGCGGACAACAGCTTGAGGAGTCGACCAAAGTTCTCGATGGTGAAGAGCGGCTACATGAGGTACTGATCACCAAGTTTCCGGTTTTTGATGCGCAAGGCAAAGTTTATGCGGTGGGGGGGATCGATATCGACCTGACCGAGCAGAAACAGCTTGAAGAGCAGCTGCTGCATGCCCACAAAATGGAGGCGATCGGCACCCTCGCCGGCGGGATTGCTCACGACTTCAATAACCTGTTGGCGGCGATGCTGGGGCATGCCTATCTTGCCGAGCGAAAACTGGGCGAAAACAGTGGCGCAGAGAAAAATATCGAACAGATCAAAAGCGCGGCCATAAGAGCGACCGAACTGGTCAAGCAGATCCTGAGCTTCGCCCGCCGGGACAAAGCGACGCTTGAAACGGTTAATGTTAACAACACCATTCAGGAGGCGCTGCAGCTGTTGCAGGCCACCCTGCCGGCCTCGGTGGAGATTCAGCAGACAATCAGCGCGGCGGCGCAACAGCTGACGGTCTACGCCGACAAAACCCAGCTGCAACAGATCCTCATCAACCTCTGCACCAACGCCGTCCACGCCATGCAGAACAAAGGGGTGCTGAGGGTCGGGTTACAAAAGATCACGGTTCCATTTGAGGAGATTCCAGCCAATAGCGACTGCTTGCCCGGTGACTACGCGCAGCTGTGCATTCAGGATACCGGAACCGGCATGTCCGAAGAGACGCTCGGTCAGATTTTCAACCCGTTTTTTACCACCAAGGCGGTCGGTGAAGGGACCGGGATGGGGCTGTCGGTCGTCCATGGGCTGGTCCGCGAACACAAGGGCTTTATCCGCGTCGACAGTCAACTGAACCAAGGAACGACCTTCAAGGTTTATCTGCCGCTGACGAGCAACGACAACCCCGTCGCCGCCGAAGACCCGATAGAAAACCTGCCGACCGGCAACGAGCGGATTCTGTTTGTCGATGATGAGAAGGATCTGGCCGGTGCCTGTGTTGAGATGCTGCAGCTGCAAGGCTACGCCGTCACCAGCACGGCAAGCAGCCTTCAGGCGCTGGCGCTGTTTCAGGCCGCCCCGGACGACTACGATCTACTCGTGACCGATCAGACCATGCCGAAAATGACCGGCACCGAACTGACGGTTGCGATCCGTAAAATCAGACCGGAGCTGCCGGTTATTCTCTGCAGTGGCTATTATTTCGAAAAGAATTCGCAAGAAGCAGAGCAGCTCGGCATTCAGGCTGTCTGTATGAAACCGTTGGAAATGGAGCTTTTGACCAGAACCGTGCGACAGGTTCTGGATGACCACAGTCATTAACGTCTCAGGCGCTTTTGACCGCATTGCGGGTGCTGCGTTTGACCTCGTACATCACCTCGTCGGAGAGCTTGATCAGCTCTTGCAGACAGTAGGCGTTGGTGGGATAGGTAGCGACACCGATGCTGGCGGTGACCTGGATTCGCCGACCGCAGTCAGAATAAAACTCGCCGGCCTGCAATAGACGCAGAACGTTCTGCGCCATCCCCAATGCCCCCTTCTTGCCTGTTGACGGCAGCAAAAAGACAAATTCATCGCCGCCATAGCGGGCCGCATGGTCGATCTTGCGGATCGTCTGCTGAAACAGCTGTCCGACCTCTTTGAGCAAACGGCTGCCGGTTAAGTGGCCGTAGGTGTCATTCACCAGCTTGAAGTGGTCCAGATCAATAAACACCATCGACAGCTCACTGCCGTAGCGGGTCGCCCGCTCCATCTCATAATCACAGAGCGATTGAAAGTGGCGGGAATTGTAGAGTCCGGTCAGGTCGTCAGTGATGGTCAGGTCGCGAACCCGCTGATGCAACCGCGAGTTTTCGATGGCGATGGCGGTAAAATCGGCAATCGCCGAAAGAATCCGCTGATCCTGCGCGGTAAATTCACTCTGCCCCAGCCCGTTCAGCAGCTGGATAACACCAACAATCCGATTGCCGGCGACCAGCGGCACGCAGACAATCGAGCTGATGACAAAACCGATATTTTTTTCCATGCTGCTGGCAAAGCGCGGCTCCTTGCTGACATCCGGAATCAGCAGCGCTGTGGCGTGCTCGGCCACCCAGCCAGCCACCCCCTGTCCCGGCGGCAGTCTGGTGCCACGCAGGGTTTCGCCGGCCGGCGAAACGACGATTTCAAAGCACAGTTCAGCGCTCTGCTCATCAACCGTTAACAGCGACCAGGCCTGCGGACGCAGCAGGTTGCCGACCTTCTCCATCACCACCTGGTAAACATCCTCAAGGGTCAGGTGCGAGGTCAGGGCCTTGCCGATCTCGACCAGCGTCTCAAGCTCATCAGACAGACGTCCGGTTTCGGCAATATGCAGGCTTTCTGTTTTCATAATGATCCAACGGCAGCTTTACATTTAAGACCACTAATTTAAAGGCTCAATCCTGAGATGTCAATCATCCTCAGCAAAAATGCATATTTCATTAAAGTTATCGCCGCAAGCTGCCGATAAGGAGGAAGGAGAACCCCATAGATGGGGAAGCAGGACACCAGGGAGGGATGTATGACCGACTACATCAAAATACCGACATATCCGACGCAGGACCTTCTCCGCGGAATCGAAGCGATTTCGCCCTACCCGCGCATCAACCCACAACAACCACGTCCGGAAGGCTATCCGCGGCAATCGAATCATTCTGCGGCAGAAAAGGACGATCGCGTCCGGCGACGCTTCATGTCGCTGCGGCAGCTGATCAACGAACTGCAATCAGCGGCGCGGATCGACAAAGTCGATTTCGCCACCGCCGATGCCGAACTGCATCAGATCGGCTGGGCAATTCTCGAAAAAGAGCTGGTTGAACAGCTGCTGCAGCTGAAAATACCGCTGGAAAGCATTGAACAGCTGCTGCCACAGATCGACCAGAACCGCTCCGCGGTCAGGCTTGACGGCGGCCGGCGGATTACCGGCAGCGAATCCAGTCTGTTTCCGGTCTCGACCGCCGGCCTGACGGAGTACAACCTGAAGATCGAAGAATTGAAAATACGCCAGGGGAAAGCTGCCGGGATGATTATTGATAAAATCGACCAGGACGGCCTTTGCGTTGTGCAGCAGAACCGTTTACGTTTGACCTTCAGCCGCTTCGTTACGGCACTGGGAACCGCTGAGGACCTGTTGACACTCAGGCTCAGCGTGCTGCTCGGGGTGATGGAGAGCGATGAAGACGATCGGCGCGCGATCCTTTATCCGCGCGCCGATAAAAGCTACGGGCTCTACGCCGACAAGCTGATCAGCCTGTCGATTTAGTCTTTGCTCAGAGCCTAAACGGAGTGCCGTTAAGCTCTGCGTTGCCCTGTTCGATTTTCAGTTCACTGCGATAACCACCATCTTCACGGCGGCTGAGCAGCCCTTTCTGGATAAAAGCCCCCGCCAGCTGCTCGGCCTGCTCTGTCAGTACCGCGCGATTCTGCGCCGGTTGCCCCTGCCGTTGCAGACTGTCGAACAGACGGAACAGCGCAGCAAAGGCGCCGGAATCAAGATCAAACAGCAGCTCGGCCTTGAGCCGCTCGAAACTGAGCGGCCCCGTACCGACCAGACTCACCCCGCCCCGCCCCTGCAAACCGCCGTCTTCGGCCTGCAGCGCCAGTCGCTCAAGCTGCAGACTGGTGCCGTCGCGCAACAATTGCGCATAGAGCCCGAACAGCTGTAACTTCAGCAGCAGCGGATCAACCTGCCCTTCAAGGAGATCGGCCTGCAGCTGCTGTGCTGACTGCTGCACGTTGCGCAGGGTCGCTGCATCGATTCCGGCCAACGTCAGTTTCAACTCGGCCGCGCGAAATTTCTCATTCAGTAATTCCAGTTCGGCCAGCGTCAAAGCCAAGGCACTGGAAAACTTTTCACCATCCAGCCGGGACGCCACCTGATAGCGCAACCCCTTCAGGTCAAAAGCCGGCTGATCGGCGGCAGCCACGCTGAGGTGCGCCAAGGTCAATTCGCCACCCCCCAGCGGCAGCCCCTGCAGTTCGCTCAGCTGACTGGTCAACGCGAGTCCCGAGAGTCGCAGGCTGGACTGCTGCTCCTGCAGCTCAAGGGCACCCAGCTGAAAATCAATCTCTGCACTGCTGAGCTGTCCGTTCATTCTGCAATTGAAGTTCAAATTTTTGAACGACAATCGTCCCTCTTCAATTTCAAAATCAGCGAAGGGCAAAGCAAAACTGGTCTGCGAGGCGCCACTCAGTTTGACTTCGGTGATCAGCTGCAAATCCGCCAGCGGCAGGCGCGCCGCCAGCCGCTTTGCCAAGGGGGATTCCTCCGCCAGGCGGGTGGTTATGGTCAGCCCCCAGAACAGATGCTGAATCTGTTGGGTCAAGTCCAGCGGCGGCTGATTCTGCAGTTGCAGCGCAAGCTGCGCCTTCGACTCCAGCAGACCACGCTGGTAATCGACCAGCTGCAGCCGCAGCAGCCCCGGATAATTCTGGTTGAGCTGTTCAAGCTGCGCCCGGTAGGTCTCCTCGGTTTTAATACTGTTGTAGTAGAGCACCCCGAACAAAAGGAGCAGGGGAAGAATCAATAGACTGGCAACGAGTTTGCGCATGTTCAACTCCGCGAAAATGAGAGGTGCAATCCGGCCAGTGGACACTAACCAGATCGGCGGACGCTGTCAATCCTCGCGCAGATAACCGGCCGGCTTCTGCCCCAGAGCTTTCCAGGTACCGAGCAGCCCGAGCAGCAGGGTCAGGCCGATCCCCGCCGCTAACGTGGCGAAAACGATGCCGGGGTAGAAATTGAACGGCGCATCCATCAGCCCCTTGAGGATCGCCAGGGCCGCCAGCCCGCCGGTCAGAATGCTGATCGCGCCGGCGGCCAGTCCGAGCAGGGCGAATTCGGCGGCAAAGCTGAGCAGGATGTCGCGTCGGGTCGCGCCGCAGACCTTGAAGATCACCGCATCCTGAATCCGCCGATGCTGGTCGGCGGAGACCGCTCCGGCGAGCACCAGAAAGCCAGTCAGCAGCGCGATCCCGGCCATCCCCTGAAAGGCTGCGCCGATCCGCGCCAGAGTCCGCGAAACATTCGCCAAGACCTCTCGGGTTGAAATCGCCGAAACATTCGGCAACGCATCAGTAATGCGCTTATAGACGCTTTCTTCCGCCTCCGGCAGCAGATGCACGGCGGCAATATGGGTCTGAGGCGCATTCTCCAGCACGCCGGGAGAGAACAGCAGGGCAAAGTTCAGCTCCAGCGTCGACCAGTCGACAGTCCGCAGATTCGCGATTTCGGCGTCAATCTCCCGACCGAGAATATTCACCCGCAAACGGTCGCCGATCGACACGCCGAAACCGGCGGCAACGTCGGCGGTCAGCGACAGCTTCGGCGGCCCGCTGTAATCGGCCGGCCACCAACCGCCGCGACTCAATTGAGTGCCGGACGGCATCACCGCGCTGTAACTGAGAAAGCGATCACCACGCACCGCCCAGCGCACCTTGGGGTCGATCTGCGCCTGCTCCACAGGCACCCCGGCGATGGCGGTAATCCGGCCGCGCAGGGTCGGGTAGCGCTCCAGCCTGACCAGTCCGGCGGAGTCGTTCAACAGCTGCTCAAACGGCGCCACCTGCTCCGGCTGAATATCGAGAAAGAAAAAGGCCGGCGCCTCGGCGGGGATACTGTCGCTGACCATGCTGTTCAGGTTCGCCTGCACCAGCACGATCATTACCAGCGCCGTCAGTCCCAGCCCGAGGGAAAACAGGATGCTGCCGGCCGGGGCGCCGGGGCGATGGATGTTGGCCAGCCCGAGTCGCAGCGCCGGCTGCTGTGGACGCAGCAGACGGCGCGCAACCGCGATCACCAGTCCGGCCAACAGGCGGAAGATCAGGAAACAGGCCAGCGCGCCAAGCACAAACCAGCCGGCCAGCCGCCGGTCACTACTGCTGAGCACCGCCACCAGAATCAGCAGGCCGGCGGTCAGCAGAATCGCCAGCCAGACCTTTTTACCCAGATTTTTGCGCTCGGTTTCGACATAGCCGCGAAACAGCACCGCCGCCGGCACCCGGCAGGCGATACCAAGCTCTTTAAGCGAAAACAGCAAAGCGATCAGCAGCCCGAACAGCGCCGCGACCAGCAACACCTGCGGATAAAAACCAGGTTGCAGTGGAATCGGCAACGACTCGCCAAGCAGCCAATCGAGCAGAAAAGGGATGCACCCCCCAGCCAGCAAGCCGGTCGCAGCACCGAGCAGGCCGAGCAGCAGAATCTGCAACAAGTAAGCGACAAAGATCACCCGAGCTGAGGCACCCAGACATTTCAGCGTAGCGATATGCAGCACCTTTTTGCCCAGATAGCCGCGCACCGCACCGCTCACCCCCAGGCCGCCGACCAGCAGAGCGCAGAGGCCGAGCAGGGTCAGGTTGGTGTTCATCCGCTCGAGAAAAAAGCGCACCCGTGGCGCCGCTTCGCGCCAACTGCGCAGCCGCCAGCCGGCATCGGGAAACTGCTGCTGCAGATCCAGCTTGAGCTGATCGACCTGCTCCCGATCGGCCAGCCGCAACCGATAGGCATAGGTCACCAGGCTACCCGGCTGCAACAGTCCGGTGGCGTCCAGACCGGACCGGCTGACCAGCAGCCGCGGCCCTAAAGTAAAGGCGCGGATGGTTCGGTCCGGCTCAGCTTTGAGCACCCCGCGGACGACGAAATCGACGGCTCCGACCCGGACCTTCTCCCCGACCCGGATCGACAGGCGCTGCAGAAACGCTTCTTCCACCAGCGCACCATAGTCGCCGCTGTCCAGCGCCAGCGCTGACTGAAAGGGTTGCTCGGGGTCCAGCGGCAGCTGACCGTAGAGCGGATAGGCCACATCGACCGCCTTCAGTTCGACCAGCACCCGCCGTTCGGTATCCAAGGACGCTGCCATGGTCCGCAGTTCGAGGACTCCAGAGAGTTGCCCCCGCTCGCGCAGATAAGCCTGCTGCGCAGGATCCAACGGCCGATGCACCAGCCGCACTTCCAGATCGCCGCCGAGCAGGGCGCTGGCATCGGCCAACAGACCGGACCGGGCGGCGGCGCTGAAACTGCCGATCGCCGAGATGGCGAAGACCCCCAGAAACAAGCAGCCGAGGAACACTCCGAAGCCGTGCAGCCCGCCGCGCAGTTCGCGCCGGACCAGACGCCAGGCCTGTCGCAAAACCGGTGGTTCGTTCATGGTTGCGCCTCGGCCAGATCGAGCAGTTGGCCATCGGCCATCCGGATACTGCGACTGCAGCGCTGCGCCAGCGCCGGATCGTGGGTCACCAGAATCAGCGTTGTACCCAGCTCGCGCTGCAGATTGAAGAGCAGATCCATCACCAGCTGGCCGGTTTCACGATCCAGATTGCCGGTCGGTTCGTCAGCCAGCAGCAACGCCGGCTGGGCAACAAAGGCCCGCGCCAGGGCGACCCGCTGCTGTTCGCCACCTGAGAGCTGGCCGGGAAAATGCGCCGCACGCGCGCTCAGCCCGGTCGCGGCCAGCGCCGCCTGCGCACGCTGCAGAGCATCGCTGGCTCCGGCAAACTCCAGCGGCAGGGCAACGTTCTCCAGCGCGGTCATGGTCGGCACCAGATGGAACGACTGAAAAACAATCCCGACCTGCCGCCGGCGAAAGCGCGCCAGCGCGTCCTCATCCAACCGGTCCAGCCGGGTGCCGGCAATCGTCACGACGCCGCTGCTAGCCCGCTCCAGCCCGGAAAGCGCCATCAGCAGCGTGGTCTTCCCGGCCCCCGATGGGCCGACAATACTGACCGTCTCGCCTGACATGACCCGCAGGTCGACGCCACGCAGGATATTGACCGGGCCGGCGCCGCCGACTAAGCTTAACTGGAGATTACTTATTTCGATGATCGGATCTGCCATGAAATTTCCATTCGTTAGGTTGCTGTTGTTAGTGCTGCTGATGGTCACCCCTGCCAACGCGGAGCAACGGCAGGAACCTCTGGTCATCGTCGTGCTGGGCGACAGCTTGAGCGCTGGTTACGGCCTGACGCAGAGTACCGCCTTTCCAGCGCGTTTAGAAGCGCAGCTGCTGCGCCGCGGCCACCGGGTGCGGGTGGTTAACGCCGGAATCTCCGGCGACACCTCGGCCGGCGGGCTGGCGCGCCTCGACTGGACGCTGGCTGAAAAACCCGACCTGATGATTATCGAACTGGGCGCCAACGATGCGCTGCGCGGTCTTGACCCGCAACAGACCAGACAGAACCTCGGCACCATCCTCAACCGGCTGCGCGATGCCGGGGTCCAGCCGCTGCTGACCGGGATGAAAGCGCCGCGCAATCTGGGCGAAAGCTATTATAGCAAGTTCGACCGCCTCTATGTCGAGCTGGCCAATCGCTATCAGGTTCCGCTCTATCCGTTTTTCCTCGCCGGGGTCGCTGGCGATCCGGGCCTGAACCAGGCCGACGGCATCCACCCGACCGCAGCCGGAATCGAGGTGATTGTCCGCGGGATGTTGCCGCTGGTGGAAGAAACACTGAACGGCCTGACACAGTGAAACGGACGCCACTGAGCGCCCCGAAGTCTTTTTAAAAATAGTTATTTATCAATCATTTCAAGCTCCTTTTCGAGACAAAAAAAACTGCTGGTATTCCCCCCCCGGTTTGGCTCTATAATCCGCGCCGGCGCTTCTCGCCATGACTGCATTTCGCAGATCCTCAACTTTCTGTACGGACCGACCACAGATGCTGAAAAATAAGGCTTTTCGTCTCAACCTGCTCATTGTTCTGGGCTTTGGCCTGGGCACCTTTCTGCTCTGGGGCTGGGGAAACCGGCCAAGCACCGAACCCCCCTGGCCGGCTCAGATCGCCGGGATGTCCTTCTCCCCACTACACCTCGATAATGATCCCGTCGAAGGCAAGTACCCGAGCGAAGCGCAGATCGACTCCGATCTGGCGCTGCTGCGCGGACAAGTGCGGGCGATCCGCACCTACGGTCTCGGCGGCTCGCTGAGCAGTATTCCGCAGCTGGCCGAAAAACATGGCATGAAGGTGACGCTGGGGGCCTGGCTGACGGACAACCTAGAAGAGAATGAACGGGAGCTGGAGCGGCTGATCTCAGTCGTCAAACAGAATAAAAAGAGCAAGAACATCATCCAGGTGGTGGTCGGCAACGAGACGATCCTACGCGGCGACCTGACCGTTGCCGAACTGGCGGTCTATCTGGAGCGGATGCGCCAGGCGTTGAAGCTGCCGGTGAGTACCGGCGAACCATGGAACGTCTGGCTGGCCAACCCCGAACTGGCACCGCACGTCGACTACATCGCTGCGCACTTTCTCCCCTACTGGGAGGGGGTGGCGCTGAAGGCCGCTCTCGACCATGTCGATGCCACTTATAAGATGCTCGGCGAAGCCTTCCCGAACCAGCGCCTGCTGATGGCTGAGGTCGGCTGGCCGAGCAACGGCCGGACTCGCCGCGCGTCGGTCGCTTCGCAATCCAACCAGGCGATCTTTCTGCGCAATTACCTGCAGCGGGCCGAAAAAAACAATTACGACTACTACCTGATGGAGGCCTTCGATCAGCCGTGGAAGTCGGAATCTGAAGGCGCGGTCGGCGCCTACTGGGGGGTGTTTGATGTTCACCGCAACCAGAAGTTTCCCTTCACCGAGCCGATTGTCCGCATCCCGCAGTGGAAACTGCTGGCCGGACTTTCTGTCGGCCTCGGGCTGGCGGCGGCGCTGATCCTGTTCACCGACAGCTCCAGCCTGCGCCGCCGTGGCCGCAGCTTTCTGGCGCTCTTGGCCAACGGTATTGCCGCAACCCTGGTCTGGGTGGTCTATGACTACGCCCACCAGTATCAGAGCCTGCTGACCATCTCGGTCGGCATCTGCCTGCTGTTCGGTTTTCTCGGCATCTGCTTCGTGTTGCTGACCGAGGCCCACGAGCTGGCCGAGGCGAGCTGGACCAAGAAACGCCGGCGCTTTTTTGCCGGCACTCCAGAGCGCGAGCTGGAAGCGGGACAGATCTTCCCCAAAGTGTCGATCCACGTGCCGGCCTATAACGAGCCGCCGGAGATGATGATCGAAACCCTCAACGCGCTGGCAAAATTGGATTATCCGGATTTCGAGGTGCTGGTCATCGATAACAACACCAAGGACCCGGCCGTCTGGCGGCCGGTCGAGGCCCATTGCGCGACCCTGGGCCCGCGCTTTCGCTTCTTCCACGTTGCACCGCTGGCCGGGTTCAAGGCCGGGGCGCTGAACTTCACCATGCAGCAGACGGCCGCCGATGCCGAGGTGATCGCGGTCATCGACAGCGACTACCAGGTGTCGCCGCGCTGGCTGCGCGATCTGACCCCCTATTTCGCCAATCCATCGATCGGTTTCGTTCAGGCGCCGCAGGATTACCACGATGGTGACAGCTCGCTGTTCAAGCAGATGTGCTACGCCGAATACAAGGGCTTCTTCCATATCGGCATGGTGACCCGCAACGACCGTAACGCCATCATCGAACACGGCACCATGACCATGGTACGCGCCAAGGTTCTGCGCGATGTCGGCGGCTGGGCCGAATGGTGCATCACCGAAGACGCCGAGCTCGGCCTGCGGATTTTTGAAGCGGGGCACGAGGGGGGCTATGTCGAGCAGAGTTACGGCCGCGGCGTCATGCCCGACACCTTCATCGACTATAAAAAACAGCGCTTTCGCTGGGCTTACGGCTCGATCCAGATCATGCGCCGCCATCTGCGGCCACTGTTCGGCTGGCATAACAGCCCGTTGAGCCGCGGCCAGCGCTACCATTTCGTCGCCGGCTGGCTCCCCTGGCTGGCCGACGGACTGAACCTGTTCTACACCTGCGGGGCACTGTTCTGGTCGCTGCTGATCCTGCTCGATCCCAAGCACACCGATCCGCCGCTGGCAGTGTTCACGATTCCGCCACTGGCGCTGTTCTTCTTCAAGGTGCTCAAGCTGATTTACCTTTACCGCACCCGGGTGCGAGCCAGCCGCTGGGAAACCCTCGGCGCGGCCTGGGCCGGACTGGCCCTGTCGCACACCATCGCCAAAGCGGTTGTCGCCGGGTTCTGGACCAAAGAGAAGCCGTTCTTCCGCACTCCCAAGTGCGAGAACCAGCCGCGACTGGTGCAGGCACTGTTGAGCGCTGCTGAAGAGACGGTGCTGGCAATTCTGCTGATTGGTGCAGCGCTTGGAGTGATCTGGCTGCAGGGGGGTGACCTGCCCGGTGCCCGCCTCTGGGGCGCCGCCCTGCTGGTGCAGTCGCTCCCTTACCTGGCGGCGCTGGCGATGGGTCTGATCAGCGCATTTCCGGCTAAAAAACCAAATGCTCACTCTGTGCAGGCGCAACCGGTCACGGCTGCTGAGTGAAACAAGAAAGCCCGTTCTCGCCTGAGAACGGGCCTTCTTCTATAAGAAAACCTCATTCGGTCAAACAGCTTCTCTGCGTTCCTCCCCTAGGTAAGCAGCAGGTTTGCTACTCCTCAGACTGCCCTTGCCGAGTGTCCCCCAACCATCGGAGCGCCTGAACTCACTGATTTTTTCAGATTTGATCCGATGCCTCAACAGGGGTGGCCGCACCATCTCAGTGACCCCATTTGGATACTTGACTCGTATCATCATGTTTCAAACCTTCCTTCTCCTTTTTACTTCCAGACATATCACCTTGAAATTGAATTTCAATGGCTCGCCCATTTTCAAGCCTTGGCTAGCTATTTCACAAAGCCACTCTATCCCACCGAAATAGAAGCAAAATTTGGTTGCCCCCCGCCCCCGATCAATGCTACAAACGCTGCGCACCCCAACCACAGGGATCACCCCTGTGGTTTTTTATTTCACAAGAAGGTAGTTGAATCATGATCAGCGCACACAATGTGGCCCTTGCCTACGGCAAGCGGGTCATCTTTAAAGACGTCAATATAAAGTTCATTCCCGGCAACTGTTACGGCCTGATCGGCGCGAACGGTTCGGGTAAATCGACCTTTCTGAAGATCCTCGCCGGTGAAATCGAGGCAGACAAAGGGGATGTTTCGACCGGCACCGGTGAGCGGATCGCCATGCTGCGCCAGGACCATTTCGCCTTTGACGAAGAGACGGTCTTCAACACCGTGATGATGGGGCATCAGCGGCTGTTCAAAGTGATGGCCGAGCGTGAAGCGATCTATTCCAAGGGGGAATTCACTGAAGAGGACGGCGTCCGCTCCGGCGAGCTGGAAGCCGAGTTCGCCGAGATGAACGGCTACGAGGCCGAGTCAGAAGCGGCGGTGCTGCTCAACGGTCTGGGCATCCCCGAAGAGCTGCGCCACAAGAAGATGAAGGAACTCGAAGGCGGTGAAAAGGTCCGCGTGCTGCTGGCCCAGGCGATGTTCGGCAACCCCGACATCCTGTTGCTTGATGAGCCGACCAACCACCTGGACCTGAAGTCGATTAACTGGCTGGAGGATTTTCTTTCGCGCTTCCAGAACACCGTCATCGTCGTGTCCCACGACCGGCACTTTCTCAACCAGGTCTGCACCCACGTCGCCGACATCGACTTCGGCAAGATCACCGTCTATGTCGGCAACTACGATTTCTGGTATGAAGCCAGCCAGCTGGTGCTGCATCAGAAGCAGGAAGAGAACCGCAAGGTCACCGACAAGGCCAACGAGCTCAAAGAGTTCATCCAGCGTTTCTCCTCCAACGCCTCCAAGGCCAAGCAGGCCACCTCGCGCAAGAAACTGCTGGAAAAACTGACCATCGAAGACATGCCGGTCTCCTCGCGCAAATACCCCTTTGTGGTCTTCAAGCCGGAGCGCCCCTGCGGCGACATCATCCTTGAAATCAAGGATCTGAGCAAAACCATCGACGGCGTCAAGGTGCTGGACAATTTCAGCCTGACCGTCAACAAGGGGGATAAGATCGCCTTCGTCGGCGGCGACAGCCTGACCAAGACGACCCTGTTTCAGATCCTCGAAGGCGAAATCAAGCCGGACAGCGGCAGCTTTCGCTGGGGGGTGACCATCCTGCCGACCTTCTTCCCCAAGGAAAACGGCAGCTACTTCCAGAACGACATGAACCTGATCGATTGGCTGCGCCAGTTCGCGCCGACCGAAGGGGAAAGTTTCGCCCGCGGCTTTTTGGGTCGGATGCTGTTCTCCGGCGAAGAGGCGACAAAAAAATCGAGCGTCCTCTCCGGTGGCGAGAAGGTCCGCTGTATGCTGGCCAAGATGATGCTGACCGGCGCCAACGTGCTGATCTTCGACGAGCCGACCAACCACCTGGACCTTGAGTCGATCACCGCCCTGAACAACGGGCTGATCGCCTACTCGGAGGTGATCCTGTTCGCCTCGCACGACCACAAGTTTCTGGCCACCGTCGCCAACCGCATCGTCGAATTCGCCCCGGCCGGCTTCATCGACCGGGTGATGACCTTCGATGAATACCTTGAGAGCCCGGAAGTCGCCAAAATTCGCGAGAAGCTCTATGCCGGGCACGCCGATCTGAAACTCTAGTCGATGCTGGAGATTTAGTATGGCTCTTGCCTGGGAAGTGCTCGACCGGTTTGTCAGTGAAACTGAAGGGACGCTTGAGCTGCGCAAGCGCGGCAAAGGGGATTTTCTGATCACCCTCGGCCCGCAGGTGCTGATGAACAGCAAGGCACAGCGCTCCGAAATCGCTCTCGGAACCCTCGGCTGCCACGGCCTGAAGAACCACCCCGCTCCACGGGTGCTGGTCGGCGGGCTGGGGATGGCGATCACCCTGCGCGCGGTGCTTGACGCCCTGCCGGATGCCGCCCAGGTGGTGGTCGCCGAGTTGAATCCGACCATCCACAAGTGGTGCCTCGGCCCGCTCGCTGAATTGACCGAAGGGGCTGCCAGCGACCCGCGCGTGACGGTTGAAATCGGTGACGTGGCCGTGTTGATTCAACAGGCACCAAGTGAAAGCTTTGACGCCATCATCCTTGATCTTTACCGCGGCCCCCACCCCCGCAGCGACCGACGCAACGACCCGCTCTACGGCAGTCGCGCCATCGAACGCTGCCGTGCAGCGCTCAAACCGGGCGGAACCCTGGCGGTCTGGGGCGAAAACCCCGACGCTGGCTTCGATGCACGTCTCGGCACGGCCGGTTTTGCAGTGCGTTGCGAAAGGCCCGGCAAAGGGGGCTACCGCCATGCCGTCTGGGTGGCCGAAAAAAAGACCTCTAAAAAAGTGAACTACAGTGCGGCAAAAGCGCCGAAAAGGAATTGAAGATGGAAGAGTTTGATCTGCAGGGGCGTGAATTTGTCGAATTGTGCGATCTACTGAAACTGCTCAGCTTAAGTCCCAGCGGCGGGGCGGCAAAAATGACCATCGCCGCCGGCGCTGTCAAGGTGGACGGCCAGATCGAACTGCGCAAGCGTTGCAAAGTGCGCCCGGGGCAAGTGGTTGAGTTCGAAGGGCAACAGATCGCGGTGGTACAACGGGACTGAGTGTCCGACCGTGCAGAAGGCAGATCCCGCCAGCTTAAACCTACCTATCAAGATCGAGATCGAAACCCGCCACCTGATATAAAAAATACTGAGGACATTCGCGACTCAATTTGTAACGACATATGAGGTGGAAATAGCGCCGTGTTAGCGGAAGGTTGGTCCTTGGTCGAAACTCCATACTTTTGATGAAATGGTCTCCCCCCTGCTACCCAAGTCGGCGTCAATGCGCAATGATGGAAGAGGTATCTAACCATCAACTTAGCAGAGAGGAGACCAAGATGAATATACTACTGTTGGCCTGGACCTGGCTAAGAACATTTTTCATGTCGTTTGTTTCAATGAACGCAATAAAGAGTTGAAGAAACGCATGTTGCGCCGCAATCAGGTGGGTCAGTTCTTCGCTCAACTCCCACCTTGCCTGGTTGCGATGGAGGCTTGTGCAACCTCTCACTACTGGGGGCGAAAGCTCACTCACATGGGGCATGATGTAAAACTGATTCCGCCCCAGCATGTCAAACCGTTGGTCCAGGGAAACAAGAATGACTACAACGATGCCCGCGCCATCGCCGAGGCAGTCAATCGACCGAGGGTGTCATTTGTTGCCATCAAAACGGCAGAGGAACATGACATCCAGGCTATTCACAGAATCCGCTCCCAGTGCCTGCGAGATCGGACCGCACTGAGCAACTCCACTCGCGGGTTGCTCGGTGAATATGGCATCTCCTTTACAAAGGGGCTTGCAACACTGCGTCGACTGATTCCAGGGCTTCTCGAAGACGCGGATAATGGCTTAAGCTTCCGGTTTCGCAACATCCTGGCAAGGCGCTATGAGCAACTTGTCGAACTAGAAGAACACATTGCGTTTTACACCAAGGAACTTAAGCTGCTGAGCCAACAGGATGAAGCCTGCCAGCGACTGCAAACCATACCAGGTTTCGGACTGATTACCGCAAGTGCTTTCCGCAGCACAATCGGCGATGGCCAATCTTATGCCTGTGGCCGACAAGCTGCCGCATCGCTTGGCCTGGTCCCCAAGCAGCATAGCAGTGGTGGCAAAAACGTTCTTCTGGGGATTAGTAAACGAGGCGATAACTATCTTCGTAAACTTCTGGTTCATGGTGCACGTGCTGTCGTTCGTTATGCGGCCAACCGGGATGACCCATTGAGCCGCTGGATCATTCGTCTCGTCGAAAGAAGAGGATGGAACAAAACAGTTGTTGCTGTAGCAAGCAAGATGGCGCGGATCGGCTGGGCTATTCTGAGGCAGAATACTCGCTATGAACCCAATTTAGCGTAATCGTATTATCGCATCGACGAGAAACTCAAACGAAGGGAAGGAAAGCTCTCACCAGAAATTGCGAAGGCTGTGTGATCAGTAATGACGAAACAGGTCAGACCGGCGTATTGAAACCCTGATAGTCTCAACGGTTATAAAAAACCGAACTTTTGATAAGGACAATACGCGCGTAATTCATTAAGGCCCGGCGGAACAAGACCGTCAAAAAGAGGCCGGATATATGACCGCAAACTTGTCCCTCTTCATTCTTTTACTCGGCCCTTGCATGAAGGGGAGAGACCATATATGAGACAAACAGTACCCAACCGTTCGGTGAGGCTGGAGCGGGAATGATAACCCGAGCATTACGCTGAATGGATTTCTTTACCACTGCCGGTTGTCGAATTAGCGCAGCTTAGAACGGCAAGCGGTCCGAATTTAATAGGGTGGCTTCGACTTGTTGGTCGGCTTTTTGATTGATAGCGGTGAGCCGCTTCTCTTACAACGGTAAATAGGTTGGTTTTCGAACGAAGATTGGCGGGAGAGGTGCAGTTCACAGTGCCGCAGGAGCTATCCCTGAAAAGCAATTTCCTATCAGTTTCCATCAGCCGTAATTACATCACAACGTTGAGAATAAACAACTTGGCAATGTTGCTCAGAGGTAAATCCCGGCCTCAATTTTCTGTCCCGTCATGGATGATGTGAAGTTTTCTGCTAGTCTTTCTCGACAGGGAGATGAAAGGAGGTTTCGTATGAAGGTTATGACGTTCACAATTCTGGTTGTCGTGTTTCTATTGTCGTCTGTTTCTTTTGCTGCACACCATATGCCCGGCAAGTCTAATGGCATCGCTTACCCGGCTAGCTGGCAAGACTGGGCGACGATATCCATTTCGTACAGGACCGACAACAATACGATTCGGGTGATTCTAGGAAATGATGTCGCCGTAAAGGCAGCTCGTTCCGGTGAAACGAATAAGTGGCCGGATGGGGCGATTATCGGCAAGGTTGTCTGGAAGGCAGTTGATCTTGAGAGCTGGAAGGCCGCAAAAAAGCCGGGCGATCTGGTCCATGCCGAGTTCATGTTCAAGGATTCAAAGCAATATGCCGATACATATGGATGGGGATGGGCTCGTTGGGTCGGATTAAACAAGGAACCGTTCAGCAAGGGGCCTCAGTCTTGCGTCGGTTGCCATACCCCGGTTAAGGACAACGACTGGGTCTTTACGATTCCGGCTGTTTTTCCCAAATAGGCTGATGGGGTGACTGAATCTTCACTAGCGGATTAGACATTTCTGAGCTTCGAATCTCGTACCAAAATGACTCCCTGGCTATTTCCAGGGAACGTTGCGTGGTCTCGGATGTAGTGACTTAAGTGGGGGCTGCTGCCAAATTGTGGAGCAGCCCCGACGCTTTCAACTCTGTTGGGCTTGCCCGACAAAATCTTTATCAAGCTTAGCCGCTAGCCTGTAAACCGTTGCTCTTGAAACATTGAACTGTCGAGCCAGATCCTCTTTGCTGATAACTACAGATTCCAGCATCTCAAGCAATTCATGTTCTTTCCTTTTCGACAACTTGGGTTTACGACCGAATTTTACGCCGGCTGCCATAGCGCGTTCTCGTCCTTCTCTGGCCCGTTCGGTGATCAGTTCGCGCTCAAACTCGCCAATTACCGCAAGGACATGAAAGATCAATCGGCCGGTTGGCGTTGAGGTGTCTAGATCTTGATCAAGAGCCTTCAGGTCGCACTTCTTGTCCTGGAGAACCTGAGTGATCTGCATTAGCTCAAGAACGGAGCGAGCAAGCCGATCCAGTTTGGTAACGACAAAAACATCACCATCCCTGACGTAATTCATAGCTTCCTCAAGTGCAGGCATTACTGTCCCCTTGGCACCTGATGCTTTCTCCTCAAAAATCTTGTCGCAGTCTGCCAACCCGTCTCTTTGCAGGCTGAGGTCTTGGCCGGTTGTGCTGACACGAGCGTATCCAATCCTTTGTCCATTCATATTTCAACTCCTCTCTCCCTCTCTCGGGCTCATATTTCACTGAAGGATTTTTGGAGATAAATATCCACTTCCAATAGACACATTTTCGCAAAATACCCGAATTTTTCTGGTCAAAATCCACTTAGCAACTTGAAGTCTTTTCAGCTACTTAGGAGTGTGTTTAGTTTTGGTACGACTTACGAGAAGTCTGGTCGGAATTTGCTTTGTGATTTTGGCTAGATGGGTAGTTGTCGTATTGAGAGGGCGGCAAATTTAGCTGGCTGGGGGATCTCGCTGAGAGTTTTTTGTCGATTGACCGTCAGCCAGTTCAAAGATTGGAGAAGAAGGATTCCGGTCGAAGTCCTCACACCTCAGAAACGTTTGATATGATGTAATTCAAAGTCAATCTAAGGTTGAGGATTCTGTCAGATAGTTCTGGAGATCCTTATGACGCACGTAGATCTAGTTCTGCTTCATCCTCCAAGCGTTTATGACTTTCGCAAAAAAGCCATCCTCTATGGTCCGATCAGCGATCTGATCCCGTCTTCACCGGTCTTTGAGATGTACCCTCTCGGTTTTCTTACAATCACGAATTATCTTGAGACACGCGGGATCAAAGTACGGATCGTCAATCTGGCCCTGAGGATGATGAACGATAGTAACTTTGATGTTCCCACCTTCTTAGCAAAGCTCAAACCGAGAGCATTCGGTATTGATTTACATTGGCTGCCTCATGCCCACGGGTCTATCGAAATCGCCCGAATACTCAAAGAGTGCCATCCGGACATTCCGATTATCTTTGGAGGCTTATCGGCGACCTACTTCCACCTAGAGCTTATCCGCTATCCTCAGGTTGATTTCGTCCTGCGGGGTGATTCGGTTGAGCCTCCTTTATATGAATTACTGAACAGCCTCGGCTCGGAACAGTCGTTAGCGCGAGTGGAAAACCTGACCTGGAAGAAACAAGGTGAGGTTCGGGTGAACACCTTGTCATTCGTACCGACTGATGTAGATTATGCCGATCTTGCACCTGAAAAAATCATCGGAATGGTGATACGCCACCGCGACCTACAGAGTGTTTTGCCGTTCAACGGCTGGTGGAAAAACCCGATTACAGCGGTATTCACTGTGAAAGGCTGTGCCCATCACTGTATGACTTGCGGCGGCTCCGGCACGGCCAATGAACAATTAAATGCCCGCATCAGTCCAGCTTTTCGGAGCCCAAGAAATCTTGTCAAGAACATTGTCGATATCAGTCGCATCTCGCGTGGGCCCATTTTTCTGGTCGGGGACCTCTACCAGGCTGGTGAAGAATATGCTCACGAGACATTAAGTCTGTTAAAAATGACTAATGTCAAGAACGAGATAATTTTCGAGATATTCGGTATGCCTCAGCCTGGGTACTTGCGGGCAATAGATGCCGCGGTTAAGAACTGGAGCCTGGAACTCTCCCCTGAGTGCCATGACAAAGAGATCCGCCGCCTACATGACACCAAGGTCTTCTATCATAATGCCGAGATGGAGGCGGTTATCAGCGAAGCTTTGTCTTTAAGATGTCATCGTATCGATGTTTTTTTTATGATCGGGCTGCCGCGACAAACATACTCATCAGTCATGGAGACCATTCGTTATTGCGAGAAGTTGTTTAGGAATTCCGATGAGCGGTTATCATGCTTCATCTCTCCCATGGGCCCCTTTCTCGATCCAGGGAGCCGGGCCTTTGAAGAACCTGAGACCTGTGGTTATCAGTTGTTCGCTCACACACTCGAAGAGCACCGGCAACTATTACTGAAACCATCCTGGAAGCATATTCTGAATTATGAGACCCAGTGGATGAGTCGTGAGGACCTAGTTGCTGCGACTTATGATGCCGCCGAGGCACTGAATGCCTTAAAGCTCCAATATGGAAGGATTGACAAGGCCCGAGGGCAGGGGGTCGCTAGGCGTATTGCCAAGGCAAGGTCTCTAGAAGTCCGCCTGAATACGAATAATTCAGGGGAATTGGCTCCGAATATGTTCAAAATACTAGAGGGTGAAATCCACGAGTTTAGTGTTTCGACAGTATGCGATAAGCGGGAACTATTCTGGAGACGCCACGTGATGAACTTTAGGTGGCTGGGGATACTACGTGTAGTGGTGATCCTTTTCCGGGGACATTCAAAAAGACAAAGGCACATTCGCTGACCTGCTTTTCTAGGTGTGTCTCAAAGATTGTGAGTTAATCTCACGTGCCCAGACATTTGGACATAAAATCAGCCTCTTCGCTTTGCTGCATTTTCAGCCAACTTAGCAAAGGGGCCATTTTTGACATGACTTATGATACCGGGATTGAGGGAATAGTGACGTTATTTCAGCCTGATAGCAAGCTGGCCGGGTCGATCCGGTGGTAGTTTTAGTCGAGCAGGCTGCAAAATCAGGAGATCAGAGCGATTTACTGTCTCTAAGGTTCATACTTTTAAGAAGTTCTTTTTTAACTCGTCGGATAAATTAAGTCTGATCGCTGGACCCTAGATTAAGATGGAACTTGATTTTTTAAGGAGTTCAATACTGGCATGACACAGGGGACTTCTTATTGAAACCTCCATTTATACCCCTATAATTGCTTGTACCTAAAAACCACCTTTACGGATTGATGATTCTGAAATATGCAATCTTTATTGCCGCATTTGAACTAGCATTCAATCAGTCCGGGAGCCATGCTCAGTATGAATCATTCATTTGTCGCCATCCTTCTACTGATTCTCTGCAGTTGCACTTACATGGCAAGCCCGCCACCGATAGAACCGGGAGCAGTCCTTGAATTTCAGTCGGATTCCGTCATCAATATTACCAATGCCCAAACCGTTGAAGATCGCCAGATCGTAAATTTTCCGATGAAGGTCAACTTAAAGGAGGCGACAGAATCGGCCATTACCTTGCTCAAACCAGAACTCGATCGACACGGAGTCATACTGTGCGACTCAGCAGAGAAAGAACTGGCTCTGTCACTTGTGGAACTCTCCTTCAGAACAGACATCGTCCCGACTGAATGCCAGGCAACCTTTCTGGCAGAAAGCAAAACAGGTCTATCAAGGAAGATCAAGGGACATCAAGACTTGGCTATGAAGGGCCTGAAAACAGCCTGCAATCATGCTATTACAGCTGCGGCAACAAAAATTCTGAATGATCGTGCGATTCGTGGTTTTATCGACCCGGCACTAGAAAACAGCGGACAAACTGATGAAATTGAACAAGTCATCACTGCCCCCCCGATCGTACGCGTCCCATTCAAAAAGCTGGTCCTTCCTGCAGAACTGCAGAATGCTCACTTTGAGTACAGTGTCCGTCTTGCTCAACCCGCTGAAATGGAAACACTTGAACAGATGCGCTCGACCTCAAAGAAACTTCTTGGCGCGAGCTTGGGTATCAGCGCCGTTAGCGTTGCAGAAGCATTTTTGATACCCAGTTTCTTTTCCGGCTCTCTCATTGCTGGAGCAATCTTTATCACCCCATTGGCGATTTCAGTATCGGCGGTCGAACATCATCAACTCAATACTATTGAGACGGTATTGGAACAAACCGATTTGGTCAAACTCACCAGACAAAACGTGGCAACTCTCTGCGAATCAACCGACTCGAGACAAGATAGCCAAACACTGTTGGTGGAATTAATCATTACATCCTACGGGCTCACCAAGGAACCAGCTTGCCTGTCCGCTGATGCCGCTATCGTCGTGACAACAGGCGATCAGCTGCTATTTCAAGAGTTTATCTATATTGAACCCTACCTTCGTAGTGAGGACGTACCAGCGCCGGTCTGCGCCACAGTTGATCTTTTTGCCGCCGACAATGGGAAGCTAATCAGGCAAGGATTGACTGACTATGCTCAAATATTGGCAGCCATTTTCCTGCAACGAACGGGAGGACAGAGATGATACGATTAAGCGGAATCCTCCTGCTGGCAATCTTCTTTGGCACGACAGGCTGCAGCAGCCAATGGACGGCTAAATCATCACCACAAGCGCGGACCTATTCTGCCCCCACTGATCAGATCGAGCGCACTGTCGGTAAACTCAGGCGACTCCTGCTGCTTCCAGTCATCATCCAAACAAAGGATTGCCCAAAAACACCTACTGACGATCAATTATCAAAGACCCTGCAAGCAGCAGTCGGACCCTACTTAGCTAATTGGAAAGGGTATGAAGTTGTCGAATGGGAGGATACCGATCAACTCGAGCCACAATTGCTGCTACGGCTCGGCGATGGTCAAACCAAAAAGGGGAAAGAGAACTTCCCGCTGGAAACAGAGAGAAAAGCCCTGATGGCACTAGTAGCAGAAGCACAAATTGATGGCATTCTGGTTATCAAAGGCGATCTCAAATGTTTGAACGCAATCGATGTCCTTCTCTATTTCATGATTGTCGGTATGCCGAATTGGGCGCACAAAATATCAGGTAAAAATCTTTCTGCGGGGATCTACAGTGCCCACGATGGCAGATTGGTCTGGTTGAGCTATATCCATGTCCTTCCGCCGGCTGTCGGTGGAGGTAGTGCTTCCGCGTATTGGGCGAACAGTCTATTCCGTGAGATTGAAAATGCTGTTCCGGAAGTGCTGTTGGAAAGGTAATCCGATGAAATTATGGTTTGTGGGAGCTGTTTTTTGTGGGTCTCAAAACTAGTGAGTTTTTGATACGCAGCTGCCCCCTGCCCTGGGGTGGGGTTTTGATTCATAATTGGTGGTGGGTTTCACGCAATAAATGGCTGGCTGGTTTCACACATAATGGGTGGCCGTATTCAGTCAAATACGCAGTAAAACAGATATTAGCCAACCGAAGCGGTGTGATTCATCACTGTTAGCAAAGCGCTGCAATCAACAATGACTCATAAACAAGCTCCAGCCCGTAATCCCAGGCTGGAGCTTGTTTATTCAGGACGTGGCGGACGAGGAATTGAAATAAGCTTCAGCTATGCCGGTATCCAGTAACAGCGCTTTGGCGAAACGATCTTTTCCGCCTTTTTTAACTGTGTCATCGCCTTATCGACATCCTTACGCTCAAGGCCACCGAGTTCAGCGATTTTTCCTGCGTTGAGCGGCTGGTCTGCGGCGCGCATGACGGCCAGAACTTTTTCTGTTACATCCATTGGTCATCCTCCTTATTGTTTCAGGTGAACCTAAAGCTTAGGCAGATTTTCACTGCCGTCAACAGCTTACCAGGTCTGGGTGGCAGAATCGATGGTGACCGCGAGGGTGGCGCGCAACCAGCTGAATTTTGACTTGAGCAGCTCAAAGTCGGGCCCTTCAGTGACGAAGGCGGCGCTCCCCTTGATCAGAAATCCGGCACCAGGGCCATTGTTGCCCGTCACTTTGCTGCTGCCCAAAGTGATCAGAACCTGGTCGTTGAACGCCACATTCGCCTCGGTTTTGTGCATGTAACCTGCCGGGATCAGCAGGCGACCAGCCTCTGAAATCCGGATGTAACTGTTCCAGGTATTCACCATGTGCGGTCCATCTTCGCCCAGCGTTGCGATGGCAACCACACCATCGTTTTTAAGGATTTCCTGCAATTTTTCTGGAATCATCGCGACAACCTCCTGTTGTTAGTCTGGTTATTATTTGTTGTTTAATGGATCAGTTTTCTTTCACTGTGTGATAATCAGTTTGAGATATCCTCATCAGCCTTAAATTCGGATGTGCAATGTTTTATCTCGACAGCAGTGCCGCAGTCCCTTTGTTCAAGCAACTCTATCAGCAGATCAGGGAGCAGATTCTGTTAGGCACCCTGCCGGCTGATTCCAGGTTGCTATCGGTCCGGGAGCTGGCTGACCAGCTTGACGTCAGCCGCAATACCGTCGATGGTACCTATCAGGAGCTGCACGCCGAAGGTTACATCTACACGAAACCACGCAGCGGCTATTTCGTGTCGCCCCTCGATCAGGACGCAGCGCCTAAATCGTTACTGTCCACCACTGCCGGCCATGGCCCGCCGTTACAAAGAGCACCGGTTTACCGCTACGATTTTCACCCGGCGCGCCTTGACCCGGCAAGCTTTCCAACCCGGCTCTGGCGTAAATACTTCATCGAATGCCTGCGTGAAAACCCGCAGCAACTCTCCCAGTATTGCGATCCTCAGGGAGAGCCGGAGCTGCGCTGCGCAATTCAAAGCTATCTGGAACGGTCACGCGGCGTTGTCTGCGACCCGGAACAGATCGTTATCAGCGCCGGGCTGCAACACAGCCTCGAGATCGTCGCCAATCTGTTGAAAAAAGCTCATTCCAGCCTCGCGGTAGAAGATCCCGGCTACCCCCTGACCAGCAGCGTTTTTCGCAACCATTCTTATCGTGTTACCCCGATTCCGGTGCGGCCCGACGGAATCGATCTGGATGCTCTTACGGTCAGTGACAGCAGTATCGCCTATGTCACCCCTTCGCACCAGCTGCCATTGGGTTACGTGATGCCGGTCGCCAACCGGCTGAAACTGATTGAATGGGCCGCAGCCGGTGAAAAGTTTATCCTCGAAGACGACTACGACAGCGAACTCCGTTACAGCGGTAAACCGATCCCATCGTTACAGGGATTACGGCCAAACGGCAACATCATCTACCTGGGCACTTTCTCCAAAATCCTGTCCCCCGCCCTGCGGGTCAGCTATCTGGTCCTGCCTCGTTCACTGCTGGCCAGCTATCGTGATATTTTTCAGAACTACTTCTCCTCCGTCTCCCAACTTGAGCAGCGAACCCTCGTCAAATTCATGGAGCATGGGCACTGGGACCGACATATCCGGCGGATGCGTGCCAGCTACAAAAAGAAACACGATGCGATGCTCCGCGCTATCAATACGCACTTCGGCTCCCGGGCCCTGATTGTCGGGCAAGGGGCCGGACTGCATGTTGTGTTGCGACTGATCGGCGCGACCAGTGACGAAACAGCAATTATCCGTCATGCTGAACAGAAAGGCGTTCAGCTGTTGCCATTCAGCTGGACCTGCGCCGCTGGCGAATCCGACGCAGTTAAATTAATGCTCGGCTTCGGCGGCATGGCCGCAACAGAGATAGAAGAAGGGATCGCACTGCTGGCACAGGTTTGTCGTTGATCTACCGACGAAGGACAGACCCTAACCCTTTTGGATTTAAGATACAGAACATTTGGCACTAAGGTTAGGGGCAGTTTTGAACATAATTATGGGGACAGAAATCCCCCAGGCGAGGATAAACCGACTAAAAAAGCGGTGTCACTCAATTGAGCGACACCGCTTTTTTTTACTTATTCTTTGACGCTGGCCTCAACATCCTTGCCGGCTTCGTTTTTTTTGCTCCCGTCACGCGGAAGCTCACAGCTGCCGGACATTCAGGTCTGAATGCCCAGTTTCGGCAGAATCCACTTGTTCAGGACAAACCAGACGGCGACGATGCCGAGGATGTAAAAGATATCCATAGCGACTCCTATATATGAATTTTTGAATTGTATGTCGATCCGGTCTGCGGGGGCAACCCTTTTCTTCAGCCGGGCAGCGAAATCTCGACCAGCAGTCCGCCCCCGGCGCGGTTGCTGGCCCGGATGCTGCCGCCATGCAGACGGATCGCTTGTTCGGCGATCGCCAGGCCGATGCCGCTACCACCGCTCTGCCGGTCCCGATCATCAGCGACCCGGTAGAACGGCTCGAACAATTTCGGCAGCGCGGCCTCGGGCACCCCCGGCCCCTGATCGGCGATCCTGATCTGGATGGCCCCAGGCTCACGACAGAGTTCGACCCTGACCTGCGTTCCGGTCGTGGTGTAACTGATGCCGTTGCGGATGACATTCTCCAGCGCCCGTGCCAGCAGCTCCTCATAACCGCTAACCATCAGGGTTTCAGGACCCTGGTAAACCACCTGCCGCTGGCGGCTTCTGGCTTCGAAATCAGCGTCCTGAACCAGCCCCTGCAGCAGCGCGCAGAGATCAAAATGCGTTCGCTGCAGTTCGGTTGCACCGCTTTCCAGCCGGGTCAGGCTGAGCAGCTGACCGATCATGTCGTTCATCCGCCCGGCCTCCAGCTCGATCCGGTTGAGCGCTTTCTGGCGTGATTCCGGACTGCTGTCCTGATTCGCCAGCGCCAGCGCCACCCCCAGTCGCGCCAGCGGTGAGCGCAGCTCGTGGGAGATATCGCGCAGCAGGCGCTTCTGACCGTCGATCAATGTCTCAATTTTGCCGGCCATCTCGTCAAAATCGCCCGCCAGACCGGCCAATTCAGTCTTCCCCCTGACCTGCGCGCCGACCCGGGTGGTCAGGTCGCCGGCGGCGAATTGGCGGGTGGCCTGACGCAGGCGGCGGATCGGCGCGGTCAGCGAGCGCGCCAGCCAGAAGCAGACTGCTGCGGTGACCAGCAACAGAATCAGCAGTCGCCAGCCGAGCAGGCCTTGGGTCAGCCCCTTGAACAGATGCCCGACCGGCGGCTGGTCCGGCAAGCCGAGGGCGACCACATAGTTTTTTCCGCCCCGGCTCTGCAGCGGACTGGCCAGCCAGTTGCGCTCGCCCATCATTGGAAAAACCACTTCACCTGTGCGCAGCGCCCGCTGCGACATATGCCGCATCCGCCGCGGTACCGGTTGCCGGGTCAACGGCCGGCCGTCTGGCGCAAACAGAATGATCTGGATGCCGGCGTCAGCCAGCAGCTCGTTAGCGAAGCGATCAACCGCGGCAACCCCCTTGGTTTCAAAGGCCTCAATTGCCCGGCGGCCATACTCGGCGATGGCGTGCTTGGCAAAACTCTGATGGGCCAACGGCGGAAATTCCTGATCGCGCAGATAGGTCAGCAACACCCCGGCGGAGGTGACCAGAACGATCGTCAGCAGAAAATAGAGGAAAATTTTGACGAACAGGCTGCGCATCAGCTCAACCTATCCGGCAGGGCGTAGAGATAGCCGACACCGCGGACGGTCTTGATCCGTTCGCTGTCGCCCGACAGGTGACCGAGCTTTTTGCGCAGCGCGCTGACATGCACATCGATGCTGCGATCGTAGGCTGAGAGCCGGCGACCGAGGGCTTTTTCGACCAACACATCGCGGCTGATCACTTGCCCGGCCTGCCGCAGCAGCACTTCGAGCAGGGTGAACTCGACCGAGGTCAGTTCCACCGGCATGCCACCTCGCTTAACGCTGCGGTTGCGGGGGCTGAGGATGACGTCGCCGACGCTCAGCTCTGTCGCCGGTGCTGCGACAGGGAAGGATTCTGGGGTGGAGGTTTCGGTGCGTCGCTGAATCGCCCGGATCCGCGCCACCAGTTCGCGTGGGTTGAAGGGTTTCGGCAGGTAGTCATCCGCCCCCAGCTCCAGACCGACAATCCGGTCGATATCGTCGCCGCGGGCGGTCAACATGATCACCGGCAGCTTGCTGGCTTCACGGATTCGGCGCAGCACGTCGAAGCCGTTCAGCCCCGGCAGCATCACATCCAGCACGACCAACATATAATCCCCGGCCAGCGCCTGTGCGGCACCCTGTGAACCATGGTTGACCGTTTCCACCGCGAACCCCTCAGTACCCAAGTAATCACTGAGCAGCTCACAGAGTTCGCTATCGTCGTCAATCACCAGAATTTTATTCAACATAAGCTCTCCGTTGCTTGGCCCATCATAACGAATACCTGTCTAAGTGGGTGTAAAGAAATGTAAATCCAGCACGCAAAGAAACGCCCGCGTTCTTGGCGCGCTTTACAGATCTTTACCAAAAGAGCACAGCTCTTAACCCACGCTTTAGATTCTACCCCCTATAGTGAAGCCATCGACGGAGCACACAACCACTCACGAACACACCAAGGAGAAAAACTATGAAAAAGCGGATTTTATTGCCAGCCCTGATGATCGGCGCCCTGTTAACCGCAAGCCTGGCCATGGCGGGCCCGGGTGGATTCGGCGGCAAAGGCGGCTGCAACGGAAAAATGCCGGGCAGCATGAGCGCTGAACACCACGAAGAACGGATGGAACAGCGGCTGGAAATGATGGACACGCTTCTCGAACTGACCGATGAGCAGAAAAGTCAGATTGAAGCACTGCTCAATGCACAGCAGCAGCGCAGACAGCAGCTGCACGAGCAGATGCAGGCCAGCCGCGAAGCGCTGCACGCAACGAAAAGCGCTGAGAGCTTCGATGAAGCCAACTTTCGCACCAAAGCGGCCAAGCAGGCTGAGCTGAAAACCGAAATGATGGTGGAAATGGCCAAGCTGAAGCAGCAGATTCATGCCCTGCTCACCCCCGAGCAGCAGGAAAAAGCTGCCAAGCTCGGTGACCTGATGGGCGGTTGCGGCAAAGGTCGTCATGGTGGGGCCGGCTGCGGCGCCTGAAGCGACTTCACAGTTAGTGGAAAAAAACAGCGGGCTCTCGACCAGAGAGTCCGCTGTTCTTCTATTGCCCCCTGTTTGGCGATAATAAATTCAGACGCTTGTCAACACAGATTTTCACTGAATTTACTGTAAATTTAGAAGCAGGGACTCTTGGTCAATTTCTGCGTTGACAACATAGAAATCTGCTTATATATTGTTTTCCATATTTATATGGAGACCACCGATGAAACTCTTGCTGACAAATTTCAGTATCCGCTTTCCCCGCTTGATCCTGCTGCTGGCGTTGGTTATCACCGCCCTGTTTGCCAGCCAGTTTCCCAAAGTCAGCTTCGACAACGACCCGGAGAATATGCTCGCCGCGGACGAGCCGGTACGACTCTTTCACCATGAAGTGAAGGAGCGCTTCGCGCTGCACGATTTTGTCATCGCCGGAGTGGTCAACGAGCAGCATCCGGACGGCGTGTTCAATGTCGCCACCCTGGGGCGGCTGCACAAACTGAGTCAGCAGCTCTACTCGCTGCAGCGTTCAGACGCCGGATTGCCGCAGGTGGTCAGCGGCGATCAGCTCAGCGATCCGCTGCTGACCCTCGACCTGACGCCCGGCTCGGCCTGGCGCCGCGGCCTGAATGTCGCCTTCAGCCAGGATCCGAACCGGCTGTTTGATGAAAATGGCCAGAGTGCCATCAACGCGCAGGAGATCATCAGTCCGAGCCTGGTCGACAGCCTGCAGCAGGCCGAGCTGGGCGCTCTGCGGCTGGAATACCTGATGGAAACCGCACCAGAGACCGCTGAAGATGCGCGAAAAATACGGGACCTGGCGCTGAACAACCCCCTTTACAACGGTACTCTGGTCGCAGAAGACGGCAAGGCGATCGCGCTCTACCTGCCACTGCGCGACAAAACCTACAGCTATAATGTCGCCACCCTGGTCGCCGCGCTGACCGCCGACTGGCCGGCCGAGGACCAGGTGCATATCACCGGCCTACCGGTCGCCGAGGACACCTTCGGCGTTGAAATGCTGGTGCAGATGGCGACTTCGGCGCCGCTGGCGATGCTGGCGATTTTTATTCTGCTGATGTTGTTCTTCCGCCGTTTCTCCATCGTCGTTGCGCCGCTGCTGGTGGCAATGGGCAGCGTGATCTGCACCATGGGGCTGCTGATCGGCCTCGGTTTTGACGTCCACATCATGAGCTCGATGATCGCCATCTTCCTGATGCCGATCGCGGTCGCCGATGCGGTGCATATCCTCAGTGAATTTCACGACAGCTACCCGAAATATCAGGACCGGGTCGAAACCCTGCGTCACGTGATCGGTCACCTGTTTCTGCCAATGCTCTACACCTCGCTGACGACGATCGCCGGCTTCGGTTCGCTGGCGTTTACGCCGATTCCACCGGTCGCGATCTTCGGCCTGCATATCGCCTTCGGCGTGGCCCTCGCCTGGCTGCTGAGCATGACCCTGATTCCGGCCTATATCATGCTGTTCATCCCGCAGCGCAGCCTGGATAAAATAGCTGAAGCCACCGGGCAGCAGCATGGCACCGCGCTGACCCGGGGACTCGAAAAGCTTGGCCTGTTCAGTTTCAAGCGCTGGAAGCTGATTCTGGCGACCAGCCTGGCGCTGCTGGTTATCGCGGCGGTCGGCATCAGCAAAATCGCGGTCAACGACAATCCGGTCAAATGGTTTGCCGAAAGTCACCAGATCCGGGTTGCCGATAAGATCCTCAATAAGCACTTCGGCGGCACCTACACCGCCTACCTGACCCTGGCTGCCGAGCCTGCAGAGCTTAGCAGCCGCGCCCTGCTTGACGCGGCGGTCGAACAACTCAGACTGCAGATGCGTACCGCCGGCACCACCGAAGCCGGGATGCGGTTTCTGCAGCAGATCAACCGGCTCAGCGGCTCGGCGCCAGCCGAAACAACGTTAAGCGAGCTGCGCCGCTTCGCCGCAGAGCTGGACAACGACAATGCCCAAAGCTGGCCACAACTGGCCGAGGAACTGGCCTATCTCGACCCGACCGCGTTAACCCTTGCCGAGCTGCAACACAAACTGCAGCAGGCTGGATTTTCAACAGCGATGATCGAACAACTACTGCAACAGCTGCCGGCTGATCTGCAGGGAAACCCGCTGCTCGACAAAGCGCTGTCGATCGCAGACCGGCTGGCCGCCTTCAACTTCGGGCAACTGATCGACAGCATCGAAGCGGAAGCAGCGGCGCCAGCATTTAAAAATCCTGCCCTGCTGAACTGGCTGCGCGACTTCCAGCTGTCACTGGCCAAAAACCCGGTCGTCGGTAAAAGTTCCAGTCTGGTCGATGCCCTGCAGAAAGCCAGTTACGAACTGCAGTTTCAGGCCGTTGCGGCAGCAGAAGAGAATCAGCTGAATTTCTCGATCCCGACCACTGCCGCCGGCATCGGTCAGGTCTTCACCCAGCTGGAGGGGATGAAAAAGAAGGACAGCCTCTTCCATCTGGTGACCCGCGACTATCAGCAGGCCAACGTCTGGGTGCAGCTGACCAGCGGCGACAATCAGGATATGGAGACGGTGGTCGCTGCGGTCGCCGACTACATCGCCGCCAACCCGCCGCCGCTGCCAGTGACAGTGGAGTGGGCCGGTCTGACCTATCTCAATGTTGTCTGGCAGGAGAAGATGGTCAGCGGCATGCTGGCCTCGCTGATCAGCAGCTTCGTCGTCGTGCTGGTGATGATGATTGTGCTGTTCCGCTCGATCTGGTTCGGGGTGCTGGCGATGATTCCGCTCACGTTTACCATCAGCCTGATTTACGGCATGATCGGCTGGGCGGGCAAGGATTACGATATGCCGGTGGCGGTGCTTTCGGCCCTGACCTTAGGGCTTTCGGTCGACTTCGCCATCCACTTTCTGCAGCGCGCCCGCGAGCTGAGCCAGAAGCACGGCAGCTGGCTGGCCGCCAGCACGGAGATGTTCAAAGAGCCGGCGCTGGCGATCAGCCGCAACGCCATCGTCATCTCGGTCGGTTTTACGCCGCTGCTGCTGGCACCGCTGGTTCCCTACAACACGGTCGGCTTTTTTCTCGCCACCATCATGGCGGTCAGCTGGCTGGCGACGCTGTTCATCCTTTCGGCGCTGCTGACCCCGCTGGCGAAGCGACTGCTTGAAACGAACCTGCCGAAGACCGAAGGAGGTCCAAAATGAACAAGCTGCTGTTGCTTATGCTCCTGCTGCTGCCGGTGACAGTCCAGGCGGCGCCGAGCGCCGATGAGATTGTCGCCAAAGCCAACCGGGCCGCATACTATGCCGGCAAGGATGGCCGCGCCGATGTCAGCATGACCATCACCGCCCCCAACGGCCAAACCCGCGACCGACAGTTCACCATGTTGCGCCTGACCGATCAGGGTGAGGACCAGAAGTTCTACGTCTATTTTCAGGCTCCAGCCGATGTGCGCAAGATGGCTTTTCTGGTCTGGAAAAACGTCGGCAAAGAGGACGACCGCTGGCTTTGGCTGCCGGCGCTCAACCTGAAAAAACGGATCGCCCCCGGCGACAAACGCACCAGCTTTGTCGGCTCCGATTTTTTCTATGAGGATGTGTCCGGCCGTGGCGTCGCTGAGGACAACCATCATCTGGTAGAAGAGACCGATAGCGCTTACCTGCTGCGCAGCGAACCAAAAGACGCCGGAAGCGTCGAGTTCGCCTGGTACCAGGTCTGGATCGACAAGCAGACCTTTCTGCCGCTCAAGGCGATCTACTACGATCGTCAGGGGCAGGCCTACCGTCAGATCGAGGCGCTGAAAGTCGCGGTGATCGACGGTCACCCGACGGTCGTCGAAGCCAGAGCCAGCGACCTGCGCGCCGGCACCAGCACCCTGAACAGTTTCAGCAATGTCAAATATGACACCGGGTTGAGCGCGCAGATTTTCACCGAACGCTTTTTGCGCCGGCCACCACGTGAAGTTCAATAACGGCGGAAGAGGAGACGATGCGACAGACCAAGCCACCGCTGAAGACGCTGCTGACGCTCTGCCTGTTTCTGCTGCCGGCCACACTGTTTGCCTGGGAGCTACCTTACCCGGCAGAGATCCACGGTTTTGTCGACCTGCGTGCCGGCAGTCGTCTGCAGAGCGATAAATACCAGCGCGACACCAGCCTGCTGGAAGCGCGGCTGCAGCTTGAATACAGTCATCAGTTCGACGCCGCCACCCTGCAGCTGCGCGGCGATCTGCTGGCCGATGAAGTGACCTCCGGAGAGTCGCTCGATCTGCAGACAGGCGACGGAATTTTCGACCTGCGCGAGGCGAACCTGGTCTTCTCCCCGACCGAGAGCAGCGATCTGAAAATCGGCCGCCAGATCCTCACCTGGGGCACCGGCGACCTGCTGTTTATCAACGATCTGTTCCCGAAGGACTGGCAGGCGTTTTTTATCGGTCGCGACGAAGCCTACCTGAAGGCGCCATCCGATGCCCTGTTGCTGAGCCTGTTCCCCGCCTGGGCGACCATCGACCTGGCCCTGACCCCGCTGTTCGACAGCGATCGCTATATCAGCGGCGAGCGGCTGTCCTACTGGAATCCGCAGCTGGGCAGAGTGGCCGGACGGGACGCGGTCAGCGATGCCGAACGGCCGGACAACTGGCTGCAGGATTACGAGCTGGCGCTGCGGCTGACGAGGAATATTGCCGGCTACGAACTCGCAGCCTACGGCTATCGCGGATACTGGAAGAGTCCGGCGGGATTTAACCAGACCAGCGGCCGCGCCAGCTTCCCGCGCCTGAACACATACGGCGCCAGCCTGCGCGGCTCCCTGCAGGGGGGGATCGGCAATGCGGAGTTTGGCTATTACGATTCCCGCGACGACCGCAGCGGTACGGATCCGCTGCGGCCCAACAGCGAACTGCGCTACCTGCTCGGCTATGAACGGGAGCTGGCCAGAGAGCTGACCGCCGGCGGACAATTTTATCTCGAGCAGCTGCTCGACTACGGTAGCTACCGGCAGAGCCTGCCCGCAGGCCAGCAGCCACGCGACGAATACCGTCAGATGCTGACCCTGCGACTGACCAAACTGCTGCTGCAGCAGACGCTGACTCTAAGTCTGTTCGGTTACTGGTCGCCGAGCGATCAGGATTTCTACCTGCGACCGACGGTGAAATACAAACTGACCGATGCGCTATTACTGACCGCTGGAGGGAACCTGTTCGGCGGTCAGCGGCGGGACACTTTCTTCGGCCAGTTTGCCGATAACAGCAACATTTACGCCGGCATCCGTTACAGCTTCTGATGCCTGAATCAACCCAAAAGGAGACATCCCATGACCGTTAACCGTTATCTGCGCCTGGCCGCCGGATTCTTTGTGCTTTTAAGCCTGCTGCTGTCCCAGCTGCATTCGCCGAACTGGCTGTATTTCACCGCCTTTGTCGGCCTGAACCTGTTTCAGAGTGCCTTCAGCAACTGGTGCCCGCTGATCACCATCCTGCGTAAACTGGGAGTCAAAGAGGGCTGAGACAATAAGAACTTGCTCTTTCGCTGCGGTTGCTTTTTGTCGTGGTCGCCTCCACCGACAATGAGCCGCCGTGACGACTGGGCAATAAAAAACCGTGGATGGCTAAAGCCGTCCACGGTTTTTTTGTTCTTTCCTGTGCCTGACCTTCAGGATTTTCTTTTTAAATAATCCTGACCAAGGCGACGCAACTCATCGGTCAATTTTTCCAACTCTTTGACCTCAGCGGTAATCAAGGCCGCCTTCTCGACGTTCTTGTGCAATCGGACTTCGGCCTTTTCAAAGTGTCGCGAAAGGCGCTCGGAGGCTGCCTGCTGGAAACGGTTCGCTTCGGCAACCGCCAGAATCTGTTCTTCGCGTTCAGCCAGACCGCGATCCAGCTCATGGGTGGCCCGCAGCTGCTCTTCCATCCCGCGCGCGACCTGATCGGCCGCGGACTTCATCTCGCTGGTCCCTTCCTGAATTCTGACGATTCCGGTGCGCTGCTCCTTCATCGCCCGGGCGACAGCACGCACTGAGCGCAGGCTCTGCCCCGCATCGTTGAGCATCGCCTTGGCTCTGCTCCCCTGGGTGCTAGTCAACTGACTGATCTCGTCGGTGGCGGCGGAAGCCAGACCAACCGATTTGACAATCTGGTTAAGCGCTTCGCCGGTGCGCAGCGAATTCTCCTTACCGTGGGTAATCCGCTTGGCCGTGGCGTCAACCGCCTGCAGCGCTTCTTCGGTATCCTTGCTGATCGCCTGAATGATCCGCTGAATGTCCTGGGCGCTGTCGGTGGTCCGATCGGCCAGATCCTTGATCTCATCGGCAACCACGGCAAAACCCTTCCCTTCGTCGCCGGCCTTGGCGGCGATAATCGCCGCGTTAAAGGCGAGCAGTTCGGTATCGCCAACCAGATCCTTGATGACACCGATAATCTTGCCGACCTGCTTGGCCTGATTCGACAGCCGGACCATCGCTTCCATCGCCTGCTGGCTTTCATGGGCGATCAGGTCGAACTCTTCGTTGGAGCGCGTCATCACCTGCAGTCCCTCTTCGGCGTCCCGCTTGACCTTCTGTACCGCTTCGTTGCCGGCCGCCGAGCCTTTGCGGATCCGCTCAAAGGACTCGCCGATGGCATCCATCTGCTGGGCCGTGTCCTCCACCGAGCGGGCGATATCTTCAGCCTGATTGGCCACTTCACGGACGCTGGCGGTCATTTCTTCAACGGCGGTGGTGGTTTCAATAAATTTTGCCGTCGAATGATCGGTGGCCCGGGCCATCTCGCCCAGCGACTGCGCCAGTTGCCGCGACAGCGCCGCTTCATCCTGAGAACGCTGCGAGAGCGAGCTCATCAGCGCGACCACATCCTTCTGCTTATCCTCCATGGTCACGACATCCCGGCGGGTGTCATGCGCCGCGGCCAGGCCGTCTTTGGCCCGATCAGCCAGAAACAGAGTCGACTGTGATACCGAGCGATAATAAGGCACCAGCTTATCCGCCGTACCCAGCACCGATTCGACCAGATGCTTCACCTGGGCAACGCCCCCCTCAACGGAATCGGTCAGCGATTCGAGCGATTCGTGCCCGACTTCGAGCTGACCGGTTAAGGGCTCGAGCAGTCGCAGCTGCAGCCGTAACTGTTTTTTAAGGGTCTCGCGGATATAGAAATAAGAGGAGACGGCGACGCCGTAACCGAACAGCACCGACATGAAAACGAAGGCTGGACTGAACGCCACCGACCCGACCACCGGACTGACGGCAAAGGGGAACAAAGCCGCCGCGGACAAGCCCATGATGTGGGTAAAATAAAAGACCTTTTTCAGATAACTCAAGTCTGCATTCTGTTCCTGGCCCATGGCGGCTCCACTGCTGAAATAATCGGTTAGCTGCAGCTTCATCAAGTCGTGGGAGAAAGCATCAAAGCCGGTGAATCCGGCCGGACCCTCAACTTGACAAGAAATCCATTAAATATCACAAATATAATCGTTCAGCAAGCAAATGCCCCCCTTTCTCCTCTTTTACCGAAAGCCTGGCTGGGGTATGCTTGAGCGCGTTAACCAATTTCCCACAGGAGCCACATAATGTCCCGATTTATCCTCTGCCTGTTCTGCCTGACAGTTTTTTTGCCCAGCCTTGCAGTCGCTGCTCCGACCCAGGAGGCACAGCTGAAGTCGGTCGGCACAGCGCTGGAGATGGCTTTCCCGAGCATCCAGGCGAAACAGGTCAGCACGACGCCGATCGAAGGGATCTTTGAAATCGTCGCCCAGAATGACGAGATTCTCTATTTCGCGCCGCGCAGCGGGCTGATTCTGGTCGGTGAAATCTGGAACAATGGCGGCCAGAACTTAACCCGCGAGAGTAAAAACCGCCTGATGACCACCAAGCTGGAGATGTTGCCGCTGGACAAGGCGCTGAAGATCGGCAACGGCCCGAATCAGGTGGTCGAGATTTCCGATCCGGACTGCCCTTTCTGCCGCGACGGTTCGGCGTTTTTCTCTGCCCGGACTGACGTGACCCGCTACATTTTCCTCTACCCGCTCGACCAGATCCACCCGCAGGCCGCCGCCAAATCGAGCTATATCCTTTCGGCCAAGGATCCGGAAGCCGCCTACGAAGAGGTCTTCACCGGCGCCTACGACAAACAGCCGCTTCCAGAATTCACCGACAACGGCCAGCTTGACAGCCATCGTCAGATCGCCCGATCGATCGGCATCAACAGCACCCCGCGCTACTGGATCAACGGCAAGTTTATTTCCGGCTCCAACTTCAAAGAGTTTGAAAAACTGCTCGACAAAAAATAATGACGCGTCACTCCCGCAGGGGAAACCGCACACATAAAGAAAGAACAGCATGACCAAACAGCACAGCCAACGCCCCGAACTGCTTGCCCCGGCAGGCAGTTTCGAGGCTTTTTTTGCCGCCATGGAAGCGGGCGCCGACGCCGTCTATCTTGGCTTGAAAGAGTTCTCCGCCCGCGCCAAGGCGAAAAACTTCAGCCTGTACGATCTGGACAAACTGACTCGCTACACCCAGGGCGAAGGGAAACGGCTCTACGTGACCATGAACACCCTGGTCAAGGAGACCGAGCTGCCGCAGCTGATCGACACGCTCGGCGCCCTGGAGCAGAGCGGGGTCGACGCGCTGATCATCCAGGATCTGGCGATCTGGAAGCTGGCGCGCGATCACTTTCCCGGGCTGGAACTGCACGCTTCGACGCAGATGACCATCCACAGCAGCGCCGGGGTCAAGATGCTGGAGCGGATGGGTTTCACCCGCGGCGTGCTGGCGCGCGAACTCAATCTGGCCGAGATCGCCGAAATCAGACGACAGACCAAGCTGGAGCTGGAGCATTTTATCCATGGCGCGCTCTGCTTCTCCTTTTCCGGCCAGTGCTACTTCTCCTCGTTTCTCGGCGGACACAGCGGCAACCGCGGCCGCTGCGCGCAGCCCTGCCGCCGCCGGCACAATTATCGCCAGCAGCAGGGCTACTACTTCTCCACCAACGATCTCTCGGCCATCGACCTGCTGCCGGAACTTGAACAGGCCGGGGTCTGCAGCTTCAAGATCGAAGGGCGGATGAAGAGCGCCGAATATGTCTACAAGGTCGTCAGCGCCTACCGCCAGGTGATGGACGCCCCGGCCAACCGCCGGGCGGCACTGCTGCAGAGCGCCAAACAGCTGCTCAAAGAAAGTTTCGGCCGGCAGCCGACCAAGGGGTTTCTGCCTGGTGGCCAGCCGAGCGACATCGCCATCCCTTCGGTCAAAGGGGCAACCGGACGCTTTCTCGGCGAAGTGTCGCGCGTGCATGGCGGCGAGATCAGCTTTAAAACCAAAGACGCCCTGCAGCTCGGCGACCGCCTGCGGATTCAGCCGGCGACCGACAAAGCCGGCACCGCGTTTACCATCCGGGCGCTCAAACTGGGGCAACGAAGCGTCAACAAGGCGCCGGCCAACAGCTTCGTCAGCGTCCCCTCAACCTTTCAGAACCTGTTCAAGATCGGCGACGGGGTGTTCATGGTCTCGTCGAGCAGCGCCTTTTCGGTCAGCGATGCCGCCTGTCGCCGCAAGCTGAGCCAGATCAAGCCGCGGACTGAAGCGGTCAGCCTGCAGATTGAGGCCAGCGAACAACGGCTGCAGATTGAGACCAAGGTTGCCGGTCAGAAGCAGCTCTTCGAATTTGCCATCGACAGCTATCCGGCTGAAGAGCGCGGCCTCGACCAGCAGATGCTCGAGCAGGTTTTTTCCGCGACCGCCGGGGAACCGTTCCGATTGTCCAGTTTACGTTGCGGTGCGCTGCCGAAGATCGTCATCCCGCCGAAACAGCTCAAGCAGATCCGCCGCGACCTTTATGCCGAGCTGCGGCAACTGCGCCTGCCGCAGCAGGGGCAGCGGTTAAACGAACACCTGCAGAGCGCCCGGTCGGCGCTGCTCCCCATCAGGCCGGCACAGGCCGGCAAGCGGGAACTGCGGTTGCAGCTGCGCGAAGCCCGCGACCAGCGACTGTTGCAGGATCAGCAGGTCGATCGCATCCTGCTGCCGCTGACCGGGCCCAACCTGCAAGCGGCCGGCAGGCTGATCCGCCGCGCCAGACAGGTCATCTGGGATATCCCGCTGATTGTCTTTGATCGCGACTGGAGCGACACCCGTAACGCGGTCCGCCAACTGGTCCAGGCCGGGTTCAGCAACTTTCGACTGAACAATCTGGGCCACTTTCCGCTGTTTGACGGCCTGGAAAATCTTAACCTGTTCAGCAGCTTCCGGCTGTTTTCGGTCAACAGCCAGGCCCTGCTGGCCTGGAAGGAGCTGGGTATCAGCGACGCCGAACTTTACATCGAAGATGATCGCAACAACTTCGCCGAGATTCTCAAGCGGGAGACCGGGCTGTCCACCAGCCTGACGGTTTATGCCAGCGTGCCGCTGATCACCTCGCGGATCGCCGTGAAAAATGTCCGCTCCGACAGTCCGGTCGTCTCGGACCGCGGGGATGCCTACCGGGTTGCGCAGCGCCAGGGACTGACCTGGCTGCGCAGCGAAACCGACTTTTCGTTCATCGCCAACATCAATGAACTGCAGAGTCTCGGTTGCGACAACTTCATCATCGACCTCTCGCACCTCGACCCTTTCAGTGCCCGCGGCAAGCTGGTGCTCGAAAGCGTCAAGCGTGGCTGCGATCCACCGGAGTGCAGCAAATTCAATTATGAGCTGGGGATGGAATAACCCCGAATTTCCCCTGTCACCGCAATAAAAAGGCAACAAATATGTCGAAACCGCTGGTTTTTCTGCTTCTGGCTCTCATTGTGATTCTGGGGGCGTTTCTGGCCTACACCCAGTATTCGCTGCTCTAGATACCCGCCATGGCCATAAAAGCAACGATATTCAAAGCGCTGGTGCAGATCAGCGACATGGACCGCAACTACTACAACGAGCATCAGCTGACCCTGGCCCGCCACCCGTCGGAGACCGATGAGCGGATGATGGTCCGGCTGCTGGCCTTCGCCCTGCACGCCGACGAGCGGCTCGAGTTCACCAAGGGGCTCTGCGCCGAGGATGAAGCGGAAATCTGGCAGCGCAGCTACAGTGACGAAATCGAACTCTGGATCGATGTCGGCCAGCCGGACGATAACCGCATCCGCAAGGCCTGCAACCGCGCCAAGCAGGTGATCGTCTACAGCTACGGCCGCAGCGCCGGGATCTGGTGGCAGCGATTGGGCGATAAACTGCTGCGGCATGACAATCTGCGGGTGATCAACCTGCCCGAATCCAGCAGCAAAGCGCTGGCAACGCTGGCCAGACGCTCCATGGAGTTGCATATCAGCATTCAGGATGGGCTGATCTCACTCGGTGACGACACGCAGAATCTCATGGTCGAAACCGAAGTTTTCAGGTAGGTTGCGCGGATGCCCCGGCAAACCAGGTAGGCGCGATGAACTGGCAAGTTTACATGATCCGCTGTTGCGACGACTCCCTCTACTGCGGGATAACCACTGACATCGACCGACGCTTCAAGCAGCACGCCTCAGGCAGCGGGGCAAAATATTTTCGGGGCCGCCGCCCGGAACTGCTGGCCTACCTGGAAAGCGGCCACGACCGCAGCAGCGCCAGCCGCCGCGAATACGAACTCAAACGACTGCGGCGCAGCGCTAAAGAGCTGCTGGTTGCCAGATCGCTACAGGACAGGATATGACTTTTCGACCGAACAAAGAACGTTTCATTCTGCTGCTCGCCGTCATGACGGCGGCGCTGGTCATCATGTTCAATCAGGCGAGCGCGCAAGCCGACTTTTTTTCCAATGCCGTAATTCTGCTGCTGGCTTTCGGCGCGTCGCTCTACTGGCTGTCCCGCTTCGAGATCTGCTTTGAGGGGGACAAGATCAGCTACACCAGCCTGTTCGGAGGCAAAGTGCAGTTCCGTGAGGCGGAAATCCTGTCGATCAAACCGAATAAATCGAGTATCCTGATCCACCTGCTGTACACAAAACGCACCCTGTTCATCCAACTGAAAAATGGCGAGCAGATCAAGATCAACACCAAGGTGTTCCCTGCCGAGGTTGCTGAAATCCTGAAAAAGCTGACCCTGCGCCTGCAGGCGCAAGCAGAGAAAGAGTCGGCCAAGCTGTCAGGAAGCGGATTTTAATCCCTTTGGGGCGGACCGATGATGAAGAAACTCCATCAACTCCTCACAACCAGCTCGAAAGTTAAACTGTTTTTTCTCAGCTTGCTGTTGATCGCCATCATCGGTTATCTCGATCACGTCACCGGCTACGAAATCTCCTTTTCAATTTTCTACCTGCTGCCGGTCGCCCTCTGCTGGTATTGCGGCCGCCAGCTCGGCCTGCTGCTCAGCTTCATTTCAGCGGCTGTCTGGTTGGCGGTAGACTACAGTGCCGGACAACAGTACACGCAGAGCTGGATTCCGATCTGGAATGCCCTGATGCGGTTCGCCTTCTTCTATTTTTCGGTTCTGGCGCTGACCAAAATCAAGCAGGATATCATTCAGGAAGAGCTCCTGTCGCGCACCGACGCCTTGACAAAGCTGAGTAATTCACGCCATTTCCGCGAGCAGTCGACGCTGTTGTTCAACCTCGCCAATCGTCAGGGGCAACCACTGGCGCTGGCCTATATCGATCTGGACAACTTCAAGAGCATCAACGATAACTACGGCCATGAAACCGGCGACCAGGTTCTCAAACAGGTCGGCAAGGTTCTGGCCGCAGCGCTGCGCGGCTCGGACATCGCCGGCCGGCTTGGCGGCGACGAATTCGCTGTGCTGCTGACCGGCACCGACTCAGGGGGGGCAAAAACCTTCTTTACCCGTCTGCAACTGCGCCTGCTTGACGAGATGAAGAAACACGGCTGGACAACGGTTGGTTTCAGTATCGGCGTGGCGATCTATCCTGAGCTGCTCCCGGAGGGAACCATCCCCCTGCAAGAGGCTGACGAGCTGATGTACCGTGTTAAAAAAATGGGCAAGAACCAGGTTCTCTGCCAGGAATTCAAAACTGGTCATCTGTTCCAGCGTAACAGCGAATAAAGCCGCGAACGTCGATCAAAGATTGCCCTGCTTTAGTGTCCCATTTATAGTGTCGGTTGATTTCCGACCGCTGCAGCCATCAGCTGCCGCATCCATTTGTTACTTCATTGGAGGTTCCCTTGTTTCCGAGAAAATACCGTATCCACGCCATCCTGATTGTGACCTTTCTGTTTATCGTTATTTATCCGCAATACAGCAACAAGCCGGATGAGAACAAAACCGCGGCGGCGAAAGCGGCGGCGCTGGAGTTCCTGCAGATGGTCGATGCCGGTCAGAGCGAGAACAGCTGGCTGATCACCGCCGCCTACCTGCGCGAAAATGTCGCGCTAACGGCCTGGCAGGAGAAACTGGTCACAATGCGCACCAAAAGCGGCCCGCTGGTCAAACGCGAACTGACCGATGCCAGCTTCACCGCGCCGATCAAAGATCGGCCGGACAGCCTCGCCATGGTACTGACCTTCGACACAGAGTTTCAGCTGCAGCAGGACGCTGAAGAAAAAGTGACCCTGCTGCTGGATACGGAAAAAGGCTGGCAGGTCGTCGGTTACTTCATCAATTAATTCAACTCGGTAACGATACCTGAGGTGAATTGCGCTCAACCCAGCCGAATTCCCGCCGATCTCGTTTTTTGTGGCATTTGACACAAATTAAAAGCTGTTATAATTTGAAGGCTTGCCTTCACCCTCGTGAGACAGCGGAACTTATGTCACAGCCGACAGCAGAACAACAGCTCCCACTGCGGGAACAGGATTTACGCGGTGCCAGCCTCAACGGTGCCGACCTGCGCGATCTGGATCTTTCGGGGTGCGATCTGGCCGGCGCGCAACTGTTTCGCGCTGACCTGCGTGGGGCCAACCTGCAGGGAGCAGAGCTCGCCGCCGCCAACCTTGAGGGAGCGATCCTCGACGAAGTGAAAGCCCAGCGGGCCGGCTTCGGCCAGGCGAATCTGCGCGGCGCCAGCCTGTTTCTAGCCGACCTGCAGGAAGCCACCCTGACTCAGGCGAACCTGCAGGGGACCAACCTGAACTGCGTTAACCTGGGTCATGCGCGCCTGCGCGAAGCTGACCTTTCCGGTGCTGACCTGTCCGAGGCCGACCTGCGTTACGCCGACCTGTCACTGTCGAACGTACACAAAACCAATTTCAGCAACGCCGACCTGCGCCACGCCCGCCTGAGAATGATGCGCCAGTTCAAAAACGCACTCTGGGTCGGCGTCGATATCCGCGACATCAATTTTGCCGGCGCCTACCTGATGCGACAAGAGATCATCGATCAGAATTTCATCAAGGAATTTCGCTCCTACAACTGGCTGAGCCAGGTTCTCTATTACCCCTGGATGCTGACCTGTGACTGCGGTCGCAGCATGTTCCGCTGGTGCTGCTGCATCGGCGTCATGCTGCTTGTCTTCGCTTACCTTTACACCCTGGTCGAGATCGACTACGGTGCCTATGAGACCGCTCTTTCACCGCTTTACTTCAGCGTCGTCACCATGACGACCCTCGGTTTTGGCGATGTCATGCCGAAAACCGTCGGCGCGCAGCTGGTAACTATGCTGGAAGTCTCCACCGGCTACATCATGCTCGGCGGCCTGCTGTCGATTTTTTCCAACAAACTTGCTCGCCGCGGCGATTGACAGGAGCAGCGATGCTTGGATTCGGCAAAAAGAAAACCCAATCAACTGCGGACGGCTTCGAAATCCCCAGCTTCCCCTTGACCGTACTGAACCTGCTGACCAAACTACGTAACCCGGACATCTCAACCACCGAACTGGCCACGGACCTGGAAGTTGACCCCGGCCTGCACGTCCGGGTGCTGAAGATGGTCAACTCGGCGGCGTTCGGACTGACGCGCAAAGTAAGCAATATCCAGCATGCGGTCAGTCTGCTCGGGCGCAGCCGCCTCGAATCGCTGGTGCTTTCGGTGGCGGTGAAGAACAGTCTGACACAGGACAGTAAAGCCCACTGGCTGAACATGACCGAGTTCTGGAACACCGCGTCCCGACGGGCGGCGATCGCCCGCGGTCTGGCCACTGAACTGCATCCACAGGTGCAGAGCGATGTATTCACCATTGGCCTGTTGCAGGACATGGCGGTGCCGGTGCTGGCCAATCGCGAAGGGAATCGCGAAGGGAATCGCTATCGGGATATCTACCAGGCCTGGCAGCAGAGCGATGATTACGAACTGTGCGAACAGGAAAAACGCCACTGCGGCGTCAACCATGCGCCCTGGGCGCCCAGTTGGCGGAAAGCTGGGGATTCCCCATTTCGCTGATTGAGGCAATCCGCGGCCACCACGAGGTAAAAGACGCCGAAAGCGTGCCGTTATCAGTCAAGGTTGCGGCGTTGCTCAAAGGCAATCCGGACTCTGACAGCAGCGCCAAGCTGGCAGCCAAAGCGGCGCAACGCTTCGGCCTTGAACCGGAGCGGCTCGACGGACTGATCGCCGCAGCGCTGGCAGAAAGCCAGGAGCTCGCCGCCGCCCTCAGCTGAGCAAGTTGACTTACACCTATCCCTTTCAGCGAACCACAACCCTTTATCCCGCCGCTACGCGGTGCGGAAATCCGCGTCAGGAAGCCGAGACATCCGCCACTTATCCGTGTATAATCCTCAGGTTGAACTGGCCGTGATCGGTCGACGTTGCACCTAAACAGCGCTGTCGCCACAAATAAGTCAAAATAACTGACGACAAAAGCCGCATCACAACAGCAGAGCCATGACGAAAACTTCTACCCAGCCTGAAAATATGCACCTGCCGGAACTACCAGCCTGTCCGGTCGGCGAAAGCGACTGCGCCGCCCTGACCCAGATTCAGAACCTGCGCCGGTCGCTGGAAGAGCTATCGCAACTGGTTCGCACCGATCCGCTCACCGGCATCGCCAATTACCGCTTTTTTGTCATGGCCCTGGAACAGGAGATCGAGCGGACTCAGCGCAACGGGCAGCCAACCTCGCTGATCATGCTCGACATCGACTTCTTCAAAAAGGTCAACGACGACTGGGGGCACGAAATCGGCAACCAGGCGTTGATTCACGTCTCGCAGCAAATATTGGAGACCGTTCGCAAACTCGACATTACCTGCCGTTACGGCGGCGAAGAATTTGCCGTCATTCTACCGAACACCGAGCTTGCCGCCAGCATCCCGGTCGCCAACCGGATCCGGCAGCAGATCGCTGATTCGCCGCTGCAGGTCGGCGACAAGCCGCTCGTGCTGACCGCCAGTCTGGGGATCGATACCTTCCTGCCGGGACAAAGCTGCACACCTGAGGAGCTGGTCCAGCGCGCCGATCACTACCTCTACCAGGCCAAACAACAGGGGCGCAACCAGGTCTGTCACGCCAGCCTGAAACCGCTCGACATGGTCAGCCGCGAAGAGCGCGAGGTGCTGTTCAACCTGTTCGGCCGCAACGACAGAAAAAAAGATGCTGAGTAGGAGTCCTTTGATGAAAAAATCCAGTCTACTTCTGATTCTGCTACTGCTGTTCGCAACCAGCGCGCTCGTTCCGGCGAGGGCTCAGAGCCCGATGCCGGTGGAAAAACTGGCGATGCTGGCGGCGCTCGACTTTCTCGAGCTGGCCGATCAAGCCGAATTCTCCCGCTGCTGGGAGAGCTCTTCCCAGCTGTTCCGGGAGAAAATCGACAAAGAGACCTGGTTGCAGGAGGTCGGCCATATGCGCCGCCAGTACGGTGAAAACCGATCGCGGACTCTGCAGTTTGTCAAACCCCTCGACCCGTCGACCGATTCCGGCGACCAACCGGCCCTCTTCCTGATTTTTCGCGCCAGCTTTGCCGAGAAAACCGTCGCCGAAATGGTGACCTTAAGCAAAGAGAGCGATCAACAGTGGCGGGTCGCCGGCTACTCGATCCAGTAAATTCCCCTTTAACAGGAGGCAACGATGCAGATTGTCGTTCTCGATGGCCACACCCTTAATCCCGGCGACCTGGACTGGTCGGCGCTGGAAGATCTTGGCAGCTGTTCCATTTTTGCCCGCACCGCGGCGAAGCAGATTGCCGAACGCGCCGCTGGCGCTGAAATCGTGCTGACCAACAAGGCGCCGCTCGACGCGGAGACCATCGCCAAACTGCCAGAGCTTAAATATATCGGCGTGCTGGCCACCGGCGTTAATATCGTCGACCTGCAGGCCGCCGCGGAGCGCGGGATCGTCGTCAGCAATGTCCCCGGCTACAGCACCGCGTCGGTCTGTCAGATGGTCTTTGCCCTGCTGCTGGAAATGACCCAGCAGGTCGGCCATCATGCTCAGCTGGTCCGCGATGGTAAATGGAGCAGTTGCGTTGATTTCAGTTTTCACGACCGGCCGCTGCTGGAACTGGCCGGTAAAACTATCGGCGTGGTCGGTTACGGCCAGATCGGTCGGCAGATCGCGCAGGTAGCGCTGGCGTTTGGCATGCGCGTGCTGGTCAGCACAGCCAATCCGGAAAAATACAAAGATGACAAAGGGGTCAGCTTTGTCGATATTGACGGGCTTTTCTCTGAAAGCGACGTGATCAGCCTCAACTGCCCGCTGACCGATAAAACCCAGGAGCTGGTCAACACCGCACGCCTGGCACGGGTTAAAACCGGCGCCCTGCTGATCAACACCGGCCGCGGCCAGCTGATCGACGAAGCTGCGGTGGCCGAGGCGCTGGAGGCCGGCTATCTCGGTGGCTTCGCCGCCGATGTGCTCTCCGCCGAACCCCCACCAGAAGACAATCCGCTGCTGACTGCACCAAACTGTTTTATAACCCCGCACATCGCCTGGGCCACCTTCGAAGCGCGGCAGCGACTGCTCGATACGGTGATCGCCAACGTCAAAGCCTTTCAGGCCGGCGCCCCGCAAAACCGGGTCGCTTGATGATCTGGCAGCAGCTTCTCGCCGGACTGTCACAGGCACGGCAACCCTTCGACCGGCAGATTGAACGACTCTGCAGCAAGGTAAAAAGCGATCGGGTCAGCATCTATTGTCAAAAGGGCTGCGCCAACTGTTGCACCCTGGCGGTCAACTGCAGCTTCCCTGAAGCGCTGGCCATCGCCCGGGCTCTGGAATCGGAGCAAAAGCAGGCGCTCAAGGTGAAAATCCCGCGCCTGCAACAGGTCAGTCGCCAGGCGAAGGATCTGAAAATGTTCCTCCGCACCTTCCGCGATCAGCTGGGCGGCTGCCCTTTTCTCGCTACGGTCGATGGCAGCTGCAGTATCTATCCGCAGCGCCCCTTCTCCTGCCGGGCGCTGATCTCAACCCGGAACAGCAGCTGGTGCGGCGTTGATTTCAGCAGTCTGCATCCGCAGGAGAAAACCGCTTTTATCAGCAGCCTCGACCCCGAGCTGGTGGCTTTTCCCAGTCACTACCTGGCGGCAACCCAGGAGCTGGGGCTTGAGTTCGAATCACAAGCCCGTGTTGCCATGCGCGACAGTTTCGGTTTTTCTTTAACCGGCAACCTGCTTTATCTGGTCTGGCTGGAGCTGGAACAGCGGCTCAGTGAAGTGATCCCGAATGGTGCAGTGGTGACACGGAAATTTCTGGAAGAGCAACAGCTGGACCTGCCATTTCTGCTGCAGCTGCAATCGAATCAATAAAAAAAGCCCTGCCCGCGCAATGCCAAGCCGGTCGGTTAATCTGTTGAAAAATGGGATTCAGTGAAAGGCAGCATGGAATTTCAGTAGTTTAACCATTTGACTTCATCTTGAAAATCTACGAAAGGCAAAGCCCTCTAAGTATCTAATTTTAGAGGGCTTTGCT
>DATCYW010000005.1:0-23397 GCA_036526255.1 Malonomonas sp. | reverse complement strand
GTCAACGCCTGTTCTTCTGGAACCGATGCCATCGGGCTGGGAGCGGCCTGGATCCGCTCCGGCCGCTGCGACATCGTCCTGGCCGGCGGCGCCGATGAACTCTGCCGGGTGACCTACAACGGCTTTGCTTCACTGATGATTGCCGATAGCGAACCGGTCAGGCCGTTCGATGGACGGCGCAAAGGCTTGAATCTTGGCGAAGGGGCCGGGATGCTGGTGCTGGAAAGTGACGAACTGCTTGCCAGGCGCAACAAATCCCCCCGCGGCTATCTGCTCGGTTACGGCAGCGCCACCGACGCCCACCATCTGACCGCGCCGCATCCCGACGGGGCCGGCCTGCGTCGCGCACTGGCCGAAGCATTACAGACTGCGGGGGTCACTTCAGCACAGATCGCCTTCATCAACGCCCACGGCACCGGCACGCCAGATAATGACAAAGTCGAAAGCCGGGTCCTAGCGGATTGTTTTCCGGGGGTTCCTTTTGTCTCGACCAAGGCTTACACCGGCCACTGCCTCGGCGCAGCCGGTGGGATAGAGGCCGCCTTGACGTTGATCTGCCTGGAGCAGCAAAAATTGCCGGCCAACGCCGGTTTCGCCGTTCCCGATCCGCAATTGCCGATTCAGCCGGTTGCGCAGCTGACGCCGCTTAGCGGGAAGATCGCCCTGTCTGAATCGCTGGCTTTCGGCGGCAACAACTCGGCCGTGATCATCGCCCTGGAGAAACCTTCATGAGCGCTATGCAGATCAACGGTCTGGGGCTGGTCGGTGGCTTCGGTTGCGGAGCAGAAGATCTGCGGCTCGCCTTGCAGCAGAAGCACGCTCCGATCAGCCAAGTTGAGCTACGAGGCCAGCTGTTCCCGCTGCTGCGGGCAGATACGGCGCCGTTGGAGAGCTATCTGCCGAAAAAAGCGCTGCGCAGAATTGACCATTTTTCAAGGCTGGCCCTGCTCGGCGCTTTTCAGGCGATGGCTGACGCCGACCTGGGGGAGTTCGATCCGAACCGCTTGGGCGTGGTGATCGGCTCCGGTTACGGGGCGTTAGCGACAACCTTCAAGTTCCTCGATTCGCTGCTTGATGACGGTGACAGCTGCGCTTCGCCGACCGCTTTCTCCAACTCGGTGCATAACGCCGCCGCTGCGCATATTTCACTGCAATTAAACCTGACCGGGCCAAGTCTGACCCTCAGTCAGTTCGACCAGTCGCTGGTTTCCGGACTGATTGCTGCCCAGCAGTGGTTGGCGGAAAAGCGCGTCGATGCGGTGCTGCTCGGGGTGGTCGACGAGTATTGCAGTGTGCTCGGTTACTGCTGGCAGCGCTATCTGGCCGCTCAATCTGCCGGGCCGATGCAACCGCTCGATTTCCTCAGGACCAGTGCGGTCGCTGGTGAAGGCGCGGCATTCTTTCTGTTGCAGGCGGACACTGGCGCAAAGCCAAGGTATGGAAAAATCACCGGAGTCGAAATGGGCAACCTGTCAGGCAGCCGTCCGCAAATCGATCCGGACCAGCCGCTGATTCTCGGCTGTGAAGGCCACCCGCTTAGCGGTGCGATTTATCGTCAGCAGCTTGCCGCGACTCAACCGATCGCCTGCTATACTCCTTTATATGGTGCTTCGCCGGTAACCCAGGGCTTCGATCTTGCGGTTGCCGCGTTGACTTTGCAGCAACAGCAGCTTTTTCCATCGACTGATACTGGCGGTGGGTATTATTCGGGATCGGTTGTGAACGCGTCGCCGGCCTGTAGCTCCCTGAGTTGTCTAAGGTTCGGGCTCAGCGGCGAATATGCCGCAATCCACTTAACAAAGGATTAGCTGATGCGCTCTGTCTTGGTTTGCTTCGCGCTGTTGTTGTTTGTTGCGGCTATGCTGCTTCTGCCGGAAACGGCGCGGGCCTTTTCATTGCAGCATCCGCAGCAGACCGGGATCGCCGTAAATTTGGGATCCAGTTACTCACCACAACCGACCTTCCGCTATGCGCAGCTCAGCTATCTGGCGCTTTACGATTATGAGCAGATCATGCCGCATGCGGCGCCCGAACCACTGCGCGTCAAGTTGGAAGCATCACTCGGGGTGGCCGATGACTCGCGGTTGCGCACCTTGGGGTCGCTGAACTTTTTTGCTTTTTACTATTTACGCAACCTGAGCCGTGGCAGCTTTGAGCCTTACGTTGAAGCCGGGGCCGGGGTCGCTTTCAGTGACTTTCAGGTCGATGGTCAAGGGCTGCGGTTTAATTTCAACCCGCAGGCGGGAATCGGTGCTGAATGGCAGGCTGACAGTGGCCAGCGCTGGTTTTCAGCGCTACGCGGCCAGCATATCTCCAACAGTGGTCTGCACCGAGATAATCGCGGGATCAATGCTGTGGCGATGCAACTGGGGATTTATTTTTAGGTACGAACAGTCAGGACTGTTCAGAAGGGGGAGGAGATGATCCAGCGGATACTTGCGGTAATCGTGTTTTTAGGTGTTTTGCTGCCGGGTTCCGGCTTTGCCCAGCAGGATCGCAGCGCCGAAATCAGCCGATTGATGAAGGGGCTTGACTCGGCAAGTCCGGTCCAGCGGGTGGATTCGGCAAAGATCATCTCGCGTTCCGGACTGCAGGACCAGGCCTTGTACGAAAAAGTGGCCGCACTGCTCAAGGCAGGTTACAAGCAGCCGTACGAGAAGGAGCATACCGATGAAATGGCCTGGCTGTGCAAGGCGCTGGCGGCTTCCGGTGATGCTCGCTACCGTCCGCTACTGGAAGAGATTGCCGCAACTGCGTCGAGCCCCAAGTTGCAACGCTACGCCAGCCAGAGTGCTGATCTGCTCGAAACCTACGCGCAACGCAGTCAGGCGTTGAATGCGACGGAAAGCTGGGATGCCGAACTGAGTGACGAAGAGAACCGTATCCTCAATATGCTGAATTCCGACGATATCAACCTGAAAAGAGACGCCGCAAAAAAACTGACCCGCAAGGGTACATACAATGAAAAAGTTTTTGACGCCGCCGCCGCGACTCTTGAACAGATGTTCGAAACATTTAGCAACGACAGTGCATACGTCGACTGTATGGCTTGGCTGTGCAAGGCGCTGGCCGCATCGGGAAACGGTAAATATGCAGCAGTTCTAGAACAGGTAAAAAACGGCACCTCGAGTGCCAAGCTGGGGTCCTATGCCTCGAAGGCGATCAGTTCATTGAGGTAGTTCTTTCGTTGCGAATTTTTTTCAGCCACATTTAACGATTGTTTGTTGACACTGCGACGCTGGTAGGTTATAGCTGTTGTGCTTCCGAGAAAATGCTGTGTGACTCACCCCCCCTCCGAGTCGCTCATGTTTTCTCGGGAGCATTTTATTTTCAGTCATCGCCTGCCTTGGGCTATTTCAGTTTTCATCAATGTTTACCTCTCGTCAACAAACCGACCATTTCTCGTTGTCTTAATACTTTATATCAAGAGCAAAACCGCGTAGGCGTTTTTTGCCAGATTCTGTTAGAATTCCATGGTGTTGCAAGCGCGCTGCCGGAGCGCATTCGGGCGTTGAAATTTTATTCAGATTTTTTACGCGGCAGATTGAGGTATTGATGGCGGAAAAAAGAGATATCACACGGAAGAAAAAGCGTCTGAAAATGCGTTTCGGTGTCGATGCCCCGACGCGGGTCGCTTTTACCGAAGACCTTTCCAATCACGGGCTTTTTATCATCACCGGGAATCCCGAAAATCCGGGCACTCTGCTGAAGATCGAAATCTATCTGCCGGATGAGACGATTGTGCGGGCTGAGGGGCGGGTGCGTTGGGGGAAGAAGGTGCCCGCGCAGTTGATGCGGCTGGCCAGCAAAGGGGGGATGGGGGTCAGACTGTCGAGCTTTGCGGCCGGTGAAGCCGAATACCGACAACTGGTCGCCGAACTGCGACATTGAGTTTTGGTGTTGAAATGACTCTTGAGCCGATCCATAGCGAACATCTGCCGGCGATTGCGCCTGATCTGCTGTTGGTCAAGCGCGGCCAGGCTGGTTGGCAGGTGCAGCGACTCTCTGAGCGTCTGCAGCGCTGGTTGCGGATTTCTGCCGATCAGATCCGAGGACGTTCGCTTGCGGCGTTGTTTCCGCAGGCGGTGCCGAGGTTGGAGGAGCTGGCATCCGAGGTGCTGGCGCAGGGGTTGGATTTATCTGACGTAAAGGTACGGCTGGCGGCTGATCAGGCAGAACTGCTGGCCGATGTGCAGTTCGCCGGCCTGACCGAGGATTATCAGGGGCAGCTGGTCAGGATCAGCTTGCGTGGCGAAACGGTTGCCAGTCGGTTGGAGATTGGTTTTCGTAACCTGATCGGCAGCAGCCCGGCAATGCGTGAGGTGTTCCGCAAGATTCGCCTTTACGGTGCATCGGATGCCGCGGTGATTATCACCGGCGAAACCGGGGCCGGCAAAGAGCTGGTCGCCCAGGCGCTGCATGCCGAGAGCGCACGGCACGACAAGCCGTTTGCCGAGCTGAACTGCACCGCGATCAGCGAACAGCTGCTCGAGTCCGAACTGTTCGGTCACGAACGCGGCGCTTTTACCGGCGCGGTGCGCGAACATCGCGGCTACTTTGAGCGGGCCGACGGCGGTACGCTGTTTCTCGACGAGATCGGCGATATGCCGTTGCATATTCAGAGCAAGCTGTTGCGGGTGCTGGAGGATGGCCGGGTGCAGCGGGTCGGTGGCGAGCGCAGCCGCCAGGTGGACGTGCGGGTGGTCGGCGCCACCAATGTCCCCCTGGAGCAGGCGGTCGCCGAGCAGCGTTTTCGCGCCGATCTTTACCACCGGCTGGCGGTGTTGCGCATCCATTTGCCACCACTGCGCGAGCGGCCGGAGGATATCCCGCTGTTGGCCGATCAGTTTTTGCGCCAGTTCAACAGCAAATACCAGAAGGGGGTGCAGCGCCTGACCAGCGAGGCGATCCGGCTGCTGCAGGCCTACCTCTGGCCGGGCAACGTCCGTGAGCTGCGTAATGTTCTCGAGCGGGTGGTGGTTGAGGCTGAAACCGAGGCGGTTGGCGCGCGGGCCTTTACCGAATGGATTCGCGAACGGCAACAGTTTGTGCGTCCTTCCGCAACGACCGAGAACCCACAGAACCTGCCTATCGCAGTGGCCGGAAATGCCCCGAGCAAGGGACATCGTTACACTGATGACCTGATTACGGCGCCGCAGGTGCTTGGCCGCCGCGTCGAGTTGACTGAAGCGGCGATTCGCGAAGCTTACCTGGCTGCTGACGGCAACCTCTCTGCCGCTGCGCGGCACCTTGGCGTGCACCGGGCCACCCTTTATCGCCATCTGCAACGTTTAAACCTCTCTCGCGATAGCCTTTCCTGATCCCCAGCGCTAAAATTCAATAACTGCGACGTCGCACCTGTCGCAGTTATTGAGATCTGCGACAGCCTGCAACGTCGCAGTTATTCGTCCTGAACCCTCCTGTTAATCCAACTTGCTGAAAATACTAAAATATTATTTTGGCACTCCCTTTGAAGTATGGATCGTCACGAACTGAGCACCACAATCACTAACCTAACCAAGGAGGAAGACATGTTCGGATTGCAGATGATCAACGAAATCGAAACTTTTCAGCGTGAGCTGGATCAGCTTTTCCGCAGCGGCGGATTGACTCAGGCCGCTCAGCCGGCGCGCAATCGGGTCCGGATGAACCTGCAGGACACGGGCGAAGCTTTTGTGATTGAAGCGCCGCTGCCGGGAGTAAACGCTGAGCAGCTTGACATTCAGGTTCTTGAGCGCCGTCTGACCATTTCCGGCGAATACGCATCGACCGAGCACGAAGACGCAGTCACCTGGCATCGCCAGGAACGTGTTAGCGGTGCGTTTCAGCAGACTCTGTTGCTGCCGGTGGCTGTCGACAATGATCGAATCGTGGCTGACTACAAAAACGGCATCCTGAGTATCACCTTGCCGAAAGCCGCATCGGCCCTGCCGAAGCAGATCAGCATCAAGGTCGCCTGAAATTCTTGAATCTAAACGCAACGCCATTGACCCAAGGAGCCGTAACATGAATGACAAGCAGATGAATAATCAACCAATTGAGAGTACCGCTTCGGTCCGGCCAGCTACCCGCCTCACGCCGCAAGTCGATATTTATGAAAACAGTAATGAGCTGGTGCTGCTGGCCGATCTGCCCGGAGCCGTTGAGCAGGGCCTGTCGGTCGAGGTCGACCGCGGCATATTAACCCTCGAAGCGCAGCTTGCTGTTGGACAAAATCGCGAAGGCAACAGTTATTACCGGCAGTTCAAACTACCGGAGCGTTTCGATTTCTCTGCCGGAGAAGCCTTGCTGAAAGACGGGGTGCTGACTTTAAAGTTGCCGAAGGTGGCCGAGGCAAAGCCGAAAAAAATAACCGTAAAAACCCTGCATTGATGCAGCAGAGGCCGGGCCGCTCATGGTCCGGCCTTTTTTCTGCGAACGGCAGAATAACCGCTATAATTTCAAGAAATTCAGTTCAAGGAGTTGTTGATGATCGATCTTAACCGGACCACCCAGAAGGTGCAGGAAGCCCTGCAGGCGGCGCAGGCGATCGCGCTAAAATTCGGCCACGCTGAAATTGATGGCGAGCATCTGCTGCTGGCGCTCTGTGAGCAGTCCGATGGCTTGACCCAGCGGCTGCTGACCAAGCTGGGCGCCTCGGTCGATCAGCTTGAGGATGGGTTGCGTAAAGAGCTGACCAGCCGGGCGCGAGTCAGTGGTCCGGGCGCTGACAGCAGCAAGCTCTACGCCAGTCGTCGTTTAAGCAACCTGCTGTTGCAGGCCAGTGAAGAGGCCAAGCCGCTGAAGGACGAATACGTCAGCGTCGAGCACCTGCTGCTGGCGCTGGTTGCTGAAGGTGAGCGCACCGCCGCCGGCCGTCTGCTGCGTCAGCAGCAGCTGGATCGCAATAAACTGTTGCAGGGGCTGGCGCAGATTCGCGGCAAGCAGCGGGTCACCAGCCAGGATCCGGAAGCGACTTACGAGGCATTGGAAAAATTCGGCATCGATCTGGTTGAGGCGGTCAAAAACGGCAAGCTCGATCCGGTCATTGGTCGCGACGAAGAAATCCGGCGGGTGATCCGCATCTTGTCGCGCAAAACCAAAAACAACCCGGTGCTGATCGGCGAGCCGGGGGTCGGTAAAACCGCCATCGTTGAAGGGTTGGCGCACCGGATCGTGCGCGGTGATGTCCCTGAAGGGTTGAAGGGGAAAACCGTCTACTCCCTCGACATGGGCGCGCTGGTTGCCGGGGCTAAATATCGCGGCGAGTTCGAGGAGCGCCTCAAGGCGGTATTGAAAGAGATCCACGACAGCAATGGCCGGATCCTGCTGTTCATCGACGAATTGCATACGATTGTCGGCACCGGTAAAACCGAAGGCTCGATCGATGCCGGCAACATGCTCAAGCCGATGCTCGCACGTGGCGAGCTGCACTGTATCGGCGCGACGACCCTCGATGAATACCGGCAGTACCTGGAAAAAGACCCGGCGCTGGAGCGGCGCTTTCAGCCGGTGCTGGTGGAGCCGCCAGATGTAGAAGCGACGGTCAGTATTCTGCGTGGCTTGAAGGAACGTTATGAGGTTTATCACGGCGTGCGGATTCAGGATAACGCCCTGGTCGCCGCAGCCAGCTTGAGTCATCGCTACATCGCCGACCGGTTTCTGCCCGACAAGGCGATCGACCTGATCGACGAAGCCTGCGCCACCATCCGCACCGAGATCGATTCGATGCCGGCCGAACTGGACGCCATCACCCGGCGGCTGATGCAGCTGGAAATCGAGGAAACCTCGCTGAAAGATGAAACTGACAGTGCCAGCCGTGAGCGGCTGAAGGTGTTGCAGAAGGAGCTGGCCGACATCAAGGAGCAGGAGCGGAGCATGTCGGCCCAGTGGCACCTTGAGAAGGGTGGCATCCGCAGCGTCCAGCAGTTGCGTGAACAGATCGAGCAGCTGCGCCTGGAGTGCGCTGATGCCGAACGGGCCTATGATCTTAACCGTGCGGCTGAGTTGAAGCACGGCAAGTTGCCCGAGTTGGAGCGGCAGCTGCAGCAGGCCGAGCAGCAGCTGCAACAGGCTGACAGCACCGCCAAGCTGCTGCGTGAAGAGGTGACCGAAGAGGAGATCGCCGAGATCGTGTCCCGCTGGACCGGCATCCCGGTCACCCGACTGGTAGAGGGCGAGCGCGAGAAGCTGCTCAAGCTCGATGAGGTTCTGCATCGGCGGGTTATCGGGCAGGATGAGGCGGTGCAGCAGGTTGCCGACGCCGTCATCCGCGCCCGCGCCGGGATCAAGGATCCACGCCGGCCGATCGGCTCCTTTATTTTCCTCGGTCCGACCGGGGTCGGTAAGACCGAGTTGGCCCGCACGCTTGCCGAAGCGCTGTTTGACAGCGAAGAAAACATGATCCGCATCGATATGTCCGAGTATATGGAGCGCCACGCCGTCAGCCGGCTTCTCGGCGCACCGCCCGGCTATATCGGCTATGAAGAGGGCGGCCAGCTGACCGAAGCGGTCAGGCGTCACCCTTACGCGGTGATCCTGTTCGACGAGATTGAAAAGGCCCACCCCGATGTTTTCAACGTCCTGCTGCAGATTCTCGATGACGGCCGCGCCACCGATGCCAAGGGGCGCACGGTCAGCTTCAAGGAGACGGTGATCATCATGACCTCCAACATCGCTTCGGATCGATTGATCGAGGGGATTGTTGACGGCGAGATCCCGGATGCGGTCCGGACTCAGGTGGAGCAGGAGTTGCGGCACCACTTTAGGCCTGAGTTTCTTAACCGGGTCGATGACACCATCATCTTCAAGCCGCTCAGTCGCGCGGAGATCGGTCAGATTGTACTGCTGCTCACTGCCGATCTGCGGAAGCGTCTGGCCGAACGCAGGTTGTCGCTGAACCTTTCGGCGGCCGCTTGTGACTTTATCGCCGAGACCGCATACGATCCGGTCTACGGTGCCCGGCCATTGAAGCGGTTTCTGCAGCAGCAACTTGAAACGCGGATCGGTCGAGCCTTGATCAGTGGGGAAGCGGTCGCCGGCGGAGTTCTGAACGTAGAGCTGGAAAACGGTGAATTGGTGATAAATATCAGCGCCGCCAGCTGAAGATTCTTTAGTAGCTCGGAGAAAAAACAGTTGCGATCAAAAATGGATCGCGTATAATCATGACAGTAATGGTCAGGATTGGCTTTTATCTCTAAGTATGGAGGAGATTATGCGGATAGATATTCTTTGTAAGCCGGGCGCACCGGGAGGTTGCCAGGGAACGGTCGACAACGTTCGTGAAGCGCTGGCGACACTTGGGGTAGAAGCTGAGGTTCATCAATTTAGTGACTCCAGAAAGTTGATCGACAGCCGGGTTTATGTTGTCCCGGCGCTCTTGATTGACGATCAATTGCGGATTGCCGGTCGCGTGCCCGCAGTCGAAGAGATCGTTAATTTTCTGGTCGAACGCCCCCGCTATCTGAAGGACGTCGCCGACGTCGCTTAGCGGCGGCATTTCAAAAAAACTGCTGGCCGCTTGAAACCAACCGGGCCACCCGATCTTCTGATCAGGTGGCCCGGTTTTTTACTTTTCTGCTAACTTAGTTGGCGCTTATTCGGCTCAGCCGGTTGGTGCCATGCGGCGAGTGTTCGGCTTGGCACCGCTGAAACCGCGACCGTTTTGTGGCTTTCCCGCTGCGCCATTACGGCCGGTTCGTTGCTTCTCCGCTCCGGCACTGCGCCCTTTTCCAGGTCTGAAGCTGTTGTTGGTGCGTTTTTGCTGCGGTCGGTCGCCGGCTGGATCACGCCGACCGGTTTTATTTGCTGTTGCTTTGATCGAGGGATCAGGCGCAAAGCCGTCAATGAGCACCTTGGGAACCTTGCGGCGCAGCAGGTATTCAATATCGATCAGCAGCTTCTGCTCATCAATGGAGACCAGCGAAATCGCCGTCCCCTCATGGCCGGCGCGGCCGGTGCGGCCGATGCGGTGGACATAATCCTCCGGCACGTTCGGCAGCTCGTAATTGACCACATGCGGCAATTGCTCGATGTCAAGGCCGCGTGCGGCGATGTCGGTTGCCACCAGTACGCGCACTTTGCCCTGCTTGAAATCTGCCAGTGCCTTGGTGCGAGCACCCTGGCTCTTATTGCCATGGATGGCGGCGGTGCGGATGCCGTCTTTGTCCAGTTGCTCGGCAAGACGATTGGCGCCATGTTTGGTCCGGGTGAAGACCAGCACCTGTTGCAGGTTACGTGAGCCGATCAGAAACGAGAGCAGTTCGCGCTTGCGGGTCTTGTCGACCTGATGAACCACTTGAGAAACACTCTCGGCGGCCGTATTGCGACTGGCCACTTCGATCAGGGTCGGAGCGTTCAGCAGGCCATCGGCCAGCTTTTTGATGTCATCTGAGAAGGTCGCCGAAAAGAGCAGGTTCTGTCGCTGCTTGGGCAACAGAGAGAGCACCTTGCGGATGTCGTTGATGAAACCCATGTCGAGCATGCGGTCGGCTTCGTCCAGTACCAGAATCTCGACCTTCGACAGGTCCAGGGTTTTCTGGCTGATATGATCCAGCAGGCGACCCGGTGTCGCCACCAGAATGTCGATCCCTTTACGCAATGCGTCCAGCTGTGGGCGGATGCTGACCCCGCCGAAGACGATAGCCGAGCGCAGCGGCAGATGTTTGCCGTAAGCGCTGATGCTTTCGCCGACCTGGGCGGCCAGTTCGCGGGTGGGGGTGATCACCAGCGCCCGAATGGGGCGAAAGCCCTGCACCGGTGGTTTGGCGCTCAGCAGCTGCAGCAGCGGCAGGGTGAAACCGGCGGTTTTGCCGGTACCGGTTTGCGCGCCAGCCAGGATGTCGCGCCCTTCCAGGACAACCGGGATTGCCTTGGCTTGAATAGGTGTAGGTTGGCTGTAGCCCTGATCGGACACAGCACGAAGCAGTTCGGCCGAAAGGCCGAGGTCGTTAAACGTCATGAAAAATTAGTACTCCGAGATTGAAACCGGCCCATCCAATGCGTAACGCATAAGAACGGTCTTAGACAGGAATCATTTAAACTAGGTGTCTGGGGGAATATCGAGAAGAAACTTCGAGAAGAAACTACCTTGGACACTAACTGGCGCCGACCGAAGGGCACCGAGAAAGACAGATACTAGCAGGGTTTTTCCACAGATGCAATAAGATAGTCGTGGTTAGAGTGCTTTACTTTTTTTAGGTGATTGGGTAGGCTGGCTCTTCACTTCTCCTTCGGAGGCCGGGGCTATGCCAAAAATCCTGCTAGTTGATGATGTTGATCTGTTCCTAGAGCTGGAACGCACCTATCTGGATGGTTGCGGTTACGACCTGGTCACCGCTTCCTCCGGTGAAGAAGCCCTGCAGCGTCTCGACAAAATTTCCCCCGATCTGCTTCTGCTCGATTTCTATATGCCGGGCATGGACGGCGATGAAGTCTGCCGGATGATCCGTAAAAATCCCCGCTGGGCAAAACTGCCGATCATCATGGTCACCGCCGCCGGTAAGCCACAGGAGGTGCAACGCTGTCTGCAGGCCGGGTCCGACGACTATGTCACCAAGCCGGTTAACAAGCAGGAGCTGCGCGAAAAGGTTGGCCGCCTGCTCGGCGAAATCAAGCGACGCGCCTCAGAACGGGTTGCCGTACAGATGCCGGTGCAGGTGCGCGACGGCCAGCGACTGCAGGTCGCCAGCGCCAGCGACCTGTCAACCCACGGCCTCTACCTGAAGTCGCCGACGCCGTTGGCGGAAAATTCAACCCTGGAGATAAAGCTGGCCCTGCCGGACGGCAAGCCGCTGATCCTGTACGGAAAGATCAAACGTCTGCCGCAGAAACAGGATGACGGGATCGGAGTCTATCTGATCCATCCGGACCCGCAGAGCAAAGAGCTGCTCGACGCGCTGGTGCAGAGTGAAAAAGCGCAATCGCTGCCGCCGCTTGCCGATGAGCAGCTCAGTCGCCGGCTGCTGGCGCTGGAGGCGGACTGCGCCAGACTGCGCAGTGAGCAGGATGAGTCGATGCGCCGGATCGGCGAGCTGGAGCAGGAAAATCTGGAATTCGCCAACCAGCTGGTTCAGGTTGAAGAGGTCAATAATAACCTGACCAACCTGTATGTCGCCTCTTCCCGGCTGCATTCGACGCTCGATCGCGAAGAGACGCTGGAGATCATCAAAGAGGTCGTCATCAACTTTGTCGGTGCCGAGAAGTTTGCGATCTTCATGCACGATAAGGGCAGCAACCGGCTCTGTTTCGAAACCGGAGAAGGTTTTGAGGATGTCGAAGATTTTCCGGAAGTGAACCTGGGCGAAGGCTTGCTCGGCGAAGCCGCCACCAGCGGCAAAAATTATTTTGTCGCCGGAGCGATCGGCGAAGGATCGGATGACCTGCTGACGCCGATCGTGGCGATTCCACTGATTATTCAGGGGAAGGTGATCGGCGTGCTGGCGGTCTACCGGCTGTTTATCCAGAAAGAGCAGCTGGATTCGATCGATTACCAGCTGTTTTCGATGCTCGGCGAACACGCCGCCACGGCACTGTTTTCCTCAACCCTTTACGGCCGTTCCGAGCGCAAGCGCCAGACCTATCAAGGATTCGTCGATCTGCTGATCAAGTAGCCGGCAGCAGCAAGCCTTCGGCAACGGCAAACTGCAACAGCTCATCCCCCTCGGCGGGTGGCAGCCCCTGCAACAGCTGCGTGCCGGTTCTGCTGCTTTTAGCCGAAAGCAACATGCGGGCGAAATCTTCCTGCAGCGCCTCAATCATCATCTCCCCCTGCTGACGGCAGAAAATCCCGTAGGAGACTTCCGGGGTCAGCTGTCTGGCCAAGCTTTCCAGCGGTTGTCCGCCGAACATCTCCAACCCTTCCAGATCGTAGTTGAACTTTTCTATCCAGACCTGTGGATTCAGTCGCCAGCGGGATTGGCGCAGCTGTTTTTTCGTCGGTAGCTTCGCCAGCGGCAAACAGTCCTCTGCCAGCAGGGTTTCGGCACAGCAGAAATGATAATTCAGCAGGTCGGCTGCGGCGCGAAGCAGCTTCGGTTTGTTCTTCTGGCGCAGCTGGTCGGCGACAAATTTTTGTTGCAGCGGCAGGATCTGGTCCGGTCGCCAGTGGTCGACCTCGCAAAGTGGCTGAGAGCCGGTCTGCGGCAGCTCTCGCAGCCATTGCGCAAAGGTCTCAAGCAGACTGCTCGGGCTGGCTTGAATGGCTTGACAGAGTTGCAGGAAGACGCCGACCGCCCGGCCGCGGTTGTAAAACAGGTCGGTTGCCGCCGCCAGTTCGCGACTGGCCTGCAGGTCGGCCGGAGAATAGCTGCGGTTGGTTTCGATCAGGTAGGGCGGTTGGTTTTGCGCGCTGATACCGAACTGCTGCTGGCGCTGGTACAGATCGGTTCCCGGCAGCACCGCCAGCGGGAAGATATCGACCTGGTTCGGCTGCTGCTGCAGGGCAAAGTCAAGGCTCTGTTTGAAGCCGGCATGATCGTCGCCGGGCAGACCGTAAATCAGGTCAAGACCGAAAGTCACTCCGACCTGACCCAGCTGGCGCAGGCGCTGTTCCATCTGGCGCTGATCGAGACTGCGGTGCAGCGGTTTCAGCACCTGCGGTTTGACCGATTGCAGGCCGATCTGCACCGAGCAGGACAGCTGCGCCAGCAGTTCGGCGGTCTCCTGATCAAGAAAATCAGCCTTGGCTTCCAGGTGAAAATGGATTTGTGGCGCCTGTTCTATCAATAACCGCAACAGCTGTTTGCCGCGCTCCGGCGGAGCGTTGAAGGTTGAATCGAGAATCCAGACCTGGCCGACCTGCTGTGCGACAAACAGTTCCAGCTCTGCTTCCAGGCGCTCAAACGGCAACGGCCGAACCCCCTGATGTCCTTTGGCGTCGTAACAGAAGGCGCAGTTGAAGCGGCAGCCGCGGGCCACCTCCCAGAGCACGCCACAGCCCGGCTGCAGAGGTAAGTCCTTTTGCAGCCAGGGGGAGGGGAGCGCCGCCAGATCGGTGCAGACCGCCGCTTCGCAGCTGCGCTGCGGAACTGTCGCTGACTGGAAGCCGGGGATTTCATCGACCGGTGACCGGGTCGCCAGCGCCTGCAGCAGTTGCGGTAAAACCGCCTCCCCCTCGCCACAGATGACGCCGTCCAGTTCCCCTTCGGCGATCACCTTCTGGCCGTCAGCGCTGGCTTCGGGGCCACCGGCAAACAGCCGAATGTCTGGTTGTTGCTGACGCAAGGCGCGGCACAGGCCGAGCACGCGCTGCCGGTTCCAGAGGTAGAGCGGAAAGGCAATAACCGCCGGGCGCTGGGCGAGCAGCAGCTGCAGCATTTCTGTGTCGCTCTGTTCCAGGAACAGATCAAGCAGGCGGGTGTTAGCACGTAACTCCTGCGGCAGGCAGGCTTTCAGGCAGCCAGCCGCCAGCGGGATCGCCTGGGCGGAACGGCGGACATGCAAGGTGGGCAAGAGAATACGCATAGAGATCCCGATGCTCGTTAACAAAAAGGGGGGCTACTTTTTCAGGCTGACTTTAATGCGGGGTTTGCCGTCGCTGGTGTCGATGCTGAACTGAACCGGCCGGTCGCCGTAACGACTGCTGATGGTTTCGCGCTGGGCGTCGAGAAAGGCCGCAATCTTGCTGATGCTGGGCGCTTCACCGGCGATTCCGGCGGCCCGGCGAGCCTCGCTCAGTTCCCGCTGCAGCCGCTCCACCTCACTGCGGTTCGAGCCGGGTTCTGGCCGTTCTGAGGTTGCGACAGTCGGTGAGTTCAATCTGGTGGTGTGGCGGTGATATTTGCCTTCGTCGATCAGGCGCAGAATGCGGTCCCAGTATTGCGAGTACGACATGAAGCGCGAGGTCAGGCCGTGACAGCGGAATTTCAGATCGGTCTGGATAATCCGGCGGCTGGTGTATTGACGCAGCCGCTTGGCCAGTTCGACCCGTTCGCGCTGAGGTTCGCGCTTCTCAACACCGGCAAAGTACTGCTCATAACGGATCTCCAGCTCCTTCATCTGCTGTTGGATGTCGTCAAGTTCGTAGCCGAGTGCGCGCCGGTCGTTCATCTGGTTCAGCCTCCAAGCCAGAAACTATACGTGAGCGCGGCAAACTTGTAAACCTGCCGGAATTTTTGTTGCGACCGAGCCGCTAACGACTTGACTTGGTCTGCTGCGTTCCGAGATAATCGAGTGTTTTTTCAGTTGAAAATCTTAAGGGGAGTTTTTTATGCAAGAGGGTTTGGCAGCGGTTATTCTGGCCGCCGGAAAAGGGACACGGATGAAGTCGGCGTTGCCGAAGGTGCTGCATCCGATCTGTGGAGCGCCGATGCTGCAGTACCCGCTGCAGGCCGCACAGCAGGCCGGTTTTACGCAGCTGCAGGTGGTGGTCGGTCATCAGTCTGAAGCGGTCCGGGAGAGGTTTTCCGCCGCACAGGTGAGCTGGGTGGAACAGACCGAGCAACTCGGCACCGGCCACGCGCTGCTGTGCGCCGCCGAATCCCTGACCGATTTTAACGGTACGCTGCTGCTGCTCTGTGGTGATGTCCCGCTGTTGCGTGCCGAAACCCTGCAGCAGTTGCTGGCCTTTCATGCCCAGCAGCAGGCCGCGGTCACAGTGCTGACCGCCGAGATGCCGAACCCGACCGGTTACGGGCGGATTATCCGCAACGGCGAGCAGGTGCTGCAGATTGTTGAAGAAAAGGACGCCAGCGAATCGCAGCGACAGGTGCAGGAGATCAACACCGGCACCTACCTGTTTGACGCCGCGTTCGTGTTTGCTGCGCTGAAAAATCTCAAAACCGACAATGCGCAAGGGGAATACTATCTGACCGACGTGGTCGCAGCCGCGGTGGCGGCGGGAAAAAAGACCCGCGCCATCTGTGTCAGCGACCCGACCGAAGTGATGGGGATCAACGACCGCTGCCAGCTGGCCGAAGCCGAGGCGCTGATGCGCTGGCGGATTAACACCGAGCTGATGCGCTCCGGCGTGTCGATGATCGATCCGACCACCGTTTATGTCGATGCCGGGGTGGTGATCGGCAGCGATTCGGTGCTGCATCCCAACGTGCAACTGCGCGGCACCACAACGATTGGCAACAACTGCACCGTCGAAACCGGCGTGGTGGTGGTCGATTCGACGATTGCCGATGACGTGCACCTGAAGGCCGGTTCGGCGATCGAAGAAGCGCAGATCGGCCCGGCCTGCAAGATTGGTCCGATGGCGCACCTGCGGCCGGGGACGGTGCTGCTCGGCAACAATAAAATCGGCAACTTCGTCGAAACGAAAAAAGCGCTGCTCGGCGAAGGCTCGCAGTCGAGCCATCTGACCTATATCGGCGACGCTGAAGTCGGCCGTAATGTCAATTTCGGCTGCGGCACCATCACCTGCAATTACGATGGCGTCAACAAACACAAAACCATTATCGAAGATGATGTCTTTATCGGCAGCGACGTCCAGTTCGTCGCACCGCTGCGGATCGGTCGCAACAGCCTGATCGGCGCCGGTTCAACCATCACCAAGGATGTTCCGGCCGATTCGCTGGCGCTGTCACGCAGCGAGCAGAAGGTGATTCAGGGCTGGACCTTGCGTAAAAAATCGAAAAAATCTTAACTCTTTCGAGGGGCTGAACATATGTGTGGAATAGTTGGTTACATCGGCAATCAGCAGGCATCGCCGATCATTATTGATGGCTTGCGACGGCTGGAATACCGTGGCTACGATTCGGCCGGGATCTGTACCTTCAACGGCGGCGTCGCGCAGATCTATCGCGCCGAAGGCAAACTGATCAACCTGGAGAACCTGCTGCGCGAGACCCCGGCGCTCGGCACCCGCGGCATCGGTCACACCCGCTGGGCGACCCACGGCCGTCCTTCTGAAATCAATGCCCACCCGCACCGGGCGGGGAGCATTGTCGTCGTTCACAACGGCATCATCGAAAACTATCTGAAGCTCAAGAGCCGGCTGCAGGCCGCCGGGCACAGTTTCAGCTCGGAAACTGACACCGAAATCATCGCTCACCTGATCGAAGAGCATTTCCGCGCTTGCGGCGATTTTGAAGCGGCGGTGCGTTCGGCGCTGGCGGAGGTCAAGGGGGCTTACGCGGTCGCAGTTTTGTGCAGTGATGAACCGGACAAGCTAATTGCCGCCAAGCTCGGTTCGCCGCTGGTGGTCGGCCAGGGGGTCGGCGAGTATTTTGTCGCCTCCGACATTCCGGCGATGCTCTCCCATACCCGCGAAATGATCTTCCTCGAAGATGGCGAGATGGTGGTCTTCACTCAGCAGGCAATGAACTTTACCGATCTGGCCGGCACGCCGCTGGTCAAACAGAGCAAAACCATCACCTGGAGCCCGCTGATGGCCGAGAAGGGTGGCTACAAGCACTTCATGCTCAAAGAGATTTACGAGCAGCCGCGGGCGATTGCCGACACCATCGCCGGACGCGCCCAGTCCGAAGAGGGGGATATCTATCTCGAAGATCTCGGTCTGGATGATCAACAGCTGCAGGCGCTGGAGAAAATCTTCATCATCGCCTGTGGTACCTCCTGGCATGCCGGGTTGGTGGCTAAATTTTATATCGAAAAGTTGGCGCGGATTCCGGTCGAGATCGATATCGCCAGCGAGTTCCGCTACCGCGATCCGATTGTCGATGAAACCAGCTTGACGATTCTGATCAGTCAGAGCGGCGAGACCGCCGATACGTTAGCCGGACTGCGCGAGGCCAAAGGCAAGGGGAGCAAAACCCTCTGTGTCTGCAACGTCGTTGATTCCTCCATCGCCCGCGAAAGTGATGGCGTTATCTACACTCACGCCGGGCCGGAGATCGGTGTCGCCTCGACCAAGGCCTTCACCACCCAGCTGGTCGCCCTCTATCAGCTGGCGATCAAATTGGGTCGCGTGCGTGGGAAAATTGGCGCCGATGAGTGTCGCGACCTGGTTGCAGCGCTCTTGACCCTGCCACGCAAGCTGGAGGAGGCGCTCGAACTGGATGAACACATCGAAGCCATCTCGCGCGAATTCATGAACGCCCGCGACTTCCTCTATCTGGGGCGCGGCAACCAGTATCCGATCGCCCTCGAAGGCGCACTCAAGCTGAAAGAAATTTCCTACATCCACGCCGAAGGTTACCCGGCCGGCGAGATGAAGCACGGCCCGATCGCGCTGATCGATGAGAACCTGCCGGTCGTGGTGCTGGTGCCACGTAACGCGACCTATGACAAAGTCGTGTCGAACATGGAAGAAGTCCGCGCCCGCGGCGGCAAAGTGATCGCGGTCGTCAGCGGCGATGACGCTGAGTTGGTCGACAAGGTCGATGCGCTGATCCGGGTTCCAGAAACCAGCGACGACCTGATGCCGATTCTGACCTCGGTGCCGATGCAGCTGCTCGCCTATCACATCGCCGTTTACAAAGGCACCGACGTTGATCAGCCACGCAACCTCGCAAAAAGCGTGACTGTCGAGTAGATCATCCCCTCATCCTGTTCACATTGTTCAGGAAGAATAAAGTAAGTAAATAGAAAATAAAGTTGGTAAATAAAGAATAAAGTCAGTAAATAGAAAATAAAGTTGGTAAATAAGAAAAGGCACTGACAAACCCCACATTTTTCGAATGCGGGGTTTGTTTTTTTGTTTTTGGACTCGGAGATGAGAAATTTAGATTTTCTCTATGGCCGGACGATGCCCATTTTTCGCATGCGGGCGCGCAGAGTGCTGGGGTTGAGACCCAAAAGGAGCGCCGCGCCGTTTTTCCCCTCGATACGCCAAGAGGTTTGCAGCAGCACCTGGCGGATATGATCCTGTTCCAGTTCGGCGAGGGCCTTGACGTCCTGGCCCACCCCCCCACCGGCTCCCCCATTTGTCCCCGGAATCGACTCGAAGCGGTCCAGAACCGCTAGCGAGTTCCCTTGGCTGGTGATGACCGCCCGCTCGATGGTACTTTCGAGTTCGCGTACGTTGCCGGGCCAGTAGTAGTCCTGGAGGAGTTTCAGGGTGCTTGTCGATACGGTCTCTATTTTTTTACCGTTTTTCTTATTGAATTTGGCAACGAAATGATTGACGAGCTGAGGGATATCCTCCTTGCGCTGTCTTAGTGGAGGCAGGGTGATGGGGAAAACATTGAGCCGGTAATAGAGGTCTTCCCGGAACTTGCCGTTGCGGATCTCTTCTTTCAAATTGCGGTTGGTGGCAGCAATGATCCGCACATCGGTCTTTATGGTGCGGGGGCTGCCTAGCCGCTCGAATTCGCCGTCCTGAATCACCCGCAGGAGCTTGCCCTGCAGTTCCAGCGGCATTTCACCAATTTCGTCGAGAAAGATGGTGCCGCCGTCGGCCAGCTCGAAGCGGCCAATCTGCCGGGTATCAGAACCGGTGAACGCCCCCTTTTCCCGGCCGAAGAGCTCGCTCTCCACAAGCGTGGCCGGAAGTGCCGTGCAGTTGATCGTGATTATTGGTCGGTCCTTGCGCGTGCTGCTGCGGTGGATGGCCCGCGCCACCACGCCTTTGCCGGTGCCGGTTTCGCCCAGCAGAAGAACGGTCGCATTCATAGGCGCGACCTGCTGGACCTGGGAATAGACAACCGCGAGGGCAGGGCTTTGACCGACGATTTCGCCGAAGTTGTACTTCTGGTCAACCTCATTGCGCAGGTAAACGTTCTCCTCCTGGAGTCGGTCTTTCAAGCGCTTTATTTCCGCATAGGTTTTAGTCAGCGATTTTTCTGCTTTTTTACGCTCCTCTATTTCCTGCGTGAGCTGAATATTGGCGCTGGTCAGATCAGTCGTCCGCTTTAGCACTGTCTGTTCCAGCCGCTGGTTGTGATTCTGGAGTTCTTTGTAGAGCATCCGCACTTCCAGCATATTGCGGATCCGCGTCTTGACTTCGACCAAGTCAAAGGGCTTGCTGACAAAATCCTTGGCGCCGACTTTAAGGGCCCGCAGCTTGTGTCCCGGTTGGGCGGTAATCACCAGGACCGGGATATAGTCCTCCGGGTTTTCCGTCTGCAGGGCTTCTATCACCTGGAAACCGTCCATCCCCGGCATCTGCAAGTCGAGCAGGATCAGGTCGTAATTGTTTTCTTGATGCAGCGCGCAGACATCTGCAGGATTCCGCGTTGAGGTCACGCAGGTATAACCGGTTTCACTCAACAACTGCTCCAGCAGCTCTACATTGGCCTTCTGATCGTCGACGATCAGGATTTTGGCATTAAGAATTTCGTCTGCGATCATGTTTTTTATTTCCCCTTTTTGTAGCTATGGCAGTTTTTGTTTTTACATGCTTCAGGGTTGTGTCCAGCGTATCCATGAACGCGGTAACATTGATTGGCTTGGTGAGGTAGCGGAAGAATCCGGCCTCCAGGCCCTTTTCGATATCGCGGGGGATGGCATTGGCACTGAGGGCAATGACCGGTATGTGCGCTGTTTCCGGGATGTTTGCCAGAATTTTCAGGGCATCGATACCACTGACGCCGGGCAGATTGATATCCATTAGAATCACATCAGGCAGGGAGGTGCGGGCAATTTCGACGCCTTTAATCGCGTCTTCCGCACTCAGAAAGCGTATGTCAGGCCGGCGCGACAGAAGATCTTCGACCAGCATCAGGTTCGCCGGGTTGTCTTCAACATAGAGCAAGGTGCTCTTCTGCTCGTCGGCTTGTCCGTCCGTTACGGCAATAGTCGTTAATTGGTCTCTCTGGCGGGACGCTTGGTGTTCAGTCGTCTGAACCAGTTCGAACCAGAACACGCTCCCCTCGCCGACCGTACTCTCGACTCCGATGACCCCTCCCATCGATTCGGCCAGTCGCTTGCAGACCATCAGGCCGATACCGGTTCCTTCTTCGACGTCCCCCTTTTGCCCGAGTCGATTGAACGGCTGGAACAGTTGTGTAAGCTGTTTCGGAGTCAGTCCCGCGCCGGTATCCCGGACGCTGATCCGAATCTGATCCGCAGGGGTCAGGGTGCAGTTGACCGTAATCGTTCCATATTCCTTGTTGTACTTGATCGCGTTGGAAAGCAGATTTATGAGGATCTGCTTCACCCGTGTCCGGTCGGCGTTGACAAAGTAAGGCGATGTGATCTCGGAGAAGACCACTCGGATATCACGTTCTTTGGCCTGCGGTTCGACCATGATCTCACATTCATGCATGACTTCCTTGAGCGATACCGGTTCCAACGACAGCGAGAGTTTTCCTGACTCGATCAGCGCCAGGTCGAGGATTTCGTTGATCAGTTCCAGCAGATACCAGCCGGCCTTGAGAATCTGATCGATGCTCCTTTTCTGGGCGGGGGTCGGCTCTGGCTTGCCCGATTCCATCAGTTGCGCAAAACCGAGGATCGCGCCGAGCGGCGTCCGCAGTTCATGGCTCATGCTGGAAAGAAAATCCGATTTGGCGAGGTTGGCTTTTTCTGCCACCGACCTGGCACTCTCCAGTTCGACGTTTTTTTCCTGCAGCACCCGATCCAGACGTTTTCGCTCGGTCACGTCACGAGCGGCGGCGAACACGCCGAGCACGTTGCCCTGTACATCCTTGTAGACCGATGCGTTGTAGAGAACGTCAGTGAGATGACCGTCCTCATGCCGGATGGTGAGCGGGTAGTCGGTAACCGCGCCTTTGGAGAAGGCCTCTCGGTATCCCTCGCGCGCCCTCTCGGGCTCGGTGAAGTAATTGGAAAAGTCGGTGCCGACAAGCTTCTGCCGTGGCACTCCCGTGACCTTGATGGAGCCCTCGTTGACATCTGTGATCTTGCCTTCGGCGTTGATCGTGATGAGCGGGTCGAGCGAAGCCTCGATGAGGCTACGCGCGTACTGTGAGGCCTGCTTGCGCGCGGTGTTATCGGTGCCGATCAGCAGATAGCCGATGATGGTGTCCTGCTCGTCGCGCAGGGCAGTGACGGAGACGACTGCCGGGAAGCGGCTCCCATCCTTTCGAATGTAGGTCAGCTCGTAAATGTCTTCGATGCCGCGCCTGGCTTTGAAGACCAGGGCGCCAAAGCCCGGGGTTATCTTGGTGCCGAACTCTTTACTGAGCGCCTTGGCGCGGGCGATCACTTCCTGGGGATCGGAAATGTCGGCCGGCGTGTTTTTGTTCATGACTTCGGCGGCGGTGTAGCCGAGCATCCGCTCGGCGCCAACGTTGAAAATCTGGATGACTCCTTTGGCGTCTGTGGCGATGCTGGAGAAGTTGGCGCTGTTGAAAATCGCTCGCTGCAACGCTTCCGCCTTGAGCAGGTTCGCTTCGTGAATGATTTCGACGGTGTTTTTTTCGGTAGTTTGGGTGGTGGGTACAGCAGGATCCAAAGCTTTCGTGGGCATGGTGGCCTTCCGTCTCTCCTACGGGGAGAGAATGGCCTGTAACAGGCAGTTATTACTCTGTTCGTCAACCAGATAAAGGCTTCTCGTCATATTTTGCGGAATTCAAGAGAGGCGTTTTTTTCTGGCAACGTTTGGAAATATCGGCATTTTCGCAACACACTGAAGTCATTCTGGTCTCAAAAAAGATTAATTGCATTAAAAATGTGCTTCACATATCCGTCACGCCTGACAAATCCGTCACATATTACGACTCGGATCGACGGCCTCAGCTTTTTCAAGATTTTTATAATTCAAAATACCTATATATACTAAATAGTTACAATAAAATTAAACAGGTTTGTCACTGGCACGTTCGTTGTAGTACGCATGAGGTGGTTTAACGTCAGATAACTATACCCACTATGTGCCCGGAACAAATGATAAAGATCAGCCGCCCTGCTCCCGCACGTAGCAAAATCAAGAGGTCTTGAATAGCATGGTTATGAATAACGCTGCGTGGTTTCTGTTCGTTGGTGGCCTACTGCTCACCATGGGACTAACCGCTCCGGCAATTAAACGGCTGCCGGTTACCTCGGCAATTATCTATCTGGCCTTGGGACTACTGGTGGGCCCAACTGGGCTGGGTCTTTTCCACTTCAATCCGCTCAAGGAATCGGCGCTGTTGGAGGTATTGACCGAGATAGCGGTGCTTATTTCGCTGTTTGCCGCCGGCGTTAAAATGCCGGTACCGGTGAGCTTTTCGCGCTGGCGCGCGCCGATTCTGCTGGCGTTTCTCGCCATGACGGTCACAGTGGCGCTGGTCACCATTTTTGGCCATTATCTGCTCGGTTTACCCATCGGTGCCGCTGTACTGCTCGGCGCCATCATCGCCCCAACCGATCCGGTGCTGGCCACCGAAGTGCAGATTCGCCACCCTGGCGACCGCGACCGTCTCCGCTTTACCATAACCTGTGAAGCGGGCATGAACGACGGCAGCGCCTTTCCGTTCGTCATGCTCGGCCTGGGCCTGCTCGGCTTGCACGAGTTGGGTGAGTTTGGTCAGCGTTGGGTCCTGGTTGATGTCCTCTGGGCTACGGTCGCGGGGATTGCCATCGGCGTGGCGGCGGGTAGCGGGCTTGCGCATCTGGTCGTACGCT
>DATCYW010000004.1:0-3143 GCA_036526255.1 Malonomonas sp. | reverse complement strand
GGGGGAGGCCGGTTTTATCGAGCAGCTGCAGATTCTGTTTTCAGCCGACAACAGTCATGTCGCGCTGGTTGAAATGCATGAGGCGGGCGGCGATAAGACGCTGCTGCGTTTTGAACAGGTGCAGATCAATCAGCCGCTGCCGGACCAGGCATTTCAGGTGCCGGAGTTGCAATGAAGCTGTTCGCCACCTGTTATCAACGACTGGCCGGCCGACGCGGTTGGCTGCTGCTGGCGCTATTGTTGCTGGGGATTTTATGTGGCTGGCAGCTGAGCCGCCTGCAGCTGGAAGAGAACATCTCGGCGCTGCTGCCCGACGGTGCTTCACCGGTCGCGCAGGATTTCAAACTGCTGCAGCAGGCACCCTTCGCCCGCAAGCTGGTGATCAGCCTGCACGCGACTGAGGTGATTACTGTTGAGCAGCTGCTGGATGCGACCGACCAGCTGCGGGATGCGCTGCTGGCCGAGCTGTTTGTTAACGCCATCAGCGGACCCGGAGAGCAACTGGGGCTCGCGCTGCTGAATCAGCTGGGTGCCTATCTGCCGCTGCTGGCAGATGCCGACGACCTGCAGAGAGTAGACGAACGCCTGACCCCGGCAGCCGTCGACCGGCAACTGCAGCTGGCGCTGGCGCAACTGCTGCAGCCGCAGGGAGTTGCCCTGAAAAGCAAGCTGCAGCGTGATCCGCTCGACCTGGAAACACTGGCGCTGATGAAGCTGCGCTATCTGAACCCGGTCCCCGAAGTGCGGCTGGAGCGGGGCCATTTTCTCAGTCGCGACGGCCGCAACAGCCTGATTCTGGCCGACACGCAGATCGCCATCACCGACAGTAGCGGCAGCAAACAGCTGCTCGAGGCCTTTAACCTTGCCCGGCAGCAACTGCCGGCGGGGATCAGCGCAGAACTGGTCAGCGGTCATCCCTACACCTTGGCCAACGCCAGCATCATCCAGCAGGATATGCTGCGGGTGCTGATCGCATCCGGGCTCGGAATTCTGCTGCTGTTTCTGGTTTTTCTCCGTTCGCTGCGGGCGCTGTTTGTCTACCTGTTGCCGCTGTTCAGCTTTGCCGTGGCGCTGCTGGTGGTGTCGCTTGGTGATAGGCCGGTCTCGGGGATCACCATCGGCTTCGGCGCCGTGCTGCTCGGGATTACTATCGATTTCGGCCTGCATGTCTACTATGCCCTGCGTAAGGAGGGTGGTTCACGCGCGGAGTTGTTGCGCGCGGTCTCCCGGCCGGTGCTGTTCGGGGCCATGACCAGTCTGGCCGCTTTCGCGGTGCTGCTGCGTTCCGAGCTGCCGGGGCAACGGCAGCTCGCGCTGTTCGCCATGGCCGGCATCGCCGCAGCGGTGCTGCTGGCCTTGATTTTTCTGCCGCATTTTATCGGTCAGCCGCGTGAAAATGGTACCCAGCTGCGTCAACAGTTCAAGCGGCATATTTATGACCGCGTGCCGCTGCTGCGCTTCAGCGTCATTCTGGCCTGGTTGACGATTGCCGTGCTGGCGGCGGTGCAGATGCAGCAGCTGTCAATCAACGGCGACCTGCGGCGACTCAGCTATCAGCCGCCGCTGCTGCAGCAGAACGAAGCCGCTTTAAAGCAGGCTTGGGGCGATATGCGCGGCCGGGCGCTGGTTTTCGCCAGTGGCACTACGCTGGAGACGGCTCTGCAGGCCAATGAACAGGTCTGGCAGCTGCTACAGGACGAAAATCTGGCCGGGCTGGTCAGTCTGGCGCCGCTGCTGCCGTCGCAGGCAACCCAGCAACAGCGGCTCAACCAGTGGCAGGATTTCTGGACACAGCGCCGGGCCGAGGTGCAGGATCTGCTGATCGCCCATGGTCAGGATTATGGTTTCTCCAGCAGCGCCTTTGAGCCGTTCTGGGCACAGATTGAACAGCCACCGCAGCAACTTGGCGTCGAGCAACTGCAGCAACTGGGCTTGACCGATCTGTTGAATAATTTGCTGCTGGTCGATGAGAACAGCTACCGCTTGGTCAGCCTGTTGCCCGATCGTCCTGAAGTGATCGCCGCGCTCGAAGGGCCGCTGGCAAAAATCCCCGGCGTCACCCTGGTGTCGCAGACCCGCTTCGGTCGCCAGCTCAGCAGCGAGATTGCTGCTGATTTCAGCCAGTTTGTCATTTCGGCCGGCTTGGCGGTGCTGCTGTTGTTGGTGTTGCTGTTCCGACGTCTCAACAAAATTCTGCTGGCGCTCCTGCCAGTGCTGTCCGGGCTGCTGGTGATGCTTGGCGGCATGGCCTGGCTGGAATTGGAGCTGAACCTGTTTAACGTGGTCGCCTCAATCCTGATCATCGGCCTGGGGGTCGATTATGGCATTTTTATGGTCTGCCACGCCGATCAGGAGCAGGATCTGGCCTCGTCAAAGGCGGTGCTGATCTCCGGATTGACCACCTTGGTCGGTTTCGGTTCACTGGTGCTGGCGGAACATCCGGCCCTGCATTCGATCGGCATCAGCGTGCTGCTTGGTATTAGCGCCGCGGTGCCGACGGCGGTGCTGGTGATTCCGGCCTTTCGTCCGAAGAGGATCTGATGCTGCGTTGGCTGCTCTGTGCATTGTTGCCGCTGCTGTTCGCCTGCGCGCCAATCGAGCGCCCGGCGGACGTTGCACAGTGCGCCAGTCGCCCCAGTCAGCAGCAGCTGCTGGACGGCAACTGGCTGCAGCAGGCCGCCGTCTGGCAACTGCGGCAATCGGCGCTGCTGGAATTCGGCGCGAAAAGAATCCCGCTGGAAGGGCTGTTGCGGCTTGATACCGCCAGCGGTAACGCCCGCTTGGTGGCGATGAACGAAATGGGGCTGGTGCTGTTCGATCTGGAGCTGGATGCACAGGGGCAGCAGCTGCAACGGGCGCTGCCGCAATTGCGGCAGCAGCCGGGCTTTGCCGTCGGCGTGGCCACCAGCCTTCGGCAGATGTTTCTGCAGCCGCGGCCGCAGGTCGGTGATCATCTGCAACAGCGGTCCACAGACCTGCGCCTCTGGCGCTTGCTGCCCGGAGGCAGTCTGGGGTTTGTTTTCAGCTGCGACGGCGAGCTGCAGGAGACCCGCCAGCAGGCTGACGACACAAATTGGCGGGTGCGTTACACTGACTATCAAAACTTTGCCGGGCAGCGTATCCCGCAACAGATCGTCTTCAAC
>DATCYW010000003.1:0-5325 GCA_036526255.1 Malonomonas sp. | reverse complement strand
AGATGTACTTCATGATGGGTCACGCCACCGAAAATCCACATCAGCATATCGAAAAAGTGCACACCGATATTGGTCGCAATCCCACCGGACTTCTGTTCAGCGCCTTTCCAGGAGGTGAAATACCAACGCCCACGCGAAGTAATGTAACTGAGGTCGATGTTGTATTTTTCCTTGCGCTTTGACTTGCTGATTTTCTCTTTCAGCGCCAGGATCGACGGGTGCAGTCGCAACTGGAGGATATTATAGATTTTACGGCCGGTCTCCTGCTCGACTTCGGCAAGCGCGTCAACATTCCAGGGGTTCAGGACCAGCGGCTTTTCACAGATGGCGTCGGCGCCGATCCGCAGTGCAAAACGGATATGCGCATCATGCAGATAGTTCGGGGAGCAGATGCTGACATAGTGCAGGCGCTTATCATCACCCAGACGCTTCAACTTTTCGGCATGCCGGTCGAAACGCTCAAACTCGGTAAAAAAGGCGATGTCATGAGAAAAGCTGTCGAGCACCCCGACTGAATCCGAAGGGTCGAGTGCCGCGATAAGGTTATTGTTCGTGTCGCGGATCGCTTTCATATGTCGCGGCGCGATATAGCCGCCAGCACCGATTAAGGCAAAGTTTTTATTGTTCATTAACTACGCGTCCTGTCGGGAAAAAGTTATTTGTAGAATTCTCGGTACCAACGAACGAACTGTGCAATCCCCTCTGCTATCGTGGTCTCCGGCCTGAAACCGACATCGGCGATCAGGTCGTCCACATCGGCGTAGGTTTGCGGCACATCCCCCGGTTGAATCGGCAGCAGCACTTTTTCAGCAACAATTCCCAGTTCTTTTTCCAGCGTCTCGATCATGCGCAGCAGTTCGACCGGCTGGTTGTTGCCGATATTGTAGATGCGATAAGGGGCGGCACTGGTTCCAGGGTCAGGGCTGGCACCGCTCCAGTTGGCGTTGGGCGCGGCGGTGTTGTCAAGCGTCCGCACGACCCCTTCGACGATATCGTCGATAAAGGTGAAGTCACGCAGCATTTTCCCATGATTGAAAACCTGGATCGGTTTGCCTTCGAGGATGGCCTTGGTAAACAGAAACATCGCCATATCCGGACGCCCCCAGGGGCCATAGACGGTAAAAAAGCGCAGGCCGGTGGTCGGCAGACGATAAAGGTGGCTGTATGTATGCGCCATCAATTCGTTGGCTTTTTTGGTTGCGGCGTAGAGTGAAAGCGGGTGGTCGATGTTGTCATGGATGGAAAACGGCATCGAGGTGTTCGCGCCATAAACCGATGAGGAGGAGGCATAGACCAGATGCTTCACCTCGTTGTGCCGGCAGCCTTCAAGGATATTGATAAAACCCTCGATGTTGCTGTCGATGTAAGCATGGGGATTGGTCAGGGAGTAACGTACACCGGCCTGGGCGGCCAGATTGACGACCTTTTCAAACTGCTCGTCTTTAAACAGTTGGGCAATCCCCGCACGATCCGCCAGATCCATGCGGATAAAGCGGAAGTTATCCTGCGTTTCCAACTGCGCCAAACGCGCCTGCTTGAGACTGACATCGTAATAGTCGTTCAGATTATCGAGTCCGACAACATCGTCGCCACGCTTCAGCAGATATTTCGACAGGTGTGAGCCGATAAAACCGGCCGCTCCGGTAACCAGAATCTTCATTGCACGTTCCTATTTGCAGGCCCCTGCGGGGTCAGGTAAAACAGATTGCATCCTTGAAAGCGACGCCAGCTGCGTCTTTTCCAGAAAGAACCGGTTTGCCCTCTAACGGCCAGCTGATAGCCAGATCAGTATCATCCCAACGGATACACTGGTCGAATTCAGGGGCATAGTAATCGGTGGTTTTGTAGAGAAACTCTGCCGTTTCGCTCAGCACCAGAAAGCCGTGAGCAAACCCTTCCGGCACCCAGAACTGCCGCTTGTTCTCGGCCGACAGCACGCAACCGACCCACCTGCCGAAGGTCGCTGAGGATTTGCGCATATCAACCGCGACATCATATACTTCGCCTTGCACCACCCGCACCAGCTTCCCCTGGGTCTGCCGGGTCTGATAATGAAGGCCGCGCAGCACCCCTTTTGTCGAGCGGGAATGGTTGTCCTGCACAAAGGTCGTTTTCAGACCAGTTAGTTCTTCCCAGCGCTGCTGATTGAAGCTCTCCAGAAAAAAACCACGTTCATCGCCGAAAACCTGCGGCTCGACTATCAGCACATCAGGGATTTCTGTTGGAATAATTTTCATATCAGTAGTCAAAATTTTCTTGCAGAATCTGCTCAAGATAATCGCGATAGCTTGATTTCGGCGTTTCCTCGATCACTTGCTGAAACTTGGCGGCATCGATAAAGCCTTTGCGATAGGCAACCTCTTCGAGACAGGCGATCTTAACCCCCTGGCGCGCTTCGAGGGTGCCGATGAAATGACTGGCTTCCAGCAGACTCATGTGGGTTCCGGTATCAAGCCAGGCGATTCCCCGCTCCAGCTTTTCGACCATCAACTCCTGTCGTTGCAGATAAGCGATATTCAGATCGGTGATCTCCAACTCGCCACGCGCCGAGGGTTTAAGCTGTTTCGTCATTTCGACAACTTTTTCGTCGTAGAGATAAAGCCCCGGCACGGCGAAGCGCGATTTCGGTTTCGCCGGCTTTTCCTCGATCCCCACCGCCTGCCCGTTGGCATCGAATTCAACCACCCCGTAGCGCTCCGGGTCATTGACTGGATAACCGAAAACCTTCGCCCCACCTGAGAATTCGGAGAAGATCCGATCCAGTTCCATTTTGCCGTAAAAGATGTTGTCGCCAAGAATCAGCGATACCGGCTGATTGTCGATAAACTCTTCGCCGACCAGAAACGCCTGGGCAATCCCTTTCGGCTCGGGCTGAACGACATAGCTGAGCTTGATGCCGAAACGGCTGCCGTCGCCAAGCAGGGCTTCAAAGCGCGGAGTGTCCTGCGGGGTCGAGATGATCAGGATATCCTGCACGCCGGCGCGCATCATGATCGACAACGGATAGTAGATCATCGGCTTGTCGTAAATCGGCTGCAGCTGCTTGCTGGCAACCAGAGTCAACGGATAGAGCCGGGATCCTGCGCCGCCAGCCAGTACGATACCTTTTTTTATTCCCACGATTGTCTCCTCGGAGTGCTATCTCTGCATTAAATAGAATTTGAGGCTCTGTTGCCAAGCCGGTATTTCAAGCCCGGTTGCCTGCTTGATCTTCTCTTTCGACAGGACCGAAAATTTCGGCCTTACCGCAGGCAGCGGATAACCCTCAGTCAGAATCGGCTGGATCGTTTTGACCTGCAGCGCTTCAACAAACCGGATCTGGTTGATAATTTCACAGGCAAACTCGTGCCAGCTGCATTCACCGTCATTACTGTAGTGGTAGATGCCATACTTGTCGCCGCGTAACAGTGCGAAAATGGCCTTCGCCAGATCTTCGGTCCAGGTCGGCGTCCCGCGCTGATCCGCCACGACTTTAAGTTCGGTGCGTTCTTTGGCCAATCGGATCATCGTCTCGACAAAATTGTTACCCCCACCACCATAAAGCCAGCTGGTGCGGATAATAAAATATTTGTCCAGACCCGACAGCTGTACCTGCTGTTCACCGGCCAGTTTGCTCTTGCCGTAAACCGACAGCGGGTTCGGCTGATCATCTTCCTGATAGGGGCTGTTCTTGTCGCCAGAAAAAACAAAATCGGTCGAGATGTGAACCAGAGCGGCGTCTGTCTGTTTGGCTAGGTCAGCCAGCAGACCCGGGCCAGTACCATTGACCTGTAGCGCCAGTTCCTGCTCAATTTCACAGCCATCGACATTGGTAAAGGCGGCACAATTGATGATGATATCGGGAGCGTCATCCCGCAGCGAAAGCACCTGTACCGGGTCGGTCAGATCAAAAGCTGGCAGGTCGTAGGGTTGAATAACATAGTCAGCCGGAGCCAGTTTGCGGATCGCCGTCGCCAGCATGCCATTAGCCCCGATCAGGGCAACCTGCTTCACTTGCTGTCGCTCCCGTACATCTTGTCGTAATACTCCTGATAGGAACCATCCAGCACCGAGTTCACCCAATCCGCATGCTGCAAATACCAATTTACCGTCAGCCGGATGCCCGCTTCAAACTGCAGTGTCGGCTCCCAACCGAGCTTCTCCTTGATTTTACTGGCGTCGATCGCGTACCGCCGGTCGTGACCGGCGCGATCCTTGACAAACTTGATCAGCGACTGACGCGGCAATCCGGATGCAAGCGGCGCGGCGGTTTCATCCAGAATGTCGCAAATCGTCCGCACCACGTCGATATTCTGTTTTTCGCTGTTGCCACCGACATTATAGGTTTCACCCAGTTCACCAGTCTGCAGAACGGTCAAAATTGCCCGGCAGTGGTCCTCAACGAATAACCAGTCGCGGACATTCTTGCCATCGCCGTAGACCGGCAGATCTTTCCCCTTCAGGGCATTATTGATAATCAGCGGAATCAGCTTCTCAGGAAACTGCAACGGTCCGTAATTATTGGAACAGTTGGTCATCAGAGTCGGAAGACCGTAAGTGTGCGCGTAAGCGCTGACCAGATGATCCGAAGCCGCCTTGCTAGCCGAATACGGGGAGCGCGGATCGTAGGCAGTTGTTTCGGTAAACAGTCCGGTATCCCCCAGCGAACCATATACCTCGTCGGTGCTGACATGCAGAAAACGTTTTCCTGCCGGATCCTGTCCGTCGCCGAGCCAGGCGCTGCGGGCGGCTTCCAGCAGGGCAAAGGTTCCGTTGATATTGGTCTGAATAAATTCCGCCGGGCCGCTGATACTTCTGTCGACGTGGGATTCTGCGGCAAAATGTACAACCGTGTCGATCTGCTCTGCAGAAAAAAGTGTCTTCAGCAGCTCCGAGTCACAGATATCACCTTTCACAAACCGATAACGTGGGTCTGCTTCCAGGTCGCGCAGGTTTTCCAGATTGCCAGCATAAGTCAGCTTATCCAGATTAACCAGCCTGATATCTGCCAGCTGCTGCAAAACCAACCTGACAAAGTTCGCACCGATAAAGCCACAACCGCCTGTCACCAAAATATTTTTCATTATCAGAACCCTGTGTACTATTTACAAAAAATCTGGGAGAGGGCATCCCTCTCCCAGACGTCGCGAAAAAGGCCAAGGACCTCAGTAATTATTCAATGACTAACGTTTCACTAGCAACAGCTGCGGCGACAACTTCTCAAGCGTCTTATCGCCAAAACCTTTTACCTGAGTCAACTCAGCGAGTGATTTAAAATCACCATTTGCCTGCCGATATTCAACGATCCTCTTGGCCAGCACTTCACCAATCCCCTTCACTTCTACC
>DATCYW010000002.1:0-31545 GCA_036526255.1 Malonomonas sp. | reverse complement strand
CGTGGCATGCGCGGCGAGCGCCGCTTTCTGCAACATCCCCTGACCCCAAAAGCTCTCGAACTGTTCCGCCTCTGGTCCGAAGTGCGCCCCGAGCTGCTGCCGCTGGTTAAAGAGTGGCACACGACAATCCAAGCCCCCCCGAAACAGCAGGAGAGCGCCCAGCGCACATCACGCCGTCGCCGGCGGCGGAGAAAACCCCAGGGCCGCACTCCCCAACCAAGTTGAATCAACCAGCCCGCCAGTAAAGAAATCCTCATAAAAAAACAGCCGATTAAATAGACGGCTGAGTAAAAAAATTGCCGCCGGCACTTGACAGTAGATATTATTGTGGCAACAATAGTTAGCGCTCTTTAACTAGCCCAATCCAATACCAAGCATGAAGGGTTCATTATGTTCAACAATCTGAAGATCGGCACAAAAATCTGTCTGCTGGCTGGCTTGTTGCTGATGCTGCTGGTTGTCTCATCCGGCTGGGGCATCTGGGGACTGACCAAGGTCGTCAATGACGGACTGGAAGTCTCTTCTGGCAACCAACTGCGCGGAGAACTGCTGCAACGCGAAGTTGACCACCTGAACTGGGCCCAAGCGGTTTCGAGCTTTATCTCCGATAGCAAAATCATGACTCTGGATGTTCAGCTCGACCATACCAAATGCGGTTTCGGTAAATGGTACTACGGTGACGGCCGGCAGCAGGCCGAACAACTCCTTCCGGCACTTGGTTCTGAGTTGCGCAACATCGAAGCCTTCCACAGCAAGCTGCATGCTTCGGCCAAGCAGATCAAGGACACTTACAACAAAAACTTGGATGACGGCAGCGGCAAAGAGCGCGCCGAACAGATCTACCATACAGCGACCCAGGCGAACCTCGCCGGAGTACAGAAATCGCTGCGCAGCATGACCGAACTGGCCAAACAGGCAATCCTCTCCGAAGATCAAATGGTCAACAAGGCGCTCTCGACCCGTTGGGCATTGATACTGATCGGTTGCTTCGCGCTGGTCTTCGGCGTCATTACGGCCTGCTGCCTGGCCCGCAGCCTGAAAAATCCGCTCGGGAAAACCGTGGAAATGATCAAGGAGATGGCTGGCGGTCACTTTGAAAGCCGTCTGCGGATGGCACGCCATGACGAAATCGGCGTGATGGCCAGCGCCATGGACAACCTTGCCGAAGGGCTGCAACAAAAAACGCAGCTGGCCGCTGAAATCGCCCGCGGCAATCTACAGGTCGAAGTCCAGGTCAGCTCTTCCCGCGACTCGCTGGGCAATGCCTTGCAGGAGATGCTGCAGAGCCTGCAGTCGATCATCGGCAGCATTCAGACCTCAGCCGACCAGATCGCTTCCGGCAGTGTTCAGGTCAGCGACTCGGCGCAGTCACTGTCGCAGGGCGCGACCGAATCGGCCGCATCGCTGGAAGAAATCAGCAGCTCGATGAATGAAATCGGCGCCCAGACCAGCCAGAGTGCTGGCAACGCCAATCAGGCCAACCAGCTGGCCGGGGAAGCGGCCAAAGCGGCGGCGACCGGCAGCGAGCGGATGGCCGAGATGATCGCCGCCATGAGCGAGATCAATGCTTCAGGGCAGAACATCAGCAAGATCATCAAGGTGATCGACGAGATCGCCTTCCAGACCAACCTGCTGGCCCTGAACGCCGCGGTTGAAGCGGCCCGCGCCGGCCAGCACGGCAAAGGCTTTGCCGTGGTCGCCGAAGAGGTCCGCAACCTGGCGGCGCGCAGCGCCAAGGCCGCCCGGGAGACCGCCGAGCTGATCGAAGGCTCGGTGCAGAAAGCCGGCAACGGCACCCAGATTGCCGAACGGACCGCCAAATCGTTGGATGAAATTGTCACCAGTATCACCAAGGTCGACGATCTGCTCGGCGAAATCGCCGCCGCCAGCACCGAACAGGCGCAGGGGATTTCGCAGATCAACATCGGCCTGCAGCAGATCGACCAGGTGATCCAGCAGAACACCGCCAGCGCCGAAGAGAGCGCGGCGACCAGCGAAGAACTGTCCGGCCAGGCCGCCCAGCTGAAGCATCAGCTCAGCCGATTCAAGCTGCAGCAGAGCGGTTTTTCCACCTCGGCGGTACACGCGCGGGCTCCGCAGCTTTCGCTTGGCAGTCAAAGCGTCGCCGCCGGCTGGAGCGACATAAGCAGACCGAGAGCACAACAGACAGGCAACAGTTTCGTCATCAATTGGGATGACAGGCTTAACACCGGCATCTCACTGGTCGACAAGCAGCATCGCAAACTGGTGGAGCTGATCAATCAACTGTTCCAGTGCATGAAGGATGGCGGCGACCGGATGCTGCTCGGCAGCATTATCGACGAGCTGGTCGATTACACGGTGACCCACTTCCGGGCCGAAGAGGAGATGATGAAACGAACCAACTACCCCGACTTGGAGAACCATAAGCGCATCCATCAGGAGTTTGTCGCCAAAGTCGGCAGCACCCTGACCAAGCTTAAAAATGGAGAGCGGGTTGCACCGGCCGACATGTACAAATTCCTTAAAGACTGGCTGATCAACCACATCGAGCAGCAAGACCGCGACGGCTTTGCACCGCACGTCAGGGCGCGCAGCTGACACCAGCAGAACAAAATCTCAACCTTTGCGACGGCGAGCCGGCTACCCGGCTCGCCGTTTTTGCTTTTCAGTTCTACTCAAATCCGTTCCCGGCGAAGACGGCGGGCAAGATAAAAGCTTGATCATGACACATGTCTTATGATAAAAATTTAATTCTTCTGCGCGGTATCCTCTTCGGATGCCGTTTTCATTTCGATGATCAGCCTTCCACTGACCTTGCACCCGGCTGCAGTAACCAACAAATCCGTGGCAAAGGAGTCCAGATGTCGATCCGCTATAAATTAATGATCATGCTGCTGGCAGCGGTGTTATTGCCGATGCTCATCAGCCTGTCAGTTTCCAAATATTATTCAATGCAGACCCGCGAACTGGCGACCAGCGAATCGATCGCCCTGGCGCAGGCCGATATCCACCACATCATCGCCGGCGCCAGAAACCTGGTGGCGGCCAACAAGACGGCGATGGATGCCGGTCGCGAAAACACCATCAAAACTTTTTTGCGCTCGGCCGCTGACCTGCTTTATGAGCAGGTCAGCAAGGTCTATTACACCACCCCAAAAGATCAGCAACTGGCCGAAATCCGCAAGCTGATGCTCTCCGGCAAGTTCGGCTCCTCCGGCTATGCCTTCGGCATGAACTCCAAAGGCACCCTGGTTATTCATCCGAAAAGCGAAGGGACAAATCTGGCCGGCAAGAAACACATTGATGAAATGATCGCCAAACGTGACGGGTCCATCAAATACAGCAGCGTCACGGACGGCCGAGAAAAATATGTTCATTTCCGCTATTTCCAACCCCTCGACCTGATCATCGCCCCCGGCGCCTTTGTCGATGAACTGACCTACATCGCCGACTTTGAGGCCGAGCTGGACGCTCTGGACGAGCTGCATTCCCAGCTGCGCAAGATCAGTGTCGGCAAAAAGGGCTTTTTCTGGGTCGCCGAAGCTTATGAAGATGCAGGTGGCGATTTTATCGTCACCCCGGTCGATGAGGATATGGATAAGCTTAGCCAGCTGCTCAAGGACGCCGACGGCAACGACTTCCTGACCGGACTGATCGAGCAGAGCCTGCAGGCCGGAGAAGGCGAGGTTTCAGAGTTGCTACTGCGACTGACCAACCCGGTCTCTGGTGTAACCGAACCGATGGTGTTCAATTTTACCTACTTCAAACCGCTGCGCTGGGTCATCGGCACGGCGATCCCCGAGGCTGAGCTGCTTTTCACCAGTCGGCAGGTGGATGCTTCATTCAATCAGATGAACCTGGCGGTCATGATTGCCACAGTGGTGCTGTTGCTGATCGCCCTGCTTGCAGCGCTTGTCACCGCCAATACCGCTATCCGCCCGCTGCGCAGCGTCCAGCGGATGGCCAACGAAATGGCCCTCGGACATCTTGACAGCCGCCTGAACATGACCCGCAGGGACGAGCTCGGCGAGATGGCGCGCGCCATGGACTCTTTTGCCGATGATTTGCAGAACCAGGTTGTTGCCTCGCTGCAGCAGCTGGCCAATGGCGACCTGACCTTTTCGATTGAGCCCAAGGATGAGCAGGATCAAATCCGCGGCGCGATGCAGAAACTCTCGACAGATCTCAATCAGGTGATGCAGCAGATTCTGGCCTCGGCCGACCAGATCGCCGGCGGCAGTTCGCAGGTCAGCGACTCGGCCCAGGAGCTGTCACAGGGCGCCACTGAGTCAGCCGCCTCCCTTGAACAGATCAGCAGCTCGATGCATGAAATCGGTGCGCAAACTGGCAAGAATGCCGAAAACGCCAACCAGGCTGACAGGTTGGCCCACGAAGCCGTCCAATCGGCGACCACCGGCAGCCGACAGATGGAAGAGATGATTGTCGCCATGCGTGAAATCAACGCATCGGGGCAGAACATCAGCAAGATCATCAAGGTGATCGACGAGATCGCCTTCCAGACCAACCTGCTGGCGCTGAACGCTGCTGTCGAAGCAGCCCGCGCCGGACAGCATGGCAAAGGCTTTGCCGTGGTTGCCGAAGAGGTGCGTAACCTTGCCAGCCGCAGCGCCAAAGCCGCCAGCGAGACCTCAGAGCTGATTGAGGGCTCGGTTCAAAAAGCGGCAAAAGGCACACAGATCGCCGAACGGACCGCCGAATCTCTGACCGGGATCGTTCAGGAGATCAACAAAGTCAACCAGCTGATTGCCGAAATTGCCGCCGCCGGCAACGAACAGGCACAGGGGATTTCACAAATTAATATCGGCCTGCAGCAGATCGATCAGGTGATCCAGCAGAACACCGCGACCGCCGAAGAGAGCGCCGCGACCAGCGAAGAGCTTTCCGGCCAGGCAGCAGAACTGAAAAATCAGCTCAGCCGCTTCCACTTAAAGAACGTAGATATGGGTTTCTCAGTGCCCTACGCTAGCGCGCATCACGAGGAATCAGCAACTGAACAAGACGACTGGGAAGAATAATCAGAAGAAAAATTAAAAACATCTATTACTTTCTCTTTGAATATTTACATTTGATCTGTATAATTAATTTTCGTGACTTTTAAATTGCTAAATCTGACAGCAACAACCCTGCGCAGCAACGATTGAGGATGTGCGATGAGCATGGAAATCGACGACGACCAAATTGAAATCATCCAGGAGTTCGTCACCGAAAGTCGGGACATGATTGAGCAACTGGAACCGCAGATTATCGAACTGGGGCAGAACAGCGACCCGGAAACGATGAATGCCATCTTCCGGCTGTTCCATTCGATGAAAGGGAGTGCCGGATTTCTCGAGTTTGACAACATCACCCGGGTCGCCCATGCCGCCGAGAACCTGCTCGACCTGATCCGTAACGGTGAGATTGAGCTGGTCTCGAACCATGTCTCGCTGCTCTGCGCCGCCTGCGACTTTGCTAAAGATGCGCTCGATCAGGTTGACAACAACTACTCTGACGAACCGATGGGCACCGCAGCCGATGAAATTTCTGAAAAGCTGCGCAAAGCGATCCAGCTGGCCAAAGAGGGGGACGAAGCGGAGACGGTCATGACAACCGAGGCAGCGCCGGAGATGGCACCACCGGCCGCAGCGAAACCGTCTGAAGCTGTCAAACCGACGGCACCAGCAGCGATCGCCGACGATTTACCGAAGCTTGAAATTACCGAGGAGATGCGTCTCAGTTTCGTTCAGGAAGGCAACGAACTGCTGCAGAACGCCGAACAGGGGCTGCTGTCCTGGGAAGAAACTCCCAGCGACACCGAATCGATCGGCGATATCTTCCGCCAGATTCACAGCTTTAAAGGCAATTGCGGTTTCTTCGGCTTTTCCCACATGGAAAAACTCGGACACCAGATGGAGAGCATTCTCGACCGGGTTAAGTCCGGCTCGAAACTGGCGATCGACAACCCGGCCGACCAACTGCTGGCCGCGCTGGATATCCTGCAGCAGGCCACCAACGATGTTTCCGACGGCAAAGAGGGGCTGATCGACAATCTCGACGAACATCTGCACGCCTTGAAGCTGCTGGTGCCGCCGCTGCTTGGCGAAATCCTGGTAGAGGAAGGGGTTGCCGCAGAAGCGGTCGCCAAGGCGGTACAGACCCAGAAGAAACCGGTCGGCGAAATCCTGCTCGAAAAAGGCGACGCCTCGCCGCTGCAGGTCGACAACGCCCTCAAGCGACAGGCGGAGAACCTCAGAAAATCAAAAGAAGAGAGCAAGCCGGCGGTCCGCACCAAGACCCCGGCCAAGCGTCAGGACATCCGCGTCGATCTGGGCAAGCTGGACAGCCTGATCAACCTGATCGGCGAGATGGTCATCGCCGAAAACATGCTGATCCACAATCCCGACCTGAAGGGCCTGGAACTGGAAAACTTCAACAAGGCCGGACAGCACATGTCCAAACTGGTGCGCGAGCTTCAGGAAATGGCCATGACGATCCGCATGATCCCGGTTTCCGGACTGTTCCGCCGGATGATCCGGCTGGTCCACGACATCTCAGTCAAAGCCGGCAAAAAAGTCGAGCTGGAACTGATCGGCGAAGAGACCGAGATCGACAAAACGGTTATCGAAACCATCACCGACCCGCTGGTTCACCTGCTGCGAAACTCGCTGGATCACGGTCTGGAACCACCAGACGAGCGGATTGCCGCCGGAAAGTCAGAAAAAGGGACGGTGCGCCTGCAGGCACGTCACGAAGAGGGCGAAGTCTGGGTCACGGTGGAAGATAACGGCCGCGGCCTGAACCGAGCGAAAATTCTGGAAAAGGCGATCAGCAAAGGGCTGGTCGATCCGGAAGAGGCCGCCACACTGAAAGATCGCACGGTTTTTAATATGATCTTCGCCCCCGGATTTTCCACTGCGGCGCAGGTGACCGATATCTCCGGCCGCGGCGTCGGCATGGACGTGGTCAAGCGCAACCTGGAAAAAATCAAGGGGAAGATCGATGTCAGCAGTGCCGCCGGTGGTGGCACCCGGATCGATCTGCGGATTCCGCTGACGCTGGCGATTATCGACGGCATGGTCGTGCGCGTCGGCACCACCACCTGCATTCTGCCGACCCTGTCGATCCTTGAAGCCTTTCGGCCGGTGCTCAGCCAGATCACCATCACCCCCGAAAAGGATGAGCTGGCCAAGGTTCGCGAGAACTTCTTTCCGATCATCCGCCTGCACGAGATGCTGGAAAAGGAACCCGACTCCCGAGAGCTGGCCGAAGGCATCCTGATTGTCCTCGAATATCAGGACAATCGTTTCTGCCTGCTGGTCGATGAAATCCTCGGTCAGCAGCAGACGGTAATCAAGGGGCTGTCTGACTACATCGGCAATGTGGCCGGCGTCTCCGGCTGTACCATTCTGGGCGATGGCGGCGTCAGCCTAATTCTGGATGTCGGCAGCCTGATGGAATCGATCGAAAATAAAAAATCGAAAGACAAATCTTAAATAAACGCAGGGTAAAGGAGAACGAATATGGCCGAACAGACAAAACCTGGACGTGCGGATGAACAGCTTGAAAACGAGGACACCCAGAAGGACAAATACCTGACCTTCCATCTGGCCGGCGAAGACTATGGGATTGAAATCCAATACGTCATCGAGATTATCGGCATCCAGAAAATCACTGACGTGCCTGATATGCCTGCGTTTATCCGCGGCGTCATCAACCTGCGCGGCAAAGTGATCCCGGTGATGGACGTGCGCGCCCGCTTCAACCTGCCGGATCGTGATTACGATGACCGCACCTGTATTATCGTCGTCAACATCGATGAAACCGAGGTCGGTCTGGTGGTTGATGAAGTCAGCGAGGTGGCTGACATCCCGGCGAAAAACGTCGAACCGGCGCCGAGAACCGGCAAAGGGACTGGCGGCCAGTATATTCAGGGCATGGGCAAGATTAACAACAGCGTCAAGATCCTGCTCGATGTCCACAAGCTACTGTTCAGCGAAGAGATGATGGCGCTGATCGCCAAGGCCCAGGAAGAGTTGACCTGATTATCAGCGCACTGTTTTTCCGGCTCAGAAAGACCAGGCTGGCTGCGGGAGAGAATGAATGAACCTGAAAAAGCTGTTCCACCTGAATCTGTCGAAGAAAATCATCCTGATGGCGACCGCCATTATCGTTATCTTCTGCATTGCCCTGATCGGGCTCTATCAGGGGGTTCGCAGCAACAGCTTTGCAGAGCGCCAGCTCAAAGTTCAACATCAGACCGAAACCGCCTGGGGGGTACTGGAACATTACGCGGGGCTGGAAAAAAGCGGTCAGCTCAGCCGCGACGAGGCCCAGCAGCAGGCGATGGCCGCGGTCAAAAAGCTCCGTTACGGCAAAAGCGGCTATTTCTGGATCAATGACATGCAACCGGCGATGGTCATGCATCCGATCAAGCCGGCGCTGGATGGCAAGAACCTCTCCGCCACTGAAGATCCCAGCGGCAAGAAACTGTTCGTCGAATTCGTCAAGGTCAGTCGCCAGCATGGGGGCGGCTTCGTCAACTACCTCTGGCCGAAACCGGGTTTTGATGAGCCGGTGGAAAAAATCTCCTACGTCAAACGGCTGGCGGCCTGGGACTGGATTGTCGGCACCGGCCTCTATGTCGATGACATGGAAGCGGCCCTGAGCAGCATCCGCACGACAAATTTCAGCATTGTGCTGCTGGTCATTGTTGTCACCACCATTCTTACCTGGCTGGTCAATCGCAGTATTGCCAAACCACTGCGGCAGATCAGAAAGGCGATCTACCAGCTGGCGAAGGGCGAAACCGAGATTCAGGTTGACTGCGGTAAGCCGGTCGACTGCTCGAAAGCCAAAGGCTGCAGCGAGCCGGATTGCCCAAGCTACGGCAAAGAAGATCTCTGCTGGGTCAACGCCGGCTCCTTTGCCGCCGATAAACACTGTCCACGCGCCCAGCGCGGGGAAGACTGCAAAACCTGCGAACTCTACGGCCCAACCAACAACATGCAGGAGCTCGGCTCGGCACTGCTGGGGCTGGCCAACGCGATGAAGGCGCGCGCCAGCCTGGCCCGCCAGATTGCCGACGGCGACCTGACCAAAGAGGTGACCGTCTCTTCAGAACATGACGAGCTCGGCAACGCCCTGGTCCGCATGCACGCGAACCTGAAAAATATCCTCTGCCAGATTCTGTCCACCGCCAGCCTGATCGCCAGCGGCTCGGCTGCCGTTGAAAATACCAGCCAGGCGCTGACCGACGGCTCGACCCGGCAGGCCGCATCGCTGGAGCAGATCAACAGCTCGGTTGCGCAGATGTCCGATCAGACCCGGCGCAATGCCGAGAATGCCAATCAGGCCAACAATCTCGCCAACAAGGCCAAGGGTTCAGCCGAAAACGGTAACCAGCAGATGGATGATCTGGTCCGGGCGATGGCTGAGATCAACCAGTCGGGACAGAATATCAGCAAGATCATCAAGGTGATCGATGAGATCGCCTTCCAGACCAACCTGCTGGCCCTGAACGCCGCGGTTGAAGCAGCCCGCGCCGGCCAGCACGGCAAAGGCTTTGCCGTGGTCGCCGAAGAGGTCCGCAATCTGGCCGCCCGCAGCGCCAAGGCCGCTCAGGAGACCGCCGAACTGATTGAAGGCTCGGTCGCCAAGGCCAGCAACGGCGCCCAACTGGCAGACACCACAGCCGCCGCGTTGAACCAAATCGTCACCGGCATCACCCAGGCAACCGACCTGATGGGTGAAATAGCCGCTGCCAGCAACGACCAGGCACAGAGCACCGATCAGATCAACAGCGGCCTGAACCAGATCGACCAGGTCGGCCAGCAGAACACCGCATTTGCTCATGAAACCGCCTCAACTGCCGAAGAGCTGGCCAGCCAGGCGCGCCACCTGAACGAGCTGTTAGCACAGTTCAATCTGGGGCAGGACGGATGCGAACGTCTGACGGCAGGCGCACAACCCCGCCGGCAACAAAACAGAACGCTCAGCGCACCGACCGCCAGCAAGCGCCCGGCAGCGAAACCAACCGTACGGCCGGTGACCAAACCTGCGCCGGCCGCCAAACCGGCAGCGGTTGGTTCTGGCGGTGGCTGGGGAAATCTGGACAAATCGGCCGGGCCAGCGCCAAAAATCGCCCTGGATGACGATGAATTCGGCAAATACTAGCGATTGAAATGATTTGCAAGCGATGAACAGTAACTACCAGATTCCCCCGGCCCAGGGGCACAGCATGATGTCGATCTCCGATCAGGAGTTCGCTCAGCTGCGCGACCTGATCCACCGGCGTTTCGGCATCAACCTCACCGACCAGAAGCGTTCGCTTTTGGTCGGCAGGCTGCAGAAGCTCATGCGCCAGCTGAATCTGAGCACCTTCTCCCAGTACTACGATTACCTGACCGAGGATTCATCGGAAAAAGGCTTAAGCGAACTGGTCGACCTGATCTCGACCAACCACACCTACTTCAATCGGGAAAAAGATCATTTCGATTACTTTTTCGAAACCGCTCTGCCGGCAATCGTTGAAAAGCAGCGGCGACTGAACCGCAAAGAACTGCGTATCTGGTGCGCCGGCTGTTCGACCGGAGAAGAACCCTACACCCTGTTGATGCTGATGATGGAATATCTGGGGAGTGAATACAGCTCCTGGGATGCCGGCATCCTGGCGACCGATATTTCCGACCGGGCCTTAAGTATCGCCAAGCAGGGCGTTTACGCCAGCGACCGGGTCATGCAACTGCCGGAAAAACTGCAACGCAGCTACTTCACCCCGGCTGGAGCGGGCGAGATGGCGGTCTGCGCCAAGATCAAAAAGGAAGCGACCTTTCGCCGCTTCAACCTGATGAACACCAGCTTTCCGTTCAAAAAACCGTTCCAGATGATCTTCTGCCGCAACGTGATGATCTACTTTGACCAACCGACCCGCGAAGCGCTGGTCGGCCGCTACCATCAGCATACCGAGCCGGGCGGCTACCTGTTTATCGGCCATTCCGAAACCCTCGGCCGCAGTCAGAATCTCTACAAATACCTCAAGCCAGCCCTCTACCAGAAAGGCGAACTTTGATGTCTAAGGTAATCCGCGTTCTGGTGGTGGATGATTCCGCCCTGGTGCGCAATATCCTCAAGGACGGCCTGTCGCTCGACCCGAACATTGAAGTGGTCGGCACCGCCGCCGACCCCTATATCGCCAGAGACAAGATTGTCGAACTGCGCCCGGACGTGATGACGCTGGATGTCGAGATGCCGCGGATGGACGGCGTAGCCTTTCTGCGCAAGCTGATGCCGCAGTACCCGATTCCGACCGTCATGGTCAGCTCGCTGACCCAGCGCGGCAAACAGATCACCATGGATGCGCTCGAAGCCGGCGCGGTCGATTTTGTCGCCAAACCGACCAGCAACGTCGCCGCCGGGCTGAATTCGATGCTGCTGGAGTTGCGGGCGAAAATCAAAATCGCCTCAACGGCGAATGTTTCGCACTGGAAAGGCAAGCGCCCGATCCAGTCACAGCAGTCCACGGCAACCGCCAGACCGCTTGCCGAATCGACCGACAAGATCATCGCCATCGGCGCTTCGACCGGCGGTACCGAAGCGATCCGCCGGGTGATCGAAACCTTTCCGGCGACGACCCCGGGGGTCGTGATTGTTCAGCATATGCCACCCGGCTTCACCAAAATGTTTTCCGATCGACTGAATCAACTCTGCCAGATGCAGGTCAAGGAGGCCGAAGACGGCGACCGGGTCCGCACCGGTCTGATTCTGGTCGCACCCGGCGGCATGCAGATGAAGGTTGAGCGCAGCGGCGGTTTTTATCAGGTGCGCTGCGGCGGCTCACTGAAGGTCAGCGGCCACTGCCCGTCGGTCGACGTGATGATGCATTCGGTCGCCCAGCATGTTGGCGCCAACGCGATCGGTGCTATGCTGACCGGTATGGGGCAGGATGGCGCCGAGGGGATGCTGGCGATGAAAAACAGCGGTGCCCGGTGCATCGCTCAGGATGAAGCAACCTCCGTGGTTTTCGGCATGCCGAAGGTCGCCTACGAAAAAGGGGGGGCTGAGCGACTGGTGGCGCTGGAAAAAATCGCGCCGGCGTTACTGAGCCTGCTGACGGAGAAAAGATGATGGGGCAGGTCATTCTCGGCGTCGGTGACTACGGCGCATCAAGTCAACTTGGCGAAGAGGTCAAAACCTACGCGCTGGGATCCTGCGTCTCGGTCATCTTCCTCGATCCGAAAACCAGAACCGTCGGCATGGTGCACGTGGCACTGCCAGATTCCTCGATCAACAAAAACAAGGCGCAGGAAAAACCCGGCTACTTTGCCGATACCGGCATCCCGGCGCTGCTGCAAACAATGAGCAGGTACGGTTGCGACAAGCGTGGCAAAGGGCTGGTCGTGAAGCTCTGCGGCGGCGCAAATGTCATGGACACCAACGACACGTTCATGATCGGCAAACGCAACGCTCTGGCGATCAAAAAAATCCTCTGGTCCTACGGAATGGGGGCGGTTTCTGAAGATTTGGGCGGGAACTTCAGTCGCACAGTATCGATTTCAGTTGAAACGGGGCAGGTGACGCTCAGCTCACCCGGGCGTCCGAACTGGCTGCTGTAGGGGGCACTCGCGATGAATAAAATCAGCAAAGAAGAGCTGCAGAAGATCGTCGGATCAATTCCACTCCTTTCAGCGAGTGCTTCGCAACTGCTGCAGTTGACGGCGAAACCGGACCACGAGCTGATGGATGTTATCAGTCTGGTGAAAACCGACGCCAACCTGACCGCGCGCGTGCTCAAGGTGGTCAACTCGGCGGCCTTCGCTCTGATCAGCAGCGTCTCCTCAATCGACCGGGCCATCTCCTATCTGGGGGAGCGGATCGTCGTCAGTATCGCCATCGGCGACTGCGCCGGTAAATTGTTTGAAAAGGAGCTCGCAGGCTACGAAGCGGCAGGCGGCGATCTCTGGAAGCACGATCTGCGCACGGCGATTGCCGCACGTGAGGTGGTTGTCCAGAGCTCCGCAGAGATCAGTTCGGATCTGGCTTTTACCGCCGGGCTGCTGCACGACATCGGCAAGGCGCTGATTTCCGACTATCTGCAAGATTCTGCCCCTGAAGCCATCGGGCTGATCACCTCGCAGGACAGCAAAGACTACCTGGAGGCCGAAGAGCAGATCGTCGGTTTCGACCACACCCAGGCCGGCTACGAACTGGCCAAAGCCTGGCAACTACCGGAAGAGTTAACCGAGGTGATCCGTTATCACCACAATCCGGCAGAGGCCGCCGAGGCCCACCGCGAGCTGGTTTATGCGGTCCACCTGGGGGACAATATTGCCATGATGGGCGGCTTTGGCACCGGCTCCGACAGTATGCAGTACCGACTTGATGCTAATTACAGCGACTATTTCAATCTTTCACCCAAAACACTGGCCAACATCATGCTGACCGTCGATATGGAATTTGAAAAGCTGGGGTACTCCCTGGGCAATACTGAGGGGGCAGAATGAAACGCATTATTATCGCAGATGATTCAGCGACCGCGCGGATGTTTATCAGGCGCTGCCTGGAAATTATCGGTCTCGGCGAGGTCGAATATGTCGAAGTTGAGCACGGCAAGGAAGCGCTCGCAGCGGCGAAGGAAAAACTGCCGGACATCCTGCTGACCGACCTGAATATGCCGGTAATGGACGGTGAAACCCTGCTGAAGTGGGTCAAAGCCAGCCCGAAGCTTTGCGAGTTGCCGGTGATCATCATCACCAGCGCCGGCAATCCGGCCAAAGAAGCGCATCTGCTGAAACTGGGGGCGCGACAAGTCATCAACAAGCCGGTCTCGCCACCGGTGATGATGAAGGCCCTGCAAGATTTTCTGGACAACTGAGCAAAGGCGGCGAAGGAGTAAGCATGATCAAGCACAAGCCCCTGTACCAGGCAATGCAGCAAGCGGTCAGCCAGACCCTGGAAAACATGGCATTTACAGAAGTGCTGACGCATTTCGATCCAGACTACGCAATACCAGAGGCTGAACTGGCCTGGACCAGCCTGCTGATCACCGATCCGGTTCAGGGTGAAATCCGGCTGGCGATGTCAAAATCGCTGCTGGAAAAATTGACGGCAACGATCTACACCCTCGAACCGGAGGAGATCAGTCCGGCGCAGAGTAAAGATATCCTCAACGAACTGTTGAACACGATCGCCGGGCTGTTCATGACCGCCTTGCTGGAAGATGACCAGACCTATGCCATTGGACTACCACAGATCGGGGAAGGGCCGCTGCCGGAACCGGAGGAGAACGCCATCGTCTGGAAACTGATGACCGCCGACGAGGACCCGCTGCAATTGGTCGCTGTCGGCACCAGTCTCGTCTCCCTCAACGAATCGGCCCAATAACCACATACTCACCAAATAAAGGAGCAAACTGATGGGTAAAACTGTACTGATTGTCGATGATTCCAACACCATGCGTAAAATTGTCTCCCGCGCCCTGCGTCAGGCAGGCATCGATTTTGATAAGATTCTCGAAGCCGGCGACGGCCAGGAAGCATTGGCGGTTCTGGCGGACAACAAAGTTGACGTCGTGCTCAGCGATATCAATATGCCAAACATGAACGGTCTGGAATTTCTCAAAGCCAAGGCGGAAGACCCGGCGATCAAAGATATTCCAGTGGTGATGATTTCCACCGAAACCGGCGCGGACATCATCAATGAAGCTAAATCCTACGGCGCCAAAGGGGCGGTTAAAAAACCCTTTACCCCTGAACTGATCAACGACACCCTGGGACCACTGCTCTAACCGTTAATAACTCCCTATTCTCACTATCGCCGACTGGTCAGGAACTCATTCGACCAGTCGGTCCGTCAAGGAGCCTTCGTGGAGTACGCACAACACTTAATCACGGCAACTCAGGAAATTTTTTCGAGCATGATCATGCTCGATGTCGCTGCGGGCGAACCTTTCAAACGCAGCAAAGAAACCCTGAAGAACAGTGTCTCGGGGATTATCGGCCTGACCGGAACCTCCAAGGCGCTGCTGAGTATCCATCTGCCGAACACGATGGCGATTGATGTCACCACGGCATTCCTCGGCATGGAAGTCCAAGAGGTCGACGAAGACGTCCGCGACGCCATCGGCGAACTGGCGAACATGCTCGGTGGCAACCTGAAAACCGCCCTCGACCCGGCCGGGAGCAATGTCCAATTGTCGATGCCTTCAGTCGTCTACGGTGAAGAGTACGCCATCGACTCACTGGCGGATGCGATCACGGTGACAGTCCCTTTTGATCTGGATGGCAAAACCTTTTTAGTCGAATTGCAACTGCGCAAAGAGTCTTGACGCCGACCGCACTTACCGAAACCTGCCAACGTCCAAGCCCGAATTGAGGTTTATTGTGGATTTTGCTAAAAAAATCATCGATTCAACCGAAGAGATCTTTAGCACCATGATCTTCATCGACATTTCCGCTGAAGAGGGCCTGTTCGAGGGAAAACAGATTCTCGACTGTCATGTTTCATCGATGATCGGCTTATCTGGCGACATCTCGGCGATGCTCGCTATCCATTGTCCCGGGAATATTGGCTTGGAGATCGCCGGCGCGATGCTCGGCATGGAACTTGAAGAAGTCGATGCAGATGTCAAAGATGCCCTCGGCGAAATTGCCAACATGCTTGCCGGTGGCCTCAAGGAAAAGTTTGCCCAGGAAAATATCCATCTGGAACTGGCCATTCCGACAACTGTTTCGGGGAAAGGCTACAGCATTTCTTCTCCGACACGCAGCAACCGGGTTATAATTCCGTTCAATCTTAAGCAGGGTCAGTTCTTTGTGGAGATGAAATACAGTCTCAACACTTAGCCCTGCGACAACCTAGCGCATGAAGAGGGCATTTTGGCTGACCAGCGGGCTATCGTTGACATTGTCTGTAAATCAGGCGTAACCAATCTGGCAACAGAGATCGGCGCCTTACTTGGACAGGAACTGACCTGCACTGACGTCAAGCTGAACGTTCTCAGTAAAGACGCCATCTTCAGCGATGCCGCGCGCGAAAAATCCACCCTGACCCGCATGAAAGTCACTGGCGACAAGGAAGGCGACTGCTTTCTGCTGACCCGCCTTGACACTGCCATAAACCTTGGCGGCACCCTGATCATGCTGCCCGAGGACATGATTCAGGAAAGTATCGGCGGCGGAAAGCTCGATGGGGAGATGGCCGATGCCTTCGGCGAGATCGCCAACATCATCGCCGGGGTCTTCACTCAAGCATTTGTCGATAAATATCCGAAACCTCTCCGTTTCATCAAAAATACCGTCGAAGAGCTGGTGCCGACCAAGATTGACCTGGCCAGCGACCTGCCCTTCCCGCCCGGCAACTACTACCTTGCCAGCGGCGTTCTGAACCTCGCTGACAACAGCCTGGGCGCGATCGAATTCATCGTACCGGCGGCGCTTTTCGGACTGGAAGAAGTGGCGCATGAGGTCGCACCCCAAACAGCCGCGGAGACAGCAGAACCCGCCGTCGCAGCGGAAGCCGCCCCCGCGGCAGCAGAAGTCGCCCCTGCTGCAGAGCCCGCCGCAGAACCTGAGCCGGTTACCAAAGCAAAAAAACCGAATTTCGCCGATGCCAAAAAGCTGACAGACGTCATTTTTCGGACGACGATCAATCAGCTGGGGGATGAAATCGGCGCCTTGCTCGGCAAGGAGCTGGTCTGTAACGACGTCAAGCTGCAGTTGGTGAAAAAAGCCGAATTCTTTGCTGAGCACTGCATGGAAAAATCGGCCATGTCGCTGATGAAAATCACTGGTGACCGCGAGGGCACCGGCTTTCTGTTCGCCCAGCTGGCCGATGCGATTATCCTCGGCGGCACCCTGATCATGCTGCCTGAAGATCAGATCTCCGAGCAGGCAGCAAAAGCGCTGTTTGAAGGGGAATCGGTTGATGCTTACGGTGAGGTGGCCAATATCATCTGTGGCGGCCTGACGCAGGTTTTTCTTGACCGCTATCCCAAAAAACTGCGCTATGTCAGAACCGAGACAGAAGTGCTGGTGCCGACCAAGCTCGATCCTGACGCCGACCTGCCGTTCCCCGAGGGGGACTACTACCTGGCCAGCTTTGCCCTGGGGCTGGATGACTACGAGCTCAATCGCATGTCGCTGCTGTTCCCCGCCGCAATCTTCGACCTTTACCCTGAACAAGCCACGGCCGCACCAGCTGGACCCACGGCGGTAAGAGAAGCTGCAACCGCCCCTGTCGCAGCGGCAGCAGGTTCCCCTGCAGCCCCGGCAGCAAGCGCAGAAAAGACAACGGCAACACAAGCCGGCGCAGATAAAAATCTGCCCCCGATCGTGCTGCTGATCAGTGATCGGCCCAACGAAGCTGAGCCCTTTGTCGAAATGCTCAGCTCGAGCAACTACAGTAGCAAGGTGCTGAGCTATCAGGATGATATCAAGGCGCTGGCCCAGCAACACCAGCTGGTCGGGATCTTCCTGATCATGTCGCAGGTCAGCGAAAAGGGCTTTGCGACGGCGATCAAACTGCAATCACTCAGCAAACCGGCCGCGCCGCTGATTTTTGCCGGACCGGACTGGACCCGCTCGACGGTCATGCGGGCGGTCAAATACGGCGCCAGAGATATTCTGATGCTGCCGGCCTCCAGCGCTGAAATTCAGGAAAAAATCACCCACCATATCTTGAAAGCCAGTTAAAAAAAGCGCCCGAAGATCACCCCGGGCGCTTTTTTAAATCTACATCAACCGTTCATCTCAGATCGGCAGGTTTTTCTTTTTGATCTTCTCGATCAGCGTGGTGCGCTTCAGGTTGAGCAGCCGGGCCGCTTCCTTCTTGTTCCCCCCGGCACGGCTCATGGCCTGCAGAATCAGACGATCCTCGAACTCGCTGATCAGACCATTAAAGTCGAGACCTGAAGCACCCCAGGCGGGATCGGGCGGCGGCGCCACATCCGACGCAGCGGTCTCTGTCGCCACGTCCGAAGCAGCGGTTTCAAGTTCCAGGCTCGCGACCGGCGGCAAATCCTGACAACGGTACTTCTCCGGCAACTCTTTCAAAGTAACCTTCTTACCGCGATGCAGAATCACCAGGCGCTGTACCAGATTCTCAAGTTCACGGACATTGCCCGGCCAGGGGTAGGCCTGCAGGCTCTGCATGGCCAGTTGATCGAGAACGGTTGGATTGTCCGATTTACGCCGGCTGAACTGCTCGATAAAGCAATCGATCAACAGCGGGATATCTTCGCCGCGGTCGCGCAACGGCGGTGCCTGCAGCGGGATGACCGCCAGCCGATAATAAAGGTCTTCGCGAAAACGCCCCTCAGCAACCAACGACTCCAGATTCTGATGGGTCGCGGCAACCACCCGCACGTCAACCTTCATCGCCCGGACCCCGCCGACCTGCTCGACTTCACGCTCCTGCAGCACCCGCAGCAATTTCGCCTGCAGGATCGGCTTCATATCACCGATCTCATCCAGAAACAGGGTGCCGCCATCAGCAAACTGCACCCGGCCGATCTTTGATTGCTGGGCGCCGGTAAATGCGCCTTTGACGTAACCGAACAGCTCGCTTTCAAGCAGCTCATCCGGAATCGCCGCGCAGTTGACCGGCACAAAGTTCCCCGCCTTACGCGGGCTGCCATCATGAATCGCGCGCGCGATAAGCTCTTTTCCGGTACCGCTTTCGCCCTGAACAAGGACGGTACTCTCCCCTTCTTCTGCGACACAGGCGATCAATTCAAACAGCTCATGCATCTGTGCAGAGCGGCCGATCATGCCGCCAAAACTCGAATGGCGATTATTTCGCGAAGAAGTCATAATCTCATCTATATGGAGTAAGTATGTGGTTTACCGGGGAAAGGCGCTGCCCGGCACAAAGGTGAGACAACAATAATATACTGCTTGTAATGTGTCAATATTTGGACACACTTTTTTTAAAATAAATTAACGTTTTGGCGAGCCCGGTTTATCACGCTATATACATGTCTTGCGCACCGCCAATCAGAGGGAGATAACCTGTGTACGATTTCCAGCAATGCAAGCTCTGTGGCGAAACAGCCGCCGGCCCGAAGTACCGGCTGAAACAGATGACCCTCTATGCCTGCGCTGCCTGCGATTTTCATTTTATCGATGCCTTGGATGTTTTTCCTGCTGAACAGCCGCAAGCGCTGCTGCTGACAGACAAGGCCCGCAACTTCATCGAAAGCAAACTGCCGCAGAATGAGGTACAGCAGAAAAAGAATCTGCGCTTTGTCGAAACGCAGCTGTCACTGCCGGGTAGGCATTGTCTCGATATCGGCTCTGGCGCGGGCCTGTTTCCAGCGCTGCTGCAAGCGGCAGGGGCAACTCCGCAAGGGATCGAGCCGCAGCAGATATTTCGCCAGTTCGCCGCGGAAAAATTTCAGCTGCAGCTGCGCCCCGAGCTGATTGATGCCCCCTACTGGCAGACTGAGCACGCAGAGAGTTTCGACCTGGTGACCCTCTGGGACACCCTGGAGCACGTCAATTTTCCGACAGCAACCCTCAGCGCCGCCTGCCGGGTTCTCAAACCGGGGGGTTATCTGTTTCTCGACACGCCGTCACGCAATTCACTGTTCTACCGCGCCAGCGAATGGTCCTACCGCTTCAGTCGGGGCAATAATCCGCTGCTGCTGAACAGCCTCTATTCGCCGCAACCCTACCGCCACAAACAGCTGTTCACAAAAGCACAACTTTGGCAACTACTCGATAACTGTGGGTTTTCGGTTATTGAACGTTCCAGATTGCACCGGTCCCGAAACAAACTGGTCCTCGCCTGTCGAAAAAATCCTGCCATAAAAGCAGCTTCCGGAAGCAACATTAAAGAAGAATAAAAAAATAGTTTATTGTCCAAGCTACTGTCTTATTGTAACTTTAAAATCTTGGCACTCCCTCACTCTGCAATTTCATAACAGCGTTATTTTTTATAGTGGTTCATATTTTTCACCGACCGATTGTCGCCTGACCTGACAAACGGGCCCTGAATATATTTGGATTCACCATCCTGACTCACCAACAAGGAGGAACGCATGGAGCTTAGCAGACGCGGATTTTTGCAGCTCTCCGGGGGAGCGATCGGCGCATCGATCGTCGGAGTCGGCCTCAAGCCGGCCCAGGCCTACGCCGCGCCACTGGCTATCCAGTACGCCAAGGAGACCACCACCATCTGCCCTTACTGCGCGGTCGGCTGCGGCCTGATCGTACACACTCGTGGCAGCGAGGTCATCAACACTGAGGGTGATCCGGATCATCCGATCAACCGCGGCACCCTCTGCAGCAAGGGAGCGGCCCTCTACCAGCTGCGTCACAACGAAAAGCGCATCACCGAACCGCTCTACCGCGCCAAGGGCTCCAAAGAGTGGAAGCAGGTCTCCTGGGACTGGTCACTCGAGCAGATCGCCAAGAAGATCAAAGCCACCCGTGACGCTACCTTCATGCAGACCAACGCCAAGGGGCAGGTGGTCAACCGCACCGACGCCATCGCCTCGGTCGGCAGCGCCGCGCTGGACAACGAGGAATGCTACCTGTTCCAGAAGCTGCTGCGCAGCTGGGGTCTGGTGTATATCGAACACCAGGCGCGAATATGACACTCCGCCACGGTTGCCAGTCTGGCGACCTCCTTCGGCCGCGGTGCCATGACCAATCACTGGATCGATATCCGCAACTCCGACGTCATTCTGATCATGGGCTCGAACGCTGCCGAGAACCATCCGATCTCCTTTAAATATGTCCTCGAAGCCAAAGACAAAGGCGCCAAGCTACTCAGCGTCGATCCGCGCTTCACCCGCACCAGCGCCAAGGCCGATCTCTACGCCCCGCTGCGCAGCGGCACCGATATCGCCTTTTTAGGCGGGATGATCAAGTACATCATCGAAAACGAGCTCTACCATTCTGAGTATATGCAGTTGCACACCAACGCCCCCTTCCTGGTCAATCCGGATTTCAAAATGCCGGGCGACCTGGACGGACTGTTCTCCGGCTACGACGCCGACACGCGCAAATACGACAAAGCAACCTGGTCGTTCCAGCGCGATGCGGACGGCGTACCGCTGCGCGATCCGAGCATGCAGAATCCCAACTGCGTTTTGCAGCTGTTGAAGAAACACTTCTCCCGCTACAGCGTCGCTGTCGTCTCCGACATCACCGGCACGCCGGAAGAGAAACTGACCGAAGTCTACAAAATCTACGCTTCGACCGGGGTGGCCGGCAAGGCGGCGACCATCATGTACGCCATGGGTTGGACCCAGCACACTGTCGGCACCCAGAATATCCGCACCATGGCGATCATCCAGCTGCTGCTCGGCAACATCGGCGTCGCCGGCGGCGGCGTCAACGCGCTGCGCGGCGAGTCGAACGTGCAGGGTTCAACCGACCACTGCCTGCTGTTCCACATCCTGCCCGGCTACCTGCCGACCCCCAAGGCCAGCTGGCCCGACCTGGCGACCTACATCGAGAAGAGCACGCCGAAGACCAACGACCCGGACAGCGCCAACTGGTGGGCCAACCGCAGCAAGTACATCACTTCGCTGCTGCGCGCCCACTTTGACAGTAACCTGACCGCCGCTGACGGCTTCGGCTACGACCTGCTGCCGAAACTCGACGACGGTCAGAACGCCAGCTGGCTGATGCTCTTCGACCGGATGTTCAAAGGAGACATCAAAGGCTTCTTCGCCTGGGGGCAAAACCCGGCCTGTTCCGGCAGTAACGCCAACAAGGTACGCAAGGCGCTGACCAAGCTCGACTGGATGGTGGCCGTCAACCTGTTCGACAACGAGACCGCCAGCTTCTGGAAAGGTCCGAATATGGATCCGGCGGCCATCGACACCGAGGTGTTCTTTTTGCCGATCGCCGCCTCATTCGAAAAAGAGGGGAGCGTCACCAACTCCGGCCGCTGGGCGCAATGGCGTTATCAGGCGGCGCCGCCGCTCGGCAACAGCCGCCATGACTCCGAGGTGATGAACGAGTTGCAGTTCCGCGTCGCGCAGCTCTACAAAAACGAGGGGGGCGCCTTCCCCGACGCAATCAATAAGCTGAGCTGGGATTACGGCTTCAAGGGGGTCGATGGCAAGATTCATCATGTCGACATCCACGCTGTCGCCAAAGAGATCAACGGCTACTTTCTGCAGGATACCGAGATCAAGGGGACGCTTTACAAAAAAGGCGAGCTGGTCCCCTCCTTCGCCTTTTTGCAGGATGACGGCTCGACCAGCTCGGGCAACTGGCTGTACTGCAACAGCTACACAGAAAAGGGTAACATGCTGGCCCGGCGCGGCCAGTCCGACCCCTCCGGCGTCGGCCTCTACCCCGAGTGGAGCTGGTGCTGGCCGGTCAACCGGCGGATTCTCTACAACCGTGCTTCGGTCGACGCCAACGGCCAACCGTGGGACAAGGAGCAGCCGGTGATCTGGTGGACCGGCAGCGGCTGGAAGGGGGACGTGCCGGACGGCGGCTGGAAACCGCTCAGCCAGCCCGGCACCAAGAAATCCTTTATCATGCTGCCGGACGGGGTCGCCTCGATCTTCGGTGCCGGGATGGCCGAAGGCCCCTTCCCCGAGCATTACGAGCCGCTTGAGTGCCCGATCGAAAAGAATCCGCTCTCAGGCACTAAAAACAATCCGACCATCAAGCTGTTCCATGATGGCAAGGATGGGCTGGATGAAGATGTCTTCTACAGCTGCGATCAGCGCTACCCTTATGTCGCCACCACCTACCGGGTCACTGAGCACTGGCAGACCGGCGTCATGACGCGCAACATCCCCTGGCTGATGGAGATGCAGCCGAGCATGTTCGTCGAGATGAATCCGGAGTTGGCCAAAGAGAAAGGGATCAAAAACGGTGACTGGGTGAAGGTCTCATCCGGCCGCGGCGAGGTCGATGCGGTCGCCATTGTCACCAAGCGTTTCCGCCCCTTCAAGGTGCAGGGCACCACCATCCATCAGGTCGGGCTGCCCTGGTGTTACGGCTGGCATACGCCGAATTCAGGCGACAGCGCCAACCTGCTGACACCGACGATTGGCGATGCCAATACGATGATTCCGGAAACCAAGGCCTTCCAGGTCAACATCGAGAAAAGGGGGTGATGCGCGATGGGACGTAAAGTATTCATGATCGACACCAGTCGCTGCACCGCCTGTCGAAGCTGTCAGGTGGCCTGCAAACAGTGGAACAAATTACCGGCCGAAGCGGCGGTTAACCGCGGCAGCTACGAGAACCCGCCGCAACTGACCGCGCAGTTGTACAACAAGATCGAGTTTATTGAAACTGAAGAGAACGGCGAGTTCAAATGGCTGTTCCTCAACAAGCGCTGCCTGCATTGCGGCGAAGCCGGCTGCATCAAGGTCTGCCCCTCGGTCGGCGCGCTCTACCGCACCGCAGAAGGTTTGGTCGGTTTTGATCAGGAGAAGTGCATCAGCTGCAACTACTGCGTCAACGGCTGCCCCTTCGATGTACCCCGCTATGACGCGAACAACAAGGTCACCAAGTGCCACGGCTGCATCGACCGGGTCGCAGCCGGCTTGCAGCCAGCCTGCGTCAAGGCCTGTCCGACCGGTACGCTGCTCTTCGGCGAACAGGACAAACTGCTTGCCGATGCCAAAAAGACCGGTCGGCCGATCTACGGCGAAAAAGCCCTCAGCGGCCTCGGCGCCATGTATCTGCTAAGTGACAAACCGCAGAGCTACAATCTGGCAGAAAACCCGAAAATTCCGACCTCCATCTTCCTCTGGAAGGATGTCATCAAACCGCTTGGAATTCTCGGTTTCTGGGGCGCGGTCGGCGCAACCCTGCTGCATTACGTAACCATAGGTCCCGAGCAGCTGGAAGATGTCGAATATCAGGACAAGGAGGGTGAATAATCATGACCACTTACATTCATCGCTATAATGCCCTGCAGCGGGTGTTGCACTGGACAGTCGCCGCCTCCTTTTTCGTGCTGCTGCTCTCCGGCCTCGGCCTGTTCGCCCATGCTTTTTACAAGTATTTTGATTTCTTCGGCGGGGCAGAACGCGGCATCCTGTTTCACAAATGGGCCGGGATTATCTTTCTCGTCTCGTCAATCCTGCTGTTTCTCGGCAATGTCCGCGAGGTCTGCCGTTTTGACAAGGACGACGCCCGCTGGTTCGCCGCGCTCGGTGGCTACCTGAGCCGCAAAAAACCGCACCTGCCGCAGGGTAAATACAACGCCGGACAGAAACTCTTCGGCATCTTCTCCATCCTGGCCACCCTGACAATGGCCGCCACGGGGCTGGTGATCTGGGATGCAACCGCCTTTGACCGTAACCTGACCCAGTTTTCGCTGATGCTGCACGGTCTGTTCTTCATCCTGTTTATGATGTTCGTCATCGTGCACATCTATCTCGGCTCGATCGGCAACCCCGGGACCATCGAAGGGATGCTCTGGGGGCGGGTCAAGCCCGCCTGGGCGAAAAAGCACGCCATCAAGTGGTACAAGGAAATCATGGGCGAGAAGTAGCCCGTAGCACAGGAGGGAGCATGAGGCGTCTACTGATAGCACTGCTGCTCGGCCTGCTGGCGACCTCGGTCAGCGCGGTGGACAAGCCGCTGATCGAGGTGCCGCTGGGCGATGCCCCGGTTCGCGGCGCGGCCGACGCGCCGGTCACCATGGTCGAATTCATCGACTTCCAGTGACCCTACTGTCAGGCGGCCGGTCCGGTCGTCGAACAACTGCTACAGGAATATGCCGGTAAAGTTCGCCTGGTGATCAAGCACTACCCCTACCGCTACCGGGATTATTCCTATCTGGCAGCTCAGGCGGCTGAAGCGGCGCGGGTGCAGGGGAAGTTCTGGGAATATTTCGACCTGATGATGGCCGAAAAACGACTGACCCGCGACGATCTACTCGGTTATGCCGGGCGGCTGAAGCTGGATGTTCAGCGCTTCACCCGTGAGCTAGACAGCAAGCAGCACCTCCCCAGGGTCGAAAAAGATGTCGAACTGGCGCGCCAGCTCGACCTTTATCAGACCCCCTGCTTCGTCATCAACGGGCGCCTGCTGGTCGGCGACCGCCCGATCGAAAAATTCCGCGCCCTGATCGACCAGGCGTTGGCCGAAGCGGGCAAGAAGCCATGAGCGCCGCTGTCATTCGCAGCTTACTCGGTGTGCTGCTGATCTGCGCAACGGGCTTCGCAACTCCGGCACTGGCAGCAGAGTGGCAGAATCTGCCACCGTTACCGACCTTAGAGCAGCCCGACCCGGCCAAGGTCGAGTTGGGGAAGGCGCTGTTCTTCGACCGACGGCTGTCGGGCGACGGCACGGTCAGCTGCGCGGTCTGCCATATCCCCGATGAAGCCTTCGCCGACGGACAGAAAATCTCCGCCGCCTATCCGACCAACAAACACTGGCGACACACCAACAGTCTGCTCAACGTTGCCTATCTGCAGGTGTTCTTCTGGGACGGCCGCAGTCGCAGCCTTGAAGCCCAGGCGCTGGGACCGATCCATTCCTCGTTTGAAATGAACCTCAACCCGAACTTTCTGGTCGCCAAGCTGCGCGAAATCCCCGCCTATCAGCAACTGTTTCTGCAGGCCTGGGGGGGCGAGGTTACGATCGACCGGATCGTCGGCTCGCTGGCCGCCTTCCAGCACACCCTACTGATGACCAACTCAGCCTTCGATCAGTATCTTGCCGGTGACCGGCAGGCGCTCTCAAGCGAGGCGCTAAAAGGGGCGGAAATCTTCTTTGGCGAACGGGGCGGTTGCGCCCAGTGCCACAGCGGTTCGTTGTTGACCGACCAGCAGTATCACAATCTCGGCGTCGCCGAGCTGCCGGAACTGGTCAATGATCCGCAACACCGCACCACGCGCAATTTTTTTATCGGCGAAATGGGTTTGCCGCCAATGGATCGCGACCCCGGCTATTATGTCATCAGTCGGCGGGCGCAGGACATGGGCGCCTTCCGTACACCGCCGCTGCGGCAGGTCGAACAGACCGGCCCTTACATGCACAACGGCAGTATTGCCAGTCTGAGCGAATTGATCGAATTTTTTAACCGCGGCGGCGGCGATGACCCGAACAAATCGGCGCTGCTCAAACCGCTTAATTTAACTGCCGCCGAGAAACAGGCACTTGAAACCTTTCTGCGCAGCCTGACCGGAACCTACGTCGCGACCCGGGCTCCACGCCCACCCGGATTTTAAATGAAATGGAGAGAATTGTTATGCCTCAACTGAGTGAGAAACTGCTGCGCCTGAAAGAGCTGACCCGAATCCGCCCCCAGTACAGCGAAATCTACGCCTTCTATTCCGGACTCTGCACCTTTCTGCAAAACAATCAGCCAACCTGGTTGAACTGTTCACCCGAGCTGGAAAGCTGGCCGGCGAGGTGCCAGACGGGATTTCCGCTGTTGACCCGCGAAGCCCTGCAGATCGATGTCGCGCAGGCCGGCCAGAGTATCGCCGCGCTGGTCGAGTGCCTGCTCGAACTTGGCCAGCAAGGGCAGGCCGAGCTACGACAGATCGCGCAGGCGCTGGCCGCTGACAAGTTCCCCTGCGAGAAGCTGCTGATCGCCTGCCTGGAAAAAGATCGGGCCCCCTTCGAAGCCGCTGCGACCGAGCTGGAGATCCCTTCAGCGCTGCTGGAATATGTCTGCTCCACGACCCTGAGCAATGCTCTGCAGCAATGGCTCGCCGCAATCCCGTACCCGCCGCTCGACGGCTGGCAGGAGGGTTACTGTCCGATCTGCGGCGCGATTCCGGCGATGGGCGAACTGGTCGGCGAAGAAGGGCGCAAAAAGCTGCACTGCTCGCTCTGCGCGACTGGCTGGGAGGTCTCGCGGCTCAAGTGCACCTACTGCGGCGATGAAAAAACCGACGGGCTGGAATATTTCACCGCCGAGGGGGAAACCGGCTACCGGGTCGACATCTGCCGCAAGTGCTCCTGCTATCTCAAGGTGGCCGACAGTCGCGAACTCGGCACAGGGCTGCCGATGGATGTCGAGGATATCAACAGCATGCATCTTGACCTGATGGCCCAGAAAGAGGGGTTCGCTAAAGGGAAGATCGATCAGAAACGCTAACGGAGGTCGCGATGACCAGCAAGAACGCAGCGAACATCGCCAAACGCAGCAATGACCGGATTCCGGGTATCAGCGGCGTGATCCTCGCCGGCGGTGAAAGCCGGCGGATGGGCAGCGACAAGTCGCTGCTGCCGATTGCCGGCGCGCGCTTTATCGATCATGTTTATGCCCGGCTGAGCGCGCTGTTCGATGAAGTGCTGATCGTCACCAACTCACCACAGCTTTACCGCGAACTCCCCTGCCGCAAGGTGCCGGACATCTACCCCGGGCAGGGAGCCCTGGCCGGCATCCATTCGGGCATAAAACATGCTTCACATCTGCGTGCCTTTGTGATCGGCTGCGATATGCCTTTTGTGGTGCCGGAACTGGTACGCAGCATCTGCAACAACTCTGTCCACGAGGATTTGCTGCTGCCAATCAGCAGCAGCGGCCATGAACCCTTGCACGCGCTTTACAGCAAAGCCTGCTTGTCGGCGATGGAGCGCACACTCGACAGCGGGAAAAAGCGGATAGACAGTTTTTTTGCGCAGGTTAACGTGGTGGAAATTGGAGCTGCCGAATTGCAGCAGGTCGATCCGCAGGAGAGCAGTTTCCGCAACATCAACACCCCGACAGAGTATTTTCAGCTGCGCGGCGAAACATTGGGGATACAACCCGAGGGAGAAATAGCCAGAGAGCGGCAAGCCTGACTTGCAGCGATTCAGACTTGAACTGACAGACATTGGCAGGCTGAGGCATATTTTGTTCTGGAAATTGTGAGTTATCGGATATCCGGTCCCCATAACATTCTTCTGGTAATCTATTTCGTCAGGATTTTTAATAGACCCCTTAACGAGATTTGCTGGCGACACCGGTCGACAGCATCAATTTGTTAACTTTTATTAAAATCGTGAGTGCCTAAAATTTAGCAGTGAGCTCTTTGATTTTTCTTGTAAACCAATCATAACGCTCTGGCAGGACCCGGTGTTTTTTTCTGACCAGAAATAACTCGTCATGGATTGGAACTTTTAATGGGGCGACAAAGAGTAATGACTGCTGCGGAAAATGACGAACAGCTATTTCTGGTAATACCGTGAAGCCGAGGCCTTCGGACACTGGCAATAATATCTGGTTGATCTGATTAACATATCCAGTTTTATTCAGTTTTTCTATGCTATCGAATTGTTCCCCAAAGTTGGCACCTATGAGTCGGTCAGCGTAATGAGCGCCATCGGGGTGATCAATGAAGCCGAGCGCTACAAGACTGTCAAAGCTTAAGGGCTGATGGGCATATTTGCTTGGTAGAACCAAACACAAAGATTCGAAGCCAAGCGACTCATATTCTAATTCTGTCGAAGGTGAAGGTTGGGTGATAATCCCCAGTTCGATGGCATTTTGTAAAACGCTCTGGATGATTCGTTCGTTAGGCGCTGCTTCAACGGCGACCATCAGCCCAGAATGAACCTTCTGTCTTTTCAGAAGATGTGGATATAGAAAGGTCGCCATTGCTCCCGAACAGGCAATGCGGCACTCCCCTTTATGCGGGTCATCAAACTGCAATTCTCTGTATAGGTCCTCTTCCTCTTGCTTTCTTTTGCAACCAAACTGGTACAGAGCCTCGCCTTCCCGGGTCAGCTCAAACCGTTTTCCAATCCGGTTTAACAAGGGAACTCCCACTTGTTCTTCCAGCTTTTTAATCTGCTGGCTCACGCCAGGCTGGGTCATGTAGAGTTTTTCGGCGGTTTTGGTGAAGTGACCTACGTCAACTAAGGTTAGGAAGGTATGCAGCCATTGTTGGTTAATCATAGAAAAATCCCCCTACCATTGCGAAATATTATCATTTTAATAATATATGATAATTTTTAATTTTCAACTTCTCGAACTATAGTTAATTCAACAGAAAGAGACAAACCACAGTGCAAAGGAGCCGAGCATGTCTAATTCTTATCCACGTACATTTTCTCATATTGGCATTTCGGTGCCAGACCTTGAGGCCGCGGTAAAATTCTATACCGATGTGTTAGGTTGGTATCTGATTATGGAACCGACCGACGTCGTCGAAGACGATAGCGCAATCGGTGAAATGTGTACCGATGTGTTTGGTCCCGGCTGGGAGCGGTTTCGTATCGCCCACCTGTCAACCGGAGACCGCATCGGCGTTGAACTGTTTGAGTTTAAAAATCAGACCAACCCGGAAGACAACTTTGAATACTGGAAAACAGGAATTTTCCATTTTTCGGTACAAGACCCCAACGTGGAAGAGTTGGCTGAAAAGATTGTCGCAGCGGGCGGGAAGCGGCGCATGAAAGCACCTCGCTATTATTATCCGGAAGATAAACCCTACCGGATGATTTACATGGAAGACCCGTTCGGCAATATCCTGGAAATTTACAGCCACAGTTATGAGTTACACTATTCAAGTGGTGCCTATAAATAGAGGGGCTTTGAAAAACGAAAATCTGCGACATGAGCCAAATATCTGTTTTGTTCAAGTCGGTGGCGCCACATCCAAAATAAGCTTACATCAGGTTCAAAAACTCGAGAACGAAGCCTATTCAAGCACGAATTGGAGATAACTAGCATGACTTCAAATAAGAACATAAATCGCAAGATCGTTCTGAATTCACGTCCGGTCGGGGCTCCTACTGCCGATAATTTCCGGCTTGAAGAAACAGCGCCTCCATTTCCCGCTGATGGGCAGGTTCTGTTACGTATCCTCAACCTGTCACTTGACCCTTACATGCGCGGTCGCATGAGTGATGCAGCGTCCTATGCCCCACCTGTTCCGCTCGGCGAGGTGATGGTCGGTGGTACTGTCGCCCGGGTGGAAAATTCTTTACATCCTGACTACCGGCCAGGGGACCTGGTCCTCAGCTACAGCGGCTGGCAGGATTATGCCCTTTCCGATGGTTCCGATCTCACCAAACTCGATCGGCAGATGAGACACCCCTCGCTGGCCCTTGGGATTCTCGGTATGCCGGGCTTTACCGCTTACATGGGATTGCTCGACATCGGCCAGCCCAGAGCCGGTGAGACGGTAGTCGTCGCTGCGGCAAGCGGTGCCGTCGGTTCGGTCGTGGGGCAGATCGCCAAGCTCAAGGGGTGCCGGGTGGTTGGTATTGCCGGTGGCGCGGAGAAGTGTCGTTTTGTGACCGAAAAATTGGGATTCGATGCCTGTCTCGACAGGCGCAGCGGCGACCTGCCGAAAGAGTTGGCCAAAGCCTGCCCCAAGGGGATTGATGTCTATTTCGAGAACGTCGGCGGCGCCGTATTCGATGCCGTTTTGTCGCTGTTGAATGTGAACGCCCGCATTCCGGTGTGCGGACTAATCGCCCACTACAATGACACCAGTTTGCCAGACGGGCCTGACCGTCTGGGCCTTTTGACCCGGACACTGCTCACCAGACGGATCAAGATGCAGGGCTTCATCATCTTTGATGACTACGGTCCTCGCTTCGACGAGTTTTTTAGCCAAATGAGTACCTGGGTCAAAGGGGGGAAGATCAGGTTCCGCGAAGATCTCGTTGACGGACTGGAAAATGCCCCGCAAGCCTTCATCGGTCTGCTCGAAGGCAAGAATTTTGGCAAGCTGGTGATACAAGTCGCGACTGACTAAATCAGACACTTAGCAAGGAGTTAACATGAAGATACTGATGGTTCTGACCTCACACGACAAACTCGGCAATACCGGCGAAAAAACCGGTTTCTGGCTGGAAGAATTTGCCGCTCCCTTTTACGTTTTCAAAGACGCGGGCGCGAAAATCACTCTCGCTTCGCCACTCGGCGGCCAACCGCCGCTCGACCCAAAGAGCGATGCACTGGATTCTCAGACCGAAGCAACTCGCCGCTTCAAAGCAGATCCTGCCGCTCAGGCCGAGTTGGCTAGCACGCATAAACTCGCGGATATCTCCGCCGAAGAATTCGACGCGGTGTTTTACCCGGGTGGCCATGGTCCCCTCTGGGACCTCACCGAAGACGCCTCCTCCATCGCCCTGATCGAAGCGATGCTCGCTGCGGGAAAACCGGTCGCCGCGGTATGCCACGCCCCTGGCGTGCTGCGTCATCCGAAGACCGCTGACGGAACCCCCGTGGTGCAAGGCAAAACGGTGACGGGTTTCACAAATAGCGAGGAAGAGGCCGTCGGGCTGACCAAGATCGTTCCTTTCCTGGTCGAAGACATGCTTAAGCAGAACGGCGGCAAATATTCAAAGCAAGCGGACTGGCAGTCACATATTGTCACTGATGGTCTGCTGATCACCGGCCAAAACCCAGCATCATCTGAACCTGCCGCCAAGGCTCTACTGACACTACTATCTTAGTAAGGTTGGGAGCATCAGATGATTTTGCAAAGAGAGGAAACTTTGACAGTTCTATCCAGCTAGGGGCCTATTCCAAGAAGATCCTGGACGCCATGACTGTTGTTCAAATTACCACTGGTCCCCTATGTCACCCACCGAAAGTGTCCTAAAAGTCTGACAGATCGAGAGTGAATCAACCCTGCATTTACGTTTCTATTAATTTTATTTTGTAGCGTCGTTAATTTTC
>DATCYW010000001.1:0-21044 GCA_036526255.1 Malonomonas sp. | reverse complement strand
CCTACTATGCAATCCTTGGCGAGTCCGACTACCCTAACAAGAACAACCTGCAGTATCTGGATGCAAACATCAGCATAGGTGCTGACGGTCTTTTCGCTATTGAATAAATCATCGCCGTATTAACAGCGGTCACAGCTCGCTGCAAAGGATAAAAAAAGAGCGTTGTCAAGAATGACAACGCTCTTAATCATCTCTGAAGGACTAAATCAGTTTTTAGTCTCTACGTTAAACTCATATCCACATGAAGGGCACTTGACACGTACATCGTCCCCACCGGACATTCCTGCACATGCAACTAACGTCAATGCAAACATCGATACGATCGTCCAGATAGCCAGCTTTTTCATATGTTCCTCCAATATTGGTTGGGTCCCTCGCTGATCGCTGCGTCCAGCTTTTCCCAGTAGTTTAATTAATAGCAGACAAATCTGGTTATACAACCCCACTGTAGTTATTTTTCACTAATCTACACCTCTCAACGTGACAAAAATTCTACAGAGAAAATCCCAAAAATATGCTATGAATCTTCGCCTATGAGCATAATCAGTCTGAACAAACTGACCATCGCCTTTGGCGGCCCGAAACTTCTGGATGAAGCGAACCTGCAGGTCGCCTCAGGAGACCGCATCTGCCTGCTCGGTCGAAATGGCGCCGGAAAATCGACGCTGCTGCGAACAATTAATGCGGAGCTGCGCCCCGACGCGGGGGAAATCCAGCGCCAGCAGGGGCTGAAGACCGCTATGGTTCCGCAAGAGTTTCCAACCGACTGGTCGGGCAAAGTCATGGATTACCTGCAGAACCCGCCCGGCCGACCGCCCTTTGACGATCTACAGGTCGAACAGGTGATAAGTCAGTTGGAACTGCCGGCAGAGAGTGATCTGCAAACCCTCTCCGGCGGGGTCAAGCGCCGCGTACTGCTGGCCGCAGCGCTGATCGACAACCCCGACCTGCTGCTGCTTGATGAGCCGACCAATCATCTGGATATCGATGCGATTCAGTGGCTGGAAAACTTTCTGTTGCGCCAACGCAGAACCTTGATTTTTATCAGTCACGACCGGGCCTTTGTCCGTAAACTGGCAACGCGGGTCGTTGAAGTCGACCGGGGCAAACTGCAGGATTATCGCTGCGGCTACGACCAGTATCTGGTGCGTCGCGAAGATGTACTGAACAGCGAAGACAAAGCCTGGGCCAGGTTCGACCAGAAACTGGCCGAAGAGGAGATCTGGATTCGTAAAGGGATCAAGGCCCGCCGGACCCGCAACGAGGGGCGGGTGCGCGAACTGCTGAAGATGCGCGAAGAACGCCGTCAGCGCCGTGACCGTACCGGCCAGGTCAAACTACAGCTGGACAGCGGACAGCGTAGCGGCCAACTGGTGATGGAGACGAAAAACCTCTGTTTTTCATTCCCCGACCGCCCGGTGATCGACAACCTTTCGCTGCGGATCATGCGCGGCGACCGGATCGGCCTGATCGGGCCGAACGGCAGCGGCAAGACCACCCTGTTAAAAATTCTGACCGAAGAGCTCGCCCCGCAAAGCGGCAGCCTGAAACATGGCACCAACCTGCAGATCGCCTATTTCGACCAGTTGCGCAATCAGCTCGATGAAGACCGCAGCGTCAAACAGAATATCGCCGACGATCACGATCAGGTGCTGATCAATGGCCAACCGCGACATATCTACGGCTACCTGCAGGATTTCCTCTTCACCCCCGACCGCGCCCGTACCCCGGTCAAGGTGCTCTCCGGCGGCGAAAAAAACCGACTGTTGCTGGCCAAGCTGTTCACCCGTCCGGCCAACCTGTTGATTCTTGATGAGCCGACCAACGATCTCGATATGGAAACCCTTGATCTCTTGGAAGAACTGCTGCTCGACTATCCGGGGACGGTGCTGTTGGTCAGTCACGACCGCAGCTTTCTGAATGATGTGGTTACCAGTTCACTGATCTTCAGCGGTGATGGCAAGGTCGAAGAGATTATCGGCGGGTACGATGACTGGCTGCAACTGAAACCGACCGTGGAGAAAGTGCCGAAAACAGAAAAGAGCAAACCAGAACGGCCCAAAGAGCGGCCGCGCAAACTCAGTTTCAAAGAAAAGCATGAGCTCGCGGAGCTGCCAAAGCGCATCGAAGCTCTGGACAGCGAGCAGGTCAGTCTACACGAAAAACTGGCTGATCCGGCGCTTTATCAGCAGGGGGACGCGGCAAAGATCAGCGCCCTGCAGGATCGACTGCAGGAAATCGAAACCGAATTGGAGAACGCTTATCACCGCTGGGAAGAGCTCGAACAGCTGGCCGAATGAAGCGGCCATATGGCGAGCGACGCTAACCGCTGCTCAGGATGGATTCAGCTCGGCGCCGCAAAATTTACAGTGACGGGCATCATGAGCATGCCCCTCAGCGCTGCACTCAGCGCAACTCTGGGTGCTGATACGCTGGCTAAAAGCCAATTCGGCGGTCATGATTCCGGTCGGAATGGCGATGATACCGTAACCCAGAATCATCACCACTGAAGCAAGCGCCTGCCCCAGACTGGTCTGCGGTGAGATATCCCCATAACCGACCGTGGTCATGGTGACGATCGCCCAGTAAATCGAGCGCGGAATACTGGTAAAGCCATGCTCGGGCCCTTCAACGATGTACATCACCGCACCGAAAATCACCATCAGTAACAGCACCGACAGCAGAAATACCGATATCTTGCGCCGGCTCGCGCGCAACGCCCGCAGCAGATAGTTGGCCTCGCCAACGTACTGTACCAACTTCAGCACCCGGAACACCCGCAACAACCGCAGCACCCGGATCACCAGCAGATACTGGCCACCGGCAATAAACAGACTGAGATAGGTCGGGATGATCGAGAGCAGATCGACGACTCCGAAAAAACTGCCGGCGTATTTAAGCGGTCGGCCGATGCAGCCGAGACGCAACAGGTACTCAGCAGTGAAGAGCAGAGTAAAGAACCACTCAAGAAAATAAAACAGCACCCCATACCGCTGCTGCAGCACCGCAACGCTGTCAAGCATCACAACAATGACGCTGGCAATAATGCTGAAGATCAGCACCAGATCGAACAGTTTACCAAGCGGCGTGTCGGCCTCGAAGATGATCTCATGCAGCCGCAGGCGGGTCTGATTCCATGATTCCGGCGTACGTTCAGGCATCTCCCCTCCCACTTACTAATTCGGCAACGCCTCTACCAACAGGTCGAGGATGTGCAATGCGCGCTGCTGACCGGCCGCGTGGTTGATACTGTCCTGCAGCTGCATGATGCAACCGGGGCAGTCGGTGGCCACCAGCTCGGCGCCGCTCTCAGCGATAAATCCGGCCTTCTTGGCGCCGATCTTCTTGCTGGTGTCGTAATGATAGACCGAATAGGTGCCGCCCAAGCCGCAGCAGGTGCCGGCATTGTCCATCTCGACATAGTCAACCTGCGGCAGGGATTTAAGGATCTGGCGCGGTTCTTTGGTAATCCCGCGGGTGCGCAGATGACAGGGGTCATGATAGGTCACCCGCTTGCGCACCGCCGCCTTCGGCAGCGCGGCCAGCTTTTCGGTCAGCCCCAGCTCGACAAGAAAGACGAAGATATCCTTCACCTTGTCTTTGTAGTCGGCGAACTCTTCGCCCAATTGCGGATAAATCTTACCCAGGCCGGCGTTGCAGGACGCGCAGGCGGTGACAATGTAATCGCACTGATGCTTGCCGAGTTCGGCCAGATTCTGCTCGGCCAGCCCCTCGACCGTTTCGCCAGCCCCGGCGGAAACCGCCGGCAGACCACAGCAGGCCTGCCCTTTGGGGATGATGACATTGACGCCGAGAAACTTCAGCGCCTTGAGCATTGCCTCGCCGGTCTCCGGATACATGTAGTTGATGCCGCACCCGGTGAAAAAGATCACCGTCGGTTGCTCCGCCTGCCCCTTAATAAACTCCGGATGCCGCTCGCGAAACGGCTTGGCGGTCACATTCGGCAGGGTTCGATCAGAACTGATGAAGGGGGCCGGAAAACGCAGCCGCATGCCGCTGTTGTCCGGCAGCTTTTTAAACAGCAGACTGGACAGGGCGCCACCACTTTTGGCGAGCAGGTTCATTACACCCTGATTTTTCAGCACCGTCGCCACCCCTTTGCCGAAGGTCGAAAGGCCTTTGCGTTCGGCGATCTCCAGACGGGTCGCGGCAACGATCTCCTCGGTCGGCACCTTGTTCGGACACTGGGCGTAGCAACTGCCACAGAGCAGACACTGGGACATGTCGAGCAGAAAGCGCTCCTCCATCTCCACCTCGCCTTTTAACAGCGCATCGGCCAGGGCGATTTTGCCCCGCGCAACCCGTCCCTCATGCTTTTCAGCACCGAAGGCCGGACAGTGGGCACGACAGGCGCCGCATTTGACGCACTGCTCGATCTCTTCACGAAAGTCTGTCAGTTTTTTTAATTTCGCCATGTTCAGTGCAACCCGACTTGCTGATCGCTGGGGAAAATTTTGCCAGGATTGAGAATATTGTTCGGATCAAGCGCCCGCTTGATGGTCTTCATGTAATCAACCGCCGCCGTGGTCAACTCCAGCGGGATATAGGCGGCCTTCATGATGCCGACGCCGTGCTCGCCGCTCATGGTGCCCCCCAGCTCCAGCGCGCCCTTGAAGACCTCTTCGATCGCCTTGTCAGCCTGTTCCTGCTGACCCGGCACCTTGGCATTGATCATCACGTTGACATGGATGTTGCCGTCGCCGGCGTGACCGAAATTGACGATCGGCACCTTGTACTTGTCGGCGATCAGGTCGATCTTGCGGATCATCTCCGGCACCTTGGAACGCGGTACGCAGATATCCTCGTTGAACTTGTCAGGGTTGACCTTGCGCAATGAAGCCGACACCGAACGGCGGATCTGCCAGAGCGCTTCACTTTCAGCCGCGGTTTCGGCAATGCGGGTTTCAACCACGCCGAGCGGCTTGATCAGCTCGGCGATCTTGCGCGCCTGCTTGTCGAGAAATTCACGGTCGCCGTCAACCTCGATAATCAGCAGCGCCCGGGCCGCTTCCGGCACCTGCAGGTCGGTCGCCTGCCGGACGCAGTCGATGGTGCGGCCGTCCATAAATTCAAGCGTAGTCGGAATGATCTTATTGCCGATGATCGCCGAGACCGCTTTGGCCGCACCGTCAATCGAATCGAACATCACCAGCATGGTTTTCTTCGCTTCGGGCAGCGGCAACAGCTTGATGATGATCTTGGTGATCACCGCCAGTGTCCCTTCGCTGCCACAGATCAGCTTGGTCAGGTCGTAACCGACCACGCCTTTCATGGTCGGACCGCCGGTTCTGATGATATCGCCGGTCGGCGTGACGACCTCAAGGCCGAGGATGTAATCCTTGGTCACGCCATATTTGACGCAGCGCGGGCCACCGGCACATTCGGCGACATTGCCACCCAGGGTGGAAAACTTCAGCGAGGCTGGATCGGGCGGATAGAACAGACCGACCTTCTCGACCGCCTTCTGAAACTGCTCGGTCACCAGCCCCGGTTCAACGGTGGCGACCAGGTTCTCCTCGTCGATCTGCAGAATCCGGTCGAGGCGGGTGGTCACCAGCACAATTCCGCCGCTGGTCGGCAGGCTGCCGCCGGTGAAGCCGCTGCCAGCGCCACGCGGAAAGACCGGCGTGCCGGTCGCGTTGGCCAGCTGCATGATCCGGCTGATCTCTTCCGTGCTGCCGGGGTGAACCACCACCTCGGGCAGAAACTGCCGCTGGGTGGCGTCGTAGGAGTAGCAGATCAGATCGGCCTTGGCATTTGAGACATGGTCCTTGCCGACGATCTCCTGCAGTTTTTTCAACGTCTGTGCTTCAAGCATTGGTCACAACCTTTTCACGAAAGTAAAAATAAAGAGGCACGAAACGACCACAACTCAGGACTTTCGTGCCTTTTTAAATCAACGGATGAGCGCCATTATCGAATAAAAGACTAAAAATGTCTACTTTCCGCGACTGAACCAGCCGCTCTTTTCAACGAAGGTCTCAACCCGGTTACGCCCTTTTTTCTTGGCTGTATAAAGCGCCTTGTCGGCCTGTTCGATCAGTTCGGATTTTTTCATCGCACTGTTCGGGTCAAAGGTCGCGACGCCGAAGCTCGAGGTCACCCGGCAGCTGGTGTCGCCCAACTTGAAGCGGTGCTGCTCAACCGCCGCGCGGATCTTCTCCGCCACCAGCAGGGCATCAGCCAGGTCGGTCTCCGGCAGGACAAAGACAAACTCTTCGCCGCCATAGCGGGCCAGCAGATCATACTCGCGGATCAGGCCTCCGCAGAGCGTCGCCACCTCACGCAACACCTGATCACCGGCCTGATGGCCATGAAAATCGTTGAAATTCTTGAAATTGTCAATATCCGCCAGAATCAGGCTGAGTCGGGTTTCCCGCCGGATCGCGCGGCTGATCTCGCGATCGAGAAAATCCTGAAAATAACGATGATTGTAGATTTCGGTCAAGCCATCGAGATTGGCAATCCCCTCCAGATAGCTGTTCTTCTCCTGCAACTCAGACGTCAGTTTTTCCAATTGAATCTTCGTCTGTACCAGCTCGCGGTTCATCTGCTCATAACTCATATTGAGCAGGCTCAGCTCGATATTCGCCCCCTGCAGCAACTCCGGTATCGAGGGGGTGCCGCCGATCTTCAGGCCGAAATAGCTGCCCGCCTGAGCGACCTCGCCGTTGGCCTTTTCGAGGATTTCATCAATCACCGGCGCTTCCAGGGCAAACATCTGCTGCGCCCGTTCGCGGAACGGAGCGTGATAGGCGATCGGCTTGCCCGAATACATGATATTGGCCAGCAGACCCGCCAGATGGACGACGCGAATCTCAGTCAAGCGCGCGGCATCCTCGCCGTTGTAAGTGTCCGGCTCATGGTGATAATGGATCGGCAGGGTCAGCGAATCCGGAAACTTCCAGTATTTAGCCGCTTCACTCCCGATATAGGCATGCGACGCGCCGATCCGCTCCACCTCCAGCTCGAGTAGACGCTGGTCGCTGCCATCGGCATCCTGCAGAATCTGATCGTACTGCTCACGATAAGCGCAAGCGAAAATCAACTTGCCGAGATTCTGCAGCAGCGCAACGGTAAACACCTCGTCCGGGTCCGCCTTGGAAACCTTCGACATGATCAGCTTGGAGGCAACCGCTGCGGCCAGCGACTCTTCCCAGAACCGTTCGTAGTTAAACCCCTTGCCGAACTTGGGGCGCTCCATATTCAGAAAGGAAAACGACAGCACCAGGCTGCGCACCGCGTTAGTGCCGAGAATCGCCACCGCCTGCTGGATGGTGCTGACTTCGTTGGGAAAGTTGTAGAACGAGGAGTTGACCACCTTGAGCACTTTGCTCGAAAGCGACACATCCTGCGAAATCAGCTTGGAGATGTCCTGAATGGTCGTATCTTCCTTGCCGGCGACATTAATCAGCTTGGAAGCCACCGTCGACAGGGTCGGCAACGAGCCGGATTCGATCACCTTCTGCAGGATTTCTTCTTTACTCGGCATGCGTAAGTTACCCTTCTTTGCGGACATCAACGACCGGCAGGACCGTGCCGCCGTCCGGGATCAGTACTATTTTTGCGTCTTCCGGCAAGTTTTTTTTCGCCAGTTCGATTGCCGCAGCCAAATCGGCGGCCTTTTCCATCCCCATCTGCATCGTCTGCTCGGCAGTTAATTCACTGACCAGAATAACCCGGAACTGCCGCGCCTTGCTCAGCGTGGCGTGAGCAGTCTGGCCATTGATCTGGTAATCGGCGCGCAGCGCGGTTTCGAATTCAGCCAGATCCTGATAACGGAACCAGTCGAAGAAGGTCGGATGACCGAAACCGTCGCGACAGGCCGCCAGCAGAATAATAGTGCCTCCGGCGCGGACCGCGCGACAGCCGTAATCGAGCGCCTTTTGCGACTGGATAAAATTGATATCCTTCGGCTCGCCGCCGCAGGAGATGATTGCCAGATCGGCCAGCTCGGCCAGCGGCGCGGAAAACAGGCGCCGCGCCAACTCGCAGCCGGCCAGATGGGCCTGTTCCAGGTCGCCACAGAAAACCCCGAGGATCTCCTTGTGTGGCGAAAGCACCGTATTCAACAGAAAATCCGGCTTTGCCAACCTGGCCGCCTGCAGCAGCGCCCGGTGCACCGGGTTGCCATCGAGCACGCCGACGGTCGCTTGCGGATGCTTGCCGCCGACGTCCGGCGGGTTGAACACGGCGAAGTGGCTCTGCATGCAGGTTTCCCGACTGGCCACCCCCGGCACCAGCCCTTTGCGGCCACCGCCAAACCCAGCGAAATAATGAAACCCGATGGTGCCGGTCACGATGACCCGATCAGCCTCGACCACCCGGCGGTTGATTGCCACCGGCAGCCCGGAATCGGTTGCACCCAGCGATACCAGCTGCTGCGGGTCATCGCAATCATGGTCATAAACTGCGATCCGCCCATAGAGCGAACCCAGAATTTTGCGGTGCTCCGCGGCGGTCTGTGGCCGGTGGATCCCCAGCGCAATCAGAATACTGATCTGCGCATCCGCCACGCCGACCCGGTTCAGCTCGGCCACCAGCAGCGGCAGATAAACTTCACTGCCGGTGTAGCGGGTGATATCCGAGGTGATGATCAGCACCTGTTCGCCGGGCTGAATCAAAGCAGCCAAAGCTGGCGAACCGATCGGCTGCCTTAACGCCTGCAACACCAGCTCTTCAGCCTCAGCGGCAAGCGGTGACTTCGGTCGCAACCACTGCCCGCCATCCGGCAGATCGGCCGTCTGGATTGTGGAGCCGTATTTCAGTTCGAGCAGAGCCACCGCAAACCTCGCTTTCTGATAACGAAAACAGTTTTAAATAGTAAGTTTATTTACCATTTTTCGCAAGTCTGACAGCGCCCAGAGCGACGAGCGAGGGATAATCTTGCAGCGGCGCGCGAGCTTATGATAATAAATGCATTCCATTACTTCATTGCCATGACAGGAGAGCGAGATTATGCAACTGGAAATCTTACCGGTGACAAATCCCAAGCCAGGAATCGAAGACGAAAACAACCTGGTATTCGGCAAACAATTCACCAACCGGATGTTTGTCATGGAGTACACCACCGGCAAGGGTTGGCACTCGGCGCGCATTCAACCCTACGCCCCGTTCAGCCTCGACCCGGCGGCGATGGTTCTGCACTACTCGCAGGAAATTTTTGAAGGCCTAAAAGCCTTCCGCCGCCCCGATGGCAGCATCGCCATGTTCCGCCCGGCCGACAACGTCGCCCGCTTCAACCAGAGCGCCCGGCGGATGTGCATGCCGGAAGTCGACGAAAAGTTCTTTCTCGAGTCAATGCTTGAACTGGTCCGTCTCGAATCCGACTGGGTGCCACGCAGCGCCGGAACCAGCCTCTACATCCGGCCGACCATGATCGCCACCGAAGCGATGCTCGGCGTGCGTCCGGCTGATCAGTACCTCTGTTACGTCATCCTCTGCCCGGTTGGCGCCTACTACAAAGGCGGTATCGCCCCGGTTAAGATCTGGATCTCCGATCACTACGTACGCGCCGCTGAAGGCGGCACCGGCGAAGCCAAAACCGGCGGCAATTACGCTGCCAGCCTCTACGCCGCCCGCGAAGCCTCGCTCAAGGGCTTCGATCAGGTCCTCTGGCTCGACGCCAAAGAAAAGCGCTATGTCGAAGAAGTCGGCAGCATGAATATGCTGTTCCTTTACGACGGCAAAATCATCACTTCGCCGCTGCGCGGCACTGTGCTTGATGGCATTACCCGCCGGTCGACACTGAGCCTGTTGCAGGAGATGGGCTATGAAATCGAAGAACGGGCCCTGAGTGTCGACGAAGTGATGGATGGCACTGAAAACGGCCGCCTTAAAGAAGCCTTCGGCACCGGCACTGCGGTGGTTATCTCGCCGGTCGGCTCCTTCTGCTATCGGGACCGCTGCGTCCAGCTCGGTGACGGAAAACCCGGCGAACTGACCATGAAACTCTACAACAAGCTGACCGGTATCCAGTACGGACAGCAGCCCGACACCCACGGCTGGATCGTCAACCTTTAAGACCCTGGTAGCGCCCGCTAGTGGTAAAAAATGCGGGCGCTACCACGACAAACCTACCTACTCAAAGTAAGTAGTCGGTCAACTCAAAAATTCCCTTCCGCACAACAGACGCTCCACCTATCCACCATCAAGACATCATAACCTACTGAAATAAAAACAGTTTAAGCAACGCCCTCGTTCACGCAACCAGCCAGGTTTTCTCTGGCACAGAACCTGCTATACACTACCGCCTCTACGCAATAAAGAACAGACCTCCCCTCTTCGACAGTCAGCAGCGTCGTTTATGCCTCCGGGGGAAACTTTCCGATCTACAGAAGGAGTTGATAGCATGTGTCGTATTGGAGCGATAAAAAGTCGCAACTACATCCATCCGAGTAAGGCCCTGCAGCTGATGCAGTCACAGCAGAAAGGGCACGACAACTCGGGTTTCGCAATGGTCATGCAGAACCTTGGCGGGATATTTGAAACCTACAAGCACCTGCCGACCCTGTCGATGGCCTGCACCGACGCGGGAATAAAGATTGCCGAAAACATCCTGCACGAAGTCGGTTTCCGCCGGATCATGCAATGGTCGCCCGAAGTCAACGACTGGCCGGGGCTGGACATCAACGCCATGCCGCACTACGTGTTCGAAACCTTCAGCTATCCGAGCGCTTATGAGGGTGCCAGAAGAAAAGAGAAGGAAGAGCTGCTGCTCGACACGCGACTGAAGCTGCGCCGCGCCCTTGAGCCGAACGACGAGGGTTTCGTCTACTCGTTCTGGCCCGACGTCATCACCCTGAAGGAGATCGGCGACCCGCACGATATCGGCACCTACTTCAACCTTTGGGAAACCGATAACCGTTTCACCGCCAAGGTGATTACCGCCCAGTGCCGGCAGAACACCAACTACGACATCGTCCGCTACGCCGCCCACCCCTTTCACCTGCAGGGGTACACGGCGCTGGCCAACGGCGAAAACACCTTTTACCAGAAGAACATGGAGATGCAGCAGGGGCTGCATCGCGGCTACATCGGATTTGAATCCGACTCGCAGTGCTTTCTCTACACCCTGCACTACGTCCATCGCGAGCTCGGCTGGCCGCTGAACTACTACAAGCATGTCGTAACACCGCTGCCGTTTGAAAATATCGACAAACGCGAAGACCAGAAACAGCTGCTGTCGATCCGCCAGTCGCTGGCGCACCTGGAAATCAACGGCCCGAACACCATTATCGGCATGCTCCCGGACAACACCCTGTTCACCTGCTGCGACGCGAAAAAATTGCGCCCGGTGGTGGTCGGCCGGGATGCGGATACCGTCGTTATCTCTTCAGAGGTCTGCGGCATCAACGAGGTTCTTCCCGACCGCGACTGGGAAACGGATATCTACCCCAATGAACGGGAAACGATAGTGATTAATGACGAGCTGGAGGTGCAGCGATGGAAACAATGAAAGTCAACAGCGTCACTGCCAATGACCTCCCCTGGAAAATCAAGTATGACGCCAGCCGCTGCACCATGTGCGGCTCCTGCGTCGCCACCTGCACCTTCCGGGCGATCCTGCCGAAAGTTGAGCGGCGGCGGATGGTCTTTTCCGAAGGCAACTTCCCCGAGCCGAAATCCCGCTTCTCGGCCGTGCCGGTTATCCGTCAAGCCAAATCGATCCGCGATTACTGCCGCGGTTGCGGCATGTGCGAGAAGGTCTGCCCGAACGACGCCATCCGCCCGGAGCGCAACCTCGACACCCGCCACCCGATCGTCACCCGCTGCCTGGGCGGCGACTCGATCAAGCGCGGCGGGCGCAAGAACCTGGAGGGCACCTCGCGCACCCTGGACAAGATCCGCGTCGGCCGCATCTCACAGATGACCGACCCGAGCCTCGACGCTCAGCGCCACACCTTCGACCTGCTGGCCCCGTTCGGCCGGATACTGCCGCCGAAGAAGCTCCCCTTTAGCGCGGATGCCAACAACCAGCTGGTCACTAACGACATCACCCCACCGGTCAACTGGATTTACCCGGTGATCATCGGCGACATGTCGATCGGCGCGCTCTCGTGGCGGATGTGGGAAGGGGTCGCCATGGCGGTCGCCTATCTGAATGAAGAGTGCGGCTTGCCGGTGCGCATGAGCTCGGGCGAAGGGGGCGTTCCGCGCCGCCTGCTCAGATCAAAATATCTGAAATACATGATCCTGCAGATTGCTTCCGGCCACTTCGGCTGGAACCGGATTGTCACCAGCATGCCGGATATGATTGAAGATCCCGCCGGCATCCTGATCAAGATCGGCCAGGGAGCGAAGCCGGGCGACGGCGGACTGCTGATGGCGCAGAAGGTCGCCGAACACATCATGGCGATCCGTGGTGTGCCGAAGACCGACCTGCTCAGCCCGCCGAACCACCAGGGGCTCTACTCGATCGAAGAGAGCGTGCAGAAGATGTTTCTGTCGTTTAACGCAGCGTTCAAGTTCCGCGTTCCGGTCGCGATCAAAGTCGCCGCCTCATCAACCAGCGTCAGCGTGTTCAACAACCTGGTGCGCGACCCCTACAACATCGTTGGCGGGTTCTTCCTCGACGGGATCGACGGCGGCACCGGCGCCGCTCACGAAGTCAGCCTCGACCACACCGGCCATCCGATCGTCAGCAAGCTACGCGACTGCTACCTGGCCGCAGTCACCCAGGGACGCCAGGGGCAGATTCCGCTCTGGGCCGCCGGCGGCCTCGGCAAGACCGGCGACCTGGCGGCCGATGCCTTCAAGATGATCTGCCTCGGCGCCAATGGCGTGTTTACCGGCAAGCTGATCCTGCAGATGGCCGGCTGCGTCGGCAACGACATGGGGCGCTGCAACGCCTGCAACACAGGCCTCTGTCCGGCCGGCATCACCACCCAGGAACCACAGCTGGTGCGACGCCTCGATCCGGACAAGATTGCCCAGAACATCGTCAACTATTTCCTCGCCATGGATCAGGAAATCAAAAAACTGATGGCGCCGATCGGCAACTCGTCCCTCCCCGTAGGCCGCGCCGATGCCCTCGTTTCAACCGACCGGGCCGTCGCTGATCGCCTGAAGATTCAGCATGTCTGCTAAGGAGGCTTGCGATAAATGACCGCCAAAATTCAAGGTTTTAGTGAAAACAACGTCCGCATCTCCACCCAGGAGCTGCTGCAGCAGATTTATGCCGCCATGGAGCGCGGCGAGACCGAATTTGAAGTTCTCGCCTCCGGCCACCACGTCATCGGCGGGCCGCTCTGGTCAGAAGATGGCAGCCCGTTAAAGTTCAGGGTGAAAAATCCCGGCCAGCGCGTCGGCGCGTTCGGCCTGGGCGGGACCGAGATCATTGTCGACGGACCGGCCCCGGCCGATGCCGGCTGGCTGAACTCCGGAGCCACCCTGACCATCAAAGGGGACAGCGGCGACACCACCGCCCACTGCGCCGCCAGCGGCAAGATATACGTCGCCGGCCGCGTCGGCACCCGCTCCGGATCGCTGATGAAGCACGACCCGGCCTTTCCGGCCCCGGAATTATGGGTGCTGAAGAACACCGGCTCCTTCTCGTTTGAGTTCATGGGCGGCGGCACCGCGATCATCTGTGGCATCGACTGCGACGATTACGATTCAGTTCTTGGCGATCGCAGCTGCATGGGGATGGTCGGCGGCACCATTTATGTCCGCGGTGCGGTCAAGAATCTGCCGGATGACGTCTGGCTGCTCGACCTGGACACGGCCGACTGCGATTTTCTCGCCGCCGGCATGCCGGTCTTTCTGGAAAAGATCGAACGGCCGCAACGGCTGGAGCAGCTGACCGACTTCAGCCAGTGGAAGAAAATCATCGCCAGAACCGACGCCGAACGGCGTCTGCGCCACAGCATGCGCCCGAGCATGCGCGAGTTCCGCCTGAACAAGTGGGTTGCTGACGGCGGCATCTTCGGCGGACTGATAAATGATGACTACAACCATGTCGCCGGGCTGGTCAACGCCGGAGACGATCGGCTGAAAATTCCGCACTGGCAGAACAAGGCCTTCTGCGCCCCTTGCGAAGCGGCCTGCCCTTCGTCGATCCCGACCCAGGACCGGATCAACCTGCTGCGCGCCGGCAAGCACAAAGAGGCGATCGAGCTGGTGCTGCATTACTCTCCGTTCCCGGCCAGCGTCTGCGGTGAAGTCTGCCCGAACCCCTGCATGGACGCCTGCACCCGTCAGTTTATCGACCTGCCGGTCGCGATGCAGGCCCTCGGCAAGCTGTCGATGACTGCCGAATCGCCAACACCGAAAGCCGACAGCGGCAAAAAAGTCGCCGTCATCGGTGGCGGACCCGGTGGCCTCTCAGCCGCCTGGCACCTGCGTCTGCTCGGTCACGGCACGACCGTCATCGAAGCCGACAAAGAAGTCGGCGGCAAGCTGCGCCAGGTCATCCCGACCGACCGCCTGCCGGCCGACAGCCTGAATCAGGAAATCCAGCGGGTCAAGGATCTGGGCGTCGCCGTGCAGACCAACACTCTGGTGACCAAAGAGCTGTTCGCGAAACTGCAGCAGAACTTTGACGCCGTGGTGATCGCCTCGGGCGCGCACAACCCGGTGGTCATCCCCTTCCCCGGTCACGAACGGCTGATCAAAGGGCTCGACTTCCTTAAAGACGTCAACAACGGCCTGAACCCCGCCGTCGGCGAAAAAGTCATCGTCATCGGCGCCGGTAACGCCGGCATGGACGCCTGCCTCGGCGCCTACGCCATGGGTGCGAAACAGGTCACCGCCATCGACATCCAGCGCCCGGCCGCCTTCAAAAAAGAGATCGATCATTTCGAGAAGCTCGGCGGCCGCATCGAATGGCCGGTGTTCACGGAAAAGGTCGATGAAAAGGGGCTGTACACCAAGGATGGCCGGCTGATTGAAGCCGATACCATCATCATCGCTATCGGCGAGCGCCCCGACCTCAGTTACATCCCGCGTGAATGGCTGACCGAGCGCGGCATGGCCGACGTTGATGACTGTGGCCAGCTGGCCCAGGCCCCCGGCATCTTCGCCATCGGCGACACCATCCAGCCGGGACTCTTGACCCACGCCATTGGCCACGGCCGTGAAGCCGCCGAATATATCGACAGCTTCCTCTCCGGCCAGCCGGTGATCGCCAAAAAGAAGCTGCCGCAGATCTCGCAAGAGTGCCTGAGTAAAGAGCTGTTCCGGCCGCACAACCGCAGCCGCTTCAATATGGCGGACGCGACCAAAGAGACCAGCCGCTGCATCTCCTGCGGCACCTGCCGCGACTGCAGCATGTGCCTCGAAGCCTGCCCGGAAGGTGCAATCCGCCGCGAAGACGGTCAGAACGGTAGCTTCGAGTACATCTCGGACGCCCATATCTGCATCGGCTGCGGCATCTGCGCCGGCATGTGCCCCTGCGGAATCTGGGGGATGGAGCAGGTGGTTTAAGCGAAGATTTTCCGCCAGATAAAATGAGCGGGGCGCTCTAACAACCTGAAAAATCTCCATCCAGCCTGACCCAGGCCATAAACAGGGCAACTAACCGGGGGGCTTCAGGAGAAGCCCCCCTTTTTTATCCTGCCGAAATCATAACAGTTTTTTATTATCCAGTAAGTGATGACAAAATAAGCACTTGCATTATATTGCCGAGCTGTTAACTTGGTTAACTATTAGCTATTCCTAAGCAACCAAGTATGCTATCGAGGCTCGCCATGAATTTATTCAGAAACCTGTCGATCGCGCAAAAAATCTCCCTCAGCTTCAGCCTGCTGCTGGTCGCCGTGCTGGCCTTCGGCCTCTGGACCTACAGCTTCAGTAGCAGAGTCCATCAGGGCAGCGAACTGATCCTGCAGGAAAGCCAGCCCTTCGCCACTCTGGCCGAGCAGATGAGCCGTGACATCATTCAGGTACAGCAGTGGTTGACCGACATTTCCGCGACCCGGGGGCAGGACGGCCTGGACGACGGTTTCGCCGAAGCGGAAGCCAGCTATCAGTCGTTCATGGACGGGCTGAAGCAGTTCGAAGGGATGTATCGGCGCGAAAATGACAGCGTCCATCTGCAACAGGTCGAGCAGCTCAAAGGGCAGGTTGCCAGCTACTATGCGGTCGGTAAAAAGATGGCCCAGGCCTACATCGATCAGGGCCCGGCCGGCGGCAATCTCGAGATGGCCAATTTTGACGGGGCCGCAGCGGCACTGACCGCCACGCTGGAGCCCTTTATCGCGCAGCAGACCGACGAACTGCGCAACGAACTGCTCAGCATGCAGGACAAGGCCGCCAGCCTGAAAACCGGCGTCATCCTGATCTGTGCCGCTGTCGCCATCATTTTTCTGCTGGTCGGCTGGACCCTGATCCGCGCCGTCGCCAGCCCGCTGAAAAAAACCGTCCGCATGATCAAGCAGCTGGAGAACGGTCATCTGGCAACCCGCCTGCGGATGGACAGCGAGGATGAAATCGGCGAGATGGCAAAAGCGATGGACCGCTTTGCCGACAACCTGCAGAACGAAGTGATCGGCACCCTGCAGAAAATCGCCAGTGGCGACCTGACCACAGCGGTTCGGCAACACGATACCGAAGATGAAGTCCGCGAAGCGATCAAACGTCTGCAGCAAGATCTGACCACACTATTGCTGCAGGTGCAGTCAGCCAGCGAACAGATCGACAGCGGCAGCCGGCAGGTCGCCGAAGCCAGCCAGAGCCTGTCACAGGGGGCTACTGAAACGGCCGCCTCGATCGAGCAGATCGGTGCTTCGATCAACCAGATGGCCAGCCAGACCAAACTCAACGCCGAGAACGCCAGTCAGGCCAACAAGCTGGCCAACGAAACCAGTCAGGTGGCCGGCAGCGGGAATCAGCACATGAACGAAATGGTGTCAGCGATGCAGGAGATCGACGCCGCCGGGAAGGATATCAGCAAAATTATCAAGGTGATTGATGAAATCGCCTTCCAGACCAATCTGCTGGCCTTGAACGCCGCCGTCGAAGCGGCGCGCGCCGGGCAGCACGGCAAAGGCTTCGCAGTGGTCGCTGAAGAGGTACGCAACCTGGCCGCGCGCAGCGCCAAGGCGGCGCGTGAGACGGCAGAATTAATCGAAGGCTCAGTGGCAAAAACCCGCCGCGGCAGTGAAATTGCCAAAACCACATCGAACAGCTTGAGCAAAATCGTCGCATCAACCGCCAAAGTAACCGATCTGATCGGCGAAATCTCTGCCGCCAGCAACGAACAGGCGCAGGGGATCGGTCAGATCAATATCGGCCTGGCGCAGATCGACCAGGTTATTCAGCAGAATACCGCCAGCGCCGAAGAGTGTGCCGCCACCAGCGAGCAGCTGTCCAGCCAGGCCCAGCACCTGAATCAACTACTCGGACGGTTCCGGCTGACCGGAGGGGAAAAAGTCCGCACGGTACCGATACCGCCAACAACAGCGCGCAAAGCCACAGCTCGAACAGCGAAGAATATCGGCTGGACCGACATGGCCGCCGGCAAACAAAAGCCTGCTATCAGGTTGGATGACGATGAGTTCGGCAAGTTCTGAATCAGCCCGGGGCGCTCGCTAAAATAGCGCCCCGGTTGCTTTACATCCCTGCAAGATCTCGAGTTTCGCCAACTGTTGCTCCGCGCTTTTCAGCCCCGGATAGCCCCCCCAAGCCAGAAGTTCATCGATTAAAGTCGCTTGCGCAACCAGCGGCTTCACATCCAGCCGGGTCAGCAGCTGCCGGCTGCGCAGCGCGTCGAACCAGCCGTGAAAGGCGCTCAGAAACTGTGGCCGCCGGCGATGATTCTGCTGCAGCTTCTGCCAGTTGGTCGCGAAGTCCAGCCCCTCCAGTGCCTGTGCTAGAACTGGCGACAGCTCACCCGCTGCGGCCAGTAGCGAAGCAGCCGAATCCTCCCATCGTGCATTGACCAGCCGTAACCACCCCTGCAGCACCTGAAAGGCCGCAGCCGAAGTAAAGCCGAACAGCTCCCGCCCCTGCTCGACCTGCCCCTGCACTGCCCGGCCGGTGCCGAACGACACCCGCGTTGAAAAGCGCGGCGACGGCTGAACAAGGGTTCCGCTGAGCATCTCAACCCCACAGGTCTTGGCCAGCTGCTGCAGAAAATAAAAATCCTCCCCGGCCAGCCGCCGGTTCATCCCGCCGGCCTTGACGTAAGCTTCCGCGCGACAGGAAAAAGCGCTGCCAATACTGTGATAGGCGTAGGGGGAACCGGCCATCTGCAAGCCGAACAGCTGACTGCGCAGGTAGAGTTCGTAACGACGGATCGCCTGCTCCTGCGCAGGGTTGTCGGCGGGTTGGTGACGAAATGGAAGGGCCGCGCCACCGCAGCGGTGCGGCCTGAAGTGCGCATAAATCGCGGTCAGATAGTTACTATCAACCAACGTGTCAGCATCCAGCGAGATCAGCAACGGTGAGCGCTGCCAATTCAATCGCGACAGTGCCAGATCGAAGCCGAGCTTGCGCGCCAGGCCGACGCCATCCTTGGCGGGCAGTTGTAAACCGGCCGAACTCACGTCAACCCAGGCCAGATTGAGGGTGGGAAACGGCTGCGTCTGCAGCCAGTTGAGGGTCTGCTGGTTTTCACGGAACTGATCGGCGGCACTATCCGCCCGGTTGTTGATCACCACGACGATCAGGGTTTGCAGAAGAGATTCAGCCGAATTGGTTGCCAGGGAAGCCAGCGTTAGCGGCAGGGATTGCAACTCGGCCAACGCGGGAATAACGACTGCAGCCCTGAAATCGCGACCTGATGCTCCGGCTAATTGCCAGGGGGAAAGAATAGCGCGGCTGCGGAGATATTTTTCAATCTGTCGACTGGACATGGCTTCACTCAGCGACTGCTGCTTTCAAGCTGGGCGCACAACTGCCCGAACGGATCGCCCTGCCCGTCCAGCCAGTGAATCTCGACCCCCTGCTTCTCCATCCGGCGAAAAAAGGTTTCCTGCCGCTTGGCGAACTGGCCGATGGCACTGCGCAGCTTTTGGACCATATCGTTACGGCTCAACTGCCCCTGCAGGTGTTGCGCGATCAGCCGGTATTCCAGACCGTAGAATTCTAGCTTTTCCCAGGGCACGCCGGAGCTGTGCAGCTGCTGCACCTCTTCAATCATCCCGGCCTCCAGCCGTTGCTGCAGGCGCAGCGCAATCCGCTGACGCAGAATTTCCCGCGGCCACTGCAGGCCGAACACCAGCGGCCGAAGCTCCGGTAAGGGCTGCAGCTCGACTGCGGCCGCCTGTTCGCCACTGGCGATTTCGATGGCGCGGACCAGTCGCGACCGGTCGTCCAGATCGGTGCGGTTATGCAGCTCGGGTTTCAAAAAATTCAAACGTTCACGCAATTGATCATCAGTGCAGTTTGCCAGCTCGGCGCGCAGCTGTGGATTGTCCGGCACCTCGATCAGTCGATAGCCGCGCAGCACGGCATCCAGATACATGCCGGTGCCGCCGCAGAGAATCGGCAGCTTCTGCCGCTGCCAGAGCTTTTCGAGCGCAACAAAACAGTCGCGCTGAAACTGAAAGACGTTGTACTCGCTCCCCGGCTCGGCAATATCGATCAGGTGATAGGGCACCTCGCCATATTCGAGCAGATCCTTGCCGGTCCCCAGGTCCATGCCGCGATAGACCTGTCGCGAATCGGCCGAGATGATCTCGGCATTGAGTTTTTTCGCCGCCTTGACCGCCAGTCCGGTTTTACCTCCGGCGGTCGCGCCAAGAATGACGATCAGGTTGATGCTGGTGCTGCTCATGATGACTCCCGGTGCAAAAGTGCCCCACAGGATAAAACAAAAGAACCGGGCTGCCTATTGCAAAACCTTTGTCTGTGCCGGCATCTCTGCTATAGTCCGCGCAACAAACACTTTTGCGAAGATGACGATGACCGAACAACAGCCCGAAATGACCATCCTGCCGCGTGACCAGCACGCTATTTCACGTCAACAGATCGACGAGGAGACCCTCAAGGTTCTCTACCGCCTGCACCGTAACGGCCATCTGGCCTACCTGGTCGGCGGCAGCGTGCGCGATCTGCTGCTCGGAAGGACGCCGAAGGATTTCGATATCGGCACCGATGCCACCCCGTCACAGGTGCGTCGACTCTTCCGCAACTGCTTTCTGGTCGGCAAGCGTTTTCGTCTGGCACATATCCGCTTCGGCAACAATAAGCTGATCGAGGTCGCCACCTTCCGCCGTCACCCGGACGAAGCTGAGCTGCCGGATGATCCGGATGACCATTTCCACTTCGTGCAGAACGTCTTCGGCACGCCGCGTGACGATGCCTTTCGCCGCGATTTCACCATCAACGCGCTGTTTTACAACATTGCTGATTTTTCGATTATCGACCACGTTGGTGGTCTGGACGATCTGCGCGCCAAGCGGATCCGCGTGATCGGCGACCCGCTGGTCAGGTTCGAAGAAGACCCGGTGCGGATGCTGCGCGCGCTGGAGTTCGCCGCGCGGCTCGATTTTACTCTGGACGACTCGATCCTGGCGGCCATTGAACAGAAAAAGGCCCTGATCGCCAGCGCCGCTCCGGCGCGGATCCGTGAAGAGATCATGGAGCTGTACCGGCACAAGGTGGCCGGTCCGGTATTGAAGCAGTGCCGCGAACTGGGGATGTTACCGCACCTGCTGGCCGGCTATCCGGGCACCGATGAGAGCATCCGGCTGCTGGCCCACATCGATCAACGCACCGCCGCCGGCGTCCCGATTGAAGAAGGGTTCGCCATTGCGGCCCTCTACCTGCGGCTGTTCATGGACAACTGTCCGGTGTCGCCGCAGGTGCATATCGCCGAAGTGCTGCACAAAGCGAACGAAATCATCATCCCCCACTGCCACTATTTCAGCATCGCGGCCGGCATCCGGCATGAAGCCCGCGAACTGCTGGTTGCCTGCTTCCGGCTGGCGCGTGGCCGTGGCATGCGCGGCGAGCGCCGCTTTCTGCAACATCCCCTGACCCCAAAAGCTCTCGAACTGTTCCGCCTCTGGTCCGAAGTGCGCCCCGAGCTGCTGCCGCTGGTTAAAGAGTGGCACACGACAATCCAAGCCCCCCCG